>JABLXH010000015.1 GCA_013178155.1 Armatimonadota bacterium | reverse complement strand
AGCAGACCGAGATCGGCCTGTACTTGGGGCGGCGCTACGGTGCCGGGGCGATCCTGTACGATGACGTAAGCCTGGTGGAGGACGATAGCGTGCGCGTGGGCGACCTGTCGCCCGCGCCGAACCCGCGGCTGGCGCCGACGGCGGCCGAGGCCCGGCGCGGCTACCTGGTCTCCTCCCAGCACTGGATGGAACTGGTCTACCCCACTTACCAGCCGGTCAGAGCGGAGGTCGTGAACGGGCTGCGCTGCCGCCTGGCGCGGGGCGAGTACGAGCCCGTTACGCTCTCACTGACGGCCCTCCGACCTCTTCGGAACGCCCGGGTGACTGTCGTCAGCGACCTCCGGGGACCAGGCGGCGCCAGGCAGCCGGCCTCGGCGGTGCAGGTGGGGGTCGTCCGGTCCATCACCCGCTGGCTCAACAACAGCGAGCCCCTCAAGGCGGGGCAGTCCTACGAGCGCCGCCCGCTGTTCATCTTCCCCGGCGATGTGGCAGACATCGCTGCCGGTGAGACGCAACGCTACTGGCTGACGGTCCACGCCCCGCCGGACGCGCGGCCAGGGGTCTACCGGACGAGGCTGCGGGTCTCGGCCGACGGCGCCCCCGCAACCACGCTGCCGTTGACAGCTGAGGTCTTGCCGCTGCGGCTCCCGGAGCCCGACGTCACCTACGGCATGTACTACCGTCAGTGCTGCCAGTACCCCGAGTTCCGCACCGAGGAGTTCTTCCGGCGCTCGATGATGGACATGCGCGCCCACGGCTGTAACTCCGTGAGCGTCTACGCCAACGTGGAGCGGCGACTGCCCGACGGGACCTTTGAGCCCGACTTCGACCTGGAAGGCCCCGGTCATGGCATCGGCGAGGAGCACATGGCGCTGAACCGGCAGATGGCGCTGCTCCGCGAGGCCGGTCTGTTGCAGGAGGGACACCCGCTGCTGTTCCTGGCCTGCGGCCGGAGCAACGGCATCTTCGCCAACGAGGAGCGCCTGGTGCAGGCCGTGGAGGCTCGACGGCGCGCCGAGGGCTGGCCGGAGCTGCTGTACTACCTGGTAGACGAACCCGCCGCTGACCAGCGCGAACTCATTCATGGGCTGGCCGATGTGGTCCACCGTGTGCCGGGCGTGCGCACCACCACCGCCATCGGCGAGCCGGGGGAGTTGGGCCAGTACTATGACGTCTGGATCCTGTCCGACAGCGTGGACCCCATGGAGCGCACGGTCGCCCAGGCGCGGGCGGCGGGGAAGGAGGCGTGGACCTACAACTGCAACTGGAACGGCTGCCAGCCACGCAATGACCGCTACTTCACTGGCTACTTCACCTGGACCGCAGGCCTGACCGGCAACTGGCAGTGGTGCTACACCGAGGCGACCGGGGGGCGGGTCACCGACGACGGCAGCCTGGACTTCGGCGATGTGACGTACTACGAGGACCCGCACCGCTACAGCTATGTCCTGCCCACACCAACGGGTAATGTGCCGACGCTGGGCTGGGAGGGTCGTCGCGAGGGTATAGACGACTACCGCTACCTGCAGGCGGTCCGCGACGCGGCGGAGGTCGCCGCCCGCTCCCCGGACCCGGAACGCCGGGCCCTGGCCCGCGAGGCCCAGAGCTTCCTGCGGGCGGTGCGGCGGCTCACCCGCCGCCCCCAACAGCACCTTCCGGCCACGCAGACGGCCCGCATCTACGAGCACCTCGTCCATCCGGGCCTGGCACCGGCAGACTATGACACCATCCGCGCCCGCGCCGCCGCGTACGTGGTGGGGCTGCAGGCGAGCGATCGCTAGCGCGCCGGCGGCCCCACCACCTCCAGTCGTCCCTCGGTATCGCAGGTCGCACCAAGCACCACCAGGCCGGTCTTTGGCTCGTATGCCCAGCCCGTGCTGCCATGCGGCAGGTCCGGCTGCTGCATCAAGGGCTGCCCGTTGGCTGTCAGGCTGGTGCCCGCCGCCGCGTCCAGGCCGGCCAGGGTCAGGTAGCAGGTCTCGCCCGGCAGGTACTTCAGACTGATCGCCAATCTCCCGCCCTCCGCGCTCACCCGCAGGTCCCCCGGCGCCGTGACATGCACCACTCTGCCGCCAACCTGCGCCGCCACCGACCGCAAGCCCGGGTCCAGGCCCTTCAGCGCCAGGGCGTTGATCTGGATGTCCTCCGGGTTGATGTAGGCCCCGTTGCGCACCGTGAACCACTGGCCGTAGCTGTCAGGGTAGCTGCCAGCCAGCTCCTTGTTGTCCAGCGGCCACTGCTGGTGCATGGCGCTGACGGTCATGCCCTCGACCTGTCGCCGCCACAGGTCGTCACTGTCGAAGCGCATCAGCTCCACCAGGCCATAGGCGTGTACCAGCCCGCACCACTGCACGGGCAGGCCGATCCAGGAGTGGGTGAAGAAGGTGCTGCCGAAGACAGGGATGCTGGCATAGCGCATGCCGGGATGCTCGCCATCGTCCCAGACGTACTGGAATGGCAGGCCAGTGCGGGCGTAGAAACGGGCGTCGTCCAGGTACTGCGCCTCGCCGGTAGCCTGATACGCCCAGACCGCAGCGCGCAGGGCATAGGCCGAGGCGAGTACATCGGGTTGCAGGATGGGACACTCCCATCCCTGAGCCCCGCGGGGGACCCGGAACTCGCGCAGGCGCTCCAGGGCCTTCCGCATGGCTGCGGTGACCGCCGGGTCGCCGGAGATGGCGGCCCATTTCGCGAGACGGTAGGCGGGTCCGGCGCAGGTGCCCATGGTCTGGGTACCGGGCGCGCCCAGGGACTTGCGGTCCTCCGAGGGGTAGAACCCCCAGCCGCCGTTGGCCTCCTGGCTGCGCATGATCCCCTCCGCCTGCTCCCGCATGCCGGCCAGCGCCCCGGGCAGACCGCCCCAGTGGTAGGGGAACTCCCAGCCCATGATGTGGCAGTTGGCGCCGCTGGCCAGCCCCCCCGGCCCCTCCTGTTCGATGGTCTGGTTGCCCACCAGGTCTACCCGCTCCAGGAGCTGCTGTTTCGCCTCGCCGGTGGCTACCGCCCGGGCGTCCATGAGCATCAGGGTTGCGTGGCCGGGCGAGTTGGCCGGGCTCCAGCCCACGCAGTGGCGGCCCTTCCGGGTCTCCTTGTCCCAGCAGGTGACCAGCCACCCGTGGCGGCAAAGCGCCATCTCATCCGCGAAGCTACGCGGCGGCGCCTCGGCCTCGGGGTAGCCAAGCCAGTCATCAAACCAGCGTAGGGCCGCCGTGGCGTCCGGGCGGGGCACTCCAACACCGATGCGCTGCTTGAGGCGCCAGGGGCGGTCGGGCGTGATGGTCAGCGGCTCTTGCGCCTGCCGGGCGTTCTCCGGCAGCCCCTCGGGCACTGAGGGCAGCAGAAGCTGCATCAGGTGGCTGTCCCTGTTGGTGATGAAGTCGGGTGAAGCGAAACAGGCCGCCGGCGCCAGGTGCTCGCCATCCCACTTCTGCTTCGCGTCCCAGGCCACGGCGACGACCGGGCCGCCGGTGCGTGTCTCGACCATCATCATCGGGACGGTCACCTTGAACTTGTGCGGCACGCGCCGGTCGGCGTGGGGCAGGGCCAGATCGCGGGTACTGGAGCTACGTTCGTCACCCTCCAGGTACTCCAGTCCGGGGAAGATGGCCACGCCCTTGTCGGCCCCGGTGCTCCCGTCGCCGGCATGAACTGCCGGGCCGCGCACCGCCAGTACCTGCGCCCCGTCGCGGCTGGAGACAGTCAGGTCGAAGCGCAGCGCGATGTCGTCCACCGGCAAGATGGCGCGGACGCGGCAGATCAGCCCGCTCTCGTCCACCAGCGTGGCGTTCAGCCGGGCGTCCTCCGCGCCCGCGCTGGCGGTGAGGGTAGCCAGCCCGGGCGCACTCTCCCCGCGTCCCGGCAGGACCAGCTCGACCCAGGGCGTCACGGACCCGGCCAGCTCCCAACCCCGGTCGGTCCAGGCATAGACCAGTGCCCCCAGGCCCGGGGCCTCGCGGCAGATGAGCCAGCGCACCTGCGGGTTCTGCACGAGTACATATGGCCCCAGGTCGAGGACCTCAGGGCCCGTTGGCCGCGAATACGGCACAGCGGGCAGGGCCGGCCACGCATAGGACCGCAGGCTGGCCGTGGACTGCAGACGGCCACCTCGCCAGGTGACCGCCACCGGCAGGCTCTCGCTCTGGCCCCCGGCCGGCGGCAGCTCATACCGCAGAGTAGCCGTTTCGCCAGGCGCCAGGCGCTCCAGCGGCTGGGCGGCCCCCGCCACCTCGACGCGGGCCTGATGTTCGGGCAGGAGCGCCCCCGGCCCGGTGTTGCGGACGGTCACGCGGGCCTGTCGCTCCTGCCCACTGAAGATGACCGCCCGGCTCAGTCCCACGGCCTCGATGGCGAGTTCGGGCTGCCAGCTTCCGCCCCAAGCCTGCGCCTGACCTGCGCCGTCCAGCCGCCACTGCCAGGCCACGCATTCGGGATGGCTGCTGAAGTCGAAGCGCGCGAAGCTCACGCCCGTGGCGCCGGGCAGGCTCTCCGCGATGGCCCCTGCCACCGGCTGCCCGGCGGCATCCAGGCCCTCCACGATGACCTTCGCCTCACCCTCTGGCAACTGCACGACCAGGATGCCCACAGCCCCGCTGACCGCTGTGCGCTGCGGTACCGGGGCCTCGTCCACGACCACCACCATGGGGTCGCCGAGCAGCGCCCAGTCGAAGTTGGTGTTGCCTTCGGGGCCGGGATCGGTAGCCAGCACCGGGTGCAGGCGCAGTTTGCCGCCGGAAGCTTCCAGCG
The DNA here is from genome assembly GCA_013178155.1 of Armatimonadota bacterium. Classification (GTDB taxonomy): domain Bacteria; phylum Armatimonadota; class Zipacnadia; order Zipacnadales; family UBA11051; genus JABLXH01. Next base: position 64,578 of record JABLXH010000015.1, on the reverse strand, counting down.
GCACCCCTGCGGCCATCCACTTGCTTTCCCGCAGGTGATACGACAGCAGGTCGCGGTCACCGTCCATCACATAGAAGCGTACGCCGTCCGGCCTGCGTTCGGGGTCGTTCCAGTCGAAGCCGGTGCGGATGCCGAAGGCTGACAGCAGGAACGCGCGCTGGCCGGGCTCGACCTGCAGCGTGACAGCCGGATAGGTCAGCAGCGAGAGGTCGCGGTTCCGCGGGTGCAGGAAGATGGCCGGCAGGCTGACCTCGCCCAACTGCGAGGCGCTGATGGCGTCAGATGAGAGGCAGTTGGTTACCGTGGCCTCTTTGAAGGCCGGCACGGCACGCCAGAGCGCCCGCGCTGTACGTTGTTCGACGGCATGTCCAAGTCCGCACAGGGCCACAGCGATCAAGATCAGTCCGATTCTCTCCATCAGGTTCACCTCCGGCGCCGCGTGTGCGTTGCGGCCAGCGCTGCAGGTGGTTCGTCGCCTGAGCTGAGGTCTCCTGTGCCCTCGGGCACCTCTGGGCCTGTGGCGAAGGATGAATACCGCGCGCCAATGGGAGGTGCGGGTCGCCGAGAGGTGCCAGGGCTGAGCGACGCGAAGTCTTCGCCGGCGTGCCCATTCACCGGAGGAGGCGCCCGATGCCGACCCCGCCCCGGACGCCTGGCGACGGGATTCAGGCCATTGCGATGCGTTGCGTGGATGCGAAGGCCACCTACTACGGGACCTTCCAGAGCCACAACCAGAAGGTCATCCACACCCCCGGCGGGCTGTTCATGACCTATCTGCGCAGCCGCAACGAGGAGTACACGGCCCAGCAGTGGCGGCTCATGCACAGCGCCGATGGCGGCGAGACGTGGCGCGTCCTGCACGAGGAGACCAATGCCACCAACCCGCCGGTGCTGGAGGCAGACGAGGCTGGCACTGTCTATCTGATTCGGCCGGACTTTGTGGACGACCACTCGTATCTCTACCGTTTCGCTGCCGGCGACCTCGAGGCCCCGCCGGTCATCTCCGTCACCCCGCACAGCATGGCTGGCAAGTTCTGCGCGCTCTTTGACGCCGGACGGCGGGAGTTGCACTACTTCTCCCACAACAAGGACAGCCTCTTCACGCTTGACCTCGAGGGCCATCTCCTGCGCACCTGTCGCCTTACGACGGCGGGAGCGAATGCCATCACGCAGTACCCACACCTCTGCCTTGACGCCGCTGGCACGCTCTATGCGGCCTGGACGACCTCCTATCACGACCGCTACCTGTACTGGGACATTCATGTAGCCAAGTCGCCGGACGGCGGTGTCCACTGGCATAAGCTGGATGGCACACCGCTGGAGCTGCCCGTCGTCGCCGATGACGCCAGCACCGCCGACCGCATCAGTCTGGACGACGAGTTGGAGGTGCACACCTGGCTGCACAGCTTCGTGGCCAAGGGCGGCAAGCTGCACTTCGCGTACCGGGCCAACACCGACCCGCCGCGGTTCCACTACATGCGGTACGACCTCGCGACCGGGGCGCGGGACATGGACCTGACGCCACGCTTTGGGGGCGAAAAGCTGGAGGCTACCTGGTTCGACGGCTTCTTCGCCGCCGCTGCGGAGCAGCCTGAAAGCCCGCTGTACTACGTGGGGGCCAATGGCTCCCAACTGGTCTGTCTGGTCAGCCACGACAACGGCGCGACCTGGCACGACCATGCGGTGAGCCGCTCTCCCATCGTCGAGCCCTATGCCATTGGCGGCTGCCGCGAACTGACACCCGAAGGCGATGTCATCGGGTCCCTCACCGACCGGGGTGTGGACCCGGCCCACGTCCATTTCATTCGCATCCCCGGCGCGCGCCGCCGTGACGGCTGACAGGAGAGTGACCTGTGAACCACTGGCTGCGCCGAGGACTGGCCCTGCTGATACTCACTGCGCTGACGGGGAGTGGCTTCGCCATGGCAGAGGCCCCGAAGCTAAAGACAATCTGGACCCGGTGCGTGGACGAGAACGCCACCGGCTACGCCACCTTCCAGAGCAACAACCAGAAGGTGGTCAGCAACCGGCGCGGGTACTTCATGGCCTACATCCGTTCGCGCAACGAGGCGTATACCGCCCAGCAGTGGCGGCTGATCTGGAGCCAGGATGGTGGGCGCAACTGGACCGTCCTGCACGAGGCCACCAATGCCACCAACCCGGCGGTGCTGGAGACGGACTCCCGGGACAACGTCTACCTGATGCGGCCGGACTGGGGCGATGCCCAGTGGAGCAATAACATGTCGTATCTCTACCGCTTCCTGGCGGAACGCGACTACCGCGACCCGATCATCACCGAGGTCCCGGGCAGCGTGCACGGCAAGTACGCCCTGGAGATAGACGAGCGCCGGGGACAGCTCTACTTCTTCAGCGCCAACGAGTGGTTCTTCGTCATCGGCCTCGATGGCAAGGTCCGGCATCAGGCGCGGCTCATGCAACCAGGGGAGCACGCCTGGCTGCAGTACACCTACCTGGACCTGGATACCGATGGCACGCTGTACGCCGCCTGGACGACCCAGAAGAAGGACGTCTACCTGTACTGGGATATCCACTGCATGAAGTCCGTGGATGGCGGGCGGACCTGGCTCAGGCTCGACGGCACCCCGCTCACGCCGCCCTTCGCCGCCGACGATAGCGGCCCGACGGACCTCATCAGCCGCCCGGAGGAGTTCGAGGTCCACTCCTGGCTATGGAGCCTGCTGGCCAAGGCCGGGAAGCTGCACTTCACCTATCAGATCCAGGGACGGCCCGAGGCTACGCAGCGCTATGTGCGTTACGACCTGCGGACCGCCCGACCGGACCTGGACATCGCCCCCCGCTTCGGGGGCGAGGCCCTGCCGATGTGCCGCCTGGACGGCTTCTTCGCCTCGGATGACCGCGACCCGGGAAGCCCGTTGTACTGCATCGGCAACTCCTCCTCGACCTCGAACCGCGTCACCGCCATCATCAGCTACGACAACGGCGCCACCTGGCACGACTATGCCCAGTCGCGACACACCTTCGGCAGCCTCTACGCCATCGGCGGCTGCCCCGAGGTTACCCCCGACGGCCATGTCATCGGCAGTTGCACCGACCAGTGGAGTAACCCGCCCAGGGTCTACTTCTTCAAGTTCCGGTCCGCCCGGTCAGAGGGTTGACGGGCCGGGGAATCCCAGGAGGAAGTGAGTGATGGGTCTCATGTCCATTCTGCTGGCCATTGGTCTCACCGGTCTGGGGGCGCAAGCGCAGGAGCCGCTCAACATCGGCTCGCGCCTGGAGCTGCTGGTGGACGATGCCCTGATTGATACCCTTAGCGGCGGCGCGCGACAGGTTCTGCACCACCCGGCGCCACAGGATGTGGCCCTTGTCTGCGACGAGCCCTGGGAGGGCAATGCGACCAACTATGTGACCGTTTTCCGCGACGGCGAACTGTACCGGATGTACTATCGCGGCGTGCAGGTCACCTACGCTCGTGACAGCATCACTTCGCCTAACCCTGAAGTGACCTGCATGGCTGTCAGCGCCGACGGCATCCACTGGGTCAAGCCCCGGTTGGGGCTCTTTGAGTTCGCGGGCTCGCGCGACAACAACATCGTGTGGATGGGCAACGAGACCACCAGGCATGCATCTCACAACTTCACGCCCTTCAGAGACACGAACCCAGCTTGCCCGCCGGAGGCGCGTTATAAGGCTCTCGGAGGTTTGGGAGGCGAGGGCGGAGGTTTATGGGTCTTCAAGTCGCCCGACGGCGTGCACTGGTCCCTTCTCCACGACAAGCCGGTCATCACGGAGGGTGCGTTTGACTCTCAGAACCTGGCCTTCTGGGACTCGCTGCGGGGCGAATACCGGGAGTACCATCGCAGCTTCCGCGACGGTCGCGATATCATGACCTGCACGTCGAAGGACTTCGTCAACTGGACCGCCCCGGTCTTCCTGGAGTACACGCCCGGCCGCACCAGCGAGTTGTACACCAACCAGATCACGCCCTACCACCGCGCGCCGCACCTGTTCCTGGGCTTCCCGACACGCTACCTCGACCGCGGCTGGTCGCCCTCGACGGAGGCCCTGCCGCAGCTTGAGTACCGCCAGTTGCGCGCTGCTATCTCCCAGCGCGAGGGAACGGCTATCACCGACGGCATGTTCATGGCCAGCCGCGATGGATTGCACTTCCGCATCTGGCCCGAATCGTTCATCCGGCCGGGCCTACGCACCGAGTACAGCTGGTTCTACGGCGACAACTATCAGAACTGGGGACTGGTCGAGACACCGTCCACCATCGTCGGCGCCCCGGACGAGTTGTCCATCTATGTGACCGAAGGAACCCTGCAGGGCGACAAGTGCTGGCTGCGGCGGTACACACTGCGGACAGATGGTTTTGTGTCGGTGCAGGCGCCCCTGAGTGGTGGGGAACTGGTTACAAAGCCGCTGGTGTTCAGCGGGGGCAAGCTGGTGCTGAACTTCTCCACCGGCGCGGCCGGTCGTATCCGGGTAGAGGTGCAGGACGAGGCCGGGCAGCCTCTGCCGGGGCTGACGCTGGCGGATTGCCCGGAGGTCTTCGGTGATGACCTGGCGCGGGTCGTGCCGTTCAGGGACCCGGCGGCGCTGGCGGCGTTGGCCGGCAAGCCGGTGCGCCTGCGCTTTGAGCTCTGCGACGCCGACCTCTACGCCTTCCGATTCACGGACTAACGCTGGAGCAGCCAAGGCATGGCGGAGAGCACCACGCTGACCCTCTACCGCGTTCGCCCGGTCGCCATCGTGATCGGGCTCATCGGCGCGGCGGCGGTGTGTTTTGTTGTCAGTTGGGCCGAACTGGTGGTCACCTCCATCCAGATCGCCATCTGCCAGTTCGCGCCTGCCGCCATCGGGCTGTTCTTCCTGTTGGTCTTGCTGAACATGGCCGTGCGGGCCGTCCCAAGTCGGCTTGGCCTGGCGGCCCATGAGATCATCGTCATCTACATGATGGTCCTGGTGGCCGCGCTGACCACCTCCCGGGGGCTGATGGAGCGCTGGCTCCCCACCCTCGTCGCGGTCAACTATCACACCACTGAGGCCAATCACTGGGAGAAGACTTACTACCAGCATATTCCGCAGTGGGCGGTCCCCTTCGACGTCAAGGGGGTGGGTCGTCAGAAGCTGGTCGTGGACTTCTACGAGGGCCTGCCGCCGTATGGCAGCATCCCCTGGAGGCCCTGGCTGGGCCCTATCGCCGCCTGGCTCGTGGTCATCCTGGCCCTTACCTTTGCCTACGCCTGCCTGGCGGCCATCCTGCGCCGGCAGTGGGTGGATAACGAGAAACTCAGTTTTCCGCTGGTGCAGCTCCCGGTCGAGCTTTCGCGCGACCAGTCGGTGCCGGACTCCTTCCTCCGCAACCGTCTCACCTGGCTGGGCTTTTCCATCCCGGCCTTCGTCTTCACGCTCAACGGTCTGCACGGCCTGTATCCCGCCATTCCCATGATCCCGCTGCAGTATCCGCTGAACCAGTACATGCACGCCAAGCCGTGGACTGACCTGGACTACACGGTGGCCTACTGCTCCTTGGCGGCCGTCGGCTTCAGCTACTTCCTTCCCTCTCAGGTTCTGGTCTCGCTGTGGTCCATGTTCCTGCTCTGCCGGGCCGAAAACATCGTCTTCTCCCTGTTTGGTCAGAGCCTGCAGCCCATGTCGCTGTACCCCACCAGCCTCTGGAATGGCTACCACGTCACCGGAGCCTACGTGGTTCTGAGCGCGTACCTGGTGAAGTCAGCCCTGCCGCACCTGCGAGACTTCTGGCGGCGCGCCGTGAGCAACCAGCCCGCCGAGGGGCGCTCGGAGTTCCTTTCGCCGCGCACCGCAGTCTTCGGGCTGATCATCTCCGTCATCACCGCGGTGTACTGGTGCCATCTGCTGGGCATGAGCCTGTGGATGGCCGCAGTGGAGATCGGGGTCTTTCTGTTCCTCGTCGTGCTGGTCATGGCCCGCAGTGTCTCGGAAGCCGGGATGCTGATGACCGAGACCAGCTTCCGGCCCGTGGACCTGATCCGCGTGTTCACCACCCAGCGCGCCCTCGGTGGCAGCACCCTGACGGCGCTGGCCATGGTAGATGCTGTCTTCACCCGCGATCTGCGCGGCAATCTGCTGTCCACGTTCCTTGACGGCCTGAAGATGGCTGACCTGACGAAGCTGGACCGGCGTCAGCTCTTCTGGTCGGTGGCGGCTGCCTTCGGCGTCGCGCTGATAGCGGGAGGCATCATCCAGCTCGTCCTGCCCTACCACAAGGGCGCGGTGACACTCTACGGTTACTCCTACAAGTGGAATGCCTTCGCCGGCTTCACCTACTTCCAGCCGGTCATGGAGACGCCTGACAAGTACGACTTCCGGCTACCCATCTTCTTCCTGGCCGGCATCGGGTTTGCGACCTTCCTGGCCTACATGCGCACCCAGCACGTCTGGTGGCCGTTCTCGCCCCTGGGTTTCGCGCTCTCGGGCTCCTGGAGCATGATCGTCTTCTGGTGGCCGATCCTCGTTGCCTGGATCGTCAAGTCGGTCATCCTCCGCTACGGAGGCATGAAGGTCTATCTGAACCTGCGGCCCTTCTTCCTGGGTCTGATTCTCGGGGAGTTCCTGCTGGCCGTCATCTGGGCCGCCATTGCCAGCATCTGGCGCGTCCCCGCGCCGTTTTTCCCCTGGCCCTAAGGCCACAGGTCGAGTGCTGGCAGCGGTCAGGGGACCCACTCTGGAGGTGGTGAGATGGCAAGAACCACTCGGTGCCACTGGTCGGGCCGCGGCTTCGCTGCGGCCTGCAGCTTCGTGCTCGGACTGCTAGCTTTCGTGGTTCTGGCTCCCGCGCAGCCCCCGGCAGACTACTGGCCACGGTTCCGCGGCGCCGACGGCTCCGGCATCGCTCCGGACGTCAGCCTCCCGCCAGACTGGGACGCAGCGTCGGGCGAAGGTATCCTTTGGCAGGCCGCGCTGCCGCTGCCGGGCGCCAACTCCCCGGTCATCTGGGGCGATCATCTCTTTGCGACCGGGGCTGACGCGAACGCCCGGGAAGTCTACTGCCTCGACACCGGCAGCGGTCGCCGCCTGTGGACAACCGCTGTCGCGCCCGGCGAGGCGACCGACCCGCCCCTGCGCCTTCACGAGATGACCGGCTACGCGGCGCCCACGGGAGCCACCGACGGTGAGCGTTTCTACGCCGTCTTCCCCACCGGCCATGTGGTCGCACTGGACTTCTCCGGCGCCCTGGTCTGGCAGCGCCACTTTCCCATGCACGAGGACATCTACGGACATGCATCCTCGCCCGTGGTGCATGGCGATCTGCTCTATGTCCAGATCGACCTGGGCAAGCCCGACATCGGCAAGTCCCATCTGGTGGCCCTCGATCGGCTCACCGGGCAGACCGTCTGGGACATCCCCCGCCCGGTGCAGGGCTCATGGACCACCCCGATTGTCATCAACACCGGCCAGCGCGAGGAACTCATCACCAGCGCCAAGCCCTGGGTCATCGCCTACAACCCGGTCAGCGGCGAGGAGTACTGGCGGGTGAACTGCATCGAGGGGGACTCCGCGCCCTCGCCCATCTTCGCCAATGGCCTGGTCATCGTCGCCAACATCTACGCGGAGCTAACTGCCATTCGGCCCGACGGTCAGGGAGACGTCACCGACAGCCACGTGGCCTGGTCGGTGAGAGGGCAGCTGCCGGACATCTGCAGCCCGCTCAGCGACGGCAAGCTTGTCTTCACCCTCGCCTCGGACGGTCTGTTGAGCTGTTACGATGCCGCACAGGGCGAACTGCTCTGGACAGAGAACCTGGAGGGGAGGTTCCGGTCATCCCCAGCCCTGGCCGGGGACAAGCTTGTCCTGTTCAGCGAGACCGGCGACGCCTTCGTGGTGGCCGCGGCTCGCGAGTTCCGGCAGTTGGGGTCGGGGCGCCTGGGCGAGGCGGTCTACTCCACCCCGGCCTTCGCCGCAGGCCGCATGTTCGTGCGGGGTGAGAAGCACCTGTTCTGCATCGGCCAAGGGTGAGGTCAGTCTAGCGCCAACTCCCACGCCGCATCCGCCACCTGTCGCCGCAGTTTCTGCACATCCTTGTCCCGCCCGTAGTGCACCCGGTTGGTCAGGATGATGACATACAGGCGCTGCGCCGGGTCAGCCCAGATCGAGGTGCCCGTGTAGCCACTGTGGCCGATGCTGGCGCCCTTCGGAAAGCGGTCGCCACGCAGGGAGGGCGAGTAGTCGGAGTCTACGTCCCATCCCAGTCCGCGCACGCAACCCGGGAGCCTGAGTTGGGGCGACAGCATCGCCTTCACGGTCCTGCGCTCCAGGATGCGCACGCCCCCCAGCATCCCGCCGCCCAGCAGCATCCGCATGAACCGCGACAGGTCCGGGGCCGTACTGAAAAGCCCGGCGTTGCCGCCGACCCCGTTCAGGTACCGGGCGTTCTCATCATGGACCACGCCCAGGAGCACCCCCGAGGGGAGCTGCTCGGTGGCGGCGCAGCGAGCCACTCGCGCCGGCGACGGGCAGAACATCGTGTCATACAACCCCAGCGGCCGCGCCACCTGGTCGCGGAAGCAGCGGTCCAGCGGCTGCCCGGTGGCCCGCTCCACGACCGAGGCCAGCAGGATGTAGCCCAGGCACGAGTAGATGAACCCTTTGCCCGGGGCGTGCTGCAGCGGCAGCCGGCAAATGTCGGCGACGACCTCCGGCCGCCGCCGGGCCCTGGGCACGCGGGGCCCCAGGGCGTCGGCGTACTGCTTGTAGGCGGGGAGGCCCGAGCAGTGGGTCAGCAGGTGCCAAAGCGTGGTGTGGTCGCGTCCGGAGCCCGTGTACTCGGGCAGCCATTGTCGCACCGGGTCTCGCAGTCCCAGCACCCCTCGTTCGATAAGCTGCATCACGACCGTGGCCGTGGCGACCGGCTTGGTCAGTGAGGCCAGGTCGAAGACGGTGTCCAGCTCCATCGGTCGGTGGTCGGGAACGGCCATCCGCTCGCCGACCGCCTCATGGAAGAGCACGTCGTCACCCTTTCCCACCAGCACCACTACGCCCGGCGTCTGCCCCTCGCGGATCGCCCGTGACATGGCCTGTCGCAGCCTGGTTGCGGGTCGCATGGCCCCGGCCACCTCCCGGCAATGGTTGGCCGCGTGCTTCCGTCTGCAGCCCCGGTCGACCTGCGTGGCGGGTTATCTCGGGAAGGAGAACAACGTCGCCCCGGTCTATATTCCGGTCTCAGACCAGCACCGGAGGAAGCCCATGCGACGGGTCGGGATCGTCGGCGGCGAGACCCACATCAGCGAGATCACCGCCCTCCGCGGGCAACAACTGGAGATCGTGGGCGCCGCGGTGCGTGCCGACCAGGCCGCTCAAGCCGCCGAGCAGTTCGGCTGCCCGGTGGTGGTGGGCTACCAGGAACTCTTACAACGTTTCCAGCCCGACCTGGTGGCCGTCGCCAATGAAAACGACCTGCGAGCCGAGACGATCGTGGCCGCCCTGCACGCCGGCTGTGACGTCGTCTGCGACAAGCCCCTGGCCGTCACCTGGGACCAGCAGCGAGCCGTGGAGGAGGCAGTCGCCGCTTCCGGTCGCAAGCTACTGAATCTCCTGACCCTCCGTGGCCATCCCCTCTGGGCCGGGTTGCGAGGCGTGGTGCAGTCAGGGCGTCTCGGTACGCCGGCGTTCGTCCATGTGCGCATGGCTGTTCAGCTCAAGCGCGCCGCGCGACCCCCCTGGTTTCTCGATGTGCGGCGTTCTGGCGGGCTCTTCCTGGACCTGCTGATCCACGGCCTGGACTACGTCGAATGGCTTACGGGTCAGAAGACGGTCGCCGTATCGGCCGTCACCGGCAACCTGGGCTACCCCGACGAGCGGCACCTGCGCGATCATGCCAGTGTCTTCTGTGAGCTGGAGGGTGCCGCTGCGGTCTGCGAGGGCCAGCGCATGTTGCCAGACACCCGGGGATCGGACTACCGCGTCACTGTGGCCGGTACGCGGGGCTTTGCCGACCTCGATATGACCGCCAGCCGCGTCACCGTCACGGACCCGAGCGGTGAGGGCCAGGTACTCGAGACGCTGCCACCGGCGACGTCCGTGGTCGCCGACTGGCTGGCCGGGGGCGACCTGATCCCGCAGGAAGCGTCGCTGCGAGCCAATCGGCTGGCCTTGTGGGCCACGGAGGCGGCAGCTACGGGTCAGCGCGTGGAGTGCCGCTAGCGGCGCCCGACGTTACACGAACGGAGAGAAGCCACCGATGACCTCACGAGAGCGCGTGTTGGCTGCCTTGCGGCGTGAGATCCCGGACCGCGTGCCCTGGATTGAGGGCATCGTCAGCGACGAGCTGGCGACCCGGCTGTGCGGAGAGAAGATTGAGGTGAACTGGGACATCGCTCCGGACGGCACGCCCGTGGCCTCGGGCGCGTTCCTGGCCGAGCAGCAGAAGAAGGTCTGCCGGGCGCTCGGCAAGGACAACATCAACTACAATGCCTTCGCGCCCGTCTACGCGGGTCGCACCAGCCTGCAGGGCGTCGTGGTCGTCGGTGAGGGGCTTATCCACACCCGCGACGACCTGGCGAAGATGCAGTTTCCGGATATGGACGCCCCGGGCTTCCTGGACAGCGCGCGGGAGTTCATCGCCCACAAGGAGGACTTCTGCGCCATTGCCTGCATCCGCCTGGGCATCGGCGCCACACTGATGAGCATGGGCCTGGAAGCTTTCTCCTACGCCATGGCGGATGACCCGGAGCTGATTGTCGAAATCATGGAACGTTACGCCGACTGGACCATCCGCCTGGGGCCGCGGCTGGCCGAGATCGGCTTCGATGTCTTCTGGGCTTTCGATGACGTGGCCTTCAACAACGGCCCCATGTTCTCGCCAGCCTTCTACCGGGAGGTCGTGCTGCCGGTACAGCAACGCGCCGCGGCGGCGCTGGAGCTGCCGCTGATCACCCACAGCGACGGAGACATGACGCCCATCCTGGAGGACTGGCTGCAACTGGGACAGGCCGCCATTCATCCCCTCCAGCCCGACGTAATGGACATCAACGCGGTCAAGGCCCGGTATGGCGACCGCCTTTGCCTGGTGGGCAACATCTTCATGGATGATCTCGTGCACAAGCAGCCCCATGACATCCGGGAGCAGGTCCGCGACCGCATCGAGCACATCGGCGCAGGAGGTGGCTACATCATCTCCTCCTCCAACAGCCTGACCGCCGACATGAAGGACGAGAACGTCCGCGCGATGGCGGACGCCATCGCCGAGTTTGGGGTGTACGGCTGATGGGCGGCAAGTTGAGCCCCAGCCTGCACCTGGATACTCTCCACCGCACGCCCTATGGCTGGCCCCTGCGGCAGCTGCGGGTGCCGCAGGCCCATAGGGTCATCCGGGGCAACCCCGATGTGGTCGTCGCGGTCATTGACCTGGGCTACAACCCGCACCCACACCATGCCGGGCACCTGTGGGTGAACCCGCGGCCGCGCCGGGGCGACTTGCACGGCTGGGACTGCGCGGACGACGATGCCACCCTGGAGCCTGCGGGGCCGGGAGCAGACACCCCCTACTACCGCGACCACCACTCCTTCATCGTCGGCGAAGTCATCGCCTGTGCGCCGGAGTGCCGCGTCATGGCGGTGCGGGTGGGCTACCGTGCGCCCAAGGACAACTGGGCGCGAGGCATCGAGTACGCAGTCGAGCACGGGGCACAGGTGCTGGTCATGCCGCATGGCTTCATCAGCCATGGACGGACCGCTTCGCCGGTGCCGCTCTTCTACCGTGGGACGGACTTCGGCGCCCCGGTGGACAACCCTCGCTTGCGGCAGGCGCTGGAGGCGGCCTATGACGCGGGCTGCCTCATCTGCTGCGGGGTCATAGACAACCGTGGCCGGCGCGCGGCTTTCGCCACCACAGCCCTGGACTGCGTGGTGGCGGTGGGCTCCAGCAGCCGCCACGGGGGCCCTGCCGATATCGCCCCCGATGCCGACTACGTTGAGGTGGCGGCTCCGGCTGGTGACAGGGGCACTGGCGACGAACTGGACCGCGTGTGGTCCACCGGCGGCAACGGCAAGTACGTGGCCTCGGAGGGCGGTTGCATGGCTGCAGGCTTCGCCGGCGGTGTCGCGGCGCTGGTGTGGTCGCGTTTCCCGAAGCTGACCAACGACCAGCTACGGCAGGTGCTCCGGAACACCGCTGCACGGCATGGTCCGGCAGGCATGGCTTCCGGCCGCGCCGGAGGGCGCGATGGTACGCGAGCGACTGGTTCCAGCCGGTCCAGCGCGGAACGCACAGACCGACCGAAGTCTTTCCCTACGGGCCTGAGCCAGGAGTGGGACAGCAAGCTGGGCTGGGGCATACTGGACGCGGCAGCAGCCGTGAAGCTGCGCCCCACCGAACTCGCCCAGAGCCTGCGCGTCGAGGTGGCAGGATGCCACCTCCTGGCGGAACGCCAGGCAGGGACTCGGAGTCCCCAGCCGGCGCTTCGGGTCCGGCTGCGGAACCGCGGCGTCTTCGACATCGAGCGCGCACTGGTGGTGGTCTACAACGGCAACCCGGAACGCGCCGCCGCTCCGCGAGCGACCTTCGACCGGCCGGTGACGCTCTTGACCCGCCAACTGGGTCATGCCATCGCGCCGGTGCGTGGACTGAGCAGTGCTGACGTGACCTTGCAGATGACTGAGATCCCCGGCGAGGAGCTCTGGGTGCAGACCTGCGTCCTCGACCACCATGGCGATGACCGTATCGTCACAACCCGGCTGAGGTGACCTGCACCATGACATCCAAGGATCGAGTGGCAGCGGCCCTGCGGCACGAGGAACCCGACATCGTTCCGATGATGGAGTTCGCCATAGACTACACCATGATCGAGGACCTGCTGGGTCGGCCGACCTTCTGGCGGGCCAAGCTCAAGGAGCTGCAGGCGCTATGGGACGGCGGGCGCGACGAGGTCGTGGCCAGCCAGAAGCGCGACATCGTGGACTTCGCCCGCGAGTTCAACCAGGACGGCCTGGCCGTCAACCTGGCCTACCCGAAGGGCTTCCAGCCCGAGAAGCTGCAGCAACTGGACCACGAGACCTGGCGCGACTGGCGCGGCAACCTGTATCGCTACAGCGCCCTGACCCATGACCTGATGCTCTTCCAGCTCGGGGGCCTGGACCCCCAGCCGGCCCCGGACCTGTGGGAGCCGCCGGCGGAGGTGGACGAGTCCGAATGGGAGATCATTGACTACGCGCTGCAGGAGCTAGGGGCGACCCACTACGTCGTGGCGCGTCCCGGCCGGCGGCTGGCCTGTGGCTACCCCTCAGCGCTGGACTGGGAGCCGATGATGCTGCGACTGGCTGAGGAGCCAGACAAGGTGCGCGAGGAGCGCTTGCGCGGCGCAGAGGCTACCGACTTCAGCATGTACTTTGAGCGGGGCTGCGACAACGTCGCCATCGGTGAGGATTTTGGCCACAACCACGGCCCCTTCATGTCGCCGAAGACCTTCCGCGAAGTCCACATGCCTTCGATCAGGATTCTGTGCGAGCGAGTGCACCGCCACGGCGTGCCCGTGTTATGGCATGCCTGTGGTGACAACCGCTTGCTCATTGATCAGATGATTGAGGCGGGCATTGACTGCTACCAGGCCATCCAGCCCGAGGAGGACATCGTGGGCCTGCGCCGCACCTGGGGCCATCGGCTGGCCTTGTGGGGCGGGTTCTCGACCCATACGATGGTAGTAGGAACCCCGGAGGAGATCCGCCAGCAAGTGCGGGAGACGATCTACGGCTGCGCCCCGGGCGGTGGCCTCATTCTGGGGACTTCGCACTCGGTGACCGTCAGCGCCAAGGCAGAGAACTACCTGGCGGCGATAGACGAACTGCGGAAGGTGGGGACATACCCCATCGGCCGTTAGCCGCGCACCATGGCGATGATCTCGCGGACCCGCAGGTCGAAGAAGTTGTTCTGGTGCGCGGCCCGGATGACCACCGCGGCGTCCGCGCCCTTCCCCGAGCCGCCGATGGCGACAATGTCCTCTGAGGTGGGGGCAGCGGCGCTGTCGGCCGCCATCACCGCCACCTCAACGGCGACCTTGATGCCCTGCCCGAAGCAGCGCAGGCAGTGGGCCATCAGCTCCACGGGCCCGATGGTGCCAAACTTGTTGTAGATGGCGCGCTCGACGCCGCTTAGCGCGTGTGAGCCGATGACGACCTCGATCCCCTGTTCCCGGAGCTCAACCCGGCGTTCCCTGGGCATCACCTCATCACCGCCCCTGAACTCGGCATGGTAGCTGACGCAGACGACCTGCATGTCGCGTTCGCCAACTTCGCGGCGGAGGGCCTCGGCCGTGTCGCCGGTCGTGGAGGCCACGACCAGATAACGAAGCCCCAGTTCCTCGGCGCGAGCTACGGCCGCCGCCAGGGTCTGCGCCGTGTTGGTTGGGCCCGGCGTATCGAAGAGCAGAAGGTCCTTGGGCATATCTCTTCTCCTGTAGGTATCGCTACTTCATGCCGCTCAGCACGATCCCCTTGACGAAGTACCGCTGGCCCAGGATGAAGACGATGACCACCGGGGCCATGACCATCAGCGAGGCCGCCATCAGCAGTGTCCATTCGGTGTTGTACTGGCCCATGAAGGCATACAGGCCGACCATCAGCGGCTTCTTCTCCATGCTGTCAATGACGATGAGCGGCCACATGAAGCTGTTCCAGGTGGACAGGAACTCGAAGGTGGTCAGGGTCGCCAGGGCCGGACGGGAGAGCGGCAGGATGACGTGGCGGTAGATGCCCCAGAGGCCGCAACCGTCCATGCGGGCTGCGTCCTCTAGCTCGCCGGGGATGCTCAGGAAGAACTGGCGCAGCAGGAACGTACCATAAGCCGTGAACATCGGCGGCAGGATGAGTGCCAGGTAGGTGTCGTGGATGCCCAGCAGCTTGGTCAGAACGAAGACCGGGATCATGGTGACCACAGCCGGGACCATCATGGTGCCCAGGTAACCGACGAACAGCTTGTCACGCCCCGGAAAGCGCAGCCGCGCGAAGGCAAAGGCCGCGAGGCTGGAGGTGAACACCGCTCCGACGGTGACCACGCAGGTGACGATCAGAGAGTTCAGGTAGAACGCCAGGAAGGCGTTGCGAAGGGGTAGCCCCGAAGACCGGAACGGGCCGAGGCGCAAGGGACCGAGCTGCAGACGATAGGGCCACTCCCAGGCCATCCAGTTACGCTGCAGCTTCAGGGCGTTCCAGGCATCGGGGAAGTTCTGCCAGCGGAAGGCCAGGCGCTTGACCGGCTCCAGCGCCCGGCGCGGACGGCCGTCCACCGTGATGGTCAACGGCACGCCCACCCGCTGCCCGGCCATAACCTGGGGCGCCAGCACAATGACCTCCGCTTGACCCTCACGGGTGCCCAGACGCGCCACCTGACAGGGCGTGCCCTGAATGTTGCACCGGAAGACCGGTAGCTCTCGCCCTGTCTTTGGGTCGGTCCAGGTCACGGGCGCGCGGGGCAGGAACTCGGGCGGAAAGGTCATGGCCTCTCCCGGTTCCTTGAGAGAGGTGCTGATCATCCACAGCAGCGGCAGCAGCATCGTCGCCCCGCCGAGGCCCAGGGCCACGTGGGTCAGTACCGCCGACAGAGGCACGCGACGCGCCCGGCGAGGAACGCTCATTTCTGCCAGGACCCCGGTGCGGAAATGGGTGGCGGCGTCGGCTGAAAGACGCCGCGCTGGGCCTGGAAGAGAGCCATCTCGCGGAGTGCCTGCCGGAAGTGACCAAAGAAGCTGTCGGCGCTGAGGTTGGAGAGCGGCGGCCCGTGCAGGGCGGCCATCTCCTGCACTTTGGCCTGGTGCTGCTCCCAGAGCACGCGGGCATCCTGGGTACCCACGTACTGGTGCACCTTTCCCGGCGGAGTCTCGATCGCCACGCCGTCCCGGCGGTTGACGGTGGTCAGGGAGGCGCCGTCGGGAAAGCGGCTCACAAACTCAAAGTAGTGGAGGTCGCGCGCCTGCAGGTAGGTGACATCGGCGTAGGCGGTGCCCGACTCGTGCACCAGCGCGAAGATCGCCGCGCGGTAGGGCATCTCGGGCAACTCGAAGGTGCTGAAGGGCTGGAAGCCCAGACTCTCCAGGCCGTCCACGATGGCCTGCAAGCGCCGCGCAGTGCCGGGCGCCAGGGCCTGGCTCAGCGGTCGGAAAGTCACCTCCTTGGGCATCACTGTCGTCGCCACGGTGAGGTTCAGCAGCTTGATGACACCGAGGAACGGCAGCGCCAGGATGAAGCTGAGCGGGTTGCCCGAAGCCCGGTAGATCTCAGCCCAGGTCAACGCGGTCATGTTGACACGGTAGTACTGCTGCGGCTCCGGATAGCTGGTCAAGTCCTCGGACATGGGTGGCGAGCCTCCTCACAGCGATACTTCCGTGGACCGCTTGCCCAGGCGCCATTGCACCATGGTGCAGGCGAAGATGAGCGCGAACAGGACCATGGCCAGGGCGCAGGCATAGCCCATTTTCTGGTGGTTGAAGGCGGATTGGTAGATGTAGTAAAGCAGGTTGGTCGTCGCTCCCGCCGGTCCGCCGGCGGTGAGGATGTGGATGGCCACGAAATGCCCCTGGAAGCCCGAGATCAGCGACATCACCAGGATGAAGAACGTGGTCGGCGCCAGCATGGGCCAAGTGATACTCCGTACGCGGTGCCACCAGTTGGCGCCATCCAGCTCGGCAGCCTCATACAGCTCCTGGGGGATGTTTTGCAGGCCGGCCAGGTAGAGGACGCAGTTGTAGCCGCCAACGCCCATCCACAGCCCCATCAGAATGAGGGCTGGCTTCGCCCACGACGGGTCTTGCAGCCACCGGGGCGGGTTGTCAACACCCAGCAACTGCAGGCCCTGGTTCAGCAGGCCCCAGTCGGCGTCATAGATCCACCGCCACACCACAGCCACCGCCACCGTCGAGCAGACCGTCGGCAGGAAGTAGATGACCCGATAGAACGTGATGCCGCGCAGGTTCTGGTTCATCAGCAAAGCGCAGAAGAACGACAGCGCCATGCCGATGGGAATGCCCAGCATCAGGAAGACGGTGTTGTACATGTAGCGCCAGAAGTACACGTCCCGCGGCGTCACACCGTTGGCGTCGCGGGTGAAACCCAGGATATCCACATAGTTGTCCAGACCGACGAAATGGATACCGCGCCACGACTCCACTGCGTCCCACCGAGTGAAGGACAGCAAGAAGGCGGCCAGGACGGGCAGCAGCGTAAAGGTCAGGAACCCGGCGGCGTTGGGCAGCAGGAACAGGTAGCCGCTCCAGTCCAGGCGGCGGCGGTGCGAGGCGGTGGTAGTTGGCGGCGTGGCGGCTGGCATGGTCTCTGGCAGTCTGACAGATGTGGCAAGTGTCAGCCTAGGGTAGCTGTATCTCGATACGACCCAGGCCCTCGCGCGAGGCGCGCTCCGCACCGTCCACAAAGACCTGCAGCATCGGTGCCCGTTCCGGGTCTACAGGACCGTACACGATGTCCACGACATGGCCCCGATAGTGGACCCGGCGCAGCTCGAACTCCCGGAGGTCGAAGTCCAGCGGGTCTACCACCAACAGGTCGTCGTGGCGTGGTTCCAGGCCGGCGACGTGGCGGATGATGAGGTCCACGACCCAGGAGTGCTGGTAATCATCAATGCCCCGGTAGGCGGAGGGTTCGCCGGTGACCGGGTTGTAATGCTCAAAGCAGTTGGGCCGCTCCGGGTCCTGCTCAAAGAACATGGTGTGGACGAAGCGGCGGATAAGCTCGGCTGCCTGCAGGCGCAGCAAGGGCGAGTGGGTCTTGGCGGCCCGTGCCAGCGCGGCACAGAGATGACTGGCCGTCATGGGCCACATGCGCCCGTTCCACGGGCAGTTCATCCGTTTGCCCTTCCATTCAGCCTGGGCCGAATACAGACCATCGTCGGCGCTGGTGGACGGTGGTCCACACGGCAGCCAGAACTCGCGCGGGTTGAGCAGACGGTGGCGCAACGCCCCGCGGTGCGCTTCGTTGCAGAGGTCGGTCAGGAAGGGGTAGAACCCCACTGCCGCCGCAGCCCCCGTGGGCTTGAGGGTCTCAGGATCGCAGTCATAGAACATCTCACGGTCGGGATCCCACATGTGCTGCAGAATCGCCTGGCCCACAAGATCGGCCTGGCGCGACCATTCCCTGGCCTCATCCGGCCGGCCCAGGTCGGCGGCGAGCTTGGCCAGCGCCCGCTTGAGCTGGTACATGTAGACCGTGGCATCCACGCCCTTCAGACGGATGGGCTTCCACTGGTCGGCCTCGGGGTCCACAGCCAGATAGCGGGGCATGTACTCCTGCCCGGTCTCACCCTGATTCAGCACATCGTAGAGGCCCGACTGCTCCGGGTCTCGCTCCCGGTCAAAATACTGCGCATAGCGACAGAGTGGTTCGTAGATACGGGCGGCAAAGTCCGCGTCGGGATGGATGGCCAGCAGGTCCAGGGCATGGGCGCCCCAGTTGGCGTGGTAGAAGCCTTCGTCGGCCTGAAATAACCCCAGGTGTCCCCGTAGCTGGCCGGAGTCCAGCTGACTGTCCAGAAAGCCCAACAGGCTGCCCTGGGCATAGGACGGGTCGTGCATCCAGGCGCACTCCAGCATGTGGCACTGGGCGGAATACGAGATGTGCTGTCGGAAGCCGCCGATTCCCTCAAAGACGCAGGGCCAGGGCAGGAATCCAGCGCCCGCGTCCACCATGCACAGCCTGAGGCCAAACCATCGGTACCAGTAGTACCGGGTCAGGAAGGGATCGCTGCAAGAGAAGTAAGGGATGCCTTCAAAGAACTGACGCCACTGGCTGACGGCTGCGGCCACCACATCCATCTGCACCGCGCTGCTGTGACAGGCACGGGCCTGCTCCTGCGTGGCGGCCACGGCGCAGGCCACCGCCAGCTCCCGTCGCTCATGGGGGGGGACCACGATGTGGTAGTGCAGGGCAATGTGGACATCGCCAGCCGGGGTGGAGCCCACCTCAAGCTTGCGGTTCTCGGCCAGGTGACCGTTGCGGAACTTCTCCGGGAGAGTGGAGATAGCGTACCAGGGCAGTTGCGCGCTGGGCTCGCAGAGGTTGACCGCCATGGACACTGGAGCCTGGTTGGCGCCCAGGCAGAGGTACAGCCTACCGCCTCCGGCCACCACTTCGTCAAAATGGACGCACCCATCCTCGCACTCGCAAGTCAACAGACCGGTGCCGCCGTCTTCGCCACAGAACCGTGTGCGAAGGCTCCACACCAGCACATCCAGCTCCCGCGGCTCTTCGCTGCGGTTGAGGAAGGTGAGCTGGCTGGCAAACACATCATCCTGCAGTACTACTTTCTGCTCTCGCACCTGCAGCTCGACGTCACCCTCGCACTCGAACGTCTGCCGCAGACGGTCCGGCCGCCATGAGCGTGAGAGGCGGCGCAGACGCAGAGGGGAACCAGTGGGCCCAACCACGAAGCAGGTGAAAAGGCGCGGGAGCGGGACTTCGCAGAAGTGGGCCTCGTCCCAAAAGCCAAGAGCATCGAGATGCAGTGGGAAAGGCGGCGCGAAGCAAGTGGCCCGGCCGCCGCCGAGGTACCACTTGTCCTGGCGTTCCAGATAGGTCAGCGGGTCGATTGGCTGCGCCATGGCTAACCCTCCCTTGGGCCATACAGACTTCGGCACCGAGGTGATGGATACCTTCCGGAGAGGGCGGAGCCAAGGCTCTGGACGTGGGTTATATAATAGTGGAGTTATACAGATGCATGACGCTAACAAAAAACGGGCCAGCGCGCGTCCCGGGGGGTGGCCGCATGTGGCTGGCCCGGCACAAAACGGTCGCAAGGACCGTTCATGCCTGTATTTAGGCTCTGTCCGTGTGCATAATAGCAAACGCCGCCTGCCTGTCAACCCCCTTCGACCGGTTCTTGTGGGCTTTTTGAGTCATTTCTTCTATAGCTTAGTTATGAGAAAATGCCGCCGTAGTTGCACGTCGGGCCCGCAGAGACTCAGTCCTCTGAAGCCCCCAGGCGGTTCAGATCATCGCAAGCCGGGCACGGCGTGTCGGTGCCCAGCGCCTGCAGACAAGACCGGATGGCCTTGCCCGTGGCCAGGCAGTCGCTCTCGCCCAGGCCCACCAGGGGTATCCGCACAGACCACAGCCCCGCTCCGCAAGGCAGGGCGGGCATGACGATGACACCGGTGGCGTGCGCGAGGTGCAGCAGCGCGGTCCAGATGTCAGTATGCTCCAAGCCGATGGCGAGCGCAGGGTCCACGCCCAGGGCCAAAGTCTGCAGGTCCAGCAGCACGCAATGATTTGCGGCCGCGGGCCCCAGGTCCGGCGGCGATCCTCCCAGTCCCCGGTAGAGGGCGGCGCGACGCCGACTGAGCTCCTGTCGCACCCATTCGTGGTAGGTGGCTCCGGCCGGCTCCGCGATAGCCTCGTAGGAAGCGCAGAGACAAAGCAGCACCTGCAGGGCAGGGGCAAGCCCCGCCAGATGTCCGAAGGCCACTCCGGCGGATTCCTCGGTGAGGCGCGCCTGGAAGGAGGCCGTCGTGGGCTGTACGAGTCGGCCGGCGTAACGGGCGCTGACCCGGGCCTGCGTTTCGGCCGGCAGGTTGGCGAGCAAGCGGTCGGCAGCGCATTCACGATGTATGACCACGGCCCCCAGACGCGCCCCGGCCAGGCCGAAGTCGTGAGCAAAGCCGTAGAGCCCGATGGTCTGTCGTGGCCAGCGCTGCAGGGCGGTCAACCGGGGGCTGGACAGGAGATTGGCGCCCGAATAGTCGGCGACTACCAGCAGGTCGGGGCGGCTGCGCACCAGGGGCTCCAGACGGGCCAGAGTCTCGGGGGCCATGGCGACCGAGGTCGGGTCATTTGGCGACATGAACGCCAGCAGCTTCACCGCGGGGTCAGACAGCTTCGCCAGGTCCTCCGCATCCGGCGCAGAGCTCCCCCCAGGGTCGCTGACCAGGCCGACGATCTCACAGCCAAGTTGGCGGGCGAACAGCTCCGCGAGCGGCTGATAGGTGGGCAAGAAGAGGGCAACTTTGTCGCCCGGGGTGAGCAGGTGGTTGGCCGTCAGCGTCTGGGCAATCTGGACCCAGCCAGCGCTGGCGCCCGCTGTGAGGTGGACGCTGAACTCGTCGGCCAGGCTGGTATCGCCGCGGAAGAGCTTGCCAGCCAGGTACCGCCGGACGATGGGTGTGACGAACTCCAGGGTGGGCGGCGAAGGGTAGATGCCCCCGCTCATGGCCTGAGTGAAGGCGTCAATGATCTCGCTTTCCGTGCGGTCAGGGAGCACCTTCTGGGCCAGATAGGGCCACAGCTCCGACAGGAAGTCTATGCCGACAGCCAGGCTCTCACGGAGGTCCATCAGGCCGTCGGCGAACCGGCCAAAGGCGGCGGTATGGTCCAGCGGCGCAGCCCTGGGCAGCAGCCGAACGTTCCCGGGATCGCCCACTACGCCGTAGACGTAGTCGCAGTAAAGCCCCAGCACATGCCAGGCCAGCTGTACGTCGCGTTGCTGCCAGTTTGGTGCCTCGCGGGTGGCGTCCAGCAGCGGTGCGTCCTGTCCGCGGGTCAGTCGCGCATGGCCGATGAGAACGTCCCGGAAAAGATACGGACTCATGCCGGCAAAGCGGGCCGCGAGCCTGGGGTTAGAGGGCATTGGGGCATCTCCTGTGACGTCCGCGGGTGGCCCCCGACCCGCCCGCAGGATACACCTTAGCAGGCGCGGACGGACGTGGTCAAGGGCGAGCGGGCCACAGCAGAGAGACGGTTACTCGCCAACGCGCGCTCCAGCGGCCGTGGCGATCCCAACTCCCCCGGCGCAGCCTCGCGGGCTCCGGACCGCCCTCGGCTGCCCTCAGAGCCTGGCCGGGAGTGTCTGGTCGGCGTCAGCCGCCGGCATACTGGGAGCTGTGGACCTGCCTGCAGTTACGAGTGTTCGGCAGGGGTGGTCACACAGTCTGGCGAAACCATCCCTGTGCCCGAACTGAGGACCCCACTCGTGTCGGTGCTGATGCCCGCTCGCAACGGTGTCCGCTTCCTGGAGGCCGCCCTCCGTAGCGTCCAGGCGCAGACCTACCAGCACTGGGAACTCATCTGCATAGACGATGCCTCGGAAGACGCCACGGCGGCGGTGGTAGCAGGGCTGGCAGCAAGCGACAAGCGAATACGGCTGCTGCGTAACACCACCCGGATGGGGCCGGGCGGAGCGCTGAACCGGGGCCTGGCCGCGGCAAGCGGAGACTTTGTGGCGATCCACGACTGCGACGACGTGTCGGTGCCCACTCGCCTGGAGTTCAGTCTGCGGGCCTTCGCCGCCGACCCCGGCCTGAGCGTGGTCGGCAGCGGAGCGGCTCTCATCAATGACCAGGGGGAGGTCATCTGGGGACGGGCCTGTGGCCTGGCGAAGGCCCCCTTGCGGCAGACCCTGGCGCGACAGTCACTGCCGCTGGTGCACTCCTCTACCATGATCCGCACCGAGGCCCTGCGCGGCATTGGCGGCTACGATCCGTTCTTCCCGGTCTCCTGTGACTACGACCTGTTTGTGCGCCTCGCGGCCGCACGAGCGCGCTTCGGCTACCTTCAGACACCGCTGGTGCATCATCGCGTGCACTGCGCGCAACTCACTTACGCTCGTCGCCACGATCAGGTGATCTACTCGGCGCTGGCCTGGGAGCGTGCCCAGGCCGATGGCAACGGCGGCGAGTTTGACCTCCAGACGGCCCTTGAGCGACTGTCCAGTGATCCGCAGCTGCAACGTCGGGCTCGCTCCAAGGTGGTCGCATATCACTGTACCCGGGGGCTTCTCTACCTTGGCGCCGGGCAGCGACAGGAAGCCGGGGCTGCCTTCGACGCGGCTCTGGACGTAGAGCCACGGTCCCTCACCGCCCATGTCGCGTGCGCCTCGCTTCTGCTGCCACCGCACGTTGTCCGCTCCTGCATGCGTTCGGTTCAGTCGCTCCGCCGACAGACCTGGCGGCTCCGGGGAGGCTTGGGCGGCGTAGCTTCGTCGCGGGCCAAGGGGGTGACATGCGGGGAGTGCTCTACGAGTTCAGAGATGGCCGGATACACACCGTAGCCATTCAGTTTTCTGCCGCGCACCACTGCAATCTGCGCTGTGCCCACTGCTCCCATCTGTCGCCCTACGTCCCCCGGCGGTTGCCCTCCGCCAAAAGCTTTGCGGCCCATCTCCAGCAGCTTGCCACGGTGATCCGGGCGCGGACCCTCGTGCTGCTGGGTGGCGAACCGTTGCTGAACCCGGAGCTTCCCGCGATGGCGCGGCTGGCCCGTGAATCGGGCATCGCCAGGACGGTCACCGTGACCACCAACGGTCTGCTGCTGCCCACAGTGACTGACGATCTCTGGCGCTATGTAGACGTTGTCCGGGTCAGTCTCTACCCACAGACGCCGCCGAGCGAGGCGGTCCTGGAGGCCGCCGCGGCGCAGGCCCGCACTCATCGTGTACGCCTCATCGTGGAGCAGGTTCGCGAGTTCCGCACGGCCGCTGTCACCTCTCCCCATCCGATGGACCTCTGGACGCGGATCATCTACTCCACTTGCGGGGTCGCGCACCGGCAGCACTGCCACATGTTCAGTGACGGGTGGCTGTACAAGTGCAGCATGCCGGTGAACCTGCCGGGATACCTGGACCGACTGGGGCTTGACGGCTATACCCCGTCCGCCGATGGGGTGGACCTGCATGCTCCGGGGGATCTGTTGGCGCGGGTGCGCGAGTACCTGTTTGCCCGCCAGCCACTGGAGGCGTGCCGCTACTGTCTCGGCTGGCTGGGACGCCGTGTGCCCCAGCGGCAGCTCAGCGCCGGAGAGCAGAACTCGCCGGGAGACCGACCGGTGAGACGAGCCACCCACTTGAGCTACGGGCGGGCACTGTATGCGCTAGCGCGCTGCGCCAAATGGGCAACGGTAGACAGGTATCTCACCCGGCCAGCGAGACCGCGGCGGGACCATGGACGCAGCTTGAGCAATGTACCCCTTGGACCTTGAGCCATCCATCCTATCCTGTATGCCCAGGCATCGCGCTGGGGAGCACAGTACCAGCTTACAGGGGGAGCAGCCTTGGCCCGGGTCATCAGTCCCATCTTCGGTCTTGACGAAGTTACGCCGTTGCCGCTACCCCCGCCCTTCGACCGGAACCCCATCCTGTCTCCAAGTGTAACTGTGTAAGTCGCGTGCACGACCGTAGTTCTCGCTTCGGCGACCGAGTCACAAAGACTTCGTCCCAGCAAGGCGGGACTCAAGACGAAGCGCGCATTTTGAAGATAGGCTCGGGGCTTGACAGACAGTTCCCCCACAGTGTAGTATCTTCGGCAGCTCGAGCGGGCGACCCTCGCAGCTATCAATGAATGTGGGCGCAATCGCAGCGGCGTTGCGGCCCGAAAGGATGATATAGCCATGCAGTACACCCTCTCCGTTCCCAGCGATTCGGTCCGCTCCATTCCCGATCCCTTTACTAGGGGTTCCAAGACTTACTACGTCCTGCTATCCGTCCGCGATGTGCCGCATGACCTAGACATGGGGCCGGACCCACGTATCCCCAAGCCGAAGACGCCGGTCGTCAAGCGTATACAGGAGTCGCTGCGGCGTTGGGATGGGCGCTTCCATTTGCTGAACCGGGGAATAACGATCTCGGCGCGGTCTGTGGACTACGACCCCAAGACCGCAAAGCTGGTTCTTGACATCCCTAACGACGATCCTCGCTATGGGATAATCGACGGAGGACATACCTTTCACTCCATCAAGAGCGTGGTAGTTGAGGACAGCGAATCGATGCCTGCACGCGACGAGGCTGACCAGCGCGTGCGCCTGGAAATCATGCTTGGTGTCGAGGAACACCTGCTCGATATTGCTCAGGCACGCAACTACTCAATGAGTCTCAAGACGTTCAGCTTGGAGAACAAGAAGGGAAGCTTCGAGTGGCTGATAAAGGCGCTCGGCGACAAGGCAAAGCTTGTCCGGTTTAGCGAGAACGACCCCGAACCCGTTCTGGTCCTAGAGATCCTGCAAATGCTGACTTGTGTCAATCCCACGCGGTTCAGCGACAATGATCATCCCGTTGACGCCTATAGGAACGCAGCCAAGTGCTTGGACTGGTCGCTAGAGCCGGGAGATCGCTGGGGATACCGAAAACTCGCGCGTGTCGCGGTCGACGTGTGTGAACTCTATGACTACATAAGGTATAGGTGGCCCGATCTCTACAACGCGCCGGATGAGACCGGTGAGCGTGGTAAGTATGGCAAGACTATAGAGGCCAATCGACGGAAGCGTGGGCGTAAGTCGGTGGCGACGTACCACTTCATCGGTAAGGAGGGCAGGTACCCAGTGGAGAAGGGGCTAGCTTTCCCGGTTCTCGCTGGGTTCAGAGCTCTGCTCATTCCGGGACCTGACGACAGCTTCCAATGGACGACCGACCCGCGGCTGTTCTTCGACGCTCATGGCAAGCGCCTTGTAGACACTGTGATGACCGCTAGTGATAATAGGAACGGTGACCCTCACTTGGTGGGCCGCGATGAGTCGGTGTACGCGGCCGTATACTCCGAAGTGCGTCGGTGGTATCTTGAGGACGAACTCAAGAAGCGGAGGTAGTAGGCAGAACACTTCTACGCGCTCGTCCGTCGACGAAGCAGCGGGGCGGTGTAAATTAGCCGCCCTGCTGCCATTCGGAGGTGCTTGGACTTCTACTTCCCCGGCGCGTTCTCCTCGGCCAGTCGCGCCATGAAGTCCGCCAGGGGTACCGGGCCGAGGTCGCCCTGTTCGCGATGGCGCACGGCCACCGTGCCGGCCTCGGCTTCCTTGGCGCCAACGATGAGGCTGTAGGGCAGCTTCTGCAGCTCGGCGTCGCGGATCTTGGCGCCGAGGGTGCTGCTGCTCTCGTCCAACTCTACCCGAAAGCCCGCATCACGGAGGGTGCGCGTGACCTCAGCGGCGTAGTCGAGTTGCTTGTCGGTGATGGGCAGCACTCGGGCCTGCACCGGCGCCAGCCACACGGGGAAGGCCCCGCCGTAGTTCTCGATCATGATACCCAGGAACCGCTCGATGCCGGCCAGCACGACGCGGTGGATCATCACCGGGCGGTGCTCCTGGCCGTCCTCGCCGACGTAGGTCACATCAAAGCGCTCGGGCTGGGTGAAGTCGCACTGGATGGTGGCGCATTGCCACATGCGGCCGATGGCGTCGCGGACCTTGACGTCGATCTTTGGCCCATAGAAGGCGCCGCCGCCCTCGTCAATGTCAAACTCCAGGCCCTTCTCATTGAGCGCCGAGATGAGGGCGTTAGTGGCCATCTCCCACTGCTCGTCGCTGCCGACGGACTTCTCCGGCCGCGTGGACAGATAGACCTGGAAGTGCTCAAAGCCAAACGTCCGCAGCATGAAGTCAGCGAAGTCGATGACCCCGATGATCTCGGCATTGAGCTGGCCAGGCGTGCAGAAGATGTGGGCGTCGTCCTGCGTGAACCCCCGCACCCGCAGCAGACCGTGCAGCACACCGCTGCGCTCGTGGCGGTAGACCGTGCCCAGCTCGAAGTACCGCAGCGGCAGTTCGCGGTAGGAGCGCTTGTGGGTCTTGTAGATGAGAATGTGGCCCGGGCAGTTCATGGGCTTGATGCCGTAAGACTGGCCCTCAATCTCGGTATAGTACATCGGATAGCCCTGCTGGGCATGGCCGGAGATGTACCAGATGTCTGATTTGATGAGGTGGGGGGTGCGCAGGAGCTGGTACCCTCGCTTGAGGTGTTCACGGGTTGCGAACTCGGTCACCAGGTAGCGCAGCATGGCGCCCTTGGGATGATAGTAGGGCAGCCCCGCGCCGGCCTCCTCGTGGAAGGAGAACAGATCCAGTTCGCGCCCGAGCTTGCGGTGGTCGCGCTGTCTGGCCTGCTCCAGTCTTTCCAGGTACTCGTCGAGAAGCTTCTGGTCGGGGTAAGCAATGCCATAGATGCGCTGCAGCATTGGGTTCATCTCTGACCCGCGCCAGTAGGCCCCCGAGGTGGAGGTAAGCTTGAACGCTTTCAGGCGGCCGGTGGAAGGGATATGGGGGCCGCGGCAGAGGTCGCTGAACTGGCCGTGGTCGTAGATGCTGACCCGAACCTGCTCGTACTCGCGTTCGTGCTCCGCCTCGAACCGTTCGATAGCTTCTCGCCCCCGGGGGGGCTCCAGGCCGTTCTCCAGAGCCACGATGTCGGCCACCAGTTCGGTCTTGTACTCATTGCCCAGGGCCTCGTACCGCCGCCGGGCCTCGGCAGCGCTCAGATAGGCGCAGGTGAAGGGCTCATCGGCAGCGACAATGCGCTGCATCTCGGCCTCAATGCGCGCCAGGTCATCGTCGGTGAAGGGTCGGTCCATGTGGAAATCGTAATAGAAGCCCTCCTCGATGGCGGGGCCGATGGTGGGCTTGGCCTGCGGGAAAAGGCGCACGACGGCGTCAGCCATGACATGGGCCGCTGAGTGCCAATAGACGTCCCGCCCTTCGGGGTCCTTGAAGGTCAGGATGGAGAACTCGCCGCCCTGCTGCAGCGGAGTGCCCAGTCCGATCACCGCTCCGTTGAGCTTGGCCGCCACGGCCGCCTGGGCCAGGCGCGGGCCGATCTGCTCGGCCACCTGCAGGGGAGTCGTGCCCGCCGCGACCCGCTTCTCTGACCCGTCCGGGAGTGTCAAGGTGATCTCGTCGCTCATGGTGAGCTCTCCTTCGCGATGACCTTACACAGCAAAACGCCGCGTCGTGATGCTTCCGACGCGGCGGGTTACGACCAGGTATGAGACGCCTTGGGAAGGCGGCCGCGCTATGCGACCGGCGTAGTGCAGCGCACAACGGCTCCTGAATGTGCGGACACCGTCTGCCTCCTGCCGGCGGTAGTCTCTGGATGGTGCGCGCTGGTGGAATTGAACCACCGGCCTCTACCGTGTCAAGGTAGCGTTCTAGCCACTGAACTAAGCGCGCACTCCGGGGCAGGAAGTATAGCAGACCCGCGCGCCGGTGTAAAGCATTGTCGGGACCCGGTACGTCAGGTCCGCGCCGGGGTGGGTTCGGCCACGCCGCGGGCCAGGGCTGTCAGCAGCGTGACCAGGAAGACGATCACCTCATCAGGCGGCGTGTCGTCCGCGATGTGCGCCAGGTAGTGCTGGATCGCCAGGGCGGCGTGGTGCGGAATGGGGCGGTCAAGGTCCAGTTGCCGCACGATCCCCGCCACCTCCAGGGCCAGCCCGGCGAAGGTGTCCAGGTCATCGCGGTCAAGCGCTGCCTCCAGACGCACACCAAGGTCCGCCAGGGCTTGCTTCTGCTCCTCGTTGCCGTAGCGCGAGCGGCTCAGCAGCCGGCGGATGCGCTCCATCATCTTCTCGCGCATGCGCCCCTGCGTCAGCTCATCGGCTGTCGCCAGCCGATAGTAGTGGTTCTTTTCGCCCAGCACACGACAGATCCCGTTGATCACCTGCAGGCGGACGATAGGCGCATGCAGTTTGGTCAACCCCTCCAGGGCCGGCAACAGCAGCCGCAGGTCGCCGTCGCGACTCGCGGCATCCACCAGGGTGGGGAACAGGTTCCGGTCGAACTCGCCGCGCAGGGCCTCCAGCAGCGCCTCCTGGGCCTCCGGTGTGTGCAGCTCGCCCAGGGCGACAGCGGCGCTGACGCGGACACGGTTGTCCTCATCGCGCAGGGCCTCCAGCAGCACCGCCGGAGCGGCCCCAATCTTGCCAAGCGCCTCGGCGGCCTCGGGGCGGATGTCAGACTCCTTGTCCAGTAGTTCCCGGGTCAACGGCTCGACCGCCTCGGCAAAGCGGCCTTCACCAAGAGCGCGGGCGGCCTTGGCGCGTACCTCGTGGCTGACATCGTTGAGGCCGCGCAGGAGCCGATCCACGGCCAGTGGGGACCGCGTGCGCCCCAGGCGCAGCAGCGCCTCGGCCCGCAGTTCATGGCTGCGGGCCATCGTGAACAGGCCGTAGTTGTAGGCCAGCGACAACAGATTGCCACGGAACTGCCCAAGCACGTAGATGGGCGAGATGGCCTCGCCCTCCTGGAGGAAGGCCGACAGCACCAGAGGGATCAGCGAGACGGCGGTCGCCAGAGCGAAGATGACCCGCAGGTTGCTGAGCTCCACCCCGGCCACGACCATAGTGGCGGGCAGGTAGGTTTTGAGCAGGCCGCCCACAAAGGGGCCGAAGGCCGCAGCGGCCGAGATGATGCTGTTCCAGTTGGCGAAGTAGACGCTGTTCTCCTCACCGCCGGGGAGGGTCTTGTACAGCAGGGTGCTCACTGCGATGTCCAGCCCCGCGATGCACAGGCCGTTGATGAAGGAGGCAATGGGCAGGAGCAGCCGGTAGTTGTCGCCGGTGGTCAGGGCGAAGAGGGCGGGCACGGCCAGCGCCGGGACAATGAGCAACTGCAAGATGGGCTTGCTGCCGTACCGTTGGGCCAGGTTGCCGACGGCCAGGTACCCGACCACCATCATGAACAGCGTGATGTTAGTGTAGATGGCGATCTGGCTGTAGCTTAGCTCCAGGTACTTGATCATGTAGACGCCATAGAAGGCGCCAGCAAGCATGTAGGACATGGTGCGCGTGAACTGATACACCGAAAGCCGGACGAAGGCCCGGTTGCGGAAGGGCGCCAGCAGGCTGCGGGCAAAGCCGCGGCGTTCGGCCTCGGCCAGTTCGGGATGAGGCGTGAGCATGAGCATCCCATAGCCCATGATGCCGGTGATCCAGCCCACGAAAAAGACCGTCATGAAGGCCTCGTGGGTCTTGCCCATGAAGTCCAGCCAGCGGCTGGCCGCATACAGGTACACCATGCTCACCAGGGTGATGATGAACCAGCGGCGTCCGAGGAAACTGGCGCGCGTGTCCTCCGGCAGCACGTTGGAGAACCAGTTGGCAAACAGCGGGCTGTTGGTGTTCCCCAGGACATAGGCGCCGATGAGCAACACTGCCGTCAGGGGAAAGCGCCAGGCCGGCGGCAGGTAGTAGACGAGCACGACCGCACTGGCGAAGGTGATCTCCAGGGCCCCAAAGACCATCATGAAGCGGGCCTTGCTGCGCACGCCACGGGTGACGTAGAAGCTGAAGAGCTGCCAGGCCCCGGCCAGGCTCGAAAGACTGACGAGGAACGCGATTTGCGCCTCGGTGAGGCCCATGTGGAGCGCCAGACCCGAGAAGATGGCTCCAGCGGCGGTCGCGTTGGGCCCATAGATAGCCCAGAGGCTCCCACAAATGTTGAAGTGGCGCAGGGCGTGAGCAGTCTGCTGGCGCGAGAGTGTGGTCATTGCGGCTAGTGGCACCCCTTGTGGGCGGAGGATACACTAACCGCAGGCAAGAGGCAATACTCCGGGCAGGTCCGGCGGCACTGGCAGCGAACTGCCCGGCATCATGTCGAGCCGTACGTAAGGAGGTTGCTGCACTTGGGCAAGCTACGCATCGGGGTGATCGGCGTCTGCGGACGCGGAGGCATCGCCAACAACTGGCGCGACAACAAGCGCGCCATGGTCGTCGGAGGAGCGGATGTCAGCGATGCGGCCCTGGCGGACTTCCGCCGCCGCATGGGCGACGACGTGTTTGTCACCAAGGAGTACCGCGAACTGCTGGACCGCGACGACGTGGACGCCATCGCCGTCACCTCGCCGGACTTCGTCCACGAGGAGCACGCGTGTGCGGCGCTGGAGGCCGGCAAGCACGTATTCTGCGAGAAGCCCCTGGCCATCTCCACCGCCGGATGTGACCACATCCTGCGTACCTGGAAAGCCTCGGGCAAGCACCTGATGGTCGGCTTCAACATGCGGTATATGAACATCTTCCGGGTGATGAAGGAGATCATTGACACCGGGACCATCGGCGAGCCGAAGGCCGTCTGGTGCCGGCACTTCGTGGGGTATGGGCGCACCTTCTACTACCAAGACTGGCACGCCACCCGCCGGGGCAGCTACTCCCTGCTGCTCCAGAAGGGCAGCCATGACCTGGACATGATCCATTGGCTGACCGGGCAGTACACCAGGAAGGTCGCAGCCTTCGGCAGCCTCGACATGTTCGGTGGCGACAGGCCCAACGACTTGCGCTGTCCCGACTGCGAACTCCAGGACACCTGCTGGGAAGCGGCTGACCCCGATTGCCCGCGCAACCAGTGCTGCTTCCGTCAGGAGGTGGATGTCGAGGACAACAATGTGATGATCATGGAGCTGGACGGCGGTATCAAGGCCAGCTACCTGCAGTGCCACTTCACCCCGGATTACCACCGCAACTACGTGGTCATCGGCACCGAGGGGCGGGTGGAGAACTCCGAGCCGGAGAACAAGGTCTGGGTGAAGATGCGCCGGGCGCACACCTGGAAAGAGCTGGCCGACCGCACCTACGAGATCCGTCCGGCCATGGGCGGCCACGGCGGCGCCGACCCGGTCATCACCGAGGACTTCCTGGACATGGTCATCGAGGGCAAGGAGCCCCTGGCGACCCCCATTGCGGGCCGCATGAGTGTCGCCGCCGGCTGCGCGGGGGCCGAAAGCATGAGGTCGGGCGGGGGGCTGGTGGAAGTGCCGGAGATCGATTGGTGATACCTCCAGCCACTGCGGACGCCGTTGGCAGGGACGGGTCGTCCCGCGTTCGTCAGCCCAAGGCTCTGCACCATGCCCACCCATCACAGAACCATCCTACTCCTCCTCTCCCTCGGGGTGATTGCCTTGACCTCGCAAGCCGCTGCCGCGCCGCCGCGCTTTGAGGGGACGTTTCTGCAACTGAATGGCGCCATGCTGGCATGGACGGAGGAGCAGTGGAGCCAGGAACTCAACTCCATGCGGGACGTGGGGCTGGAGATCATCCTCATCCAGTACTGTGGAGCTGATGGGAAGGCCTTCTACCCCTCGCAGGCCTTCGAGCCTTTCCCCGGCGCAGCGGAGACCGATGCCGTGCGGACCGTCCTGGACCAGGCGGCGCAGCGGCGGATGCGGGTCTTTCTGGGGCTACATAGCGGTTGGGGCACGGCCGAGAAGATGACCGAGGCCAACCTCCGCATGGCCGAGGAGCTACTGGCGCGGTACGGTGACTGCCCGGCCTTCTACGGTTGGTACATTCCCCAGGAGGCCTCCAACTGCCCCCATATCACCAGCCCGGTGGTCAAGACCTACGCCGCCACGGCCGCCTGGTGCCATGCCCGCACGCCCGGCAAGCCCGTGGGCATCGCCCCCTACTTCGGCCTGCAGCCGACTCCGGAGGCCTTCCGCGAGGCCTGGACCAAGATCCTGGCGAAGGTCAAGGTGGACATCCTGATGCTGCAGGACGGCGTCGGCTGCGACCGCGACCTCACGCCGGAGAACGTGGTGCCCTACTTCGCAGCCATGGCCGAGGCCTGCCGGGCCAGCAACACGCGTTTCTGGTCGGACCTGGAGGTCTTCCGCATCCCCCGCCAGTGGTCACCCGCACCTATCGCCGAGGTCATCGAGCAACTACGCGGGCAGCAGCCGCATGTGCAGCGCTTTGTCATCTTTGAGTTCAGCCACTACATGAGCCCGCAGCGCGGTCCAGCGCAACGCGAGCTGTACGAAGGCTATGCGCGGTATCTGCGCGGCCTGGTACGTTAGGGCATAGTTCGGGGCGAAGTACAACGCCGCGAGGGTAGCTCCCTCGCGGCGTTGGTGATCGTGCCCGCGTGTCGTCACGGCAGTCGGCATACGTCTTAAGTCTGACTAGTACCCTGGCAGCGAGTAGTTCACGACACCATTCGTCGTGTTGTACTCGGCCTTGGTCTTGTTGGTCCACTTGACGTGCCCGTCAACATAGCCCACATTCAGGCCGTCGTTGTGGCGGTACTTGTGGTGGCTCCACGGCGCGCCATCGGTGACAAAGGCGCCCCAGTAGGCTCCCATGCAGTCCCCCTCGACAATCAGATAGGTCTCGGCCGGACGAGAGAACACCGAGAGCTTGGGGCCGGGCCAGCAGCAGATCTCCCAGCCACACATCATGTAACCGCCCTCAAAGACCCCCACTCCCAACGGATTGGAGGCCGGCGCCGCGGCGGCGTTGCCGTGGCTCGTGGCCGGGCCACAGGTCCGCAGGTAGGCGTCAATGCTGGGACAGGTGAATAGCTGCCAGTTCTTGGTGTAGGGCTGGACGTTTTGCACCCAACCCCCTGGTCCCTGGCGAACGTTCATGAAGCGGTCGTCGTAGTCTTGCGCGTACATGAGCAAGCCGAGTGAGATCTGCTTGACGTTGGAGGCACAGGATGCCTGCCTTGCCTTCTCGCGAGCCTTCGCGAACACTGGGAACAAGATGGCCGCGAGAATGGCGATGATGGCGATCACTACCAGAAGCTCGATCAAAGTGAAGCCTCTGCGACTCATGCCTGTACGTCACTCCTTTCAGCTATTGTCAAGGTCCGCGGTCACGATCACGGTTGGTTTCTTCCTCATCGACGCCTGTTCTTCCTCCTTTGTTCCTGCGGAATACCGGGCAGGTGCAGAGTGCGGGGGCAATGAAATGGTGACGCCCCTCCCTAGGGCGATATGCTGTGCCCCCTGCTTGCGAGGTGACAAGATGCGTCGCTTCGGTGATGCCCGCGACTGGTTCTTCCGGAAGCGCTTTGGGCTCTTCATTCACTGGGGGCTGTATGCTCTGCACGGCTGGCACGAGCAGGAGCAGTGGCGCCGGCGGGTGCCCGCCGTGGAGTACCAGAACCTGCGCGAGCAGTGGAATCCCACGGCCTTCGATCCGGAAGAGTGGCTGGACCTCGCGGAGGAGGTGGGGATGGAGTACCTCGTCTTCACCACCAAGCACCACGACGGCTTCTGCCTGTGGGACACGAAGCTGACCGACTACAACACGATGCACACACCCTACGGGCGCGACATCGTGGGGATGCTGGCCGAGGCTTGCCACCGCAGGGACTTCCCGCTCGGACTGTACTACTCCATCGTTGACTGGCACCACCCGAACTACCCCAACCAGGGCCGCCACCACGAACTGCCCCGTCCCAAGCCCGGCGACCAACCCGACTGGGACGCCTACATGGATTTCTTGCGCGGGCAGGTGCGAGAGCTGTGCACCAACTACGGGCCCATCCATGCCTTCTGGTGGGACATGAATGTGCCCGAGCACGGGGACCCCTCGGTCAACGCCATGATCCGCGAGTTGCAGCCGGCGGCGGTCATCAATAACCGGGGCTTTGACGAGGGCGACTTCGGCACGCCCGAGCGCGAGTCAGGTACGGAGGGCGACCCAGCCCAGCCCTTCGACCGACCCACCGAAGCCTGCCAGTCAGTGGGCGTGGAGAGCTGGGGGTATCGTGAGGACGAGGATTACTACACGGACCGGCACCTGCAGCGCAGCATGACCAGGTACCTGGCCCGGGGAGCCAACTACCTGCTGAACGTGGGGCCCACAGCCCAGGGCCTCATCCCGACCAGGGCACGGGCGGTGCTGCGGCGACTCGGAGACTGGTACGCGCGAGTGAGGGAGGCCCTGGTGGACGTCGAGCCGTGCTCTCATCTGACGGACAACCGGGACGTGCTGCTGACGCGAAGGGGCAACACGCTCTATGTGCACCTGGTGGGCGATCCGGTCTGTGACGCCGTCAAGCTCAAGCCTCTGGCAATCGAACCGAAGTCTGCTATAATGCTGAACACAGGGGAGCCGGTCCAGTGGGCGGTAGACCTGCTTCCCAGCGAGCACGAGAGCCAGCGACCGTGCCTGCGGCTGAAGCGCCTGCCGGTCAGTGAGCAGGCGACTACGGTGCTCGTGGCGAAGTTAGAGTTCGTGCACCTGCCGCCGGGGGAGGCAGGGGGTGGAGAGCAACAGTCGGACATCAGACAGAGCTGAGACGAGGTCGCATTCCCCAAGGCAGGCCTGCGGGCCCGCATGAAAGGAGATGGCAGATGAGCGACGAGCATCGCGCCGCGCTGACCGACTACGTCGAGAAAGCCAAAGCTGCCGGGATGTCCTATGAGCAGGTGCGGGAGGGCCTTATCAGCGGGGGCTGGGATGCCGCCATGGTAGACCAGATGCTGCCGGAGGTCTTTGGTGAGCCCGCACCCGCCGCCCCGCCCGCCGCCATGCCAGCGACGCCACCAGCCGCCCAACCAGCCCAGCCTCCCGCCTACGCCCCCCGACCCAGCCAGTCACCGCTCCTCCGACCTACGGCCCTCCGGCCGCCACACCCGGCTACGCCGTTGGCAACACCTCCGGCGGGGGGCCGGCGGCCGCCGTACCGCCCGAGGTCGAGGCAATGGGCTGGAGTTGGGGCGGCTTTGGCCTCAACTGGATCTGGGCCATTGCCAACAAGACCTGGATCGGCCTGCTGGCGCTGATCCCCTGCGTGAACATCTTCATCGCCATCTGGCTGGGCATCAGCGGGCACAAACTGGCCTGGCAGAACCGTCGCTTTGACAGCCTCCAGCAGTTCCAGGAGACCATGAAGGCCTGGAACCTGTGGGGCCTGATCATCTTCCTGGTCAGCATCGCTCTGAACGTCGTGAGCTGGCTGATTCAGGCTGCCACCAACCGCTAGGGAGGCCGCAGAGCTTGCCCGCCTTGCAGGCCCACCTCGGTTCGCCGAGGTGGGCCTGTGCTGCCCTGCCGAAACGGCTACCGGAGGCTACGGATGCTGCTACCCCTTCCCGGTCAACCCCTTGACGCCGTAGACACCCCGGCGCTGGTGGTGGACTACGACATCCTCCTGGACAACCTGACGCGACTGCAGAGGGCGGCAGATGCCGCGGGGCTGCAGCTTCGGCCCCACATCAAGGCCCACAAGACGCCGGAGATCGCCCACCTGCAGCTTCGCCTGGGGGCCGTCGGGGTAACCTGTGCCAAGCTCGGCGAGGCCGAGGTCATGGCGACCGCGGGCATCGAGGACATCTTCATCGCTAACCAGATCGTGGGCGAGACGAAGGTGCGGCGGCTGGTGGCCCTGGCGCGGCGCGTGCCGAAGCTGTCGGTGGCGGTAGACAGCCTGGAGGTCGCCCGGCCCATCGGTGCCGCCTGCGCGGCGGCGGGGCTGACCCTTGATGTGCTCATCGAGGTGGACACCGGCGCAGCCCGCTGCGGCGTGCTTCCAGAGCGTGTCGTGCCCTTCGCCCGCGAACTGGCCGTCCTGCCCGGGCTGCGTCTCGTGGGCCTGATGGCCTATGCGGCGCGGTCGTACGTAGGGGACCTGGAGCAGCGTCGGGCCTTCTGCCGCCAGGAAGCCGCGGAGCTGGCCGCCCTCGCCCAGGAGCTGCGGGCTGACGGCCATGACATTGCG
The DNA here is from genome assembly GCA_013178155.1 of Armatimonadota bacterium. GTDB lineage: Bacteria > Armatimonadota > Zipacnadia > Zipacnadales > UBA11051 > JABLXH01. Next base: position 28,425 of record JABLXH010000015.1, on the reverse strand, counting down.
CGAGTCAGCGGCGGCTCGACGCCGTCCGGGCCGTGCTATGAGCCGGGCTGCGGCCTCACGGAGATCCGCTCCGGGACGTATTGTCTCAACGACCACAACCAGGTGGACCTGGGCACCTGTACCCGTGAGCAGGTGGCGGCGACGGTGCTGGCCACGGTCATCAGCCGCCCTGCCCCCGATCGCGCGATCCTGGACGCTGGGACCAAGGCCCTGGACCAGCAGGTGGGGAAACTGACGGAGGGCTATGGCTGGCTGGTGGACCCGCCCGAGGCCAGCGTGGTGAAGATCAATGATGAACACGGCTATCTGGACGCGCGCGCCGGGTCGCTGCGGGTCGCCGACAAGGTCCGCATCATCCCGCCACGGATCTGCACCTGCCTGAACCTGTATGACTGGATGGTAGTCGCGCAGGACGGGGTGGTGCGCGATGTCTGGCGCATCGCGGCGCGCGGACGGAACACCTGAGATACCGGAGGCACACATGCTGACGACTTTCGAGCAGGTCATTGCGGCCACGCGCCAGGAGCCGGTGCGGACGGTCGCCGTGGCGGTCGCCGAGAAGGAGAGTGTACTGGAATCGGTGCGGGATGCCGTGGCAGCCAACATCGCCCGGCCGCTGCTCTTTGGCTGCGGGGCGGAGATCGAGGCCAAGGCAGCAAAGGTGGGCCTGGACCTCAGTACTGCCGAAATCCATGATGAGGCCGACGACCTGAAGGCCGCCGCGAGCGCCGTCCTGGCGGTGCGTGAGGGGCGCGCAGACATCCTCATGAAGGGCCACATCCACACCGACGACTTCCTGCGCGCCATCCTGGACAAGGAGAAGGGCCTGCGCACGGGCAGCATCATGAGCCATGTCTTCATCCTGGAGACTACCGCAAGGGGCAAGTTCACTTTCGTCACGGACGGGGCCATGAACATTGCCCCGGACCTCGTGACCAAGGCTGACATCATCATGAACGCGGTCTACCTGGCCAACGTGTTCGGGCTGGAGTGCCCGGCGGTGGGCATTCTGGCAGCGGTGGAGCTGGTGGACCCGAAGATGCCGGCGACGCTGGACGCCGCGGCTCTGGCGACCATGGAGACGCGCGGGCAGTTCCCCAACTGCACCGTGGACGGACCCTTTGCCCTCGACAACGCCGTGGATGAGCTGGCGGCCCAGGTCAAGGGCATTAAGAGCGAGATTGGCGGGAAGTGCGACATCCTGGTCTGCCCCGACATCGAGAGCGGCAACATCCTGGCCAAGTCCTTTGCCTTCCTGGCCGGTGGCAATGTGGCGGGCGTACTGGTCGGGGCGCTGGCGCCGGTGGTGCTGACCTCGCGAGCCGATTCGGCCCAGGCCAAGCTCTACTCCATCGCCACGGCGGCCCTGATGGTCAACATGACCCGCTCGGCCCGCCTGAAGATCGGGAAGATCCATTTCTGAGGTGCACATTCTGCGTGCCGCTTTCGCGATGCTTGGCGTGCTCTCGCTCGGGGTAACCGCTATGGCCAACGAGGGACTGCTGACCGCCACCCCGCGCGGCGAGGTGCGCGGGCCAGTCTTCTTTCGGCACGATGTCGGGCCGACCCCTGGACGCCTTCATGAGCCGTCGGCCGACACGCGCGGGAACATCTGGACCACGCCCATCGTGGACTGGACCCTCTGGCGCTATGCCACCGCCACCGGCGAGCTGGAGCGCCTCCAGCTCAGGGAACTGGAACCGGACGAGCCATGGAGCGGGCACCTGTGGCCGGTAGCGTACGGCAGCGAGGTCTATCTCTGCGTGCCTGACAAGGACTACCTGCTGGTCTATGACCAGGACACACGGACCATCGCCAGGTACGCTGCCCCGGCACGGGCTGAGCACATCTACGGCGGCTTCGCCTCACCCCGGCGCGCGCGCGTCTACCTGTATACCTGTGGCAAGGAGGGTCAGGGCGGGGCGGTCATTGAGTGGGACCCGGCGCGACATCAGGGCGAGGCCTTCGTCTGCCCTTACACGCTGTCCGGCGACCTGTACATGACCTTCCTGGACGATGGCCGGGGAGAGGTCTGGGGCAGCACCTACACGGGCAACGACCTGGTGCGGTTCGACGTCAAGGCCCGGCAGTGGACCGGCCACTGGAAGTGCCCTTACCCCAACACCACCCCGACCCCCTCGAACGAGGTGGTAGATGGGCGGTTGTATGTGGCCGACCACCTCAATGGCCGCATCATCCCCTTTCGGGTCGCCGACGGCGTCTGGGAGGAGCCTATCCCGGTGCCGGGGTATGGCGAGTGGTTCGGCTACGTCAGCGGCGGCTGGTACTACCGGGGACTGTTCTACTTTGTGCACTCCACCTGGATCGGCGGGACGGACTCCATTGACGGCCAGCCACACCATTTCCTGGGCACCCTCACGGTCTTTGACCCGCGCCGTCGGGCCTTCTCGCGCCTGGACATTCCCGCCCGGTCCGGGGAGGAGTTCATGTGCGATTACCTGCTGGAAGTGGGTGGCGAGCTCTTTCTGCTGGCTGCCAACCGCCACCCGCCGCTGAACGCTGTGATTCTGCGCACCAGCCGCCCCCGGCCCTGAGGAGGGGGTGACACGGCCAGGCCTCCTGGACGTGACGGCCGCACTGCCAGCGAAGCTGGCTGTGGCACCCGCCGTGCAGTGGCGATTGCTGGACAGTCCTGGGCGTCACGCAGCCGAGGTGCGTCATGAAGCACGTACCGAACGCCCTGTGTGTGATCCGCATCGCGATGATCCCGGCCTTGTGGGTCATCGCCCTCATGGGCAGCCACGCGTGGTTTGCGGGCGCGCTGGCCTTCACCTGGTTCACTGACGCCATTGATGGGGCCATCGCCCGCAGGTTCGGCGGCGAGAGCAAGTTCGGTGCCAAGCTGGACAGCGTCGCCGACAACTCGGTGCAGGTCTCGATGTTGGGGTGGGTGTATCTGCTCCGGCGCGAGCTCTACACCCACTACTGGTACCTCATCGCGCTGCTGTTCGCGCTGTTTGCCGTCTCAATGATCTTGCAGTATCGTCGCCGCGCACCGCTGCACACGTATGCGAACAAGGCCACGGCCTGGATCCTGGCGGCCTTCTTGCTCTACACCTTCACCTTCGGGGTGAAGGTGGTCGCCATGTGGATCACCTTCGGCACGCTGACCTACGCCCTGCTCGAAGGAATCGTGCTGCTGGCGGCGGCGCCGCGCGTGGACGAGGACACGCGTTACCTCTGGCAGCGGCGGAACTGGGTCAGGGCAGACCGTCCGCCCGCCGGCAGCGAGGAGCCAAACCGATGACTGAAGTCGCCGCTGACACCTGGGCCCCACTGGAACTCGACGCGGTGAAGCGTCTTCTGCGGATCGCCTCTGCCGATGGTCGCGTGTCTCTCGCGGCCCAGGTCTCTTTGCAGGCCGACGGCCGTGACCTGTCCCTGGAGCAAGCCTCGGTTGACGGCGCCATTGGGCCTGACGGAGGCGAACTGCACATCCACTACTGGATGGCCGAGTTGGACTGGCAACTGAGCGTCACTCGCTCCGCCGACGCGCGGACAGTGACCGTGACGTCCAGCATCACCAACCGGGGGACGCAGCCGATTGCGCTGGGCGCCTGTCGTCTGCTGCACATCGCCGCGCACCGTGGTGAAATCGCGTTGCAGGGCGATGTGGGGCAGGCCGTGTACCTGAAGTCCATGGGCGCCACGGGCCCAGCGTTGGTGCACCGCTGTAACGACGGTGAGGGCTTCGCCCGCACGATCCTGCATGTCGTCAGCCACGAGGCTCGGCGCGCCCTGACCCTGGCGTTTGCCACCTTCGACCGCCAGACCACGGTGCACCGTTTCAGCTATGGCCCCGACGGCTTCGCGTCTCTTGAGTGCGTCTGTGATTTCGAGGACTGGAAGCTCCCCCCGGGCGAGTGGGTGGCCACGGAGACGCTGACCATCGAGGTCGCTGACGACTTCTTCATGGGGCTGGAACGCTGGGCCGACCGGGTCCAGGCGCATTACAGGCCGCCGGTCTGGCCCAAGAGCACGGGGGGCTGGCTGGGCTGGGCCTGGGTGGATGCCTTCAACTGCGAGCGGTATGAGGATGTCGTCCTGCGCAACTGCCGAGCCATTCGCCGGCGACTGCCGGGGCATGACATCGAGTACGTCTGGGTGAGCATCGGTAACATCCGGGACGGACTTCCCGGCAACTGGCTGGAATGGGATTACAGCAACTTCCCCGGTGGACCCGGGTATCTGGTCAGCGAACTCGGCAAGCTGGGCTTCAAGCTCGGCTTCTGGTGTGCCCCGTTCTGGCTGACCGACGCCGACCCGGAGCGCTTCGCCGCCATGCGGGAGATGTTCCTGACTTACGGTGGCGAGCCGGTGGTCTCCCGGGGCGAATGGCAATATGGCAAGTCGGGCGAACTGCCGCCCGGGCAGCGCCCGAAGCTCTACTCGCTGGACCCCACCCACCCGCGGACCAAGGAGTTTGTGGCCAACGTCTTTGCCACGTACCGCGAGTGGGGCATCCGCTACTATATGGTGGACTTCCTGAACGCGGTCTCGGGGTCGTGCGAGGGCTTCCCCTATGACGGGTACCATGACCGGTCCGTACCGCCGGGGCCGGCGGTGCTGCGACGGGGCCTCGCCGTGGTGCGCGAAGCGGCCGGGGCTGACACGTATCTGCTTTCCAGCAGTGGTCCCACCTTCCAGAACACGGGCTATATCAATGCCGCGCGAGTGGGCAACGATTACGGCGAGGGCCGGGCGCTGTATCCCAACTCGTACTTCTACCCGGCGACCTTCGTCATCAACTCGGCCAACTTCTGGACCTCCCACAAGTACGCTTCCAGCAACATGGCCGGCAGCTACTTTACCCACCGCAAGCTGTATGTTAACGATTCGGGCAACGTGCTAACCCTCGACCAGCCCATCCCGGTCTGCGAGGCCCAGATCGTGGCCACCATCTTCGGCCTGGGCGGCGGACCAGTGATGCTGGGCGATGACTTCGACACCATTTCGGAAGAGCGCCTGGCGCTGATCCGGAAGGTGTTTCCGCGCACTACGGACTGCGCAAAGCCGCTGGACCTCTTCGAATCGCTTGCCCCCAACGACTACCCGAAGCTCTTTTGGCAACACGTCGCCACCGACTGGGGCCAGTGGGAGTTGCTCGGCGTCCTGAACTACGGCGATGACCCGCTGGTGCTGCCAGTCGCTCTGGCGCGACTGGGTCTGGACCTCGCCGGGCAGTACCGCCTCTGGGAGTTTTGGAACGAGCAGTACCTGGGCGTCATCACCGGTGAGCTGCGGGCGGTGGTCCCGCCGCGATCGGCGAGACTGTACCGCGTCAGCGCGTATACTGACCATCCGTGGGTCGTGGGGACGGACATGCACGTCTGGCAGGGGGCGGTGGAGCTCAGTGGCATCACCTGGGACGCGGCCAGCATGACCCTCGCCGGCCGCGCCAGGCGCCCGGCTGGCGAGACGGGTAGTGTGTTCATCGCTGCTCCGCCGGGCCTGTGCGTTACGAATCCCCGAGGCCTCTACATCGCCAGGGACGCCAATGACAGCTCCCTGATCATCCGCCAGCCTTTCGTCTTCGGCGACCACGACGAAGAGATCAGCATCACCTTCGCGCCCATTGCAGGGCAATGACAGACAATCGAGGAGAGCCACCATGCGTGCAGTCGCGGTCATGCTCGGCCTGGCGTGCGCCGTCTCCGCCTGGGCCCAGAACATCATCGCCAACGGTGACATCGAAACAGGCGGCAGGCAAAGCCCGCTGGGCTGGCAGAACCACATCGCGGAGGGCGACTACGAATTCCTGATCAGCGACCAGGCCCACTCGGGTAAGCGTTGTCTCGCCATCCGTGCCAGGGAGGGCGTGACCGAGGGCTGGGCGCGCTGGTACACCACGGACCTGTATCTGCTGGAGGGGGCGGTCTACCGCCTGCGGGCCTGGGTCCGAACCGAGGGTGGGGGCATTGCCCAGCTATGGGTGCCCAGCGACGACCGGGGCTTCAGCCAAGGCCTGTCGGACTTGCCCGAATGGACCCTCTTTGAGCGTGACTTCACGGTCAGCCGCACCGGGCGACACGGCCTCTACCTGCAGAACCGGGGCGGGGGCACCGTCTACTACGACGACATCAGCGTCGAGTTGGCCCAGGCGCCGCCGCCCGCCACCGTATGGCAGGTCCCGACCGACGGTCCGCCCATCAGCGGCATCGTGATCCCCGATGGTGCCCTGGCCCACCACGGTTACCTGGCCCAGGAACTGCAGCGCGTCTTTCAGGCCATGACCGGACAGACCCCGCCGGTTCTGGCGGCGTCTGCGGCTCCATCAGGCACCTTCGGACGCTACGTCTGGGTGGGCGTCGTGCCGCCCGGCCGCAACTACAGTCCGCAGCTTCGTGAGGCGGGCGAGGAGGGCATTGTCCTGGACATCGGCCCGGAGGCCGTGGTCTGCCTGGGCAACAGCCCCCGCGGCGTTTACTACGCGGTGCAGGAGCTTTTCCATGTCCTGGGTTGCCGCTGGTGCTGGCCCGGTCCGCTGGGCGAGGTCATCCCCAAGGTGGAGAAGCTGTCCTTGCCTCCGACACTCATCGTCCACCGCCCCAGCTTTGAGCTGCGCGGTGGCCACATCATCCAGGCCTTCCATACGCCTCCGGACTGGACGGTGAAGCACTGCAACGAGGAGGAGTGGATAGATTGGGCGGCACGCAACCGCATGAATCGCCTCAAGGCGTCCTATGCCACCACCTGGGACTACGGCGCCATCCGCGGAGGCAGCCGGGACGAGGTGGCGGGGCACTCGCTGTACCACATCCTCCCTCCGGAGAAGTGGTTTGCCAGCCATCCCGAGTACTATCCGCTGGTGCAGGGCCGGCGTACCCACCTGCACTCCAGTGGCCGCGCGGCGGAGATCTGCGTCTCCAACCCCGACCTGCCGCACATCTTCGCCGAGGCGATCTGTGACTTCTTCGCCAGCCACCCGCAGGCCCTGCGCTACTGCATCAATGCCGAGGACGAGCCGGACTACTGGTGCGAATGTGAGGCCTGCAAAGCCCTCGACCCGGTGCCGCAGGACTGGAGCAAGAACGGACTGGAGTGTCTGCACCTGACCGACCGCTGGCTGACCTTCATTAACCGGGTGGCCGAGCTGGTTGAGGAGCAGTACCCGGATCGCTGGATCGCGACCTTCGCCTATGGTTCGACGCGTGAGTTGCCGTACCGGGTGCTCCCGCGCCGGAATGTGATGATCGAGCTGACCTGGTGGGACCAGTGCTTCAGGCATGGCATGAGGGACCGCTCGTGCCCGACAAACGCCAAGGGCATGGAGCGCTTCCAGGGCTGGAGCCGCCTGGCGCCGGTGGCGCTGTACCGCTATCTGGACTATCACCACATGGAGTCGCCCGGCCCGTTCTTCCAAGCCGAGGCCGACATCCTGCGCACGGCCCACGCCGGCGGCTGCCGCTGGCTGAGCGACGAGTGGGACACCACCTTCACCGCCTCACCGCTGCTGCTGAACCTGCGAGCCAGGCTGGAGTGGGACGTCAACACCGACGTGGACGCCTACATCAGCGACTTCTGCCGCCGGGTCTACGGGAAGGCCGGCCCCGAGGTGGAGCGGTACTGGCGACGGCTGGAGCGGTCGGTGCGCGACGCCGCGTCCGCCCACGTCTCCTTCAACGACATGACGCGCTTCACTCCCGCTGTTCTGCGCTACGGCCACGCCTGCCTCGACCGCGCCGAGGCGCTGGCCGACGATGACGCCGTGCGCGGCCGACTGGCGCGTCTCCGCTACTCATTGCTCTTCGCCGAGCTGGACCAGGTGACTGCGGCCGCCGAGAAGGACCCCTCCCTCTACCTGCGCCAGGCGGAGCTGCAGGACCGCATCTGGGCGCTGGTGGACCAGCACAAGATCGAGCCGGTGGTAGGGTATTACGACCGCCTGGGGCGCGATTACCGCCCGCCGCTAAGCGTCATGACCGGCGACCTGCTGGTCACGCTGCCGCTGGTCTGGAAGTTCCGCACCGACCCCGAGGACGCAGGCGAGGCGGCGGGCTGGGCGTCCGCCGTGCCGGACGGCAACTGGACCGACATCCGCACCGATGCCTCCTGGGTGGACCAGGGCCACAACTACCACGGCGTGGCCTGGTACACGACCGAGTTGCAGACACCAGCGGTCCCGGCGGGACGAAAGGCCTGGCTGCTCTTCGGGGCGGTGGATGGTAACTGCTGGGTGTGGCTGGATGGGCAGCGGGTGGGCGCGCAGACGCAGGACGTGGGGCTGATGTGGGACAAGCCCTTCGCCCTGGAGGTGACGCCGCTGCTCAAGCCGGGGCGGACTCAGCGGCTAACGGTCAAGGTGAAGAAGGACAACTGGGCGGCGGGCATCTGGAAGCCCGTGGAGCTGAGGCTCGAGCGCTAACCAATCTGGACCTCTATCTGCCGATCCTGCCCCGTGAGCGGCAGGTCCACCCACTGCCCCTGTCGCCGGTCGGAGGCGTGGAAGCCGATGATGACTTCCAGCGCGGCGCGGCCGTCCTCCCCGGTGGACGTCGGTGGTGTTCCCATGTCCAGTGCGTTCACGATCTCGTCCACTGCCAGCCGCATCGTGACCACGTCATCAGCCGGGCCGGCGACCTGCACGGTCTCGCCGCGATGGACCGTGACAAGGCAGCCCCGGTCGCTGAGCGCCATTTCACCGGTGTTCCCCACGAACCTTAGCCCGAGGCCAACCTGCGCCGGGAGCGTCTCGGAGGCCTCGACAAAGCCGTGCGTGCCACCGGCGAAGCGCACGATCCCCCAGCCGCCGGGATCGTGGTACTGCGCCCCGCGACAGTCGGGCCGACCCGTCCGGTCCAGAGTGCCGCTGACGGCGATGATACGCTCTCGCATCACCAGGTGCAGCGCGTCGAAGACATGGGTTCCCACGTTTCCGAGCCGCCCGCTGGGCCAGTGGGCGTAGACGCAGACCACGTCGCCAATTGCGCCGTCGGCCAGCGCCTGGCGCGCGGCGTGATAAGTTGGATGCCAGCGCCGGTTGTGGTTCACGACCAGCATCGTGCCGTGGGCCGCGCAGGTGGCAAGCATCCGATCTGCGTCGGCCAGCGAGGTGGCCAGCGGCTTCTCGCAAAAGACGCAGCGCACGCCGGCCTCGGCGCAGGCCACAGTGAGCTCAGCGTGAGCCGGCGTGTTGGCGGCCACGCTGACCACATCGAGATGCTCAGCCCGCAGCATCTCGCGGTAGTCGGCATAGGCCCTGGTGGCGGGGAAGCGTCGTGCAAAGCGTTCACGGCGGCCTGCATCGCGGCTGGCTCCGGCCACCAGCATCGTGCGGGGGTGTGCCTGCAGCACGTCGCTGTGCACCGAGCCGCACAGGTCCACGACGCGCTGGCCGATTTCCTCGGCGCGCACCTCGTCGCCGGCGCCGATGAACCCCAGGCCGATGACCGCGGCACGGTAGATCGTATCACTCATGCCTCGGCCCCCCAGGCGCAGGTCGCAGCCGCACCGGTATGGCCCCGATCTCACGACCGCCTGGGAGGCTCAGATGCAGCACTGCCTCCCCCGGTCCGCCGGACACTCGCAACACTCCGTCAGCAATCCTCGCGGTGACCAGACCCCAGCCGCTGCGTCTTTCGGCCCGGACCTGCAGACCGGACAGGTCCAGCGGCACCGGGTTGTACCAGCGGTCGGTGGCGATGATGGTCAGCGGCTCCCGCAGGGGAGACGGGCCGTCGAGACGTTCGGGACGGATGATCCACCGGGCCAGCGGCCCCCGGGGAGCACTGCAGCGGACCAACACCGCGTTGGCGATCCAGCGCTCGATGCCGCCCGAGGGGCGGTTACGCACTTCCCCGCGCACCCAGGCGGTAGTTGACCCCCCACCATCCAGGTTGAGGGCATCGGTGCAACCCAGGCGTTGCATGAGCAGAGCCAGCTCGTGGTACCGCATACCCACGCTCCACCCGGGCTGGCGGCCATCCACGGTCACCAGGATAATCTCTTTCCCGTTGTAGCCCACCAGGGTGCGCGGGTGGCGCGGGTCTTCGTCGGCCGGACTGGTCAGCACCTGACCGTCGCGCATGAGCACCCGGTTGCCCCCTACAGCCATGGCGACCGGGCCCGGCAGACCGGGCGTCCGCAGTTCGAGGGTCACGGCATCGCCGACCTTGAGTTCATTCACCCCGGCTCCCCGCAGGAACACTTCGCCGGCACCGACCGTCCGTTCCGTACCGTTGGGGACAACCCCGGTCACGTGCCCTTCCCATGTGCCGCTGGGTGTCAGCGGCAGGCCCGTCGCCGCGACTACGACGCCCCCCTCGGTTTGCGGCCAGCCATGGATGGCAGTGTAGACGGTGATCCCGCCCTCGACCGGCGGCTGGTTGAGACCACCGATCGGCAGTTCACCGGTCGGCGTCCGCACGGTGCCGGTCGTGTCAAACACCCCGATCTGTGGGGTGCCGTCGGCCATGACCGCGAAGGCGGGGTTACCGCGGGCGGTCATTATCAGTTCGTTGCCCCGGATGCAGAGCCCACTGCACAGCCCGGCGTTGGGGTTCCCGGCCATGACGAAGAAATCCCCGTTGAACCCGGCGATCACGTAGTCGCTTTCAGTGGTCTCGCGAGCCACCAGGCGAGACAACGGTTCGACCCCGCGCAGTTGCCCCTGGCCCAGGGCCATGTCCAGCCGGACCAGCGGTTGTCCGCGGGCCACACGCACCACGCGCACCTCCCACGGCCCCTCCGCCAGCCGCTCCTGCGTATAGGACACGCTGGGGGCAATGGGCCAGGAAACCGCGGTGTCCTGGCTTCCCGCGATGGAGACGAGAAGGAGTAGAAGCAACAGCCCAAACGCCAAGCGTCGCGTCATGTTCAGACCTCGTGGCTATGGGGATGGATGCGCCGGGACATTCGGGGAACGCCAGCTTCAGACCTCCAACCAGATGGACCGAGAGGTATCGGGAACCTGTGGAAGAAGGCATTGGCGCCCCATACTGCAAAGCGAAAGAAGTGAGCAGCATTGATCCGTCCTGCCCGCGTGAACCCGGTGTTAGCGCATGACTCCGAGACCCGGTGCCCCCTGGACTCAAACTGGCGCTTCCGCCTGGACCCGGACGAGGTCGGCCTGGCTCAGCACTGGTACCGGTGTCCGGACATGATCGCCGAACCGATTGCCGTACCCGGCTGCTGGCAGGGCCAGGGGTTTGGCAACGAGAGCAAAGACATGGTGTGGGACTTCCGCCTGGAGGCCCGCACCTTTCGCGCCACGTACACCGGCACCGGCTGGTATGCCATGACGGTTCGGCCGCCGTCTGACTGGTGCGGTGAGCGCCTTTGGCTCAACTTCGGGGGAGCCCACCCGTCGGCAGAGGTCTGGGTCAATGGTCACCGCATAGGCGGCAATGACCTGCCCTTCGTGCCGTTCTCTTTCGAGGTGACGGACCTGGTACAGCCGGGCAGAGACGCGGATGTGGTCGTCCGGGTCTACGAGGCCAACCGGGAACTGGGCTTTGCTTACTCCTGGCAGGGCAACTGGTCGGGGCTCTACCGGCCGGTCGAACTGCGGGGCACCGGCACGGCAACCCTCGCCCGCCTCTGGACTCACGCCGACGCCAAGACCGGCGAGCTCACTGTCAGAGCCACCATCGAGGGAACGGCACACGCCCCCTTGCGGCTGCGGCTGGCGCTGGGCCCGGAGCCGGGATCGGTCGTAGTTGCCGACGAGTTTCCGGTGGCGCCGGGCGAGAACGAGGTCCGGCTGCGTGTTCAGGGCCCTCACCTCTGGTCGCCGGACTGTCCCAACCTCTACCGGCTGGAGGTGGCGCTCGTGGCCCGCGAACGGGTGCAGGACGCAATGGTCGAGAGAGTGGGCTTTGTGCAGCTGGCAACGGCGGATAAGCGCTTCCTCATTAACGGTGACCCTTACTACATGCGTGGCACCGGCGATTTCCTCTCCTGCCCCGAGACGGGCTGCCCCGACACCGATCGCGACCGGTGGCGGCGCAAGCTCCGGACACTGCGCGACTACGGCTACAACTATGTCCGCTGCCAGTCTTACGTCTACGGCCCCGAGTACTACGATGTTGCCGACGAGGTGGGCCTGTTGGTGCAAAGCGAGATGGGCATGCTCGGTGGCTGGGGCGGACATACCCAGTGGCATGTCTATGCCTGGCCGCCCCCGACGCCCGCCTATCGCCGCCTGCTGCGGGAGCAGTGGAACCTCGTCGTCGCGCGTGATGTCCATCACCCCTCAGCGAACCTCTACTGCATGAGCAACGAGCTGGGATCCTCCACTCATTTCCCCCGCATCGCCTGGCAGTGCTACCACGACACCAAGGCTCTGAAGCCCACGGCCTTCATCATCTGGACGGATGGCGGGCACAACGACTCCCTGCCCGAGGATTTCGTCAATGCAGAGGCGAGTGTGGAAGCCGAGTGTGAGAAGCCGCTGATCCAGCACGAGTACCGCTGGTGGAGTTCACTCCCTGATGTCCGGCTCATGTCCCGCTATGACGGGGCCGTGAGACCTTACGGCGCTGAGACTGCGTGGGCCGCCGCAGCTCGACACGGTCTGGCGCACCTGCTGCCACGGGCCGCTGAGACCAGCCAGCACCTGCAGTTTGCCGAGGCCAAGGCCAAGATGGAGGCTTGTCGCCGCGACTACCCGCGTCTGGCCGGCATTTGTCACTTCAATGCCATGGACACCAATCCGTCACCACAGGGGATCATCAATGAGTTCTATGAACCAAAGGTGGTGGACGCGGCTACCTGGCGGCAGACGAACGGCGACACAGTCATTCTGAGCAGTCTTGGCTTCGCAGACCGCGTGCTGATGCCAGGGGACGAGCTGGGCCTTGACTTCTGGGTTTCCGACTTCAGCCACCCTCCCTTGCGAGAGCCCTGTCTCCGCTGGGAGCTTCGGGCATCCGGCCAGGTGTTGGCCCAGGGTGAACTGACCTATGGGCACGAGCCTTTCCTGACCTGCGCCGCAGGCCGCCTTAGCCTTGCAGTTCCCACGGTCTCGCAGCCAACAAGGGCTTCGCTGAGCGTCTCCCTCACCGAGGGCGAGCGGATCTATCGCAATGAGTGGGCGCTGTGGCTCCTGCCGTCCGACGCCGGGCCGCTGGGGGCGACCCGTTACGGCGAGCCGCAGCATACCTGGCTTGCGAGCCTTACCGAGGTCTCAAAGGCGGTGTCGGAGAGCTTGCCGCTGGATGTCGTGGTGCTTACCGAGTGCCTCGACGACGCACTCATGTCTCATCTGCATCGGGGGGGACGGGTTCTGCTGGCAGCCTCCGAGGGTCTGCTCAGGCCTTTCGACGGCAAGCTCGGCCTCACCGACGGGCGCTATTACTTCACCCCCCCGGCCAACTATCCTCCCTACGAGGACGGACATGACGGCACAATCATCGCCGACCACCGCGCCCTCGGCGACTTCCCTCACGAAGGGTGGGCAGACTTGCAGTTCTTCCGCCTGATGGCACAGGCGCCGCCCCTGGACCTGGAGCCCCTGGGTCTGACGGCCGTAGAACCCATCATCCGTGTCCTGCACTCCTACCCGGTTGGACGCTCGCTGGGTTACCTCTACGAGGGCTCGGTGGGCGAGGGGCGGCTCCTGATCTCGGCGCTGGACCTGAACCAGTCCTGGCCGGAGGCCCGCTACTTGCTGCGACAGTTTTGCGACTATCTGCTGTCGGCCGAAGGCGCCAATGTGGCTCCGCTGTCAGCCGAGGCTCTGGGGGCACTGGTGGAGGGAACTTTGCTGCCCTGAATCACGGGGATGTCGGTGGGCGGGGCTTGCGGACTTGCAGTCGGAAGAGCTTCTTGAGAACCGACCAGACGAACCGCGGCCTGGTCAAGTCCAGACCCCGCCGCTGGTAGGTCTCAGTGTGAGTCATCTCTGTCAGTTCGCGGCGGGGCGGTGGCGCCGGCTCAGTGGCAGGATAGCCCAGGGTGAACATCCCTGGCAGCAGGTAACTCTCTGGCACCGACAGCAGGCGCTTCATCTTGCTTTCATTAAAGCCCCCGATCCAGCAGGTCCCCAGGCCCAGGTCGGTGGCGCACAGCAACATGTTCTGGGCGGCGAAGATGGCGTCGTCGCGGGAGTAGGGCGTCAGGCGCCGGGCGCAGACGACGATAGTCACCGGGGCTGAGCGCAGGTGGGGCCACTTCAGTCCCACCACGTTGGCCAGTTGGTAGATGGCCTCGCGCACCTGCGGGTCCGTGACGACAATGAACTCCCAGGGCTGGCTGTTACAGGCGCTGGGGGCCCAGCGGCCAGCCTCGAGCACCTGCTCAATGAGCTCCGGCGGTACGGGGTCGGGGCGGTAGTGACGGACACTGCGGCGCTTGCGGGCAAGCTCGAGGAAGGCCATGTCAGCTCTATTCCCTCGCCAGTCAGCGACTCCTCGTTGGCATTGGGCGGCAGGTGCCCGCCTGACCGCTGCCGAACCCTCGGCTGCCGGGGTGGTGGCAATACCTGACGGGGAAAGGCCCATGACGGACAACCGCCTCTTCGTGACCTGGACCATGGACTGCGAGACCGTGCAGGAGGAGTCGCCCGTCAGTGGTGGGGCCGAGAGCTGGGCGATGGCCGAACGTTCCATGCGCGGCTATGTCCAGGCCCTGGGAGCCCGAAGGCACCGGGCCACCCTGTTCCTGATTCCGCGCCTGGCGGAGGGGCTGCCCGAAGTGGTGCGCGAGTTGGGCGCCGCCGGGGCGGACCTGGGTCTGCACATGCACCCGCAGACTACCGATCTAGGCTATGACCGTCACCTGGGGCAGTTGCCGGCAGCGACGCAGCGCGAACTGCTCGCCCAGGGCCAGGAGCGGGTTGCGGCGGTGACGGGCCAGGTCCCCACCAGCTACCGCTCGGGCTGCTTCTCTGCGACGTGGGAGACCTTCCCCATCCTGCTGGACCTGGGCTTCACGCAGGGGAGCGTCATGCTCCCAGGTCGCAACTCCCCGTCAGTCGGCGCCGTGTGGGCCAATGAGGTGCCTTTCGCACACTGGCGCCAGGGCCGGCCGGACCAGCGCTTCCTGGATATGCCCACGGCTGCCGCTCTTGGCGAGGTCGGCCCGCACCGCGAGGCCCCCTGTGACCCGCGGCACCTGCGCCTGGAGCTTGGCGGCATCGCGGACTGGGGGCCCGAGCTCATCCATGACTACGTGCGCTGGCAGGTGGAGCACGACTGGTGGCTGAAGTCCGTGGTAGTCATGACCCATGACACGCGGCGCTATGACGATCCGGCCGATCGGTTTCGCCAGAACCTGGAGCTCATCGCCGACGCCATTGAGGCCACGGCGAGCGAGCTTGGGCTGGAGCTGGTGCCGGCCACGTTGGCCGAGGTGCGAACGGCCGTGGAGCCGTGATGCCCTCTAAAGCAGGGGCCTGGAACCCGCCGCCGTGCCTTTCCCAACCACAGCGACCCACCGGCGCGGTACAGACCGGCGTATAGTCTCGCACGCACGCCCGACAGGAGGGTAACCATGTCCACTGCAGATCGCAACTATCCCAGCCTGCCCCCGCTGGGCGGCTGGTACACCGAGGAGGAGATCGAGGCCGTTGTCGCCTGCATGCGCGATTCCATGGACTGGCGCAAGGGCTTTGGTGGACCGGAGATTGGCCAGTTCGAGGAGGCCTTTGCGGCTTACTGTGGTGTCAAGCACGCCATCGCCTTCAACTCCTGCGGCACCGGCCTGGATGCCTCCATGATGTGTCTGGACCTGGAGCCCGGCGATGAGGTCATTAGCCCGGCCATCACTTACGCGGCAACCCACCTGGCGATCCTCGGCCAGGGCGCCAAGCTGGTCATGGCGGAGATAGACCCGGCAACCATGAACATTGACCCGGCAGATGTCGAGAAGCGCATGACCGACCGCACCCGGGCCATCCTGGCGGTGCATAACAACGGTTTGTCCGCCGACATGGACGCTCTACAGGCGGTGGCCGAGGCTCACCCCAACCCGCGACACGGTCCGGCCAAGGTCATCGGTGACGCCGCTCGGGCCTGTGGCGGCGGCTACAAGGGCACCAAAGTGGGCAAGGCAGGCTGGATGAATATCTTCTCCTTTCAGACCAGCAAGAACATGACCACACTGGGCGAGGGGGGCATGGTAACCACCGATGACGATGAGGTGGCTCGCCGTTGCCGGGCCTATCGCTCCTTCGGGGCCGGGGAAGCGCTATGGGGCACTAACTACCGTATGATTCGCCTGCAGGGCGCGGTGGGTCTGATCCAGCTCCGCCGGCTGGATGAGATGAACGCTCGTCGCCGCGACCGCGCCCACAAGATGACGGAACTCCTCTCCGACATCCCGGAGCTTACCCTTCCCTCGGAGCCCGGAGGCTACTATCACGTCTACTACGGCTACACCATCATGGTGCCCGAGGACTGGGCCACCGGCAAGCGGCAGCAGTTGATGGACTGGCTGCAAAACGAGCGCGGCGTGGGCACGGTGGTCATGAACAACCCGACGTACAAGCACAACGCCTACCTGGCCACCCTAGGCTTTGACCCCGCTTCCATCCCCGTCAGCGAACTCACGGGCGAGCGTCTGTTTTGCCTGAGCATCCATCCGCTGATGACTGACGACGATCTGGAGTACATCACTGGCGCGGTGCGCGAGGGCGTCGCGCTGATCAGAGGTTAGGCATGTCAGTTGCCTCGCCGGTCCTGCTGCTGACTGCTCCTGACGAGGCCCACGTCTTTGATCGGGCCTTACGGGAAGCACTGATTACCGAGGGGTATCATTGCCATCACTACTGCGACAGCCGGGTGGCGGATGCTGAACTCGCGGCCTATGCCGTGACCATCGTCTCCGCTGGTGCGGCCGCGAGGCTACCGTCGCAGCGTGCCGCCGACTGCCTCGCCAGCGGTGGCAAGCTCGTCGTCTTCCAGCCACCTGGTGACTGGGGTCCACTGCTGGGGATGCAGCGCCTGCAAGGCAACTACGCCGTGGCCCGCGATGCCTTCATCGCCGTGGAGCCGGGCCATCCCTGGACGACCGACTTTCCCTGGCTCGACCTGCAATGCCCCGGTCACAACCACGTCTGGGCGAATCAGACGGCACAGGTGCTCGCCTGGACCGCCGGGCAAGCGGGCGAGCGCAGCGCTTATCCGGCCGTGGCCGTGAATGGCAACGCGGCGGTCTTCACCTATGATCTGGCTGATGTGCTGGTGCGCCTGCAGCAAGGGCGTCCGGAACTCGCCACCAATCGTACGGACCCGGACGCCAACCGTGATGGCAAGTTCTGCGCGGACGACCTCTTCGAGGGCCAGCGCTGCTTCTCCCTGCGCCATGTGCCGCAGGCCGATGTGCATCGTGACCTGCTGGTGCGCGTCATCCGCGGCCTGACCGCCGACGGCCCGCCGCTGCCCCGGCTATGGCACTTCCCCCATGCTGCCCCGGCCCTCCTCTTCCTGGATGGTGACGGCGACGCCATGACCTGGGAAGACCTGGAGCTGGTCATCAGCACGGTCGAGGAGTTCGGAGCCAGGTACACGCTCTACATGATGACAGCCGAGATCGAGGCCTTCGACCCGTCGGCCATCGCGGCCCTGCGAGCCCGTGGACATGACTTCGGACCCCACCCGTGGACGGGCTCTCAACCCACGCCGGAAGCGTGGGCGGCAGAGGTAGGTGCCGTCACCGGGCGCTTCCGTCGGAAGTTCGGCTTCGCGCCGGTCGCTCTGCGCACCCACTGCATCATCTTCCCCGGTTGGGACGAGAGCCCCCGCGTCCTGAGCGGCCTCGGTCTGCGACTGGACACCAACTTCTGCAACGGCTACCGGTACCAGAGCGGTTACCTCAACGGCAGCGCCCTGCCGGCTCGCTTCTTCGACCGCCAGGGCCTGCCACTGGACTGCTACGAGCAAAGCACGGTGCAGATGGAGGACGGCGCGGGCACGCCCAAGGTGCTGCTGCCCGTGCAGACCCAGGAGCAGGCCCTGGCGCTGTCGCGCCGCCTCATGGACGACCTGGCCGGCAAGTACCACGGCGTTTTCCATCCGTACTTCCACCCCATCAACCTGGCCGGCCGCGGCGCGGTGCCCTGCCTGGACTGGTTCCGGGGCGTCCTGGCCCA
Source organism: Armatimonadota bacterium (assembly GCA_013178155.1). GTDB lineage: Bacteria > Armatimonadota > Zipacnadia > Zipacnadales > UBA11051 > JABLXH01. The sequence continues at coordinate 10,373 of JABLXH010000015.1, read as the reverse complement.
TGCCCGGGACCTGGGTCTCACCAGCGTCAGTGCCCGCGAATGGCTCCAGTTCACCGAGAGCCGGGCGGCGACACAGATCAGTGACTATGCCTGGGAGGCGGAGACCGAAACGCTGACCTTCAGCCTCACCGCGCCCGACGACCTCACGGGACTGACCGTGCTGCTCCCCCCCTGCTGCGGCCGTCCCCCGCAGGCCGCAACCGCAGGCGGCAAGACCGTAGCGATGGCGTCGGTGTCATACGAGGACGGCGGCTGGACTGCGCTGACCGTTGACGTGTCCGCTGGTGAGCCGCTTTCCTTAACCGTCTCGTACTCTGGCAGACCGAAGGACTGAACTCCATGGACCTGGACACCATCCGCCGCACGCCGGGCGAGTTTTGCGTTGTCGAGTACCATGTCCGCGACTTCGAGGGCCGCTTCAGCCCTGAGGACTACGGCGATCCCCTGAGCGAGCGGCTGACCACCCTGCGCCAGGAGTTCCATCTCGACAGCGTGGTAGCGGACTATGACAGCGAATGGGAACAGCTCCTGGCGCTCAAACGCTGGGTGCGGGGGCGCTGGGATCATGGCTGGGGGAAGCGGTGGGGCGAGGTCAAGGACGCCCTGGACATCCTGCGTCTGGCGGCCGATGGCGAGCCCTTCACCTGCGGGTTCTACGGCCAGGTGTTCGCCGAGTGCTGCACCGCCCTGGGCCTGCCGGCACGGCGCATCGGGATTGGGCTTCGCGACAGTGGCTTTCCCCGCGACTACACCTTCTGGAATGTCGGCCACGCCCTGCCCGAGGCCTGGTCCAACGACTTCGGTAAGTGGGTCGTTCTGGACCCGGATCTCAACTGTCATTACGAGTGGGAAGGGGAGCCGCTGAGCGCCCTGGAGATCCACGAGGCATGGATGTCAGGGGTCGCCGATGAGGTGGACGTGGTCCAGGAGGAGCCGCACTTCGTGTTGCCCAGGGGCGAGACCATCCAGAATCTGCGCGATTTCACCGGCGACCAGACGTGGACCGAGGAGCGCATCGGCCGCAACTTGACCCGTTTCGGCCGCCACCAGGCCATGGACTACTACGCCCGTCTGAGCATCAACGGCTGGACGTGGCTCGATCAGCGTTGCCCTCCCAGCTTCATCGCGCACTTCCAGCCGACGGCGGCGCAGAGGTTGAGCTCCCACCAGGCCGACCTCTACCCCACCGTCAACCTTATTCGTCCGACGATGCGCCCATCATGGGACGACCATGGGGCACGACTGGAAGTGGCCTTCGAGCACTGCATGCCCTTTTTCAGTCATGTTGAATACCGACTGGATGGGGGCCCGTGGCAGCGCACCGAAGCGGGCTTCACCTGGCCGATGCTGGAGGGCCTGAACGTGCTGGAGGCCCATGGGGTCAACGTCTGCAACCGCGTCGGTCCCCCCATCCGCGTGGTTGTGGCCTATGCCAGCCCGCAATGGACGTGGTAGACCGCCCTCACCCCGGGCCCCCCGCGACGGAGCTTGCGAGCGAACTCAGAGCGGCGAGGCGGAGGGGTCCCATCGCAAACGAACGGAGACGCAACGTGCGCCCCACCCAGACTCAGCAGAACCGGCGACAGCTCTTCTTCCTCTACTTCATGGACTGCCAGACACCGCAGAAGCCCGGTGGCTCCCCGGACCAGACCTGGGACGTGGCGGAGCGGGCCGTACGCGGGTTGTACGAGCTGTTCGCTGAGCGCGGACTGGAGCACTGCCTCGGCTTCTGCTCAGAGCCGGAGGTCGCCCGACGGCAGTCAGCGCTCCTGCAGGAGATGGAGCGTAACGGCTGCTGGCAGGCGCTGCACTTCCAGGTGCGCGGCTACCGGCCGCCGGGAGCGACCGAGGACTACGACTGGGTTCGGCCCATGACCTGGTATGATTACGACGAGCAGCTTGAGGCGATCCGCCTCGCCAAGGATGACTGGGAGCAGTCCATGGGCATGGCTGCCGACAGCTTCGGCGCGTGCTGTGCCCAGGCCAATGACTACACCTTCCCCATTCTGGCGGAGCTGGGGGTTCGGCAGTGCTACGTGACCGCGCCTGGTCGCTGGAACCCGAGCTACGAGATCGGTCACCTCTGGTGGGGCGCCTTCCCGCATACGCGCCACTGCAGCAGCAAGTCCCGTCTGGCACCGGGCGAACTCGACCTCTATGAGTTCCCCATCACCCGGGGCCTGGAGCCCATCCCGGCCGGAGCGCCGGACACCTGGACCGTGACCGACTGCCGCGCCGAGGCGGAGCTGAGCTTTGACGAGACCATGGCCATCTGTGAGGCCAGCGTCCGCGACCAGATACGTCGCGACCACCCGGTGCTGTACCTGCACAACCCGACGCACAACACATGGGACGTGACCGACCGCACCAGCGGCCGCCGGCGTGCGGTCGAGACCACCATCGAGGTCGGTTACGCCCTGGCGGAGAAGCTGGGCCTGGAGTTGACGCCCACGACGCTGGCTGAGCTGCACGCCGAGGCGGACCGCCTGAACGCGTACTGACAGACCTCGCCCCCCCGGCTCTCTCTATTGGACGGGGAGGGGGAGAATGGCACCGTGCTCGTGGAGAGGCCGGACCTGTCCGGCCCGCCGTCCAACCTGAGGTCACTGCCTATGCTCGACCAACTCAAAGCCGACGTCTGCGCCGCGAACCTGGCCCTGCGCGACTCCGGGCTGGTCATCCTCACCTGGGGCAATGTCAGCGGGCTCGACCCGGAGAACGGCCTTGTCGCCATCAAGCCCAGCGGGGTCAGCTACGAGGCCATGCAGCCCGAGCAGATGGTCATCGTGGACCTGAAGGGCGACATCGTGGAGGGCGACCTCCGCCCCTCCTCCGATACGCCCACCCATCTGGAGCTGTATCGTGCCTTTCCGGCCATCCGCGGCGTGGCGCATACCCACTCGGCTTACGCCACTGCCTGGGCCCAGGCCCGGCGTGCCTTGCCCTGCTACGGGACCACTCATGCCGACAGCTTCTACGGGTCGGTGCCCGTGACAGCGGACTTGACCCCCGAGGCCCTGGCGGGGGACTACGAGCTGGAGACGGGCCGGGCCATCGTCGCGGCCTTCGCAGGTTTGGACCCGCTGCAGATCCCCGCTGTCCTGGTCGCCGGGCATGGTCCCTTCACCTGGGGGACGTCGCCCGCCAGGGCTGTGGAGAATAGCATCATCCTGGAGCAGGTGGCGCAGATGGCTCTGGCGACAGAGAGCCTCGACCCGAACGCCGGTCCGATCAGCCAGGCGTTACTGGACAGGCACTTCCTCCGCAAACACGGCAAAGATGCCTACTACGGGCAAGGCAACCGGTAGGAGCGGTCACCAGACCGCGATCAGAGTCACGGACAGAGGCATCGGTAGGAGCGGTCACCAGACCGCGACCTCAGCCGTTAGGGGCGCATCCCGCCGGGCGCGGTTTCGGTCGCTGATGCCGGTCGTAGGGCCTCCGTCCGGACGCACACACCCGATCATCGAGCGCAAAGGAGCCGCCCTTGGCCCGGCTAACTCGTCTTACCGCCATCGCCATGCCCCCGGTCGAGCCCGGGCCCGACTGGATCGAGCGCACCCGTGACCGAATGGCCGCATTGCTGGAGACCGCGGCCCAGGCCCGGCCGGACCTGGTGACCTTCCCTGAGGTCTGCAATGTTACCGGTCTGCCGGTGGAGCAATGGGCAGACATGGCCGAGACCATTCCCGGCCCCACCGCTGACCGTATGGCGGAGCTGGCCGCCCGCCATCGCACCTACCTGTGCGTGCCGCTGCTGGAACGCCAGGGTGACCACCTGCGCAACACGGTCGCCTTCTACGATCGTGCAGGGCAACTGCTGGGCAAGTACCACAAGGTATACCCGACCATCCTGGAGATGGAACTCGGGGTGCTGCCTGGCACGGAAGCGCCGGCCTTCGAGACCGACTTCGGCCGTCTCGGTGCGGCCGTCTGCTTCGACCTGAACTACCCCGAGGTCGGGCAGATGCTGGCTGACAGCGGAGCCCGCGTGGTGGTCTGGCCCTCGCAGTACATGGGGGGTGCACGGCTGCAGCAGTGGGTCCGTGACTACGGCTTCTACCTGATCGCCTGTGACCTCAACCGCAGCACCATCGTGGACATGGCCGGCGGGGTGCTGGCGACGACGGGCCAGGAGGATGAACAGGTGCGCTGGGGGCACCTGCCGCCCATCGTGTCGGCCGTCGTCAACACCGACCGGGTGCTCTTCCATCTCGCGGAGAACCAGGACAAGTTCCCGCAGATGCTAGCCAAGTACGGCCCCGGACTGGAGATTGAGAGCCACTACCCGGAAGCCCACTGCACCATCGCGTCGCTCAGGGATGACGTGACCATGGAGCACATCATCGCGGAGTTCCAGTTGGAACCGTGGGTGGACTACCTGGCACGCGCCCGCCGCGTTCGGCGGGAGGCGACAGAAGGAGGAAGAGCCTGATGCGACACGCGCTGTGGTTGCTGTCATTCGCCACCACCGTTGCCCACGCGCAACTGGCGGCCACGGTCAACCCCTACGGCGGCCTGGACCAGGTCACCCTCGGGGGCAAGCTGGTGGGGCAGGGTGTGCACGTGCGAGTGGTCAAGCCCGCCTGGAACGGCGCCTGGGGCGTGCAGGATGCCGGCGGCGGCCTGATGGTTAAGGAGACCAGTGAGGACGGGGGTCGCGTCTTTCGCGGTGAGTTCGCCGCCGAAGGTAAGCCGGTGGCCTTCGTCGAGCGCCTGGAGGCCACACCTCAGGAAATCCGCCTCCGCTGGGCCCTCACCCCCACCGCCGACCTGGAGACCGAGCTCATCGTCGTCATGGTGGACCTGCCCGTGGCCGGCAACGCCGGCGAGGGGTCGTTCTTGATCCACGATGGGGATGCCATCTCCGAAACACGGCTGCCGGCAACGCTGCCCGATCCTTACCATATCACGAGCACGGCCCGGATGAACTGGTGCGCCTGGCATCTGCCGAGCGGTGTCGGGCTGCAGATGGTACCGGACGGCCAGGGGCTGTCCGGCGTGTCCTTCCAGGACAACCGCCAGTTCGGTGGCGACGTCTTCGAGGCCCAGTTCGCGGTCGGCGGTACACGCAACCTCAAGGCCGGGCAGACCTACGAGTTCGGCTTGACGCTACGGCCCTTCACCGCCGCTCATTACGAGGCCGAACGGAAGCGGGTGGTAGACATCGCCAAGTCCCTCGAGGTGCCGCTCACTTCGGCTGAGCCGCTGGCGCTGCGTGCCGTGCGGCTTAGCTCTGCCCGCGTGCCCCGGTACGGCAAGCTGGAGTTGACGCTCGACCTCGACGCCACCTACGACAACCCCTTTGACCCCGAGGACATCGAGGTCACCGCCAGCTTCGCCGGTCCAGACGGGCGGCGGATGCGGGTGCCCGGCTTCTTCTACCAGGCCTATGAGTGGTGGGGCGCCGAACCCTTCAGCCGGTTGCGGACCGTTGGCGAGCCGGTGTGGAAGGTGCGCTTCGCGCCGACCGAGACGGGCGACTGGTCGGTGCGCGTCACTGTGCGCGACCGTACGGGCCGCGTCACCTCCGCGCCGGCCAGCTTTGCCTGCGTCCCGAGCCCTTCTCCAGGCTTCATCCGCCGCGCCCCGGACACGCCCTACTACCTGCAGTACGACAGTGGTCGCCCGTACTTCGCGGTGGGCGAGAACGTCTGCTGGGGCACTCCGGCACAGTACAAGGAATGGTTCACGGCCCTCGGCCAGGCTGGCGGCAACTATTGCCGCATCTGGTTGGTCCGCTGGAACATGGGGCTGGAATGGCTGCCCGGCAGAGGCAGTGGCACGTACTATGGCCTGGGCAAGTACAGCCTGGACAATGCCTACCGCCTGGACTGGGTCCTGGACCAGGCCCGGGCTAATGGCATCCACCCCATGCTCTGTCTGGGCTACCACGGCGAACTCATGGATACCCGAGGCTACTTCGGTGAGAACTGCTGGGACGAGAATCCCTACAACCAGGCCAATGGCGGCCCCTGCGCCAGGCCCGCCGACTTCTGGACCAACCCGGAGGCCCGCAAGCTATACCAGCAGCGCCTGCGCTATTACATCGCCCGTTACGCCTGGGACCCGCAGATTCTGTCGTGGGAACTGTGGAACGAGGTGGTCGCGCCTGCCCCGTGGGTCCGGGAGATGGCCGGCTATCTCCAGCAGCATGACCCCAACCGGCATCTGACGACGACCACTTACGGTTACGATGAAGTCTGGCGGCTGGAGGAGATGGACTACACTCAGTCTCATTCCTACGGAACCGAAGAGAACCGCCCGCACACGGCCCAGGCCATCGCCGCGGACAGCCGCTCATACACGACCCAGTGGGCCAAGCCCTTCATGGTCGGCGAGTTCGGCGTGGACTGGAAGACCAGCGACACCACTCATGACCCGAACGGTACCGGCACCAGCCTGCACGACGGCCTGTGGGCCTCGGTGATGAACCGCAGTTTCGGCACTGCCGCCATCTGGTACTGGGATGGCTATGTGCACCCGCTGAACCAGTACAAAGAGTTCACGGCCATCCGCCGCTTCGTGGACACGGTGCCCTGGACGCGGTTCAAGCCCGAGCTGGCCGAGTTCACTCCCGTGAGCGTACCAGTGCCCGAGGGCACACCCTGGGGCGAGATCCGGCTGGTTCCGGGCAAGTGGTGGGAGAAGCAGCCGCAAGGTGATATCGTGCTGAACCCTGACGGCTCGCGCTCCGGCCCCCGTGACTTCTCCGCCATCGTCTTCTCGCCCGCCAAACCGGAGATGGTGGCCCCGCTGCGTTTCCGCGCCACCTTCCCCCAGGGTGGCAAGCTGGTGCTGCATGTCAACCAGGTCAGCCAGGGCGCGGTGCTGCACGTGGCCGTGGACGGGCGGGAGGTCTGGAGCCAGGACCTTCCCTGCGGCGCGGGCCAGGGACCGTGGAAGGAGGCCAGGTGGAGTGAGCAGTACCAGATCTGGCAAAACATCTACGACCGCGACTACGAGATCGCCATCCCCGCCGGCGAGCATATCATCGAGGTGACCAACTCGGGTAAGGACTGGGCGGAGATTACCAGCTACACCTTCACCGGTTGCCGCGACCCGCGCTATGCGCTCATGGACACTTACGGCCTGCGCACCGAGGACTTCGCGCTCGTATGGCTGCATGACCAGGAGAGCAACTGGCTCAATGACAAGCGCGGCCGGACGCCGGAGGCGGTGCGCGGCGCGGCGACGACGCTGCTGGGCCTGCGCGACGGTGAGTACCGGATCGAGTGGTGGGACACCCGCCGGGGCCGGATCGTCGCGACCACGCCCGCGACCTGTGCCGACGGCAGGCTGCCCCTCACCCCACCGGACTTCACCCGCGACATCGCCGCGCAGGTGAAGCGAGCGAGGTAGGAGCGCTCACCAGAGCGCGATGCTGTCGGTGGCCTGGAGAGGCCGGGCAGGCCCGGCCTCTCCGCTAAGCCGCGTCCCTACCCCCACGCCGACTTCAGCTCGCAGACCTCCAGGGAGCGCACCAGGGCCGCGCCGCCGCGGGCGAAGACGTCGAGGCTGCGGATGTAGTCGCTGGGGATCACGCCCACGGGCATGTAGACCTCGCCGTCCTGGGCGAAGACCTCGATGGACGTCCGGTCCACCAGCAGCCGCAGCTTCAGCAACCCGCCGGGCGTCTCCAGGGGGGCCGTGCAGGCCAGACAGCTCAGGCGCCGGGCCGTCACGTTGTACACCACCGGGATGCCCCGGACGTCCAGACCCACCTGGGTCGCGCCCTGCAGCTCCAGCTCGACGCTGATATCGAAGCAGTCGCCCTCGATCCCCGTCAGCGGGTTCTCCGTCGCCGGGAGGGGCAGGTTGGCGCGCCGGTGCTTGCGGCCATGCAGGTTCAGGATCTCGCGCACCGGGTTGATGAACAGCCGCGGACCCTCCGCCCGCTCGCGCAGCGTCAACTCCACCGGGAAGGTCATCATCTGGTTGAAGGGCATCCCCGGCATCTCCATCGTCCCCCAGCCGATGAGGATGCGGCGGCCGTCGGCGGGGGGAATGTCGTTGAAGGTCTGCGAGGCATAGAAGCAGTTGCCATAGTGCATCACCTGCGGCCCCGCCTCCGGGGTGAAGGTGACCCCGTCGAAGGTCCCAACCAGATACCGGCCGTTCCCGCCATAGAAGACCCAGCGCTTCTCGCCGGGCTTGCCCTCTACCGGCATCTCGAAGAACTCCGGACACTCGGTGCTGTCGCCGATGCGCACGTCCGACAAACGCGTCCACTGCTTCAGGTCCGGCGAGGAGAAGAGCGCGTAGTCCTCGCCGTCCAGGTACAAGGCCATGATCCACTGGCGCCTGGGCTCATACCAGATGACCTTGGGGTCGCGGTTGGAGCCGACGATGTGCCCCAGCACCGGGTTTGCCTCATACTTGGTCCAGGTGCGCCCACGGTCATTGCTGTAGGCAAGACACTGGGTGAAGGGTTCTCCCGCCGCCGTGTAGATGCACACGATCGAGGGCTCCGGGCCGGTCTGGAAGCCGGCCGTGTTGTGGGTGTCCACCACCGCCGAGCCGGAGAAGCAGGTCCCCAGGGCGTCGGGGTACAACGCCACTGGCAGCTCCTGCCAGTGCACCAGGTCGCGGCTGACGGCGTGCCCCCAGTGCATGTTGCCCCAGCCCCAACCATAGGGGTTGTGCTGGTAGAAGAGATGGTACTCACCCTGGTGGTACACCAGACCGTTGGGGTCGTTGTTCCAGCCTCGCCGCGAGGAGAAGTGGAACTGCGGCCGGTACTGCTCGCGATACAGGTCCTCGGCTCCGCGCAGCGTGTCGTCGTTGGTGATGCCCTGCAACAGGCTGGCGTCGGGCTCGGCCAGCGGCGAGGTGATGGCCGCCTGCCTGCCGGCAAACTCACCCACGTCCATGAAGACCCAGAAGTCGGGCTCGCCTTCGGCAAGCTGGATGTCAAGCTCCCGGGTCGGGCCGTCAGCGATGGCCACGGTCAGCCGCCGCATGGTGGCCTGGTTAGCCACCGGGAAGTTCAGATAGCGCCTGGTAAGAGTCAGCTCCACGGTGCGCGGCACCTCCTGCAGGCTCACATCGCTTTGCACGATGTGGTCCACGTTGATATGCCCCCACCCGCCGGTGCGGCGGTCCACGATGCGGATAACGGCCTGTTGCCCGGCGAGCTCGCCCAGGTCCCAGGACTGCCAAGCCAGGCGCTCGCTACCCCCTGGCCGGTCATTGGGCCCGGTGGCGGTGCGCACGACTTGCCCGCCGACCAGCAGGTCCACGCACGTCTCGCCGGGGTACTTCCCACCGCCGATGAGGAAGTTCAGGTAGCGACGCTCGATGCGAAAGGGCGGGCTGGTGAGGGTACCTACGCTGCTGTCGCCACCGTGGAAGCTGTTGACCAGCCCTCGGCCCAGAAAGCCCGTGACCGGCATCTGCCCGGGAAGCGTACCCCGCGCTGGCCCTGTGCCGAAGGCTCTGCCCTCGGCCGTCCAGGCGCCATAGTCACCGCCCTCAAAGTCTGCTACCAGCAGGTCCGGCGCCCCGCCAGGTGCGCTGCCGAGCGACAGCACGAGCACCGCAGCCGGCAATGTGGCTCGCATGCCCATCGAGGCAGGCCTCCCGCCGAAGTGTTGGTCTAAGGCGCGGGCGAATCCTGCCTGACTGCGGGAAGCTTGACGCGGTGAGGTCCTTGCGGTAGTGTGCCAGGCGGTGAGGTACCTTGGCGACTGCTACAGTCTCCGCTGCCAGCGTCTCCTCCTCGCTGCAGCCGAGGGTGGTGACGGGCCGCAGCGTAGCCGTCGGCCTTCTGGCTATCGCGGCCACCGTGCTGCTGATCCACTGGGCTGAGCTGGTCCTGGGCGGGACGCGCGGCCATACGGCCATGGCCAACACCAGCATCCCGGTGGGCACCTTCGCTGCCCTGCTCGTGGCCCTGGCGCTCAATGGACCGCTGGGGCGACTGCGGCGCCGCTGGCAGCTCAGTGCGGCCGAGCTGGTGGTCATCTACTCCATGACCGCAGTCGCCACGGTGTTGGCCTCCTCCGGCGCGATCCATTTCCTGGTCCCCGCCATCGCCGCTCCGTACTACTTCGCCTCGCCAGAGAATCAGTGGCAGGACCTCTTCTTTGCCTACATCCCGCCCTGGATCGGCCCCAGCGACGAGCGGCTCCTGGCTCGCTTCTTCGACGGAGGCGACACCGTCCCGATAGGGATGTGGCTGGTCCCGAGTCTGGTCTGGTCGGGGTTTGTGCTGACCTACGCGCTCTGCGGGCTGTCGCTGGTGAACCTGCTGCGGCATCAGTGGATCGAGAGCGAGCGTCTCACCTTTCCCACCGTCTACGTGCCGCTGAGTGTCACGGCCCCCGACGGGGCTTTCTGGCGCAACCGCCTGGCGTGGATTGGCATGGCCA
>JABLXH010000149.1 GCA_013178155.1 Armatimonadota bacterium | reverse complement strand
TCATGGTGCTCCGATGATCCTGCTTTGGCTGCTGGCCATCCCCGTCGCGGCGGGGCTGCTCTCGTGGCTACTGGTGCGCGCCAACCCACTTTGGCCGCGAATCGTGTGCCTGCTGGCCATGCTGGCGGAGTTGGCCCTGACCGTGAGCCTGTGGCTTGGCGCTCCCGGCGATGTGGCGGTCAGCGGCGGCGGGGCGTGGCTGGCGGAGTTGCGCCTGCCCTGGATCCCCCGGCTGGGCGCCAGCTTCCACCTCGCAGTGGATGGCCTGGGCCTCATCCTGCTGCTGCTGACAGCGTTCCTGGGCGTGGTGGCGGTGGCGGCCTCGTGGACCAGCGTGCGCGAACGCGTGGGCTTCTTCCATCTCCAGCTCATGCTGGTTCTGGCCGGGGTGGTGGGCGTCTTCATGGCCCTGGACCTGTTCCTGCTGTACCTGTTCTGGGAGCTCATGCTGGTCCCCATGTATTTCCTGATAGACCTGTGGGGGCATGAGCGGCGCCACTATGCCGCGGTCAAGTTCTTCATCTTCACCCAACTCAGCGGCCTGCTGATGTTTCTGGCCATCCTGGGCCTCTATTTCGTCCACGGCCGCGCCACCGGTGTCTACACCTTCGACTATGGCGAACTGCTGGGCACTTACGTGGACCCGGTGGTCGGCCTATGGCTGATGTTGGGGTTCTTTGTGGCCTTTGCTGTCAAACTGCCTGTGGTGCCGCTGCACACATGGCTGCCGGACGCCCATACCGAGGCCCCTACCGCCGGCAGCGTGGTGCTCGCCGGTCTGCTCCTCAAGACCGGCGCCTATGGCATGATCCGCTTCCTCTTCCCGCAGTTTCCCGACGCCTGTGCGGTCTTTGCTCCGGTGGCCATGGTCCTGGGAGCCGTCGGCATCCTCTATGGCGCCGTCCAGGCCTTCGGCCAGACCGACGCCAAGCGCCTGGTGGCCTACACCAGCGTCAGCCATCTCGGCTTCGTGCTGCTGGGCATCTTCGCCTGGAACGAGACGGCCCTTCAGGGCGCGGTCATGCAGATGGTGGCGCACGGTCTGAGCACGGGAGCGCTCTTCGTGCTGGTCGGGGCACTGCAGGATCGCCTGCACACCCGCGACCTGGGGCGCATGGGTGGTCTGTGGCCCATCGTCCCCCGTTTCGGCAGCCTGGCCCTGTTCTTCGCCATGGCCTCACTGGGCCTGCCGGGCCTTGGCAACTTCGTCGGCGAGTTCCTGGTGCTACTGGGGAGTTACGCCGTCGCCCCGGTGCTGACGGCGGTGGCGACGGTCGGGCTGGTCCTGGGCACCGTCTACGCCCTGTGGTTGATGCAGCGAATCTTCTTCGGTCCGGCCCGGGAGCAGTGGGTCATCCCCGACCTGCGCGTCCATGAGGTGCTCATCCTTGCCGCCATGGCTATGGTTCTCCTGTGGCTCGGCCTGTTCCCCATGCACCTCCTGGGGACCAGTGCTGTCGCGCTGCAGGCGATCTCTCCGGTGGCCCCGGCCTTGTCTGCTCCCCTGGCTGCCGCCGTCGGTTGGCTGGGACAAGGGGTGAGCGGCCCATGACCGCACCGGAGCTGCTGGCCCTGCTGCCCTACGTGGTGCTGGCGACGACGGCCGTGCTGGTGATGCTCAGCATCGCCGCTCGCCGCAGTCACGGCGCGGCGCTCATCATCTCACTGCTGGGGCTGGCCGTAACGCTCGCCGCGATGGCCTATGGCGGTTGGGGCGGAGCGCCTCAGCCGGTGACGGACCTGCTGGTGGTGGACCCGCTGGCGACCGTCTTCCTGGGGCTCACGGTCCTGGCGACGGTCATCGTCGCGCTCCTGGCTGCAGGCTACCTGCAGCAGCAGAGCGTCCAGCGAGAGGAGTTCTATGTCCTGCTGCTTACCGCAACTCTGGGCGCTGCCACGCTGGCCGCCAGCAGTCACTTCGCCTCGTTGTTCCTCTCGCTGGAGCTGCTGAGCGTCTCACTCTACGGCCTCATCGCCTATCAGTACGAGCGGCCGCTCAACCTCGAAGCCGGCATCAAGTACCTGGTGCTGGCCGGGGTGACGTCTGCCTTCCTGCTCTTCGGGATGGCCCTGCTGTACTCGCAGACTGGCGACCTGCGCCTGCCGGGCGGGGGGGCGCCGGGCGCCCTGGCAGGGCCTGTCACGCCTGTCTACCTGCTGGGAGCACTGATGGTGCTGGTGGGCATGGGCTTCAAGCTGGCCCTGGTGCCCTTCCACATGTGGTCACCCGACATCTACCAGGGCGCGCCGGCACCGGTGGCCGCCTTCCTGGCCACGGTCTCCAAGGGCGGCGTCTTCGCCGTGCTGTTGCGCTGCTTCCTGACGGACCGGCTTTCGGAGCACGCGTCGCTGTATGTGCTTTTCGTCACGGTTGCCATCGTTTCCATGCTCGTCGGCAACCTGCTGGCGTTGCTGCAGACGAATCTCAAGCGCCTGCTCGGTTACTCCTCCATCGCGCACCTGGGCTACCTGCTGGTGCCGGTGGTTGCCGGCGGACACATGGCGGCCGGCACCGCGGTCTTCTACCTGGTAGCCTACTTCGTCACCATGCTGGCCGCCTTCGGCGTCGTCGCCGTGCTGTCCGGCGGGAGCCGTGACGCGGCGGAGTTTCATGAGTATCAGGGGCTGGCCTGGCGGCGGCCGTGGCTGACGGCGGTCCTGACCACCGCGCTCCTGTCACTGGCGGGCGTGCCGGTCACGGCTGGCTTCATGGGCAAAGCCTACCTGCTGGCCAATGGCGCTGAGGCTGGCGAGTGGGTGCTGCTGCTGGCGCTGGTTGCCGGCAGTGCCATCAGCATCTACTACTACCTGCGGGTAATCATGGTCATGTTTGGCGCCGTGCCGGAAGGCGCCAGCGTGGCCCGACCGCGGCCGGTGCTGGCCGGGCTGGTGCTGGGCGTACTGCTGGGGCTACTGCTGGGCCTGGGTGCCTATCCTGGACCCGCGTTGACGATGCTGCTGGCGCTGATGGGCGGATGACCCTGCCACACAGGTGAGTTCCGATGCTGGACCCGGTCCTGCTCGCCAGAATCCAGTTTGCGCTTACGGTGGGCTTCCACTTCATCTTCCCACCCATCACCATCGGCCTGGCCTGGCTGATTGTCTGGTTACTCACCAAGCACCGGCTGACAGGGGACGACAGCTATCAGCGGCTGGCGCGGTTCTGGGTGCGGATCTTCGCGCTGACCTTTGCGGTGGGTGTCGCCAGTGGTCTGACCATGGAGTTTCAGTTCGGCACCAACTGGGCGGCCTACTCGCGCTTCGTCGGAGACATCTTTGGCGCGCCGCTGGCCGCCGAGGTCATCTTCACGTTCTTCCTAGAATCCACGTTCCTCTACGTGCTGGTCTTCGGCTGGGATCGGGTCTCGCCACGGGTGCACTGGCTGTCCAGTGTCCTGGTCGCCATCGGCTCAACCATGTCGGCCTTCTGGATCCTGGTTGCTAACTCCTGGATGCAGACCCCGACCGGCTATGTGATCCGTAACGGGCGGGCCGAGCTGGTCAGCTTCTGGCAGGCGGTCCTCAGCCCCTCGATGATCCCCCGCTTCCTGCACACGCTGGACGCGGCGCTCGTCACCGGAGTGTTCTTTATGCTGGGCATCAGCGCATGGCTCGTGCTGCGGCGACAGGCCGTTGAGACGTCGCGCTATGCCGTGCGTCTCTGCCTGTTCCTGGGCTTCGGCCTGTCGGTGGTGCAACTGGGCCTGGGGCACTTGCACGCGGTCCAGGTGGCCCACACTCAGCCGGAGAAGCTCGCCGCCTTCGAGGGCCTCTTCCAGACCCAGGCCGCGGCTCCGCTCCTGATCTTTGGGCTTCCGGATCCCGATAACGCCACGGTGAAGTACGCTATCACCATCCCTGGCGGGCTCAGCCTGCTCACCGACATGCGCACCGACGCCGTCGTCCGCGGCCTCAATGAGTTCCGGCGCGACGAATGGCCGCCAGTCCTGATCACCTTCTTCTCATTCCATCTGATGTTCATCATCGGCATGGCGCTGATCGCCTTTCCGGCGCTGGGCCTCCTGCTGCTGTGGCGACGCCAGCTCTTTGAGTCGGTCTGGGGCCGGGTCTATCTCTGGCTGGCGGTGCTGGTCACGCCGCTGCCGGTCATCTGTAACGAGTTGGGCTGGATCACGGCGGAGGTCGGACGTCAGCCCTGGATCGTCTATCGGGTGATGAAGACGGCTGACGCCATCTCGGTGAGTGTGCCGGCCAGCCACATCCTGGCGTCCATTATCATCTTCTGTGGGATCTACGGTCTACTCTTCCTGGTCTGGCTGCTGATGCTGGGCCGGGAGGTGCGCAAGGGACCAAGCGAAGGAGAGACTGAGCCGAGCGGGGAGGGATCAGCATGAGCGCACTGCAGCTTATCTGGTTCGCCATCCTGGCCTTCCTGGTCTGCGGTTACGCCGTCCTGGACGGCTTCGACCTGGGCGTGGGCGTGCTGACCGCCTTCGCCCGGGATGACCGGCGGCGACAGCTCCTTATCCGCGCCATATCACCCTTCTGGGATGGCAACGAGGTCTGGCTGCTGGCGGCCGGCGGCGCCAGCTTCGCCGCTTTCCCGCCGGTCTATGCGACCGTGTTCAGCGGCTTCTACATACCCATGATGCTGCTGCTGTTCGCCCTGATCTTCCGGGCGGTGGCGATTGAGTTCTCCATCCATGAGCCGCTGAAGCTGTTCCGGCTGAGCTGGCATTTCGTCATCGCCGGGGCCAGCGCCGTGGCCCTGTTCATGCTGGGACTGGTGGTGGGGAACCTGCTCAACGGGCTGCAACTGGACGCTGCCGGCAACTACACCGGCCGTGTGCGCGACCTGCTTAACCCCCTCGCGCTCACCACGGCCCTGCTCAACATGGCGATGATGACGACCCATGGAGCGCTCTATCTCGCCCTCCGGGCCCAGGGCGAGCTCAGGACCTGGGTGCAGCGGGTCGCTGGCACGGCGTGGGGCGCCTACGTGGCGATGGTCGTGGCCGTCCTGATGGCGGCGACGACGGCCCGCAGCGGCCTGATGGCCAACTACACGGCCCAGCCGGTGCTGTGGACACTGCCAGCCATGGCTTTGCTGGCGGTCCTGGCGGTGGGGCTGCTGAACCATCGGGGGAACCACCGAGCAGCCTTCAGTGTCTCCGTGCTGGCGATCCTGGGGCTCTTGGGAAGCGCGGTCGTGGCCATCTTCCCCCGCCTGGTGCCCGCTGTTGACCCGGCCCGGAGCCTGACCATCGCGGGCAGCGCCTCGTCTGACGTGGCGCTGCAGGCCATGCTGGTTGTCGCGGCCCTCGGCATGCCGATCGTCCTGGCCTACACCGCCTGGCTCTACTGGACCTTCCGGGCGCCAGTGGACGCGGAGCCGCCCCGCAGCGCCTCGCCGCGGACCGATCAGGCCAAATAGGCTCGGAGCCGGTCAACGATGGTCGTGACCTGGGGGATGACAAAGCTCTCCATGGGTTCCGAATAGGGTATCGGGCAGAAGGGCGCTCCGATGCGCAGGGGAGGCTGCTTGAGGTCTCCCCAGCACTCCTGGACCACCTGCGCCACGATCTCGCCACCGAAACCACCGAAAAGCACTGCCTCGTGCACGACTGCCAGCCGCCCCGTCTTGGCTACCGACTGGCAGATGGTCGCCAGGTCCAGAGGCTGCAGTGTGCGGGGGTCGACCACCTCCAGGCTGATGCCTTCGGCCGCCAGTATTTCCGCTGCTTCCAGGCACAGCGTCAGGTGCCGAGACCAGGAGACGACCGTCAGGTCGGTGCCTGCACGCTTCACATCGGCCACACCCAGCGGAATGATCTCCTCCTCGGCCGGCACTTCGCCCTTGTACGTGTAGTGGTGCTTGTGCTCGATGAAGACCACCGGGTTGTCATCGCGGATGGCAGCCTTAAGCAGGCCACGGGCATCACGCGGCACTGACGGCATCACGACTTTCAGCCCCGGAATGTGCGTAAACCACGCCTCAAGCGACTGCGAATGCTGCGCCGCGGTTCCCCCACCGCCGCCGGCTGGGCTGCGCACCACCAGGGGCAGCGCATACTGCCCACCGCTCATGTAGCGCCACTTGGCGGCGTTGTTGACGATGGCGTCAGCAGCATGGGCCAGAAAGTCGCAGTACATGATCTCGGCCACGGGTCGCAGGCCCCCCAGCGCCGCGCCCAGGGCCATGCCGGCGATAGCCATCTCCGAGATGGGGGTGTCTCGCACGCGGTCGGGACCAAACTCCCGTTGCAGCCCGATGGTAACACCGTAGACACCACCATAGACGCCGATATCCTCGCCCATTACGATAACGGTCTCGTCGCGGCGCATCTCCTCGCGGAGCGCCGTGTTGAGAGCCGCGGTCATCGTCAGGTTCCGCATTCGGCCCTTTTCCATCAGCGCACCTCACTTTCCGTATAGACGAAACGCAGGGCTTGCTCGGGGGCAGGCCACGGTGCCTCACGGGCCCGATCGAAGGCCGCATCAATCTCCTCTCGCACGCGGTCCCGGTACGCGATCGTCGTCGGGATGTCCACCGTGTGGTCATCGATCATTGCTTTCTCCAGCAGATGGACCGGATCTCGCGCGCGGAACTCCTCGACTGCCTCTTCCGCGGGTCGGTATGTCTCCTTGTCGGCCGTATGGTGCCCCTCGAAGCGGTAGGTGTCAAAGACGAGGTAGCTGGGTCGGCTCTGCTGTCGGGTCGCCGCGACCGCCTCCCGCGCTGCGTTGTATACGGCCATCACATCCTGACCGTTGACCCGTCTCCCGGCGAGGCCGTAGGAGCAGGCCCGGTTCTCCAGGTCCTGGATGGCGCTGGACTGCTCCACTGGGACCGAGATGGCGTACAGGTTATTCTCGCACAGGAACAGCACGGGCAATTGCCACAGGGCTGCCAGGTTAGCTGCCTCGTGAAACGCGCCGGCATTGACCGCTCCCTCCCCGAAGTAGTTAGCTACCACCTGGTCGCTGCCTCTTTGCTTTACGGCCAGAGCCAGGCCGGCAGCGATCGGGGAGTTGGAGCCGATCACCGGGTCTTCGCCAACGAACCGCCGCGAGGCGTCGGCGAGATGCATGGAGCCGCCATAGCCCTGACAGCAGCCCGTCGTCCGCCCCATGATCTCACTGAACATCGCGTAGGGGTCTACTCCCTTGGCCAGAGCGTGTCCATGTCCCCGGTGGGTACTGATGACATAGTCATCATCACGCAGCGCGTGGGTCACACCCACGGCGATGGCTTCTTGCCCTATGTAGAGGTGGGAACTGCCCCGAAACAGACGCTGGGGCAGAAGGACATCCCGCACCTTCTCCTCAAAGAAGCGTATGCGCAGCATGTCCTCATAGAAGTGCAGCAGCAGCTCCCGGTCTTTGGTCTCCATTCCCGGTTCCTTTCCTCCTTACCCCCGACGCTTTCGGTCTGTTGATACGGCTCCTCCCATGATACACCAAAATGCCGACTCACTGCCCACCTGATGAGGAACTTCGTGGTCGGCGGAGACAAGATGGCAATACGTGAAGGGCAACGGCCAGAGGCCACGGAAGGATGCGATAACCCTGGCCGTCGGTGCCGTTTGGCTGGCGGCCGCACAGCAGGACTCGGGCGATTGTGCCCGGTTCGCGGGAGGGGTGATCACCCTTGCGCGTCCTGGTTACCGGAAGCTCCGGCTATGTGGGGAGAGCTGTTTGCCAGCGTCTGCTCACCAGCCATGAGGTCATCGGTTTCGACCAGCGTCTGCCCGATGACCCCTGCTGGCACACTGTACGCGGTGATATCCTCAACGCTGCCCACTTGCACGCGGCCTGCCACGGCGCGGATGCCGTGGTGCATCTTGCGGCCATCCCCAACCCCTCGGTGGACCCTGCGGACCAGATCATGCTGGTCAACGTCATGGGGACCCAGCGCGTTCTGGAGGCGGCGGCCCTCGGGAGTCCGCGCCGGGTCGTGATTGCCAGCAGCGACTCTGTCTATGGCTTTGTCTTCGGGCGGGGTGCCATACATCCTGAGTATCTGCCCGTGGACGAGCAGCACCCATGCCGCCCGCGCGACGCCTATGGCCTGACCAAGCTGATCAACGAGGAGACCGCGCGCCGCTACACCCGTGACTTCGGGCTGGAGACCGTCTGTCTGCGGTACTGCTGGGTGTGGGATCCTCGGCACTACAGCCACCTGGCGCAGTTCTCGGCCGACGCGTCAACCTTCGTGGGTCAGTTGTGGGGCTACGTGGATGCCCGTGATGTGGCCCAGGCGGTTGAGAAGTCACTGGTGGCCCCCGCCATCGCCCACGAGACACTGAACATCTCTGCGCGCCGGACCTTCCAGGAGCAGCCGTCGCTTGAGCTCGCCCGGATGCACCTGCCACCCGACGTGGACGTCCGCGATCCGTCATGGTTCGCCGAAGAGCCGCACCGCACACTCCTGGACTACCGGCGCGCCAGCCGCCTGATCGGCTACGAGCCCGAGTACGACTGCTGGGAGCAGGCCCAGCTCATGGCCTGAAGGGCATGGAGTGCCTGCAGTGGTCATTGCTCAGAGGGAGGGTCTGTCTGTGTATACAGGTCTGGCGAGAAGGGTTGCTGGCGGCCCCGGCCCACTCTTTGCCCTGGTCGTCGTGGCTGTGACGACCTGCGCCTTGCCGGTGTCGGCGGACGAGCCGCTGCGGGTGCCACTTCCCAAACTGGGTGCCCCTGTACAGCTTGGGCTGGAGTTGGCGGAGTACACTGTGCGGGGGCTTCGCGTCTCTCCGGCCGAGAGTGAGGGCGGGAAGCCGGCGTACACGGTGGTCGTGGGTGTAGCGAACCCTGGCGCCGTCCCCGTGCTCCCCGCGTTGACCGTCACCCTGTGGGCGGGACGCCAGTGGCTGGCGACGGCGTCGTTTCGCGATATGGCCGTCCCGGCGGAGCAGTCGCTG
>JABLXH010000148.1 GCA_013178155.1 Armatimonadota bacterium | reverse complement strand
ATACATTGTCCAGGTCTGGCCCGCGAAAGCGCGGCCAGGAGCCGGGTAGCGAGGGCACCGGTCCCCCGCCTCCGGAGGTGGTAGCGGCTGCACCCGGCGGTCCTCCGGGTCCTCCCATGACCCCCGGAGGCCCCAAACCGCCCCCGGGGCCCATGCCCATTCCGGGAGCCCCCGGCATGCCGGGCCCACTGCCGAACCCGGGACCAGCGGGCATCCCGGGTCTGCCGGGAGGGGGCCCGGGCGCTGGCGTGGTGGGATTGCCACCACTGAACGCCTGTCCCGGCACGGCGGGGGCAGTCGCACTGCCTTTGAGCGACTCCGGGCTGGGCACACGGGCCTTTGGTGTGCCGGTCGGCGGCGTCGCCCGTGACCACAGCACCAGCACCACGATGCCCGTCGCTCCGAGCAACGTCGGGAGGCCGTAGCTGATCAGACCGTACAGCAGTGACAAGCGCCGCTGGGGGTCCTGTATGGGGCCGAGCAGAGTGCGCCAGCTCATTGCGGTTCCATGTTCTGCGTTTCTCAGGGTATACTAGGGTGCGCTCTGGCGCGTGTCAAGCAACGGCCTCACGGTCTTGCTGGTTGAACCTCGCTCCCGGCGCCAGCGTCAGCGTTAGCCGGTCGAGGACTGGCCCGGGTCCAGGACGCGCGAAGGCCCCCGGCAAATCCCGACATTCGCACCCGACCTGCAGCCTAATCAGGGAAGTGTCCAGTGACACCGTTACTGCTAGTTGCCTGCGGATCAGACCCGCAACGCCAGCCCGGCATCGGGGCGTTGGTGAACCGGGGACATCAACCCCTGATGCTACCGGAACTGTATCATGTTGAGGAGGCGTCGCCGGTCTGGGACCAACTGCGAGCGTCGGGACAGCCGCTCGTGGTCGTTACCGGGATCCATGCCCGTCCCGCCGAGTGGCTGTTGCGGCACTACGGCCTCGGCGAGCAGGGCCTGCAGGTGATCAGCCTCTTGGACGTCGCGGACCCGGCGGAGTTCGTACAGCGAGTAGAGCAGGCGCTGGTGGCACTGGGTGCCACGGCCGCTGCCGGCCCCACCCCTTCGCTGATTTCGGTGTCCTCCGACCGGGAATGCACCCGGGAGCGTTGGTATCCGGTTCATGACAAGTCCCGTTGTACCGAATGTGGGCACTGCCTGCAGTTCTGCCTCTTTGGCGTGTACGAGCTGGATGAAGAGGGCAAGGTCAGGGTGGCGCGCCCGGACCAGTGCAAGCCCGGCTGTCCCGCCTGTGCCCGCATATGCCCCCACAGCGCGATCATGTTCCCCTTGTACCACAAGGACCCGGCCATTGCCGGAGCTCCCGGGCACTTCGTGGAACTGGATGCCGAGGGGCGCAGGCTTTTCTATGGCCGGACCGGTGCCCAGTGCCCAACGTGCGGCCAGGGCGGCGAGGTTCTGCGTCGAGGCCGCGCGGCTGATGACTGCTGCGCCGAGTGTGGCCGGCCCGTGGCGGCGGCACCGGCGCCACCCGTAGCCGCCGCTGGCAACACCGGGGACGACCTGGACGCCCTGCTGGACGAGCTGGAGCAACTCTCCGGGGGGCGCCCGGACTGATGGCTGGCGTGCCCGGCGCTGCGGTGGTGCTCACTGCCGACCAGATTCTGATGGCACAGCACCGTCTGCTGCTGGACGGTATGCTGGCCTCCAGCCAGACCACGACCAGCCCCGAGCCTCTGCTCCGGGGTCTTCTCCTGCCCTCTGCGCCCCATGATCCGTCCACTGGCCGCGCCATTCTCGCCCCACTGGGTCTGCGCCGGGTGGAAGCTGCCCTGCGGCGCGACGGCCTGGCGCAAGCAGACGTCGCCGTCGCCGATGAGCGCCACCTGACTCACGTCATCGGG
This sequence comes from Armatimonadota bacterium, assembly GCA_013178155.1. GTDB lineage: Bacteria > Armatimonadota > Zipacnadia > Zipacnadales > UBA11051 > JABLXH01. The sequence continues at coordinate 7,044 of JABLXH010000148.1, read as the reverse complement.
CCGGAGACGCGCGTCGTGGCTCTCGCCACGGGTGACCCCCTGGGTCTGGGCATGAGCAGCTCGACCATGACCGCCGTGGCCGGAGGACGCATCTGGACCGAGATGCTGTTTCGGCGGGTGCTGGCCCGGGTCCGGGCGACGGTGCGCGCGGCGGGGAGCCCGGCGAAGATCGTGGTCGGGGGGCCGGGCGCCTGGCAGCTTGCGCAGCAGCCCGACCGCATGGGGCCCCTGGGCATAGACCACGTCATTTGCGACTACTGCGAGGCCAATGTCACTGACCTTGTCCGGCAGGTAATGTCGGGGGTCTTGTTGCCGCCGGTGCTGCAGGGCGAGCCGCCAAAGGTGTCCGACATTCCGCCCATCGTCGGGCCGGCCACGATGGGTGCGGTTGAGTTGAGCCGCGGCTGCGGGCTGGGCTGCGACTTCTGCACCCTGGCCGGCGTGGCGATGGGCCACCTATCGCCAGACACCATCTTGGCCGATGCCGAGACGAACCTCGCCGGAGGCAACGCCAACCTGGCACTGCTGAGCGAGGACTTCCTGCGTTACGGCGCGGAGGGTGTGCGTTGTCGCCCCGATGCGCTACTGGAGCTCATACGGCAATTGCGGTCCCTGCGCGGCGTCAGGCTCTTGCAGGTGGACCATGTGAACGTGGCCAGCGTGGGGCAGTTTGGCACCGGGGAGTTGCGCACGCTCCATGACCTGCTGGCTGGCGACCAGAGGGGGCTTTGCTGGGTCAACATTGGCGTTGAGTCCGCTTCCGGACGCCTGGTGGCGGCCCTGGGCTGCCGGCCGAAGATGGGCGGCGTGGCCCCGGAGGATTGGGCTGTATTCGCCCGCGAGCAGCTAAGTCGCCTGTGCGCCACAGGGTTTCTGCCGCTCACCAGCCTCGTCATCGGCGTGCCGGGCGAAACGACGGAGGACCTTCGCTTGACACTTGACTGGGTGCGGTCCTTGCGCGACCTGCGGCTGACGGTCTTCCCGGTGCTCTACGCTCCCGTGGATGGCAGCCCGTCCCCTGCACCGCAGAGCCTGAGCAAGCTGCACTGGGAGCTGCTACGGGAGTGTTATGCCCTGAACTTCCGCCACATGCCGGCTCTATACTGGGATAACCAGACACGCGGCGGTGTCCCGAGAAGCAAGTGCCTCGGCTTCCAGTTGCTCGGCAAGGGACAGATCGCCCAGTGGAAGACCCTCCTGTGGTGGCGCCAGTGGAGGGCCCCCGCATGATCGAACCCGCGCGCGTTGAGCGTCTCTGGCAGCAGGCACGGGAGTACCTTCTGAGCCTTCGCAACCCTCACGGCTACTGGGAAGGCTACCTGTCCTCCTCGGCCCTGGCCACGGCCACTGCGCTCAGCGCGCTGTCGCTGGCGGGCGACCCGGCCGATGGCCCGTTGATGGAGCGCGCCCTGGCCTGGCTGGCGCAGGACCAGAACGACGACGGCGGCTGGGGCGACTCCCCGGAAAGCCCCAGCAACCTCTCCACGACCCTGCTGTGCCTGGCGGCGCTGAGGCTCGCCGATGGCAGCAGCTCCCATCCGGCACGGGCGGTTGATGGCGCGTGGAGCTATGTGGCGTCGCACGCCGGGCGTGGCGCCGATGGGATCGCCGCAGCCGTCCGGCGGATCTACGGCGAGGACCGCACCTTCGCGGTGCCCATCCTGATGAACTGTGCCCTGGCCGGCCTGGTGCCCTGGCACGAGGTCCCATCCCTGCCGTGCGAGTTGGCGGCCGTGCCCCAGAGCTGGTATCCCCGCCTGCGGCTGCAGGTGGTCAGCTACGCCCTGCCGGCCCTGATCGCGGTGGGGCTGGTGGTGGACCGCCACCGCCATTCGATCCTGACGCCACTGCGGCGAGCTCTGACCCCACGGCTCCTCCAGCGGCTGGCGGCCATCCAGCCCGCCAACGGCGGCTTTCTGGAGGCCACCCCGCTGACCGCCTTCGTCGCCATGAGCCTGATCGCTGCCCTGGGCCCGGACCAGCCGGTGGTCCGCAAGTGTCTCGATTTCATCCGGCCCGCGGCGAGGCCTGACGGCAGTTGGCCGATTGACACGAACCTGGCCACCTGGGTCACCACGGGGGCCGTCAATGCCTTGATGTCGGGGGAGGAGCCGGTCGGGCCGACAGCGGCGAGTGAGGCGCTGCGCTCCAGTTGCCAGTGGGTATCGCAACAGCAGTTTGCCTCCGTCCACCCCTACACCGGCGCTGCACCGGGTGGCTTTGCGTGGACGGACCTGCCTGGCGCGGTTCCGGATGCCGACGACACCGCTGGCGCCATCGTCATGCTGCGACGGGCGGCCCAGCTAGGTCTGGCAGTGGATAGCGCGGTGGTGGATCGCGCAGCGCAGTGGCTCCTGGGCTTGCAGAACGATGACGGTGGCTGGCCGACCTTCTGCCGGGGGTGGGGACGACTGCCCTTCGACCAGAGTTGCCCCGATATCACCGCCCATGCCCTGCGGGCGTTGCGTGGCTGGCATCCGCCTGGCATCGCCGAGGCGGTCCCCGGCGTTGCGGCGGGCTGGGCCTATCTGGAGCGTACACAGCGCCCGGACGGCTCCTGGCTGCCGCTGTGGTTTGGCAACCAGCACGCTCCAGACCAGGGCAACCCGGTGCTGGGGACGGCCCGCGTGCTGCTGGCTGCGGAGCCGGACAGGGCCGGCGCGATGGTCGAGCGAGGCGCAGCATACTTGCGCCAGGCGCAGAACACCGATGGTGGCTGGGGCGGTGACCGGGGTATCCCCTCTACGGTCGAGGAGACGGCGCTGGCCCTGAGCGCTCTGGCAAGGGTATTGGCCCTGCGGCGGGAGGCGGGGCTTGGCCTGGCGCTGGAGCGTGGCCTGGGCTATCTCGAGCAACTCATGGCCAACGGCACCTGGACCGAGCCGGCCCCCATCGGTCTGTACTTCGCCAGCCTGTGGTACTCCGAACGGCTCTACCCGGTCATCTGGACCGTGGAGGCGCTGGGACGCCTGCGGGGTCTGGCCAAAGGGTCGGGAAATGTTGTATAACATGATTGTGAGTATATGAGCTGGTAGTATCCGGAGGAACAGTAGGGACAATGGGATATAGGCTGCTAAACACGTTCGCCGCTTTGCTATGCCTTGCTCTTGCTGCCAACGCCCAGGGCGTCATGGGCTGGCGCACCGATGGCACAGGCCGTTACCCCGCCGCCACACCGCCCCTAACCTGGAGTGCGGAGCAGGGCGTCGTCTGGGCGACGCCTACACCAGCCCACAGCAATAGCACGCCACTGCTGGTTGGCGACCTGGTCTTTGTGACATCCGAACCGACGACATTGCTGTGCCTCAGGGCCACGGACGGGGCGCTGCTATGGGCGAAGCCCAATGACTTCAGTGAGCTCGCCAGCGAGCAGGAGGCCGCGCAGATGACGGCCGACTATGAGCGCGCCGCCAAGCTGCGACAGGAGGCCGGACAGACGTGGGGCGAGGTGCGGAAGCTCAAGCAGGACCTGCAGGACAGCCCCGACGACGCTGACCTGAAGGCCAAGCTCGCCGAGGCTGAGAAGAAGATGGCGGACATCAATGCCGAGCTGCAGGCCTATCGGGAGAAGTGGTATTCGCTCCCTGACGCGCACCCGACCAATGGCTACGCCTCGGCTACTCCTGTCAGCGACGGCAGCCGGGTGTTTGCGGTCTTTGGCACCGGCATGGTGGTGGCCTACGACCTGTACGGCACTCGTCTGTGGCACCGGGTCCTGGCGAAGCCGACCATTGATTGGGGTGGAGCTTCCTCGCCTGTCCTCGTAGGTGAGAAGCTCATCGTGCAGAGCCGCGATGTGTACGCCCTGAACAAGGACACAGGCGAGACCCTCTGGCAGGTCCAGACACCCGAGACCTGGGCCACGCCGATGGTCACCACGGTCAGCAATGAGCCCGTGTTGCTGACCGGCGCGGGGGACGCGATCCGTGTATCGGACGGGGCCATCCTGGCCAGCAACCTGGGACGCTGTGATTACGGTTCCGGCATTGTTGAGGGTGATGTCGCCTACTGGATCCAAAACGGCGGTACGGCCGTCCGTCTGCGGGAGATCGCCGACGATAAGCTGTTGACCGAGACCCTGTGGACCACCACGCCGAAGGCTGACCGCTACTATGCCGCACCCCTGCTGTATGATGGGCTTATCTACTGCATTACGCAGTCTGGTGTCTTCAGCGTCATTGACGCCGCAGACGGCGCTGTGGTCTTCGAGAAGGACCTGCAGTTGGGCCAGGGAACTGTCTACCCCAGCATCTGCCTGGCTGGCGGGAACCTTTATGTGAGCAGCGACAACGGCACCACGGTGGTGCTGAAACCGGGCCGTGAGCCTGTGGAGTTGGCGCGTAACACTTTGGAGGGCTTCCGGTCCACTCCGGTCTTCAGTGGGAGCCGCGTGTACATCCGTGGTCTCACGAAGGTCTGGTGTCTGGGCGAGTGAGGTGAGGATGAAAGCAGGGGCGGTGCTGCGCTGCGCCGACCTGTGACTGTCATCTCCTGCAGGCAAGCTGATGAGTGATACGTGGCCGATCCCATCCCCGGAGACCCAGCCGGACATCAAGCAGATGCCCGCGGAGGCCGCCGTCCGCGCTGCCATCCGGGCCGAAGCCGGCTCTTTCGCGGCCACTCTTCCCGCCCATGGCTTGCCCACCCGGGAGCTGCTGGGGCAGGCGGCTGCTGACGTGCTGCGGCACCTGGACCTGCCGCGCCAGTACCTTGGTTTCGCCATGGTGGCGGTGGACAACGCGCTGTGGGCTGAGCGCTTCCGCCGGGTGCCCTGCCATCGCCGTCTTCTTCTGTTGCCTCGCTGTCTGAGCCATAGTCAGCACTGCCAGGCGCGGACCGATGCCAGCGGCTTGCACTGCGCGGGCTGCGGCTGTTGCGGCCTGCCGCTCATCCAGCGCGAGGCGGAGAGCCTGGGCTACCAGGTCATCATCGCCGAGGGCACCAGTGCTGTGCTGCTGAAGGTGCTGGAGGGCGAGGCCGATGCCTTGCTGGGGGTGGCGTGTCTCGATTCCCTGGAGAAATCCTTCAACCGCATAGCCGACCTGGGCATTCCCCACCAGGCCCTGCCGCTGCTGCGGGACGGCTGCCAGGACACCGAGGTCGAGCTGGACCTGCTGCGCGAGTTGATGCACAGCTTTGCCCCGGCGACGGCGCCGGCCACCGAGACCTCCTATCTGCCCCTGCTCCGGGAGACCTTCCGCTGCTTCGCTCCAGAGGCGCTGGACCGTCTGCTGGAACCGGTCATTGCCCCATGCCTTCGGGTCGGGCCGGGCCCCGAGGCCATCACCACCACCGACGCGATGGCGCGGGACTGGCTGCAGCGCGGCGGAAAGCGTCTGCGGCCGTTCTTGACCATGGCCACCTATGCGGTGGGAAAACATGGCTTCTACCCCACCAGCGGCACCCGTGACCTGGCCCCCCTGGTTCCGGACGCGGTGCGCCGCCTGGCCGTGGCGATCGAGGCCCTGCACAAAGCCTCTCTCGTCCATGACGACATCGAAGACGACGATGCGTTCCGGTACGGGCGGCCGACGCTGCATCGCACCCATGGTGTGCCGGCGGCCATCAACGTGGGTGACTACCTCGTCGGACTGGGCTACCGGCTGATTGCCTCCCAGGTCTCGGAGTTGGGCGAAGGTTGCGTGGCCGACATCATGCAGTGGCTTTCCCGGGCCCATCTGCAGCTCTGCTGCGGCCAGGGCGGAGAGCTGCTTTGGCCGCGCAACGGCGACACGCAACTGCGGCCCCTGCATGCGCTTCAGATCGCTGCGCTGAAGACCGCGCCGGCCTTCGCTGTGGCGCTCTACGCCGGCCTGCGCGCCGCCGAGGCCTCCTTCGACGAAGAGACGCTCCTGCGCTTTGCTACGCACCTCGGCGAAGGCTTCCAGACGCTCAATGACCTGGAGAACTGGGCTGAACTGGATGACAACAAGCTAAGCCTCGGTCGCGACGTGCTGATGCGCCGGCCAACGGTGGTCGAGGCCTTCGCCCGCGAGGCCGGCGCCGGTCCTGAACTGGACCGCGTGCTGGCCGACACGAGTGACACCGAGACTACCCTCGCTGCGGTGCACGCGCTGTATGCCCGTTCGGGCGCTTTCGGCCGGGCGCAACAGCTTCTGGACAAGCTGCGGGAGCGCAGTCTGGACCTTTCGGCGCAGCTTGGCGACGCGCCGTTACAGCAGCTCTTTGGGTTTCTGGTCCGCAATATCCTGCGCCCCGCGCCGGTGCTGGAGACCCCGGGCTCTCATGGCCACCCTTGACCAATTGGACTCCCTGCTGCTGACCGGGGCTGCGGGCCTGGGTCCGGGGTTTCGCGGCCAGCAACTGGGCTATCTTTGCCGGGCGCAGCTTCCGGAGGGGGGCTTCGCCGGCCGCCAGGGCGGGGCGGACCTCTACTACACCGACTTCGCCCTGCGTCTGGCCCTGCTCCTGGGTGCCGAGGAGGCAGTCTGGGAGCGTACTGCAGGCTACCTGCGACGTCTTCCCCCCCCGGCGGACCTCATCTCACTTTTCTGCCTGCTGAACGCCTCGCGTCTGCTCATGGCGGCTGAGATACTGCTGCCGCTGGACCGCGAGCCGCTGTGCGAGTTGCTGGCGGCCCTGGCCCTGCCGACCGGGGGCTTCGCGAAGGCGCCGGGTGGCCCGGTCAGTGCCTATGCCACCTTCATCGGGGCGATGTGTGCGGAGATGCTGGAAGTGGATCTGCCGGCAGGGGCCGACAGTGTGGCCGCGATCAACGGGCTGCAAGGACCGCGCGGCGGGTACCGCGAGTCGCCGGGCCCGGGCCAGGAGCAGACCAGCGCCACGGCGGCAGCGGTCGCCTTTCTGAACATGCAGGGAGCTCTTTCAGACGAGGCCGCAAGCGCCGCTGCTCGTTTCCTCCAGGCCATGCAAGGTCCTGGCGGCGGCCTGTGGGCCCATGCGGACGCGCCCATGGAGGACCTGCTCTCTACCTTCACCGGCCTCGTCGCCCTGGTGGGTCTGCCCGAGGCCGAAGGTGTTGACCTCCTGGGAGTGGCCCGTTTCGCCTGCGACCTGGCCATG
>JABLXH010000147.1 GCA_013178155.1 Armatimonadota bacterium | reverse complement strand
CTCATGCGGCTGCAGGCGGCGCCCCAGGGTCTCGATGAGGCCAAGCGCCCGGCCCTCGCCTCCCAGAGCCGAAAGGAACGACGCCAACAGCGGGCTACTCAGCTCGTGCGCCAGGTTCTCCGTGGCTGCCGACTCGAGGTTGTGCGCCTCGTCAAAGACAACGTGGGAGACCTCGGGGAGAAACGGGAATCTGGCCTCCTCCAGCGCCAGGGCATGGTTCACGACGATGATGTCAGCCGCGCGGGCCTGGCTGCGCGCGTTCTCCACCCGACACCCTGCTCGGCACGGACACCCCTGACCGCTACATCCGTCGGCCTGCGCACGCACTCGCTGGATCAGCCCCGGCAAGGGATCCAGCCGCTCCAGCGCCTCCGGCGCTATGGACTCCAGGTCACCAGCGGGGCTACGCGCCAGCCAGGCGATCAGGTAGGCCATGGCCAGCCGCTCTGACCAGAAAAGCGAGCCCGCCACCTCCGTCAGGAGCCACGAGAGGGTGCGCAGGCACGGGTAGTTGCGGCGGCCCTTCAGCAGTGCGGCCTGGAAGCTGACCGGCATTGCCTCCGCCAGCAGCGGCAGTTCCTGGGAGATGAGCTGATCCTGGAGATTGCGGGTGTTCGTCGAGACCAGCACCGGCTTGCCGGTCTCGCGTGCCCACAGAATCGCTGGCACCAGATAAGCCAGTGACTTGCCAACCCCTGTCCCGGCCTCCACGAGCAGGAGACCACCGTCGCGCAAGGCCTCGGCGACAGCCCCTGCCATGTCTATCTGGGCCGGCCGCTCCTCGTAGTCGGGGTGCGCGGCGGCCACGAGGCCACCCGGCGACAGGAGCTCCCGCGACAACTCGGGCAGGGGATCGGTCATCGGTTCGGGGTCCAGGCGCTTCCGGCCAGCGCTGCGCGGTGCCAGTCGCTCAATCAGCGCCATCGGCGAGCGCAGCTCATCCGGCGCCAGGGCCGGCCAGTCGAGATACTCCAGGCGTTGCGGCTCGCCGAGCGCGTAAGCCATCAGCAGTTGGGCCGGGCGAGGCAGTTGCGCGAAGCGTCCTGCCAGGGCCTCGGGCAGGGCCGCCACCAGCCTTGGTCCCACGTCGTCATGGGCCAGCCCCAGGTAGCTGGCCAGCACCGCCAGGTCGAACCCGGGGGCATCGGCCACCGCCAGCAGTGCCCCCTCGAAAAGATCAGTCAAGTTGCCCAGCAGGGCTCGTGAGCGCGCTAGCAGTTCCGGTTGGGACAGGGCAAGGGTGAGGTTGTGAGCCCCGTAGGTCACCAGGCGCGACCCCTCGGCCATATCGAAAAAGGGCCCGAGCTTGCAGCCGGCCCGCCGGCTCTCCGGCAGCGGGCACTCCCAGGCACCCTCCTGCTCACCGCGACAGGCCCGGATAGTGATGGTGTCGGCGTTGGCCTCGGTTGTGACGAACGTAATCGGCGCTGGCACAGGAGCTCCCGGTGCGGGCACGCGGCGTGCCCTCAGTATACACTGCCGCCGAGGTCAGCAGTAGCGCCAGAAGGCGTTGCAAAGACAACAGCCACCGCCAGGGCGGTGGCTGCATGGGCGACCATCTGGTAGACAGCTAGTTGGCGGCGCAGACGCCGATGGACGACGCGGCATTGCCGGCAGTGGCCTTGCCGAGTTCGCCCTGGACCAAGTCGAGCGCCGTAGCGAGCATCTCCGGTGACCAGCAGTCCCGCCGCAACTCCTCGGGATCGATCTTGGCGTCCAGCAGCGGGCTGTCCAGCGTCTGGATGAACTTCGCCTTTACGATGGTCAGGTGCTCTCGGCCGCCACGGGTGCTGTAGCTCTCCTTGTTGAGCGTGCCGATCACCAGCAGCTTGGTGCCCTCCTTGATGTTGTCCACGGCCCAGCGACCGAGATCTTCCCAGACGTCCACCAGGAAGAGATCGGATACCGGTTCCCCCGTTGCCCGGTTGAATGGCCTGTCCACCTCAAAACTGAACTCCGCCTTCACTTGCCCCGACGACTTCTGACGCAGGGTAGCGTCCCTGGTCGCAAAACCAGACAACAACACCAGGTTCAGGTCTGCCAAAACGCCCACCTCCCACAGGGACACGGCCGCACCTCACGACAACGGACCAGCCCAGGTGTGCCGGTCCGCGGTGCGAAAACGGCCACTACTTCCAGTCCGTAGGCCCACGCGTACGGTTTGGACGGCCCATTATAGCACTGCCCAAGGCCTTGTCAAGCCAACCCGACCGAGCTTCTGAGACAGCTACCCGCAGGGTCAACAGCAGCCGCCGGAGCCCGCAACCGCGCCTGCGTGACCTCATCCGTTCGCCAGCCCTAGCGCGCCTTCAGGACCCGGATCGTCGTAGACAGCGGGAACTCCCGGCCTCCGACGTCAAAGAGCGCCTCCCCGAAGACAGCAGCATATCCCGCAGCCGGATAGCGCTGACGGAGACTGTAGACTCCCTGGCGCGCGGGCACCTCGCGGCAGACCCAGGTAGACTGGCGGAAATCCCGCGTCGGGGCCGTGGCTGTCCACTCGTTCACCCGCCTGGGCGCCGGCTGGCCCGTCAGGCTGAGCCTCAGATGGCGGCCCTCCTCGTAGCACCAGTCCAGTTCCGGGAACGCAGCGCGGCCCGTGCAGCACAGGAAGAAGCCAACCTCGGCGTTCAATACCCGCATCAGATCGCCCAGTCCGTGGCCGGCATTGGGCACATAGAGCACGTATTTGGGCCCGGTGAGATCGTTCCAGTACAGGTTCGTGGAGTCCACCACCCAGTAAGGGTCGTTGCTGCCATTGACGATCAGCTTGGGCATCGTGACGCGGTGGCGGTAAGTATACGGGTCCACCGCCGCGCCAAAGACGCGTCCCCGTGCCGACTGCAGCAGATCGGGCAAGCCCAGTTGGGTGTAGTCGTCTATCTGAGAGCTATATTGGCCATAGGAGGCCAACTGGAAGGCCATCTGCGCGGGCAGGTTCAGGTTGTCGTAGACCAGCGGCGCGATGCCCTTCACCCGCTTCCCCCCGTCGAGCACTCCGGTGAACCACGTTGTCCAACCCCGCTTGCTGGCCCCCGTAACCACAAAGGACTTCACCGGCTGCTCCCAGGCCTGGGCCGTGTACTCCTGCACACAGTCCATGGCGCGAAGAGCGGACTTGGCCATGGGGAAGAGCAGCGGCCAGGTCATGTCCCGGGTTTCCAGTGCCTTCTGGAAGGTGTAGGCGATCAGGGCATCCTCGCGCAGGTCGCCGAAGAGAGGCTGGTTGGGGATGTCCCCCAGGTACACCAGCGGCGCGCCGATGCCATTGATGATGGGAGTGGCGATGGCCATCTCCTGTGGGCGCAGCTTGCCGCCGTTGATCAGCAGGACGGCCGTCTCGCTGGAGGTCATCTGAGCCGGGCGGACGATGGCCACCTGGTGCACCCAGGGGATGCCCTGCCAGGTCTGTGACGTCATCTTGAGTTCCGTCCAGATCATCCCTCCGGGGAGCGTGGTCTCGCTCACCTTCTCCCAGGCATAGCTGTCGTCACGCCTGTTGGCGTAGTCAAACAGGGGCTGGCTGTGCGCCACGCCCATCAGCAGGAGAGCTGTGAGACAACCGGCCCAGATTCTCGTGTCCATTGGCGTCCCTTCCTTCGTCTGAGCATCGCTCTCGGCAGGCAATGAGCTGGATGGGTTACCGTCCTGCCCATGCCGCGCCCGGGGAGCCAGGTTCCCTCGGCACGCGGCCGGTCTACCGGAGGACTTCGTCCAACTGGTCGAAGACCTTGCGGAAGGCCCGCACGAAGGCTTCCATGACCCGCAGGTCGTTCGGTGCGTGCAGGTGACGGATCAACGCGTACTCCTTGAGCCACTGGCGGGTCTGCGGCAGGTCGAGGTTGTCATAGGACACGTCGCGCCGGGCATAGGGGCAGCTCCAAGGGCAGCCCTTGCCATAGCCGTCCTTCTGCTGGAACAGCACCATGTCCGGAATAGCGATGTTCCACCAGGGCGCCACCTCGACCCCCTCGGCATTGAGCGCCGCCGAGACCTTCAGTCGGAAGCCCTCCGCATCCATGTCCAGACCCACCTGTTCGGGCTTGAACCGGATCGGGTAGTTGTAGAAAACGTGCTCATAGCCCTCCGGCTCGGCCGGCGGCTCGACGCCGGGGATCTGGCTAAGCTCGCGGGTGAGGTACCGGCCATTGGTCTGGAAGACCTCGGTGTAGTGATCCAGCTTCGCCAGTTGCGCCCGGGCCAGCGCCGCCGGAAGCCCGGCGGTGCGGTACATCCAGCCCATGCCGTGAGCGTTCATGTCACGGCTGCCGTCGGGCCGGTAGATCTCGCCGAACTGCCACAGCCGCGCGGCCTTATCGAAGATGTCGTCATCATCGGTAGTCAGGAAGCCGCCCTCGCCGGCCGAGAGGTTCTTGTTCTGGTTGAGACTGAAGGCGGCCACGTCACCCATGGTGCCGACCTTGCGGCCCTTGTAGGTGGCGCCATGGCTCTGGCAGCAATCCTCAATGACCTTGAGGTTGTGCTCTCTGCAGACTGCCAGGATCGGGTCCATGTTGGCGGACAGCCCGTGCAGGTGGGGCACGATGACGGCTTTGGTGTAGGGGCTGATGGCGCCCTCGATGAGCGCGGGGTCGAGGCTGATCGTCACTGGGTCAATGTCTATGAAGATCGGCACCGCATTGTGGTGCAGGATGCATGTGGCCGTGGAGGTCCAACTGAAGGCCGAGGTGATGACCTCGTCTCCCGCCTGCACCCCCACCGCTGCCACCGCCATGTGCAGGGCCGCCGTGCCGCTGTTGGTGGACAGGCAGTGCCTGGCGCCTTGCCATGCAGACCACTCCTGATTGAGGGCGGCGACCTCGGGCGACCCGGCGGTCAGACTGGGATGCTCCAGTGCGCGCAAGACGGCCTGTCGGTCGGTATCGTCTATGACCGGCCAGCGGGTGTGGGTCAAACCGGGCGGGACCGCGGGTGGCCCGCCGTGGATAGCAAGCTTCTCGGGCATGGAGTGAGCCTCGCTCTCGTCAGTTATGGCGAGGAGTTCGTGGCACCGGCCGGGGTTCCCTCCCGGCCAGCGAGAAGGATAGCGGTGAGCCTAGCGAACAGCCTCAACGATCGCCTGCAGGTTGGCCGTGGGTGTGGTAAGAGGCACGGCGCACTCCGGGGCGATGATCTCAATCTCGGCGGCCCGGATGCGCTCCACGGCGGCCTGCACCTGACGGGGCGTGCCACGCAAGAGCAACTCCGGGTTGTTGACATTGCCCATGAGTGTGATCCGCCGTCCCGCGATGGCTCTCGCCGTCTCCGGCGGCACCTTGCTCTCGAAATGGAAGCACTGCAGGCCACTGCGAGCGATGGCGTCCAGGCGGTCGGCGGTATTCCCGCAGATGTGCAGGATAAGCGGCGCCCGGCACTCTCGCGCCAGGCGGCAATGCAGCGGCCACAGGAGGTCCTCATACATGCGCCCCGAGACCAGGTCGCCCGTAGCATGGTCGGCCAGCGTGACAACATCGGCCCCTGCCTCCCGCTGCGCCTCGGCGAACAGCAGCGGGACAGGCATGAGACGCTCCAGGATACGCCGCACTTCGTCCGGGTCGTCGAGGGTCAGCATCAGGAAGTCCTGCACACCGAAGAGGTGGTAAGCCAGCGTCCATGGTCCGAACACCTTGCCAACGATGGCCACATGGTCGCCGTAGCGGACTTTGAGCCGCCGAAGTCCCTCCAGCAGGGCCACGATGGGCGGTTTCGACAGGAAATCCTCCGGAATGTGGATGTCATCCGCCGTTTGCCAGGGGTGGGTGGCGGCATCGGGCATCATGTCTCGCCGCCCCCAGTCCACGTCGCAGCCCAGCGCCGCCGCCTCAAGCTGCACCGAGAAGTAAGGGGCGATGGTGTCAAAGCCCAGCACCTCGAAGCTGGTCGCCGCCAGCCCAACCATGGTCGCCGGATCGAGGTGTGCGTCGGGGAAGAAGCAGCCACTTGCCTCCATCAGCGCCACCGTGGCCGCGGAGACGCAGTTGCCCACGCACGGCCGGTCGGTGGGGCGCCGATGGAGTGCCGCCAGGAAGCGTTCGCGTGGAGTCATGGCAGTCCCGTCGTGAGCGGTCGGTGACTCGCACCTTGGGGCAGAGAAGTTCGCGACCCGGCGGGTCATCCCCTCCTGCAAAGGCCTGTCAACCACAGCCATCGGGAAGGTCTCCGGCGCCCCGGAGCGAACTACCTGCGTCAGAGTGCCGGGCAGACAGGAGTGTCTGCCACACCCGACCCTACAAAGGAAGATGCACATGCCTGACAAGCCCTTCAACATCCTGCTGATTGGAATTGACAGCCTGTCAGCCAGCCACATGAGCTGCTACGGCTATCACCGCTTGACCACGCCCTACATGGACGAAGTGGCTGCCGAGGGCGTGCTCTTCACCGACAACTTCTGCCCCCACGTCCCCACGACATCGGGCTATGGCACCATGCTCACCGGCCTGGACTGCTTCAGCAACACTCTCGTCGCCCTGCGGCATGAGGGGACGATGCCCGACGATGTGAAGTCCCTGGCTGAGATACTCCGGGGCTTCGGCTATGAAAGCACCTGTGTGGGCTTCCAGGGTAACGCGGCGGCCCGGGGCTTTGACAACTACATCAACTATGCGGGTTGGGGGGGCTGGGACGAGCGTCCCCTGCGCAAGGCCGAGAATCTCAACGCGGTTACGGTTCCAGAACTGAACCGTCTGGCGGCCCAGGACAAGCCCTTCTTCCTGTTCCTGCGGCACATGGACCCCCACAGCCCGTACCTGCCGCCGCCGCCCTATGACCGGATGTTCTACCATGGTGACGAGTGCGACCCGAACAACCACTCCCTGGACAGCATGAAGGAGTTCAAGCCCTTCCGCGACTACCTGCTGTCCTGGATGCCGCCCGGCATCACCGACAAGGAGTATGTCATCGCGCAGTACGACGGTGAGATCGCCTACATGGACGCCTGCATCCAGGTACTGCTGAACCAACTCGACACCCTCGGCCTGCGGGACAACACCCTGGTCATCATCAACGCGGACCACGGTGAGACCCTGGACGAGCACGACTGCTGGTTTGACCATCATGGGATGTACGAATGCACCTTGCACGTGCCGCTGATCTATCGGCTGCCGGGCGTCTTGCCGGAAGGCGAGATCGTGGAGGGCATCACGTTGCACCAGGACCTGGTGCCCACTATCATGGACATCCTGGAGCTGGACCCGGGCATCAAGTTCGATGGCAAGAGCCAGCTCCCCATGCTCTACGGTGAGGTGCCGGCCAACTACGACGGCTTCTACATCACCGAGTGCACCTGGATGCGCAAGCACGGCTGGCGGACAGCGGAGTGGAAGCTCATCAAGGCGCTGGAGCCCGATTTCCACTGGAAGCCGGAGACCGAGTTGTACAATCTGGCCGTGGACCCAGGCGAGACCAACAACCTGGCGGATTCTGAGCCGTTGATAGTGCAAGCCCTGGAGGCCAAGCTGAACGCCCATGTCGCCCGGCGCGAGGCGGAGACCGGCCGCCCGGCGCCCATCAAGACCAACCTGAACTGGCACGGCGCGGGCCTCGGCCGGGGCTTTGAGTCCTCTCAGGAAGCCTATGACACACTCTATATCGGCGGCCCCAAGCATGCCGCGCAGCTTCAGGACAAAGAAGCCGCCGACGCCGAGGAAGAGGCGAAGAAGGGCGACTAGCGACTGCCAGACGCTCGGCGAGGCTGCACCTGCCCGGGAACCATGACCGCCACCGGTGCATCTAACCAAAGTGAAGCTATATCACCATCTTCTCGGACGGTTCCTGCCGGCAGCCCTGCTGCTGGCAGGGGCCGTGCTTTCCTCCGTATGCATCGCCGATAACCCCCGCACCCGCGACTACGAGGCCATTGACGAATGGGCGCTGAACGTGCCCGCGACCGAGCGACAGACGCCGGAGCGCCTGGCGGCGTACCTCGTGCAGCCGGCCCAGGACGACTTCGATAAGGCCCGGGCGATCTACCGCTGGCTGGCCGCCAACATTGTCTACGACGTGCAGTCCTACCTCTGCGGGGCGCTGCCGCCCGCCGGGGCAGGCAACACCTTCCAGTCCGGCCGCGCCATGTGCGAGGGCTTCTCCAGCCTCTTCGAGCAGATGGGCAAGGCCGTCGGGCTCGAGGTGGTCACCATCCACGGCTGGGGCAAGGGCTACGGCTACACTCCGGGCCAGACCTTCGCCCAGGAGAACCACGCCTGGAATGCCATCAAGGTGGGGGAGGAATGGCACCTGCTGGACCCAACCTGGGGTGGCGGATACGTCAACGAGGGCGGGCAGTACGTCCGCGACTTCGAGGACTTCTACTTCCTGACCCCACCGGAGCAGTTCATCTACAGCCACTTCCCGCGGGAGCCTCGCTGGCAGTTGCTGGCGGAGCCGGTCAGCGCTGAGACCTTCCTCGCCCTGGTGCGCCCCCAGCCGGACTTCTACCGTCATGGTCTGGAATTGACCAACAACCGGGAAGGGGTCATCCGCAGCACCGGTCTGACCACCCTCGCCTTCCACGCCCCGCCTGAGGCCTTCATGATCGCCAAGGTCTACTCTGGCGGCCGGGATTTCACCCCGCGCCCGCTGGCCGGTCGCCGCGAGGGCGAGCGGATCGTCTTCGAACTACCACTCCAGGGCCCCGCGTCCTATGAGGTGAAGCTCTACGCCACCACCGGCGACGAGTACGGCATGTATGACCACGTGGTGAAATACCGCATTGACGTCACCCCCTGACCGGCAGAGCATCAGCCGCAAGCTGACTGTCCTGAACCGTTTTGACCCCTGGGGCAGCCCCTACTGCACCTGCGGCCCCAAGCTGTCGCTGGACCCCTACACTGGCTGCCCCGGCGAGTGCGTGTACTGCTACGCGGCCACGTACTTGTGGCGATACTGGGGTCCGGACAGGGTGCGGCCCAAGCGCGACCTGCTGAGGCGGCTGCGACGGGACCTGCGGAAGATCAACGCTG
>JABLXH010000146.1 GCA_013178155.1 Armatimonadota bacterium | reverse complement strand
TGTGGCCGAGCATGCCCGCCACCGCATCCGCCGCGTGGACCTCAGCGGACGCGTGAGCCTGGTGGCCGGCACGGGCACCGCCGGCCACGCCGACGGCGCCGGCACTATTGCGCAGTTCAACCGGCCCACTGGCATCACCAGCGACGGCATGGACGTCTACGTGACGGACCTGGACGGCAACCGGGTGCGGCGCATCGCGTACACCGGCAGCAACCCTTACGGCGCAGCGGCCTATACGGTCTCCACCGTGGCGGGCGATGGCACTGCCGGCGTCGTGGATGGGGTCGGGGCATGGGCACGGTTCAACCACCCGGCGGGCATCTGCGCCGCATCCGACGGGGCATTCTATGTGACGGATAACGGCGGTCAGCGCATTCGCCGCGTTGACCGCTCGGGGGCCGTGGCTACCATCGCCGGCTCCGGCGCCATCGGTAACGCCAACGGTGACGGCACCACCGCCAGCTTCACCAACCCCTACGACATCACGGCGGTGCCCGGCAGTGGCGGCGGGCTGTGTCTCATCGTTTCCGATGTGGGGTCGCACGTTCTGCGCCAACTGCGGCTGCAAGCGGGCGCGAGCCCGGCCAGTCCCACCAGTTGGGTCGTGCAGACCCTGGCCGGCGCCCCCAATGTCTCGGGCAGCGCTAATGGCAAGGGCGGTACGGCGCGGTTTAACCGCCCGCGGCAACTGGCGGCGGACGCCAGCGGCAACCTCTATGTGGCCGACACCGACAACAACCTGGTGCGCCGGGTCCGGCCCACCAGCGGCTTCTTCCCGGTGGGGGTCATCTCCGGCACCCCCCCTGCCGAGCCCGTGGTGCTGGCTAACGCCGAGGGCCTCTACCCCGTGGCCGGCGGCGACCCGCAGCCCTATGTCTCCTGCCCGGACCTGGCAGGCGGCGCCGCCAGTGCCCCGCTCACCTGGTCCTTCACGATTCCTCAGGGAGTGAACGCCTTCGAGTTCACGGTGACCCTGAGCACCCAGACTGACCCCTACTCGCCCGTGCAGGCCGTCAATGGCAACAACACCGGCGGCAAGGGCTCATCCCGCGTTCTGGTGCGGACCCTGGCCGGCTCGACAACCGGAGTCGACGGGTATGTCGACGGGGCAGGCGTCAACGCCCGCTTCCGCTCCATCATCGGCGTGGCCCTGGACGAGGCTGGCAACTTGTTTGCCGCCGACGCGGGGAACAGCGCGATCCGGCGGATCGAGCCCGGCGGACGGACGACCAGCGTGGCGGGATCGCAGGGGACCGGGGGGTACGCCGATGGGCGTGGCAATGTGGCTCATTTCGACTACCCGACGGACGCAGCGGTCGCGCCCGCCAGCTTGTTCGCTGGCCTCCCGGGCGGCGTTCGGGCCACCTACATCTTCGTCACTGACATGGACAACTATCGCGTGCGCCTGATCCGTAGTCCCTACGATGGCTGGGCGTCGCACCTCCCCTGGGAGCCCTGGAACCCGGGTTTCTACCAAGTCGCTACCATCGCCGGCGACGGCACCTCAGGCTATGTGAACGGCACCGGCGATGTGGCGCAGTTCGCGGCCCCAAGCGCTGTTGCTGTCGGGCCGGGCGGCATCGTCTATGTGCTGGAGCGCTCCAATGGCAATCGGGTGCGGACCCTCCGCTGGACCGGCGGCGACCCGATGCTGGCGACCAACTGGCAGGTCTCCCTACTGGCCGGGGCGACGGACGGCGCGACAGGCTACGTGGACGCGACGGGCTCGTCGGCGCGCTTCACTGACCCCCGTGGCATCAGCGCGGGTCGCGATGGTAGCGTGTACGTCGCTGACACCTACAACCATTGCATCCGCCGGATCACACCTGACGGGGTAGTCACTACCCTGGCGGGCACAAACACTTCCGGCTACGTGGACGGTTCGGCGACGACGGCGCGCTTCTGCAACCCCTGGGACCTGGCTGCGGGGCCAGACGACTACCTGTACGTGGCGGACCGCTACAACTACCGCATCCGTCGCGTCAGCCCCACCGGACAAGTCACCACGGTGGCGGGGACCGGTTCGTACATCCTCACTGACGGCCCGGGCAGTGCGTCCGGGCACAGGGACGACCTCGGGATAGCGGTCAGCCGCAGCGGCGACCTGTACCTCGCCGAGGCGGAGTGTGTGCGCGTCATCGAACGCATCGTGGACGTGGGCGACGTGGCGCAGTAGCGCCATCGGAATCTGCGGGCTGAGTTGGTGTTAGAGGGTAGAGCCTGTGACAAAGCTAACATCCGTGGTCTTCCTCGCCCAGGCTGTGGTCACAGCCATGGCCTGGGCTGCTGAGCCCGTGCGGGTGGAGGCGGAGAGCTTCCAGCCGGTCGCTGACGCGCCTGCCTGGGTCGTGTCGACCAGCCTGCGCGACCCGGACGCCACGTGTCCAGGGGGTCTGAGCGGCGGGGCGGCTCTGCACAGCAATGATCCCGCTGCGCGGATGGAGTGCCGTGTGGAACTGCCCCCGACCCCGCACGCCGTCTGGGTGCGGCGCTTCGCCGATAGTCGCTATCCGAGGGCCTACCCCCTCACCGTGGAGATCAACGGTCGGGCACGGGTGATCAACGACACCGAGGCGGCGGGTCCCGGATACGTCTGGGAGTGGTGGGGACGCGTGCCGGGCGGAGTGCAGCAGGTGGTACTGCGTGACCCCGGCGCCTGGTCGGTGGCGGTGGATTGCTTGCTGTTTGCCCCCGACGCTCTCGCGGGCCCCGAGCCGAGTCCGCTGCTCCTTGGCGCGACGGCCCTGAAGACGACCCCGGACGGTCAGACCACCCTGCAGACCGCCCTGGAGGCATCGCCCGACAGCGCCTCCATCGGGCTCTACAGCTTGACGGTGAGCCTCGACAGTGACACGCTGGCCCTCACGCTGCCCCTGCCGACGCCGTCGGGGTCTTTGTCTACCGGTCAGAAGTGGCACTCGCCACCCCTGACCCTGAACACAACCCATCTGCCACGGGGACACCATGCGATCACGGTCATTGCCCGCGCCGACGACCCAACCCGCACTCCGGTAGCCGCCGCAGCCGGGTCCCTGGGTGCTGCCGGCAGAGCGGGCGTGACGCCGTGCCAGGCCGAGGTGCGCCAGCACCTGGGGCGGCCCGTGCTGTTCGTCAACGGGCGGCCGTACTTCGCCTTGGCCTTCATCGGTCCGCGGTTGGCCGACGTGGCTCGAATGGGCAGCTACGGCGTGCGCTTCATGAACCTGGGCGGGGGTCTCCCCCGGCGCCGTGATGACGGAGCCTGGGACTTCAGCGCAACCGACGAGGCCTTCCTGCGCCTGCTCTGCACCGAGCCACGCGCTTACTACTTCCCCCGCGTCTTTGCCGGGACACCCGCCAACCTGCCCGACGATGAGCGGGTCAAGTGGCTGGACGCCAATGGTGAGGTGACCAGCGGCAGTCAGCCCTCCTTGGCCTCGGAGATGTGGCTGCGGGAGAGCGAGGCGGCTTTCCGAGCCCTGGCCCGGCACATCGTGCGGGGGCCGTATGCCGACCGCGTCATCGGCCTGCACCTGTGTGCGGGTGATGTCGGAGAGTGGTTCCAGTGGAGCCAGGGCGGGCGTCGCGTGGACGTCAGCCCGGCCATGCGCCGCGCCTTCGCGCGGTGGTTGCGAGATCGCTACCGCACCGAGGCGCGACTGCGAACCGCCTGGGGCGACGCCGCAGCCAGCCTCCAGAACCCCCGCTTGCCCACGGTACACCAGCTATGGGCTTCTGACCGTGGCGGCTTCCGGGAGCCCCGCCGACACGCCGCGACCACGGACTTCATGCGGTGTTACAACGATGTGGTGACTACGGCCCTGGAGCGCTTTGCCCGTGCGGTCAAGCAGGGCAGCGACGGGCGGCTGATGACCGGCGCATTCTATGGCTACACCTTCGGGCTGCACCACTGGGTGGCCCAGACCAGCGGCCATCTGGGCACAGGCAAGGCCCTGCGCAGCCGCAACTTGGACTTCATCACCTCACCGTGCGGTTACGGCGACCGCGGCGTGGGCGGCGTGTCCATCTACTGCCAGGGCGTGTGGGCCAGCCAGGCCCTGCACGGTAAGATCTTCTACGGCGAAGCGGACATCCGCACGCACCTGTGCCGTCCCGATTCGGTGGAGGCCTACTACCGCAGCGCTGACACCCCCGCACAGAGCGTGGCACTACTCCAGAGGGAGTTCGTTAACTGCCTGACCGGGGGCAATACGCTCTGGTGGTACGACATGGACGGTGGCTGGTTCGACGAGCCGCGAATCCTGCACGCCATCCGGCGGATGAGCCGGGCCGGCGAGGACAGCCTCCAGCGCGAGTACCGCAGCCGGGCCGAGATCGCGGTCATCGTGGACCCGAAGAGTTGGCTTCACAAGGCGCCGGTGCCGGAGTTTGACAAGGGCCTCGGACACCACGCCATCGAGGCCCTGGCCCGCCTCGGCGCGCCCTGGGACGCCTACCTCCTGCAAGACCTGGGCGACCCGCGAGTGCCGGACTATAAGCTGTACCTGTTCACCAACACCTTCGATCTGACCGCGGCGGAGCGCGCCATGGTCGCGCGGAAGGTGAAGCGCGGCGGGGCCACAGCGGTGTGGGTGTATGCTCCAGGGTTCCTGGACGAGACACGGGCGGACCTGGGACTGTGCCAGGAGCTGACCGGCTTCCGCCTGGGCTATGAAGGCCGCCTCGATACGGTGCTGGTGGATGTGGGAGACCGTCAGATCGGTAACCCCGCCCCGGCGGCAGTCGCACCCCTCTGGTACGCCGAAGACCCGGAGGCCGAGGTGCTGGGGCGCCTGCGGGCCAACGGGAAGCCAGGCCTGGTGCGTCGTCGCTTTCCCGACTGGGTCTCCGTCTACAGCAGCGCACCGCTGACTGACCCCGCCGTTCTGCGGGACCTCGCGCGGACAGCGGGTGTGCACATCTACAGCGAGTCCGGCGACGCCTTCTACCTGGACAATCGCTACTTTGGAATCCATGTGGGAGCGGCCGGACCTCGCCGGATCCGCTTCCCGGAGCCCGTGACGGTGCGCGACCTGTGGTCCGGCAAGGTGCTGGCCGAGCACACCGTGGAGTTCGTGGCTGACCTCCGTGAGTATGGCACCGGCGTGTACGAGTACGATGTGGACGCGCCCTGACTCCTAGCCGGCTACCTTCTCCGAACGCGCACGCGACTGATGGCCAGGGGTGTGCCGACGGCTCCCAGGCGGAAGTCGCCACCGTGGGTGCGGTTGGAAAAGCGCGCATCGGCCAGCCGGAAGGTGGCCGTGCGCCAGCGTTGCGACCCGGCCAGGGGCACTGACCCGCCGGGCTTGAAGGCCCCGTCCGCCACCGACCCCCGAGGGTCGTTAGAGTCATACTCAAGCAGCAGCGTGCCCACCCCACCATCGAAGTAGTTCACCCGCACGGTGAACTGCGCCCCGCTCTCATAGAACGCGAAGCTGTCGTCCAGCGCGAAGTACATCAGGTCGGCGGCGCCGTAGGGGTTGCGGAGACTGACCCGACAGCGCCGCCCGCCGCGTTCCCCTGGCTCGCCGGGGCCATCGCCGACTTCCGGTAGCAGCTTCAGGGCCGCCCCCCGGTCAATCCCCGGCTCGCACCACGCCTCGCGCAGGCTGGCATAGGGTCCGCTGCGCGGAAGCTGCACGCCCTGGCGGTACATGTCCCCATGCTTGCGGGTGAGCTCGATGTACTGCCGTCCGAACTCCACGGTCTCGCAGATCTCGGTGGCCTCGTGCAGCTCATTCCAGGTCTCGATGTGCACCAGCCGGGGCCGCACGGCGGGTGGCAGCCGCAGCAGCGTCTCCCAGGCGCGGGTGTAGAAGGCCCCATCCTCGCGGTCCACGATCAGCGGCGTGCGGCCCGGCACGATGCTGTCGTCATACCCAGGCCCGATAGCCGCCGCGCCGAGGACACTGGGACCGAAGGCCGCCGCGCCCCACGAGTACCGGCTCTCGGTTTGAACGTCCCAGCCGTCACCGCGCACGATGTAGGGCCTGCGCCCGGCGAAGTCGCGGGCAAACTCGGTCCGCAGGTATTCAATGGACGACTGGTCATGGCCCCCGGCCAGCGAGGCGGCGTACAGCAGCATGATCGGCTTCCCGTCAATCATGGCCCACAGGTCGGGGGGCACGATCGCCCAGAAGTCGCGGACCGTGGTGTAGAAGTACTCCCTGCCATAGGGTGTGCGCAGGTCCAGTGGGCCGTCGGGCCCCCAGGAAAGCTGGATGGTGGCGTAGAAGCAGCCGACCTTCGGCGGGCGCTCACCGGCGGCCTGGAGCTCCCGGATGGCCTGCACCAGCAGCTTCACCCCGTCGAAGCACCACTCCGGCTTGCCATCCACCGCGCCCCAGTACACCGGCAAGACCACGTCAATCCCCGCCGCCATCATGTCCCGCAGGTTCCGCTTGTGCCACTCCACGGACTTGTAGCTGTAGTCCTCCACCCCCGCCGGGACGTGCCGGAAGGCGCTGCGCCCGCCCTCGTAGACGGTGTTCATCTGGGTGCGGGAATCATACCAGTAGAAGTAAGTCGCGGCGAGGATGACATCGTCGGCCGTGAAGGACTTGGCCTTAGCGAAGTCCGCCGGCTTGAGGCCCACATACGGCCCTGGCGCAGGTGGCCGGACGAAGACCTCCTCGGCGGCCAGGGGCAAGGCGAGCGCGAGCAGCAGGACTACTGGGACCCAGCGCGAGAGGTTCATGACCACGGATTCGGTGCCTGGCGACTACTGACCTTCCGTGTCCATGCCTACAGAGTCAGTAGTCACTCAATCAGATAGCGATAGCGCTCCCAGGACACGTCGGGTGAGGCCATGTCGTCGAGGGCCGGGAGGAAGCCGCCCTGGGCGGGAGAGGGCGCAGGCGACGCTCACGGCCCGCGTGCGCCGCCTGCCTCGTGACCGCCCGCGGGCCCACCGCAATCATTTGACACCGGCTGGGGGGAATGTACTCGGTGCCTGGTTGAGGCTTCGCGTTTCCCCTTTGCTGTGTTCACAGAGATAGAGAAGCCCTCGGCCATACTGCTCGCGCTCGAACGCGCCCGCCACCATAGCCAGAGCGACCGCTGGCTCGACAAGTCGGCGGGCCTCGTCGCAGCGGCCCGCGGCCAGGGCCAGCCTCGCCTCAAGGTAGGAGACATCAATCTGGTTTGCCGGCGACCGTTCCAGTTCTGGCCGGGCCATCTCCATTACCTGCTCAGCTCGTTGCGGGTCGCCGTCAGCGAGGTAGGCTTCTGCCATCGTTAGCTGGTCCCTTGCTGCCCAGCCAGGCAGGCCAAAGCGCCGCCAGACGCTCAGGTAAGGCCCTGCGCCATCCAACAGAGCCTGACAAAGCGATGGCTGGTGGGTGATCATGGCCCACCCTAAGGTGGTGAAGTGGATGATTGGCCCGAAGCCGGGCCACCTGCTCTCCCATTGTCCCAACTCGTCACGCAGTCTCAGGACACGCCGTGGGCTGCGCTCCGCGGCGGCCTCAGCGCGGATCGCCCAGACGCGCTGATCCAGCACGCGGTCCCGGGCCCAGCCCCTGCATGCCGTAGAAGCGCCGCAGTAAGTCCTCGCTAGTCCTGAGCTGGCGCGCCGCTGCTGCCCAGCGGGCGCAGCCCAGGTAGTGCCAGCCCAGGGCGTAGCCGATGATGATACGTGCTGCAACTTGTCGGCGCCGTTGTGCCAGACTGATGTGACCGCTGAACGCAACACTGAGGCTCTGATCGAGTTCATGCTGGGCCGCAATAAGCGCCGGCAGGCTGGCCTCACGCGGGTCGCGAGTGAGTGTGCTGGCCATTACCTGGGCGCACTCATCCAGGTCGGCACGACTGGTCAGCGGCTCATCCTCAAACAGGCCATCGTATTGGCGATCCAGGCATGCCGCGAACACGATCTCACGGAACTGTCCGGCTTCCAGTGTTGACAGACCGTGGCGCTTCATACACTCACAGAGACCGTCCAACTCCACCAAGTCGTGGGGTGGTTGGCCTAGCTCCCAGGCGCGAACAGCATGCGCAGTCACCCTCGAGGCACCGGCTCGGACCAGCAGCCGCGCCAGTTGCGTTCGGCTCAACTCGGCCCACTCAACCCGCCATGTGCGCAAGAACAGCCCCATCGCCTGTGACGGTCGCATGGTCCTCACCACTAAGATTGTGTGAGCTAGAAATCCCAAACCGGCGTCCATTCAAGCAACGTCATGGTACCTTGTACGGCACACAAACGCAGAGTCCTGCCAGGACTCATGCAGATCTGGCTAGCGCATAGGCCAGTTGATGGGAGGTCGATACCGATGTGCAAGGCCAAGTGCTTGCTCACAGTGCTGGGCGTATTGGTGTTGGTTACCGTGCTGACGGGCTGTGGCGGAATGGACGGAGCGACGGGCCCAGGCGTAGACGCGGCAGCCAAGCCTGTCAAACCGCCGCCGCCACCCCCTCCTCCTCCGCCCATGCCCACAGGTCAACGCATCGCGTTCCTGAGGGACAACGCAATCTGGACGATGAACACTGACGGCAGCGACCAGGTGGCGGTGGGCTCCGGCATGCATGCCGACTGGCACCGGGCCCTGGCCAAGATGGCTGTGGTCCGCAACTACTGTATCTACACCATGGAGGGCAACGGTACCAACGCTGTCCCGGTCACCACTCAGGTGTCCTACGGCGGAGCGGCCTCCTACGACCAGTACCCTGACTGGTCACCTGATGGCACGAAGATCGCGTTCACTCGGGGAATGGTAAGCGATGGCATCGGGAGTTCCATCCAGATACTGGACCTGGGCTCTGGCAACATCACGCAGATCTATCCGGATCCGGCGGTAGATCCCCGTGAATACACAGTGCCCATCTACAGCCCGAAGTGGTCTCCTGACGGCAACTTCCTGGTGTTCTACCGTGGCAACGGGTGGGCGCTGGGAGTGGTCAACTTGGTCACCGGATAGGTCAAAGACGCTGTCCTGGCGGATGCCCGTTTCGCGGAGTTCAACCCGGTTAATGGCCAGGAGCTGGCCTTCGAGGGTCTGGCTGTGAACCCGCGAGGTGCTGGACTGTGGTTAGCCACTTTCGACCCGGCGACGATGGCCGTGACCCCCACAGTGAGATTGACGACCACGGCGATGCAGAAGCCCACGTGGTCGCCTGATGGACAGCGTCTGGCCTTCCAGCAGATAGTCCCCGGCGGAACCAACACCTATGACATCCTGC
>JABLXH010000145.1 GCA_013178155.1 Armatimonadota bacterium | reverse complement strand
TGAGGTGGTCGGCATACTCATCGGCGAAAACCCAGCCCACGAGGTTGGTCATGGGCTGGTAGCGGCGGACGATGGCCTGGACGTACTGCCCCCACGCCTCGTCCAGCGCCCACGGCGGGTCGGGGACCCCGGCGTGGACGCTGTTGTGGAGGTAGACGACCGCCCACAACCCCTGGCGCTTGACGGCGAGGAGCTGCTCATCCCACTCAGCAAAGGCCTCCGGCAGGGGCACGTCGCGGCCGGGGTAAGTCAACTCCACCATCACGGTGTTGAACCCGGCCCGCCGGTAGTCGTCCCCCCCGCCGGTCAGACAGGCCCAGAAGAGCGGCAACGGGCGGCCATTTGCCAGCACCATGCGCTTGCCCGAGGACGCGGCCCCCAGGCACACCTGGGGCTTGCGCCCGGCGACCAACTCGTCATAGGGGGCAGCGCCTGCCGCCAGAGCTAACCCGACGGCGGCGAGGGTCAGCACGAACCGTTGTGCGCGCACACGCAGCTCTCCTCACTGTCCCAGCCGCAACAGCATCCCCTGCCCCGCCGCCAGCCACACTTGCTCCCCTCCGAAGCCGGTCGGCTGCCCGGTGTAGGCGCTGATGACGCTGATGCTCCCGGCCATCTTCGGCGTGAGGCCAAAGGCCGTGGAGTTGTGCAGGTCCTTGTTGACGATGAGCACGTACGGCTCGCCGGCCGCACCCTCGAACTCTCCGGCCAGCAGGTCGCCGCCGTCGAGGCTGGTCAGGTGACGGCTGCTGTCCAGCCCCCGGCAGCCTTCGGGGACGTTCGGATGGTGAAACACATTCACGCTCTTGAGGGTGACGTACGTGGGCGCCAGCTTCTGGATCTGCAGGTTCACGTTGCGCAGCATGTCCCAGGTCGGCGTCTTGTGCCCGAACTGGTCAATGGGGGCGAGACGGTAGTTGCCCACATGGGGGGCGAAGTAGGTGAAGTAGGAGATGCCACGGGCGCCGTAGGCCAGAGTGGTGTAGGCCTGGAAGCGCAGGCCGCCGGGGCTGGGCTCGGCGTAGTGGAAGTGGGCGTTGGACAGCACGATGTTCCAGAAGGGCAGATCGTTTGCCAGGGCCACCCGACGCACGGACTCCAGGTTCTGGAAGTACCCGCCGCGCAGGCTGCCATCGTCCATTAGCGCGTAGTGGTCGTAGCTGATGAACCGGGGTTTGACGGTCGCCACGAACTGTTCCAGGTACTCGTCATAGCTGGCTGTGCCCAACTGCTCGGGCGACGCATAGTTGGGGAACAGGTTGATGTACGGCAGGGCTCCGGGGTGTGCCTTCTCGAAGGCCGCGGCCCACTTGCCCAGGCCAGCAAATGGCCGTGCGCTGGGCTCGTCGCGCAGGTAGTAGCCGTACACCGCAGGATGGCCCTTCACCTTGGCGACCAGCGCCTCGACTCGGCGAGTGATCTCGGCATCATCCAGGTTCGCCTCCGCATCGCCCACATGGCACGAACCCTCGATAACCAGGGCCTTGAGGCCCGCGGCCTGTACCGCGTCGAGGGCTTCGGGCGCCACGAAGCCCGCCAGGTTGAAGCCGCAGTCGCGGATGGTCTCCAGCACCGCCGGGTCGCCTGGTGTCCCGCCCCAGGGCAAGATGGTGAACTGGTCAGGGGGGATCGAGTCCTGGGCCTCGCTCAGGGTGCCGAGGAGGAAGACGAGCAGGAGGCAAAGCAGGATGGCGAAAGGACAAGTCATGGTGGTGGCTCCTTCGTGGTTGTGATGGCACCTCACCCCCGGCCCCTCTCCACGAGGTGGAGAGGGGCCGGGGGTGAGGTATACCCGCTACTTCCTCACCAGCTTCCACACATCCGGGAACATATTGTTGCCGGCGACCATCCACAGCGCGTCGTCGTGGACGAACACGCTGGCGGCATGGCGCGGGGCCCACGGCGTGTCGGGAAGCTCGTACCAGTTAACGCCGTCGGCCGAGTACCAGACATCGTTGCGGTTGCCGCCATCGGCGTGGTAGCCCTCCATCACCCACAGCTTGCCGTCCCAGACGGCGACGTCGTGGTACTGGCGCGGGTGCCAGGGCGCGGCGTCTAGCACCTCGTCCCAATGCACGCCGTCAGCGCTGCTCCAGACGTCGTTGTAGAACTGGCGGGTGGGGATGGTGGGGGTGTCGTAGGTGCCACCGCCCAGGATCCAGATGCGGTCATCGAAGACCGCCGCGCCGCCGATCATGCCGCGCGGGCCCCAGGGGCAGTTATCGGCCACCCTGGTCCAGTCCTTGCCGTTGGTGCTGTTCCAGACATCACTGTAAAAGACTTCCTCACCGCCACCAAACTGTGGTAGTGTCTGCCCACCCATGACCCAGAGCTTGCCCTTAAAGGCAACGGTGTAGTGCAGCACCCGCGGGGACCAGGGCACCATGTCGGTCACGAGGTCCCAGTTCACGCCATCGCTGCTGCTCCATACGTCGGACTGGTAGTGCCGCTGGTTGGCGTCGCCCCCGATGACCCACATGCGGCCGTCGTGGACAGCGTAGCCGGCCGTGTGACGCCCTTCCCACGGAGCCTGCGGGTTCACCTCGGACCAGGTGGCCCCGTCGGTGGAGGCCCAGACCTCGCTGTTGCAGACGTGGGGGAAGTTCACCTTGTCCCCCGGGTTCCAGCCACCCAGCAGGAACATCCGGCCACCAAAGGTCAGGGCTCCGGCTCCATCACGGCCGGCGAACTCAGCCCCCAAGGTGATGCACTGCCACTCGTAGGCCGCCTGAGCGGACGGACCGACAGTGAATCCGCCGGAAAGGTCCTTCTGCATTTCCCTGCCTCCTATGCCGACGACCTGGATACGACACTCCTTGCCGGCGGCGGCAGGCACTCGCCACAGCAGCCGGTTGAGCGCGCCCGGAGACGAGGGAACACGCCCCGCCGGCGCTCCCGTCAACGCGTCCGTTACAAGAGACCAGTGCTTCCCGCCGTCGCTGGTGAAGCCAATGCGAACGGCCTTCACGTCGGCGTCAGCGGTCCAGGTGATCCAGTGCAGGCTGTCAGCCAACCAGTGCTCCCCACCCCGGGGGCTGGTCAGTTCCAGTGGCTGGGCCGCTGCAGCCCTCTCTTGCGGGTCTGATAGCGCAGCGGCTGACAGCAGCGCCAGGATCAGCAGCCTCCGCGTTGGCATAGTGGACGCACCATCCCTTGGCCTTTGGGCCTCCAACTGCGTCTTTGCTGGCCTACCAACTGGTGAGCAGCCCTCGCAGCGTGCCCAGCGCGTCAGCCTCCAGCTCGGCCAGGAACTCGTCCCAGTGTCCGGCGTGACGGTACAGCGCCATGGAGGCCAGCTTCTTCGTGACGATGGCGTCACGGTAGGCCTGCAGCGCGGGCTGGCCCAGAACGGTCAGGATGCGCCTCATCCCCAGCCACTCGCGAAGCACGGCTGGCACGTAGGCCGCGATGACGGCCTCGGTCAGGGCCTTGTCCGCCAGGATGGCCGGCAGGCGCCCCAGCAGCGACTCCTGCAGCCCCAGGAGCTGCTCACTGGTCTGCACGGAAAGCTGATAGAGGGGCTGTCCGGTCTGTTCGTGCAAGGCCAGCAGCATCTTGGTCTCAGCCACGGCGTTGCTGGCGATAATGTCAAACACGGATCGGATCAACGCGGACCGGTTGGCCGGGTCCGACAACACCTTCTCGTACCGCTCGCCCAGCAGGAAGGCAGTCAGCACTTCCGCGATGGACGAGCTGGTGACACCCCCCTTGTTGGCCGAGGAGTCCTTGATGTGCAGGACACGAGTCTCGCGCGCAATGACCTCACGGGCAGTGTCGTCGAAGAACACGTTGGCGCCCTCGACGATGACCCGCAAGTCGGGGAAAGCGGTCAGGAAGTCACGCACATTGGCGGCGTTGATGGTGTCCTTCAACCCACCGCAAGGCACGAATGTGTTGAGGCCGGCTGCCGCGACGTAGCGCCGCACCTCAGGGCTGGTCAGGAACGCACGGTGAAAGAAGGCGCCATCGGGCACCGACGTACCATCCGGTAGCTCGAACCGCCCGGGCTGGCGCGGGATAAGGAAGCCCTCGCGGCTAAGCTTGGCGGTGGGGTAGGCAGCACTGCTGAGCCGTGGCCGGGTGTGTCTGGCGACGGCCAGCTTCATCAGCTCTTCATGGTCCAGACCGGCCGGGTCAAACAGCACCGCACCGCCGTCCACGATGAGACAGATGCGTCCGCGGAAAGACTGGATCTGGTTGGCGCCGAGGTCGCCATCGGGCCCGCCAGTCATCATCAGGTTGGCCTTGTCTTCGGGCAGGCCGATGTGCTCCAGGACGGTGCGCAGACAGGCCATGACGCCAATTGTGGTCATCCCGCTGGCCTCCACCTGACCCCGCAGGCCCGCCACGATGGCCGTGGTGTCGCTGGTGATGAGCACCGGCTCGCAGTCCAACTGGAACTCGGTGCCCTGCTCGCCCCGGGACACCAGACCAAACACGCGCCCATCCCGGGTAAGCCCGTAGGTATCATGCGGAATGCCGATGGTCTTGCCGGTGGTAAGGGTGCGCCAGTACTTGTAGCCGCGCTCGCGGCCGCGCTCGGCAATGGCGTCCATGAAGCCCGCGGTGCCCTCGTCTGGCCCGAAGAAGATCATCTCTGGCTGCCCCAGGTAGTCCACCACGTCCGGCGAGGGCTGCATCAGGTCCATGATGCCCTCGGTCAGGTCGTAGACCGCGTTGAGGCCGTCGGGCGCGAACTCCGGTCGGGGGACAATGACCCCCTTGGCTCCGCTCTCGGCGATATCCTTATGCTTCAGCCGCTGCGCTACGGGCCCCAGGGCGTAGTTTAGCAAGGGCATCTCATCCAAGACGTCCTCATAGTTGGTGGGGGTGACACGAATGAGGCGCAGCCCCCCCCGCGCCACGTCGGCGGCACGCATATGGGTCGCCGTGGCATAGAACCCGCTGACAAAGAAGATACCGTGCACCGGCCCCTGGAACACGAGGGGGTCGAGGATTTCCCGATCCAGCCGCAGGGCGAAAGAGCGCTTGCGGGTTATGTAGAAGTTGGTCTTCCTGGCCCTGCTGACGATCTGGGTCATGTAGGCGAAGATGTCATGCCCGGTCGTGTCATCGACGAAGGTGATGGCGGCCTGCTGTCGAAAGGCCCGCAGTTCCCTCTCCAGCGCCGTGGCGCTGAGACGCCGTTTGTGGCGCGGGTTGAACTTCCGATCGAACAGGCGGTACAACCAGCGAATGAGTTCAGGCGCTCGTCGGATCGTGCTATAGACCCATTCCCGTGTGTACTCCGCACGGTTGCTGAAGAACACGCGTTTGGCCAAGGCGTCGCGGAGGTCCTTGCGCTGCAGGCCGGCCATAATGTCCAGGTCGGTGGCCAGACCCTTGTGGATGAAGTTGTGCACGAAGGCCGCCGCCAGGGTGGCAAAGACATACTCCTCAAACGACACCTGACCCGCCACATACATCCCGTCCAGCTCGCTGGACCCCAGGGCCAGCACTGCATGCAGACGGCAGACAGCCCGCGCCATGACGTCGCTGGCGGGCGTTCCCGCAACGTAAAGGGAGCAGATGGATTCCACGCGGTTGGTCGGCCCGCGATAGGTCTCCCAGTAAGCCCGATTGAGGCAGATGCCCAGGTCTTCCAGCATCCGCCGAATGACGGGCAATGCCGACTTGCTGAAGTCGTCGCGGAACATCAGCCGGGTCTCAGCACTCTCCGGCGCCGGCGTCACATCCACCAGCGGCACCACACTCTTACGGCACTGGCGCAGGAAAGCCTCATAGCGCCGCCGGGTGGAAGCGGGGACGGTGGGGTCCTGGACGAAGGCAAAGGGGGAGTCGTGCTCCGTCATCTCCTCCAGGGTCGGGCAGACTTCTGGATGGATGATGTACGTGTAGTAGCCGTACTCCCGGCTCGCGTAGTACTCAACGCGGTAACCACTCATCACCGCGTTGAGCGCAGCCTCCATCCGGTCGCGGTTCTCCGCCGTGGCCACCCGCGCCTGCACCCCCCCAGCGACCGCCAACTGTGCCTCTGACACCTCTCCCCGCAAGATCACGGTGCCGTCCTGCAAAGCGATGTTGCCAGCGATGGTTCGCAACAGGCGCTTGAGGGAATCCTTGGAGATGTTGCGAAAGAAGTAGGCCGGCAACCCCAACTGAGTCAGCAGCACGTTGGCGGCGGCGTTGATGCCTACTGCCGTCATCAGGCCCTCGTTGGC
Organism: Armatimonadota bacterium; assembly: GCA_013178155.1. Classification (GTDB taxonomy): domain Bacteria; phylum Armatimonadota; class Zipacnadia; order Zipacnadales; family UBA11051; genus JABLXH01. The sequence goes on along the minus strand of JABLXH010000145.1, from coordinate 3,356 downwards.
CAGCTCGATGACGGATTCGTAGAGCATCGCGGGGTCCAACGAATGCTCTGCCGCTTCACGGATAACGGAGGCAGTGTCACAGCATCCAGCAGCCAGGAGCATGGCGATCAACTCCACTGTGAAGCGCAGCGATAGGGCGAACCGGAGGGACCGGCTTGTGTCGTCTGAAGCCGTGGGTTGTCTGAGCCCGGTCCCTCCGTCCAGCTACGGGCCAGCCGAAGCTTGGCCCCTTTGTGTGTCACCGACTAGCGATGCCGGAAGAAGTGCCAGCCACCCAGGCCTTCCGGATTGCCCGGGTCGTCGGGCAGCAGGCGCTCATAGTTCTCTGCCACCTTGCGGAACGCGGCGGCGTGCTGTTCGATGATCTCTGGCCGATAGTGTTTGAACCAGGGGATGCTGTAGCAGCGCGACGGCATGAGCTCGGTGACGGGCAGGCTCCCTTGGGGCTGGCGCACATCACGGTCGCTGTGGGCGATGCGGGTGGGCTTGCCGTGCCCATAGACATCCACCGTGTTAAACAGCGGGTGGCTGTGTAGGGGCATGTTGGCGCCCGGGCTGATGGCGCAGCCCTCGGCGCTGACCGCCTGGCAGAAACGGGTGACCGACAGCCCACCCAGCTCCTCGGGCCGGTACAGGCCGTGGGCCGCATACCACCCGCCCATGGTGCTGCCGGAATCCTTCGGTGGGCGATGAGCCTTGATGCCCGGCACGCCCTCCAGCAGGTCCCAGAAGTAGTTCATGGCCTTCTGGATCTCAGCGCAGCGCTCATCGTAGTACTTGAGCTGCACGCGCCCCATCGCCGAGCTCATCTGGTGCATGCGGTACTTGTACCCGCCCTGCGGTAGACCGAGAGCCTCGCGCAGGTACGGGGTCTGGATGCTGTCATTGAAGCGCTCATAGTGCCCCAGTGATAGCGCGCGCTCGTAGATCTCCAGATTGTCGGTGGCCAGGATCCCCGCCTCGCCGATAGCCAGCGACTTGCCGCTCATCAGGGACATGGCTGCCACGTCGCCGAAGGTGCCGACCTTCTTCCCCTTGTAGAGAGCGCCCTGAGCGTGGGAGACGTCCTCGATGACCTTGATCCCACGCGGTCGGGCAATCTCCAGGATGGCGTCCATGTCGGTCGGGTACCCCATGTAGTGGACGCACATGATGGCCTTGGTGCGGTCACTAATGCGTTTCCCCACGTCAGCCGGGTCCAGACACAGGCTGTCGGGGTCCACCTCGGCGAAAACGACCGTGCCACCGAGGGAGTAGACCTGCAGGCACGACGCCCAGTAGGTCAGGCTCTGGCAGATGATCTCGTCCCCCACCCCCACGCCGCAGCCGTACATCGCGGCCTGCAATGCCGCCGTGCCGGTGGAGAAGCCCAGGGCGTAGCGGGTGCCTTGCCACGCGGCAAACTCCTTCTCGAACTCGACGGTGACCTCGGTGCCAGACATGGCCCTGCGCTCCAGGACGTCCATGACCGCGTCGCGGTCCTCCTGGGTGATGATGGGCCAGTCGAAGATGTCTCCCGGGTCCGCTTGTACCGCCTTCGGACCGCCGTACAACGCCAGGACTTCACTCATGGGTGGTCACAGCCTCCTTGCTGATGCCGCATGGCGCGGTGCTCTGTCGTATGACCAACTCCGGGCAGATCACCGCATCCGACGGCATCTGTCCGGTCTTGACCCAGGACACCAGCATCATCACAGCTCTGCGGCCGAGGTCCGCTGTCGGTTCCGGGAACGTCGTCAGGAACCGCCGCCCCTCGCCGGGCCAGGTGATGTCATCGTAGCCGACCAGTGACAGGTCGTCCGGCACCCGCAGCCCCAGCTCACGGGCTGCCAGATAGGCGCCGTAAGCCCGCACGTCGCGGGTGCAAAAAAGCGCCGTGGGCCGGTCCGGCGCGGCCAGCATCTCCAGGGCCGCCGCGCGCGAGGCCTCACTGCAGGAGATGACATGGACGATGTGCTGGGGCTCCACATAGACCCCCGACTCGGCCGCCCGACCCCGAAAGCCAGCCAGCATGCGGTCGTAAAGGTATTGCCCCGGGCGGCCGCCCAGAATGCCCAGGCGCCGGTGGCCCAGCCCCAGGAAGTGCTCTGCCGCCAAGCGCCCAATGCGCCAGAAATCAACCCGCGTGGCCGGACCGGGAAGGTCCTGCTCCTGGTTCACCACCACGTAGGGGATGCCCTCTTGTGCCAGGACATTCAGGAGGGCCTCGTTCTCGGCCTCGATGAGCAGGACACCCCGGAAGCGCCATTGGCGCACCAGGCGCAGCAGCTCGGCCGGATCACCACCCGGCAGGGCGTCCAGGTGGAAGCGCATGTCAGAGCCACCACAGGCGCAGAGGGTACTTCCGATCAGCGCCATGGCCTCGGGAGTGAGTGTGGATGGCGAGCAGTCCGGCAGGCTGGGCAGAAGCAGCAGGAACAGACCGCTAACAGCCGTGTCCAGAACCTCCGCGACCAGCATGCCTCGACGAGGTTCGTGGCGCAGAAGGCCCTCCTCCTGCAGCGTCTCGAGAGCCTTGCGCAAAGTGTTGCGCGCCACGCCGAGGGCAGCCGACAGGCGGCGCTCCGGTGGCATAAGGGTGCCGGGGAGGTAGACACCTGCATGAATGTCGTCCCGCAGTCGCGCAGCTACCGCGGTGACCTTGTGGGGCGATACGGAGCTAGACAAGTGGAGCCCCCAGTGTAGACCTTTGGCTCAATAGCATGAACCATTGGTATAATACCGGCCTGACGTGCCCCTGTCAAGCCCCGTAGCGCCCCGCTGACCGGCCAGGCAGGTCACCCCTACAAGAGCACCGAATGCCTGAGCACATGAACCTGCCGGCGATGAGAAAGGAAGGGAGACGCGAATGGCCGCGCGCCGACGATGTTCCATAGCGACCATAGTGCTCCTGGCGGCCACGATGGCTCGCGCCCACGATGTGGCGCTGCTGCGGCCGACGCAGTACCTCCTGGACCACCCCACGGCCGCTGGTGAGGTCCATGAGTACCTGCAGACGGCACGCGACCTGCTGGCGACCGTCGGTGTGCGACACCACACCGTGGAGGAGTCGGCTCTGGTCACCGGCAGCGTGCCGCCGCGCGAGTTCCTGATCTGCGCCTACAACCCTGACATGCCACGGGAAGTGGGGCGTGCCCTGGAGGCCTTCCTCGGCCGTGGCGGGAGCGCACTGCTCTGCTATTTCTGCCCGGAGCCCTTCCGTCAGCGGCTGGGCCTGGGCGAACTGGTCTACACCCCGGCCGGCGAGCAGGGACGCTTCCGCTACCTGAGCGCGCGCCCATCGGCTGTGCCTGGCATGCCCGAGCTGGTGCGGCAGGACAGTTGGAACGCGTATGTTCCCGCGACTCTGGACCCAT
>JABLXH010000144.1 GCA_013178155.1 Armatimonadota bacterium | reverse complement strand
TCAAAACTATGCAACAGCCCCAGCGCGATGCCGCGCCGCTGGGTGTCATGGAAGCCAACCAGCAAACCCGCGAGGTCACTCCACTGCAGTCCCCGCTCACCCAACTCACTGGCGGTGGGCAGGCCACTCAGGGCGAGCCCTCGCAGGGCAATCAGGCGCAGGTCGCAGTGCGCGAAGCACGCGCCAAAAAGCTGCTGGCGCCACTCACAGCGCTCCGCCTGGGTCTTGCGGCGCAGACCCTCAGCAGTAGGCACGCGATGCACGCGCACCCGCTTGTCCCGATGCCAGGCCGCCAGTAGCCGTCGTACCGGCGGGCTGTCGCCCAGCGCGATGAGCTCAACGGGTGCCAGGAGATCCAGCTTCGATGACTTGAGCGCCAACGCTGCAGGTCCCTGGATGTACCCGGTGGTATCTATGACAACCGCCCCGGCGCCCTGGCTTTCGGCGTCCCGCACTGCACGAACTGTGGCTGCCAGCGTCTCCACGGGAGCCGTCGCCTGCGTTACATCCCCCACGAAGTAGAAGTGCTGGGCAGCGGCCCCCACCAGGCGCCAGCCGACGCAAGCCGGTGGGCCGATCTGGGACTGCCCCACGTCAGCATCCACCCAGGCGGTCGGTGTCCGCTCACCTAGTTTGCCCGCCATCCACTGGCACAGCGTGGTCTTGCCGGAGTCGGCCGGGCCAACGATCACGATCCGGCCGCATCCCGGCAGCACTTCAAGCAACTGTAGCCACTCGCGCGAGACGCGCGTCTGGGTCGGCGGCGCCACACCCGTTCACTCCGCTTGGGTCAGGCCGTTCGCCGTGATACGGAAGCGAACGATGTCGTCGCTGCACCAGGCGCCGCGGTGCTTGAGCACAAACAGCCCGCGCTCAACCCGCTCCGCAGCCGGAAGTCGGCCCATCAGGATCACCGTAGTAGCGTTGGTGGTCAGGTCGTCCTCCATGGTCTGCGCTGTAATGAGCTGGTGCAGATCGGTCTCCGGTGTGGTCTGCAGGAACACCGTAGCGACTTGCGCCGGATCATAGGCATGAGCCATGACTTGCTCACGGACTTCCTGCCAGCGCCCCATGAACAGGTCGCGGGCGACCCAGTCGTGGGGCTTGCGCAGGATCTGATGCAGGATGTACTCGAAGAGCTCGATCTGGGCCGAGTCGCGAGCCTGGCTGAAGGGTTCGATGCCATCCACCAACACTCGCCGCACACCATGCACAAAATGGTAGTAGCAGTGCCCGAGGACGCGCCGCAGGTTCTCGTTGAGCCGCAGCTTCCAGGCGCGCCATTGGTCTTCGCTCAGCTCATCACGCAGCACCCGCTGGCCGATGTAGCCAAAGGGGTTGAGGTAGTCAATGCGGCGGAAGTCACCGTTCCACACCGCTTCCAGCGGCACCTCGCCAGACCGCAGCTCCCAGCCGAAAAGTCGGCGCGCGTACTGCGCGTGCTGCTGGCTGTCACCGCGCGAGCCGAGGTCCAGCACGATACCTGGCTGGCCCTCCTGCACCTGGCCGGCGTGAAGGAAACACAGACCCAGTTGGGTCTTGCCGACGCCAGTGGCTCCGCGGACGACGGTCAGCGTCCCGGGCTGCAAACCGCCGCCAAGGGCGGCATCGAGGAAATCTAAACCGGTGGACTGCAGTGCTGACAAGCCGATCTCACCTATGGCCGTGGTGTGTTTGCGGCATGGAGTGGGCCGATATAAGGCAGCGACAGATTAGCACAACCGCGGCGGCCAAGGCAATCGCGCTGCCAACTGCACGGCAGGCAGGGCCGAGCGGCCTAATGGGGAAACGGACGGGTGTCCACCCAACCAAGAAAGACCTCGGCTCCGCGAGCGCGGAGCCGAGGGCCGAAATGGCTAACACCCAATGCCCTTTATCCCCCGCCCTCAGCGCCTTGTGCGCGACCAGCCGTGCAGCTTTCCACGCAGCGCCGGGGTCGGGGTCAGTGGGCTACTGCAGTTCGCCGGTCGAGGAGTTGACCTTCGGCCACAACTGCGAAAGCCCAATCCACTTGGCATGTCCGTCCATGAAGGCGACATTGTTGCCGCCGTTATGGATGCTGTAGTTAGCCACCCAGTCACCGAAGCCAGTCGGCAGACCCTGGCAAGAAGCTGCCGAGCAGCGCAGCGGGAAGGCCCCGCGTGGGTATTCCACCGCCGGATGGACACCGTCGCCAAACATGACCGTGTTCGCCGGTGATTGCATGGCGCCCAACTTCGTGTTCAGGCGCTGGATCCTTGAGTAGGAGCGCTGCATCCAGTGGTCCCAGTAAGTGCCGTAAGCGTAGTCTAGCGATGGACAGGAGTAGAGCTGTGTGTTCTTCGCGTAGGGTTCGATGCGCACCCACCAGGGAGCTCGTGCCCACTTGTTGGCGCCCGTCGCCCGGTACCCACAGCCGCAAGGCGTCCGCTCGTCGTAATCTTGAGCGTACATCATGACGGCCAGGGCCAGTTGTTTCACGTTGGAGAGACAGCTTGCGGAACGGGCCTTCTCCCGCGCTTTGGCAAACACCGGAAATAGAATCGCGGCCAGGATCGCGATGATCGCGATCACAACCAGAAGTTCAATCAGCGTGAAGCCCCGACGTTGCATGCAGGATCATCCTTTCGGGAGTCACATAAAGCGAGACGCACGGCTGGTCGCTCACCGCCAACTCTGGACTACTTATTATATATAATGCACCATTTTTGCCCATTTGTCAACGCAGTGGACACATGTGACGCCAGGATGCGTGTTACCCGACACCGGGAGGCTTACCCCAATGGCGCACCATGGTCGCCTCGCAACGGCAGTCGTGGCTGTGGTCCGGGGGGGACCTGACCTGCTGGAAACCGTCGAGAACGCGCTGGCTGCCATCGCGACGGCGGACATTGTCTCGCCGGGAGCCAGCGTCCTGGTCAAGCCCAACCTGCACGGGGGGCCAGGGCACACGTCGCCGGGGATGATGTCGGCGGTGTGCCGCTGGGCGGCCGGGCGGGGGGCCAGGCGGGTGCTGCTGGGTGACGGACCCTACTGGGGCATGACCGACTGCCGCCCGTACTTCGAGGCCGCCGGGGTCTACCGGGCCTGCGCCGAGAGTGGTGCTGAGCCGGTCTTCTTCCACAAGCACCCCTACCGGCTGCATCACCCCGGCGACCCGGCCGTGCCGCCAGTGCTGGGCGTGTCGCGCTACCTCTACGAGGTAGACGTGGTCATCAGCGTCCCGGTCATGAAGACGCACTTCCACACCGGCATCACCATCGCCCTGAAGAACCTGAAGGGCTGCTTGCGGCCTGTGGACAAGCGCCGCCTGCACGAACGCGACCTCGTCCCGGCCCTGGCGGTGGTTAACGAGCTAGTGCAGCCGCTGGTCAGTGTCACGATCTGCGACGCCACGACCGCTTACGAGGGCATGGGGCCCGCGGCGGCGGATCCCGTGTCTCTGGGGCTGGTCATCGCCTCACGGGACCCGGTGGCCACCGACGTGGTCTGCTGCCAGCTCATGGGACTGGAGCCGTCACGGGTGCCGCTGATCGGAGCGTCAGCGGCCCGCGGAGTCGGTACCGCTGACCCAGGTCGGATCGAGGTGCGGGGCGAGGCCATCGCCGCCCACGCTCGTCGCTTTGAGCGCCCGGAAGAGGCCCTGGCACGGCAGTTCCCGGGACTGACCGTGCTGAGCGACCGGGCCTGCAGCGTGTGCAGTCAGAATCTCGTCCTGGCACTGCAGGAGTTGCAGGCGGCGGGACAGTCTCCGGGGGAGGTGTGCGTCCTGATTGGGGCGTCAGAGCGGACCGAGGCGGACGTGCTGGTGGGAGACTGCGCCCTCCGCGGGCGGACGACGGAAAGCGGCGCCCGGGGCTGCCCGCCGCCTGTTGGGGCCATCCGCGAGGCCCTACAGCGACGCACTCAGGTTAGCTGACTCTGGCGGTGACTGTGTGAAGGCAATGTGAACACTTGCCGTCGGAAACTGGCTCCGGGGGGCTCTGGCTGTGGAAAACCCGGTGGAAACAGAGCCTGAGCCGTTGAGAATCAGGGTCTCATAACGATATGCTAACCTGTGGATAGCCGGGCCAGGAACGCCGTACTACGCTAGATGGTATATTCCTTCGCCTGATTGTCGCAGGGGTTACCGGCCGTGACCCAGAGCCTCCCGGCCTCCGGACAGATCACCACGGCCGCGAGGGTCGCCCAACTGGCGGGATCCGCACAATGGCGGCAGATGGGCCAGTCACCGGTGTGGTCGGAGAGGAGCCGCTGGATGTCCGGGGGACCGACTGGACTGCGCGTCTCGGCCACCAGGGCCGACATGCGGGCCTGACGGGCTGCCGAACTGGCCGAGGGCGGTGGAAAGGCCTCCTGGGCGAAAGCCGGCGCCAGGTAGTGGTTGGTGTGCACCAGCACCCCGTTCTCGGGACTCAGACACTGGTGGCGCTCGGCGGTGGTCTCGATGGACTGGACCCGCCCGTCCGGCCCGGCCAGATAGTAGAAGTGCCCGGAGAGGCGCTGTGCCCTGGTGATGGCAGCCAGGGCCGCCTCGGGCGTCGTCTCAGCCAATGCCTGGTGGATAAGCGCCAGGTAGTGCACGCCCGGCCGGGCGTCATTGGGCACGAGGTTGGTGTTGCCAATGGCGATCCCCGCCTCGTTCAGGCCGATGAGTGACAGACACCCGGCGGTGGTCATCCCGATGGTGGCGGGCCCGTTGGCCGGCCGGCGCCGCATCAGCACCAGGTAGGGCCCGGCCGAGGGGCTCATATCCCACGTCTGCGCCGCATACGTGTGCCCATCCACGGTTCGTTCGCCGGTGAAGGCCACGAAGGTGCAGCCGTGGACCTCGGCGCCGCCGGCCCGGTGCAGCAGGTCGGCAAAGTCCGTCCAGCCATTGCCGATGACCATCTCCGGCAGCGTCAGCCCCGCCGCCTCGGCGATGCCTGACCACTCGGCAAACACGTCCGGGGAGTAGTCGGCAACCGGTTGGACGCACTGCCCGGCCAACTCCAGGCACCATGCCAGGTCGCGCGGCGGAGAGAGCTTCTCCGCCGCTCGTGCCGCCAGGGCCAGACGGGTGTGGCACATGGCCCGCACCTGCTCACGCAGCGCTTCTCCATGCTGCCGGCCCATCTCGGCCGGCGTGCCGCTCAACTCCAGGTGATACAGCGCCATAGCTCGCCTCCGGGCAATGCTCAGAGGGCGGAGTGCCCTCCGTCAGTCTACTCTCCGCGAGGAAGGACTGCAACCCGGTGACCGCGAACAGACTGGCCTTCAGCCGCCCCGGAGGAGACATGTCCATGCTGACCGCTGCGGACGTCAAAGAAGCCGCGCGAGCCGCGGGCGCCGATCTGATTGGCATTGCGTCGCCTGAGCGGTTCGCTGATGTGCCACCCGAACGCAACCCGATGTCCATCTTTCCCGAAGCGAGATCCGTCATTGTGGTGGGCCGCCGCATCACCCGCGGTTCGTTGCGCGGCGTCGAGGAGGGGACGCACTTCAACAGCTTCCACATGTTCGGCTATTTCTCGCTGGACAGCGACTTCCTGGCACTGACCACGTTCAGCCTGGTAAGCTACCTGGAAGACCGTGGTTGGGAGGCCACACCGCTGTTTCCGTACCCGCCGGAGGCCCATCCGCAGGGCATACCCGTGCGCGACGGGCAACCGGCGCCTAACGTCTATCCCGACATGGACTACGCCGCCGTGGCTGCCGGGCTGGGCGAGATCGGTTACTGCCGGGTGTTCCTGTCCCCCCAATACGGTCCCCGTCAGCGCTTCCAGTTGGTCCTGACCGATCTGGAGCTGGAGCCTGATCCCTTGCTGCCGGACCCGATCTGCGGTTTCTGCGGCAAGTGTGTGGCGGCGTGCCCCCTGGGGGCGCTGCATGCGGAGCGGGACGAGCAACTGGTGGTGGCGGGGCGCAGCTTCCGCGTCTGTGGGGTGGACTGGGCCAAGTGCCGCTCCTGCCAAAACGGGGCCGTGCCCAATCGCTACCACCCGTCGGGCAAGCCGGAGCGAACGGCCGCCCTGTGCATCCGCACGTGCCTGGACGCCCTGGAGCGCAACGGCAAGCTGAGCAACCGATTTGCCCACGAGTTCCGGCAGCGTGATCCCTGGGCTCTGGACCACTTCGGGCAGGCCACGATGGTGGATACCAGCTCCAAGGCCACGGGCTGCGCCGACCCTGGCGGCTTCCGGGCCCAGAAGGGGGAGGCGTGATGCCCCTGACCGCGCAGATGGTCAAGGAGTTCGGTCTCAGCCGTGGGCTGGACCTGGTGGGCATTGCGCCGGTGGAGCGGTTTGAGGGTGCCCCCGAGCAGATGGACCCGCGGTACATCTTCCCGGCCGCGCGGTCGGTCATCGTCACCGCCCGGCGCATTCCGCGCGGGACGTACCGCGGCATTGAGGAAGGCACCCACTGGAGCAACTACACCTTCTATGCCTACAACCGGCTGAACATGTTCTTTCGGCCCCTGGCGACCTATGAGACCGCCTGCTTCATTGAGGACCACGGGTTTGAGGCGGTACCGGTCTACCCGGGTGTGCCGGAGTGCAACCCCACCCGCGGGCCGCTGCGGCCTGGCCAGCCCGGCCCGGACGTCTTCCCCGCCATCCGTATCGCCGCCGTGGCCGGAGGGCTCGGCGAAATCGGCTGGTCGAAGGTGTTCCTGACCCGGCAGTTCGGTCCGCGCCAGCGATTGGGGATGATCGTCACGGACGCCGACCTCGAGCCCGATCCGATCGTGCCACCCGGCTCCATCTGTGACCGCTGCATGGCCTGCGTGCGCGACTGCCCGGGGCACTGTATCCCGCATGTCCGCGACAATCAGGTGGTACGCATCAAGCTGGCCGGGCAGACCATCGAGTGGGCCGATGTGCACATGGGCAAGTGCACCTTGACGCACCACGGCCTCAATGTGGAGGCCTCACCGTTCCTGGCCAGGGATTGCCCCGGCCTGCGCCTGAATGTGGCCAAGCAGGAATGCAGCGAAGAAGAGGCCTACAAGCTGGCTTACACAATCGCCGGAGCAACCTGGCGCAAGACGCCGGAGTTCCCCAGCGGCCGCGTGGTGGACTACTACAAGACTATGCTGGACACGACGGGGTACTATGCAGTGTGCGGGGCCAAGGGCTGCATCCGCGCATGCATGATGCACCTAGAACAGACCGGGCGCATCGAGGCTACCTTCCAAAACGAGTTCCGGCGGCGGGAGCCCTGGGTCATCCCGCCGCCGGAGGGGTAGGCTGCGCCGGCGACCGGGTCTACTTGACCACTACCTCTTTGCCTTTCTCGGCGGACTTGTAGATGGCCTCGGTGATCTGACAGACACGGAGGCCGATCTGGCCGGTGTTGATCATCGGCACTCGGCCGAGCAGGCCCCAGACCCAGTGCTGCTGTGAACTGGCGTAACCGGCGGTCTCGGGGTGTAGCTGGCCCTGACGGTAGGCCCAGCCGTCCATGTCGAAGGTCATGTCCCCGTCTATGCCGGACAGGTTGGTGTAGAAGGTGAACGGGTTCAGGCGCACCCCGCCTTTGTCGCCATAGACCTGGTGGCGGGAGCCGGCCTCGCCGTGGATGGCCCACGCCTCCTCGACGGCAAGGGTCACTCCCCCGGCCAGACGCACCAGCGCCACCCCCAGCTCCTCCACGTCATAGTGGCTCTCGCGACGCCGCTTCTCGTCCATGTCCAGCTCCTGGAAGGTGGAGCCACTGACCGTGAGCACCTCTGGGCTATCAAGAAGGAACATCATCAGGCCCAGGTGGTAAACGGCCATATCCATCAGAGCGCCGCCGCCGGCGTGCTCCTTCTGGACGAACGGGGGCGTGCCATAGCCGTCCACGTAGGGACGGCCGCGGCGACGGTAGTTGCTGGCCTTCGCGTAGTAGACCTTGCCCAGGTGCCCCTGGTTGATGAGATACTTGGTGGTCTGCACCTCACGGCTGAAGATGGTGCCGCACTGCATCCCCAGGTGCTTGCCCGCCTTGGCGGCGGCGTCGTTCATCTTCTGGGCTTCCCGCGAGCTGAGGGCCAGCGGCTTCTCGCAGTAGACGTGCTTTCCAGCAGCGAAGGCATCCAGCGTCACTGGGCAGTGCAGGGCGTTGTGCAGGCAGACATCAACGGCATCGATCTCATCCATGGCCAGCAGTTTCCGGTAGTCCTTGAAGACGTTGGGTACACCGTAAGCCTCAGCCACCCGCCGGGCCTCGTCCTCCCGAATGTCGGCCACCGCCACAACCTCCACTTCCGACGCCATCTGCTGGTACTGTCCCAGGTGGTGCTTGCCAATCATCCCGGTACCGATCACGCCGACCCGCAGCTTCTTCATGCTGATCGCTCCTTCCCGCTTGGTGGGTCGGCGGTTCGCCATGGCCACCGCGCTTTCCTTGCCGGCGCGGAGAGGTCTCGGCGGCTTTCGCGCCGAACTGCCTGCTACCTGGCAGCCAGTCAGACCCTGCCGCCGAGGGGAGAAGTCCATGAAGATTGCGCGCGTTGAACACGAAGGCAAGACATACTACGGGGTTGTTCAGGATGACCGGGTGAAGCTGTTCATTGGTGACCCCAGCGGGGCCATGGCCGAAGTGGGGCTGACCCCGCCGCTGACCGAATGCAAGCTCCTGGCGCCCGTGATGCCGCCCAACATCATCGCCATCGGGCTGAACTACCGGCGACACGCGGCCGAATCCCAGATGGAGATCCCGAAGCAGCCCCTGATGTTTCTCAAGGCGAACACCTCTGTCATCGGTCCCCACGACCCGATTGTCCTGCCACATATGGCCCCGGACCAGGTAGACTACGAGGCTGAGCTCTGCATCGTCATTGGCCGCACGGCGCGCAATGTCTCAGAAGCGGACGCTCTTGACTATGTGTTTGGGTACACCTGCGGCAATGACGTTTCGGCGCGGGACTGCCAGTTTGGCGACAAGCAGTGGGCGCGCGGCAAGAGCTTCGACACCTTCTGTCCGCTGGGGCCGTGGATCGAGACCGACATTCCTGACCCGGAGAACCTCGGCATCCGTGCGGTGCTCAACGGTCAGGTGATGCAGGACTCCAGCACCTCCGACCTCATTTTTGGCTGTCGCCAACTCGTCAGCTTCCTCAGTCACCACCTGACCCTCCTGCCGGGTACGGTCATTATGACCGGCACGCCCGAGGGCGTGGGCTTCCCGCGCAACCCGCCGGTCTACTTGAAGCCCGGCGACGTCATAGAGATCGAGATTGACGGTATCGGCAAGATTAGCAACCCGGTGGTGGCGGACACGGCCTCGCGGTAGGTGTGGCTTCCAGCCACGCCGCCTGGGCAGAGATGCCCCGGCTACCGGAGATAGGGCAGGCCGGCCAGGGCCGGCCTCTGCACACCACCTATCACTTTCTTCTGGAGGTCAACAACCATGGCTCGGCTCTTTGGCAAGGACTGGACCAAAGCGGAGCTAATGCGCCACGTCGGTGATGTGGACCAGTTGGGTGGCGCCCGACGCATCATGCTGGTGGAAGGCAACGAGGCAGGGAGCGAGGCAGTGCTGTTCCGCAATGGCGCGGGACTGAACTTCATCGCCGTTGCCGGCCGAGGCCTGGACATCACTTCGGCCGAGTACTGCGGCCAGTCGCTGTGCTGGCGGTCACAGACCGGCGACACTGCG
>JABLXH010000143.1 GCA_013178155.1 Armatimonadota bacterium | reverse complement strand
CTGGTTGAAGGCGGCATAGACGCCGCTGGGCGGACAGGTCGTGTCCACCAGTCCCAAGCAGACCGTGCTCTCGCAGCGTGCGTGTCGGGCGAAGTTGACCGCATCATAGTACGGAGCGACGGCTGCCGCTGCTGCCTCAGGTCCTGGCACCAGGCGCGGCCAGCCCGGTGTGCGGCCGGCCAGAAAGCCCAGATGGTCACACAGCGCCGGCACATTGGCCGCGATGGCCGTCACCCGGGGCTCCAGCCCCGCGCACACAATGGCTAACCCGCCCCCCTGACTGGAGCCGTGCACCAGCAGCGTCTGGCCGTCCCATTCGGGCCGCGAGCAGAGGTAGTCCATGGCCCGCACACACCCCAGAAAGGCGGCCCGGAAGTAGTAGGTCTCGCGGCTGTCACGCCCCATGTGAAAGTACCCGGCGAGAGCCCCTTCCTGATACTCCCTGGCCTGCTCCAGGGTCGTGTCCACGTCGAAGTCATGAATAATGATCCCCATCGCCAGGAAGCCCTGTTCGGCCACAGTGACCCAGCCATGGGAGATGCCGTTCCAGCCGGCCGCCGGCACCTGGAGGACCGCTGGGAACTGCCCCGGGCGCTTTGGCACTCCCAGCCAGCCGTGGACGCGCTTGCCCTCGATGTTGGCGATCGTGATGCGGTAGTAGCTGGCGCGCTCGTTGGAGACGCCCTCATCGAGGGTGAGCTGTACGTCGGGCGGGATAGCCCGCACGAGGGCCTTCTGCTCCTCCCACCAGGACACGAAGTCATCGGGTTCGGGGGCCGCGGGCGGGATGGCTGATGGGTCAAAGGCAGCAGCCGCCAGGGCGGTAACGGGCTGGCCCCCGTCCTCCGCAACAACCGTGCAGCGCAGTACACCGGGCTCGGTCAGCGTGCCAGGAACGGCAACAGTCTCGCCGGCTAACTCGCCGGTCCCCTGGGCAAGCACCTTTCCCCCGTCCAGCGTGAGAGTGTATCGAAACGCCCCCACCCCAACCGCTTCCTCGCCACGGTGCGCGCTGATCAGAAACCTTGCCTCCTCGCCCCGCTGGTACACCGCCTCGGGGCGGTCGGTGACCACACGCAGGGCCAGCTTCTCGCCCCCACCATCAGCGCCGGCCACTAGGCTTGCGGCCATGATCAGCAGACAACCGAGGCAGAACAGATCCCGAATCACAGGTCACCTCCAGTGAGACTGATGCGCGAAACACTGGCCTGAAGGCACCCCTTTTGGCCAGCAGAGCCGGAGAGTCCTCCTTCCGGGCAGCACCGCCGGGAAGGTGTCAGGCGCTTCGCCGGCGCAAGAAGCTTGCGCCGCGGGCCGCGACAGCTCAGAAACGGGGAGGAGCCGTGATGGTCGACCGTGAGGCTTTGGTCGCCGAGTTCTGCGAACTCGTACAGATAGACAGCCCTTCGGGAGGCGAAGGGACCATTATGGCCGTGCTGGCCGCAAATCTGGAGGCCCTGGGGCTGGCGACGACTCGTGACCAGGCCGGTGAGAGGATAGGCGCCGAGACGGGCAACCTCATCGCAAAGCTGCCCGCTACCGACCCGGGGCGCCCTGTGGTCATGCTGAACGCCCATGTTGACACCGTCCAGCCGGGGCAGGGCATCGTGCCGGTCGTTGAAGAGGATACCATCCGCAGTGCGGGGGAGACGGTCCTGGGGGCTGATGACAAGGCCGGGGTCGCCGTCATACTGGCTGCCGTGCGGGAGCTTCTGACCGCCCCGTTTCCCCACGGCGAAGTGCAGGTGGTGTTCACGATCGCCGAGGAGATCGGCCTCTATGGAGCACAGTACCTGGACTACAGTCTTCTGAGCCCCAACTATGCCTTTGTGCTCGACGGTGGAGCCCAGGTAGGTGAGATCACTGCCGGTGCTCCCAGCGCCAGGAAGATGACCTGGAAGGTGCACGGCGTCGCGGCCCATGCCGGTGTCCACCCGGAGCGGGGCACCAATGCTATCCAACTGGCGGCGCAAGCGATAGCCGCCATGCGCCTGGGCCGCCTGGACGAGGAGACCACGGCGAATATCGGCCACATCGAGGGCGGCTTGGCCCGCAACATCGTGCCTGATTACTGCGAGGTCTGGGGGGAGGCACGCAGCCACTGCGAGGACAAGCTGGAAGCTCAAGTCGCCCACATGCGCGAGTGTTTTCGCTCCGCGGCAGCGGCCTACCCGGAGGGGCGTGTGGAGGACCAGGTGGAGACCTCGTACCGACGCTTCCGCCTGAGCGAGGACGACGAGGTGGTCCGCGTGGCGATGACGGCGGCCACCAACCTGGGGCACACGCCGGTACTCAAGATCGGGGGCGGTGGCAGCGACGCCAACGTTTTCAACGAGCGGGGCATCCCGGCCGTGATTTGCGCCTGCGGGGCCCAGGGCGCCCACAGCACGGCGGAGACGGCTATCATCAGCGCCATGGTCTCAGCCGTGGAATGGCTGGTGGAGGCGATCCGGGTCAGCGGTCAGCGATAGAGACAAGGCTGCAACAGGCTTGAGTCGAGCTTGAGAGTGGTTGGGCATAATGGGCCTGTGCAGGAGTGAAGAGCATCGCGCTTGCAGAGGGAGGGGGAGCCTGGGCCGCCCCTGGCAAGCTGATAGGCGGACGAGGCCCATGTTTGGACTGAACCTGCTGCGGGATCTCTGGTCCGACGAAGCCGGGATGACCACCGTCGAGTACGCTCTGCTGCTGGCGCTGATCACCATCGCCTCGGTCGGCGCATGGAGCTCGCTTGGTGGCACCAAGATGCGCATGACCGCCAACGCGGTCACCAAGTACATCGGCGGCGGCTGACGTCGGATCCGCAGTCTGCAGTGTGAATTGACCCCCGCCAGACCCCGCCGGGCCCCCGGTATGCTCGGCGTGCCTGTCACCTGCGTCCTGCCCGCCGCCTCCGGCCCCGAACGGACGCCTGCTCTCTTCGGTTACCCGCCCAAACTGTCTGCCCAGTATTGACCACTCGCCGAGTTTCCGATAGGCTAGCCACGACTGTGGGGCCTGCGGCCGCGCCCCGTGCCGGGAGAGGCTGAAAGCGGGCCGCCAGTGCCGAAGGGCAGCGGGCTGCCTGTGAGGAGTAGCTGACATGCAGATTGGGAAAGCCATTCGTCTCGAACGTATCACCAACCGCCAGACCGGCAACACCGTCATCGTCCCCATGGACCACGGTGTGACCGTCGGCCCGATCAAGGGCCTCATTGATCTCCCGGCAGCCGTGGACAAGGTCGCCAATGGAGGAGCGGACGCGGTGCTCGGCCACGTCGGACTCCCACGCCTGGGCCACCGCGGCTATGGCAAGGACGTCGGGCTCATCCTCCACCTGTCGGCCAGCACGCAACTGGCCCCGGATTCCAACCACAAGGTCCTGGTCAGCAGCGTCGAACGCGCCATCAAGTACGGCGCCGACGCCGTCTCCATCCACGTGAACCTGGGCGCGGAGGATGAGAGCCAGATGCTGCAGGACTTTGGCCAAGTGGCGATGGCTTGCGAGGAGTGGGGCATGCCGCTGCTGGCAATGGTCTACACCCGCGGTGCCAAGATCAAGAACGAGTACGATGTGGAGGTTACGAAGCTGGCAGCGCGCGTTGGAGCCGAGCTGGGCGCCGACATCGTCAAGGTCGTCTACACGGGCAGTCCCAGGACCTTCCGACAGGTCGTGGAGGGCGCCGGCGGCCACCTTCAGGGGGGCATCAAAGTCGTCATCGCCGGGGGGGAGAAGATGGAGACCGACGAGGAGGTGCTGGGCATGGTCGCTGGGGCCATGGAGGCCGGCGCCGCCGGGATTTCCATCGGCCGCAACGCCTTCCAGCACGCCAAGCCGGAGCTGATGACCGCTGCCCTGGTCTCCATCGTGCACGAGGGCAAGTCGGTGGATCAGGCGCTGCGCATTCTCAGACCGAAACCGGCGGCCCGGAGGGCGCGATGAAGACCGTCTGGGTGTCGGTTGTGCCCTGGGACAAGGACCTGGTGACGGCGGCGCTGGAGGCGGGCGCCGACGGCGTCTACGTCGAGCCGGGCCGCACGCCGGAAGTCAAGGCACTTGGGCTCATCACCGCTATCGCCCCGGACGGCGACATCGTGCTGGGACGCGATGTGCACGAAGTCACCATCACCGGCAAGGCCGACGAGCAGCGCGTCGTCGAGCTCAGTCGCACCGCCCCGGTCATTGTCACCACCACCGACTGGACCATCATCCCCCTGGAGAACCTCATCGCCGCCGGCGCGCGGATCGTCGCCCGGGTACAGTCGGCCGAGGAAGCCCTGACGGCCGCCCAGACCCTAGAGAGGGGCGTTGAGGGTGTGCTGCTGGAGACCGCCGACCGCGGGCAGGTGCGTCGCACCGTGGCGGCGCTCAAGGAGCACGGCGAACAGATCCCCCTGCAGACGGCTGAGATCATCGCCGTCCAGCCCCTGGGCATGGGCGACCGGGTCTGCATTGACACCTGCACCAACATGCGGCCGGGCCAGGGGATGCTGGTGGGCAATAGCAGCGCCGCGCTCTTCCTGGTCCATGCCGAGACCCAGGACAACCCCTATGTGGACCCGCGGCCCTTCCGGGTCAACGCCGGCGCGGTGCATGCCTATGTGCGGGTGCCGGGGGGTCGGACGCGGTACCTGGCGGACCTGCGGGCGGGCGACCAGGCGCTGATCGTGGACAGCGCGGGCGCCACCGAGTTGGCCCACATCGGGCGGGTGAAGGTCGAGCGACGGCCGCTGGCGCTGGTGACCGCCCGCGTCGGCGACCGGGAGGTCACCACCATCCTGCAGAATGCCGAGACCATCCGCCTGGTCACGCCGGCGGGCGCCCCGCTGTCAGTCGTGGACCTGCGCCCCGGCAGCGAAGTCCTCATCCACCTCGAGGCCGCCGGCCGCCACTTCGGGATGAAGGTCGAAGAGACCATCGTGGAGCGCTGAGAGAACACCGCGCGCCGGAGGGCCAGTCAAGGCCTCTGGCGCGGGGTGACTGCAGGTGACACTCACTGGCTCTACGGTGACTGTGAGGTTGTTGGGATTCCTGGCCAGTTCGTGGCCATCACCATCCAGCAGAGCCCCGTCTTCGGGTCAAGGGTGACGCGGACCAGCCCAGGCACGCGGGGGCTCTCACTGCTGAGGGTCAACTCCACCTCATACGACTTGTCCGTCTCCCTCAGGATGCGACCAACGACTGTCCCGTCGGGGTCGTCGAACAGCCAGGCGCGTCGCGCCAGGGCGCGGGCGGCCTCAACGGCCCCTTCGCGCGTTAGGGGCCCAGGGTGCCTATCCTGAGCACCAGTGGGGGGGAAAGCACTCGCTGGCGAGTCACCCGGTGAGTACCAGGCCAGGCGTGAGTGAATCGTGACGACAGTGCTCCGGTGCTGGGTGGACTCCGGACGAAGGACGGTCCAGGTGCGGTTGACGGCGCTTGGCCCGACGCTTTCCCGCCCGCCTTCGATGGTCTCGGGGGGCGTGTCCAGCAACTCAGCAAGGTACGCCCGTTCCTCATCGAGCGGCAGTGGGTCACGTTGTGGGTCACGCCCGATCGAGCACCCCACAACGAGCATGGCGACCGCAAGCCAGACGGAGATTGCTCCATGTCTGCTGAAGGTTGGCACGGGCAACTCCTATCTCGATGCCGAATCACGCGTGAGTTCCGCTCCCGTCATCCCGTCGAGGGCCACGACAAACCCCGAACCTGTCTGCTGTGTGCCAGAGCCGCCGTAACGGTATGTAAGCAGCCATGCGGGCCCCTGATCGGGATGGAGCAGGCTGCTCAGCACTAGTTGCGCCGACAACAGGACAGGTGGCCCCCCCTTAGGCACGCGCATGTTCGCGATGGGTAGAGCAAGCTCCATCGCTCTAGCCCTATCGATCTGGACGTCACTCTGTGCGACCGAGCGTGGTGGCTTCCGTTCTGAGTAGGATGCTATTGCGCCGCTCTCCGGCTCCAGTGTGAAGCTCGCCGTGGCACCTGTAGAGACGCCCTCGGCGACCTCTACTCTCCAGCCCAGGAGGATAAGGCCGCCCTGAAGCTTCGAGGCGGACGTGAGCACCATGCGTTCGGCATCATCTCCAAACCTCGCATTGAGCACCTCACGGCACCGGATCTTGGCTTCTTCAATACCAATCCCATCCTCGAACTCCCAGCGCCCTATATCGACAGCGATGGATGACATGCCTCGCAGACTGCTGCCTTGAGCCTGTATCGCCCTGCCGCCGACCTTGCCGGTCGCTGTCCATGCCCCCGTCCTCTCGGCCACCGCAGTTACGTCGAGCTCTGTTGGAGCGACATTCAGCACGTCCAGTACCAATTGTCGCACAACAGGATCTGGCACCGATGCTGATACCGACCGACCAGCCGTCCAAACTGCAGTGACGACACCAGCTAACAGTAAGGTTATAACGGCTACCCTTGCTGATGGATTCATGCCGCCCTCCTTTCACCAGTGGTACCGCTCTAGTTGCCCCAGCGGGCAGGCTTCAGCATGAGGTCAAGGCTCGTGGACCGGAAGCCGTCCGTCCCCCCGTAGTTCTCGTAGACGCTGTAGACCTCACCGAGTGCGAGTGATCGTGCAAAACCCACGCTATTGGCATCCACCATCGTGTGGTAGAACAGCCTGTCGGCGAAGAGCGATGCAGGATTCAGGAGTATCTCGGACACGAACCCAGCAGCATCATCGACACCCTTCTCACGTGCCGTGGCCACAAGACCATTGGGTTCCGGGTCGTCGCAGCCTGTAGAGTTCCACGTATGGCACCCCGCAAACAGGACGAATAGGCTATACTTCAACGCTAGCGGTACCTCCAACTCCTCGTAGTAGTGGTCCATCACAGGGTCGTTCTGCTGTGTGTATGGTGGTGGCCGGTGCCCCCACAGGACGTGTTGAAGATCCTCATTACCCCCAATGCGCAGGAAGTTGGGCTGCGCATGTGCAGCCACCAATAACACGCTGCCCTGACGCATCGCGCTGAGTGTGCCGATCGCTGTTGCGCCAGCCTGAGACGACGCGTAATGAGTGGCCGTGTGGTCCGGATCAGCCGCCCCCCTGCGTTCACAAGGGTAACTGCCGCGCCGGAGGCCAAAGTGAGGCCTCCGGCGCGGGCTGACATGGGGTACCGTGGAGGCGGTGCCCTATTCGGTGTTCGGGGCTCCTTTGGGGAGCGGTGGTGGTGGAGGGAGCAGCTTCATCTCGGTGAATAACTCGCCCGTCGTGGCGTGAACACCCCAGTCGAAGCTCTCAGGCCAGGACGGTACCGGGCTACCGGGGGCGGTCCGCCTACGGACGTCCATGCGAACAACGTATACGGGCTGCCCTTCAGGTGCAAAGAAGGTCCGCGTCCCGAGGCGGACCACCCATGCCTTGTCAAGGATCAAGTCCGGCTTGCTCGCGACGGCCTCCTCCACAATGGCCAACGCCTGCCCCTCGGTCAGCTTTGTCGGTGAGGCGGCGTCGGGCTCTCGTGGCCATTCCGCGACTCCGTAAGCGAGGGGGCGACTGCTCCCGTCCATCTCGACACGGATCAGGTAGTTTACCTGACTACCGGGCGTGTCTTGACTGGTTACATAGCGGGGGGCTTGAGGGCTGCCTTGAATGAGTAGTTCCACGGGTTTGTCCTCGCGGTAGAACGGAGACTTCGCTCGCAGGAAGGCGATGCCGGCGGCCTTGGCCTCGGCTTCGGTCATCCGCTCTCTCGACGGCTGCTGGTAGTCCCAGGAGCAGAGAGAGACGTACTGCCCTTGTTTGTCCACCAGCACGAAGAGTGACAGCAGACCGTGCGCCTCAGGTTGCTGGAGCTTGAAGCTAAGACCGCTCCGCCCACGCTGTGCGGTCAGCTGCTCTCCGGGAACGCCGAGGAACTCAGCCGCGACGTCCCGCCCCTCCCCTGCCAGCAGGCCACCGCGTAGGTGTAAGCCTGCTCCGAGAAGAATGAGACACGTGACAGCCACGGCGCAGGGCCATAGCCGCACGCCGTTTCGACGAGTGACTTGGGTCGCCATACCGGTACGCTCCTTTCCGGGTGCGCGGCTGAGCTACTGGCCGAACCGAGCGGGCACTGGAACGAAGCCTCCGCCAGCGACAGGGAGGGTAAATGAGCATAGCAAACACGGTATGCCCTTTTCAGCGACGGGGCTACTCGCGGCGTATTGTCCTGTGGGTCCTGCGGTCCCGGGTCTCGGTATCGAGACCCAGAGCCTCGTTCTGTGCTGTCTCACGAACACGGGGAGAAGGGTCAGTACGGGCCCTCTTCTCAAGGAAGCGTGCGAACTGCGTCCGGCTCATCGAGCCAGTGTAGCCCCCATTACTCAGGGCAATCAGAGCAGGCCTTCTGACTCCCGGCAGCGGGTCTTCAATGGCGGCAGCAAGTAGCGACGAACTGACCTCCTTCGCACGGGGATGCATGGATAGCCAGAACGCGGCTTCCACGTGGAGGTCCTTACAGCCACGTCTGGTCAGGTCCGATGCCAGCCACTGTGGCGGCAACCGAGCCGGGGACACGAACGGCTGCGCATACTTGAGGGGCGGCCAGAGGGCGACGAGACAAAGCAAGGCGAGCACCAGTACAGCGGACGCCAAACGTCTGGGCGTGCCCAGCGTGTGACTGATTGGTTGCCTTCCGCCCATCTGAGGACCTTGCCTCCCTGAGCGTCTACATACAACGGTTCACTCTGTGGTCTGCCTGCCTCCTCTAGGATGATGACCCAGAGCGGTCCGCTCGAGGGTGCTGCGGGATGGGACAGCACCAAGTCCGCCGAGACGACGTGCGCACCCGCCAAGCCTGTCTCAGAAACCCTCTGCGGTCCATATTCACACCTCCTCAGGATTCCCGCCCGTCCCGGCGCCAGCCAGGGCGCACCCCCGGTGAGATGCTCACCGAGTAAGCTCGCCGGGTGGCCGCACAGGCCCCCCTGCGTTCACAAGGGTAACTGCCGCGCCGGAGGCCAATGGAGGGCCTCCGGCGCCGGAGGTGGTAGATCAGTAGCCCTGTACGTCTGGTTAGGGGCTGATCACGGCACCGGTGCTGCCATGGACCCGCACACTGTCGCCGCTCTCGATGGCTGACTGCCCATCGGGGGAGGGACTGACTATCTTGTAGCTGAAGATCCAGATGGGCGGTGCCTTGGGGCCTCCCGCCCAGCAGACCGCACTCACAGGCACGATCCGGGTTCGCGGACGGTGCTGGTACCGTGTCTTGATGGCCGCATCGGCTATCTTCCGCGCATCTGCCTGGGCAATGGTGGGGTAACGCACCGGCTCGGCGGCGAGTCGAGCGCTGTATAGCAGAAATGCGCCTGTGTTCGCCAGCACCATCGTCTTGACCTCGTTGCCGGTGCGGATCCCGGGCTTCGGAGCCTCACCCCAGGCGAATTCGTAAACCCGCGGCAGCCAGGCCCCACCGGAGGCGGAGCGACGGGTCTCAACAACCCGCCGTGATGTAGTGATCATATTCCTGCCCTTCCAGCGAGGGTAGAGCACCGAAACTACGGCCTTGGTCCGCGCCTCGGCCTTGGCGATGTCCATAGGCTGGTCTGTTGTGGACCGGGACTGCTCACTGCTGAATACGGCAAGCCATAGCCCATTCATCTCGCTCACAAGCCCGAAACGACCAAGTAGGTGCCCGTTCAGGTCGCGAGCCTCGCCGGACGGACCGGCAGAGCCAGACTTGCGGGTGAGGCTGACGCGGAACCTGTCACCCGGCAGTCTAAGGAGCTTGCCAACCAGGCTCTTTGCTGCTGCCACCGTAGCTGCGTCGGTCACAGGTGCTCCAGTCTGCCCGACAGGGGCCGCGGTACTCACTGAACCCGCTACTGACAGCACAAGCGTCGTGAGAATGACGTGGAGTGGACGTGGGCACTGGCTTCCCCGACTGCCTCTGGTGTACGAGACGCCGTGTGCGCTCATACGTGTCACTCCCCCCACTTCGCGGGCCTTGCCGTGTCCGAACCACCGGCCCAGAAGTCAAAGGTGTTTACGCCTCCGTAGTCGTTGTTATTCATGTACCGGGAATACTCTGCAGCCCACTGGGCCGCAGTTGTGAAGGGTTGCGGGCCACTCAGGCCCGATCCGCCTTGGTAATACCATGGGCCTGGGCTAGAGTCACCCTCGTGGACGAGTTTGGTGAAGTAGTAGAGGAACGAACTCATCTGTGGCCAGAAGATAATGCCCTCAAACCCCATCACGAGGTCGACACCTTTCAAGGCGAAGGCATTTAGCAGCACGGGCGTGCCACCACTGTCTCTTGATGCAGTGTGGCAACCCGCAAGCATGAGAAAGTGGCAACGAGAGAGCGGAGGTAGGTTACTTGTGAAGTAGATGTCGTCGTCCTCCACGTCTGTACCTGAACCTGGCTTGATGATGTCGTGCGACCAGGAGCCAGCTATCATCAGCCAGTTCTCGGTCGATGTGTGGCAGTAGATGACGCCCATCCCTGACAGGCCCAGGCTGTCGCACACCGCCTCGGCATCGTATGATGTGGGCACATATCTGTAGTAGGTCAGGTCGCTGTCAAGGCTCTCAGCCAGCGGTTCGAGGGCTGCGTCAGACGGACGGAGGACCTCCCCTGCCTGCTCCCACCCCCCCCACACGTGCAGCGCGTCCGGGGCGGGGATCATCGTGATCCAGCCCTTGGGGAGACACGGCTTTGGCTGACCATCCCGGTTTTGCGAGCCATCCGCCTGGTCAGCCGAGAGCACCACAGAGTACGGTTCGCAGGCGTCATCGGGGGCCACATCGACATCGAAGCTGCGGGTGTCCTGCCCGTTCACGTCCCCGAACATCTCGCCAGCCCGCGTTTCGAGGTCGCCGTCGTACACGTCGGCCTGAACAGCCTGCAGTGGCTCCGTCGTGGAGTACGTCAGGTTCACGTGGAGCTTCAGTTCATCCACATCGAACTCGGTGGTGAAGGCGTTCCTCACCAGGGCATCCACTTTGTCCTGGTCCCAACAGCCCTCCGCAACCGGACTAGGCGGGGTCCCGGACTTGGCATGGGTGCCCTTGACAGTGTAGGTGTAGATGCCCTGCCCTGCATCCTGTGCTCCGCCTGGAGGCGGCATCGGCGGCACCGCCGTCCCGTCCCAAACCACCGAACCGGAACCTGGGCTCTGGTCGCCTGTCCAGGTCCACACAATCGCCTCGACTATGTCGCGGATAGCGACGTCGATCGTCAACAGGGGATTGTCGTAGTCCAGGTGAGAGAGGAACCAGTTGATGGTGTGTGACTCGCCGGTGTGGTGTTTGAGCACCCGTTGTCCGGTGGCACTGACGAGTGAGTTGCCGGGAGTGATGCTGGCCTGCGCCCCGTAGGTTGTCGTCCCACCCATCATGGTGCGGATGCCGTACTCCACCTCCCACGGTACTGACTCGTTGCGGCTCTCCTGGCTCGACCACCTGTAGCTGCTGACGCGGTAGTGCACGTCGTTCTCGTCCACATAGTCATCCTGGGCTACGCTTACCCAGCCGAAGGGGCCAGCATCGTCCATCCTACGCCGTTCCCCCTTGATGGTTGCCCAGAAGCGCGCACCGAGGTAGATCTTGTTCGGGTTAGCGGCCAGCCATGAGCAAGGTATGGCGCAATGGACTTGGCACACATCACAAGTGCCGCCATTGGCGTCAGGCACGAAGATGATCGTACCGGGACCTGTCGGATTGTCCTTGGTGTAACCCTCGACGATCACCGTGACCTTGGCCGAGGTGGATTGCTTCTGATAGAAGGCGGCGACGGTGACGAGGTACTCGCCGGGGGCGGTGTAGGCGTGGGGCGCGGGGTTGTCCTTGCACAGCTCAGACTTGTCGCCGAAGTCCCATTCCCAGGTGAGGTCCGCCGGGTCCAGGGGCTTGCCGTCGAGCGTGGCGACGGCGGTGAAGTCGCAGGTCTCGCCGAGCGAGAGCGTGGCCCGGTCCATGGCGGGGGTGGTGATCTGGAGGGCCAGCTCAGCCCACCCTCCCCCCCCAACAGAAAGCTACAACTAAGGTATGAACCAGCCAAACGACCAGGTGCGTGCGACGCGATACCATTGCGGCCTCCCCAACAACTGAAATGTCGCGACCTGGCACTACGGGGTGAAACGGACGATAGGGCACGTGCTGGCTCCTGCACCACCTCCTGCATGCTAGTAACACTTCCCTTCGATATGAGTTCCTGCGAGTCCTGCTGCGTGTGCCCCGGCTACCCCGCCTCGGGCCGCAGGTCGTGCAACGCCAGGCCGGCGAGAGTCTTGGGGTAGAAGTAGGTGCCCTTCTGGGGCATCCGCTCGCCCGCCAGGGCCACCGACATGACCTGCGAGACGCGGGTGGTGTTGACGTACAGGACCATCGCCGCCTCGCCCGCCGACGCGGTTGGCGGCGTCGTGGCCGTCGCGCGAGAAGCCCACGTTGGCGCCGGTGGCCGCCAGGTCGCCGCTGAGGCCCATCACCCCCTCGATGAGCAGCTTGTGCAGCAGCGCCACGTCCAGCTCGCGGGTCGCCGGCGGGAGGCTGTCCACGCCGTGGGCCAGAGCGCGGTCCCAGTCGCGCAGGTGTAGCAGCAGGGCGTAGTTGCCGCCGGCGTAGAGGGCGAAGGTGTGCTGGTCGGGCTCGGCCTGAGCCATGCGGCCCAGCAGGGCATGGATGCCTGCTGCCCGGGCCTCGTCGGAAGAGCTGTCCACCGGCACGCGCTCGGTGTCAAAGATCTCCATCACATCGCGCCACAGCCGCGCCTCGGCTTCCAGGGGCAGTTCCCTGAGCAGGCGGTGGGAGGGCAGAATGGTCAGCCCGCCGGCGTCAACATTGTAAAGGGCCATCGAGACGTACTCCCATGGCCCGTTGGCCCCGTGTACGGCCCGTTGCTCGTCGCGGTAGCGGAGAGCCGTGTCGTAGCGGTGGTGGCCGTCAGCGATGACGATGGGCCGGTCGGCCAGCATGGCCGCGAGCTTCTCCTGGGTGGCCGTGTCGGCTACGGTCCAGAGGCGATGCTGGACGCCCTGGGCATCGGTCATCGCCATGAGCGGCGACGTAGCGCGCACGCTGCTCGCCAGGGTCTCCAGGGTCAGCTCGGGCTCGGAGTAAAGGCCCATCACCTGGCTGAAGGAGCAGCGGGTCGCTTCCATCAGACGAAGGCGGTCAGCCTTCGGCGCTGAGAGGGTGCCTTCGTGGGGGAGCACCACCCGTTTCTCGTACTCTTCCAGCTTCACCAGGCCAATGAGGGCAAGCTGCCGGAGTGTCTGGCCTTCCGGTTGTGCCACCGGCGAGGGAGGCCGGTACTCCTGCTCGTACAGGTAGAAGACGGGCTGCTCCTCCTGGACCAGGACACCCTCCCGTCGCCACTCGCGCAAGTCGGCGGCTGCCAGCTCATATCGCGAGCGGGAGGGTGGAGTGTCCAGGGGGTCCACGCCCAGCGTCAGGCGGACGATGCTGTGGGGATGCCGGGACACGAACTGCTCTCGCTCCGGCTCAGAGATCACGTCATAGGGTGGCGCAAGCACCAGCGCGGGGTCGTTGACCCGCTCGAAGTCATAGCGCCAGGCGCGCCAGGGGATGATGGTGGCCATGCGTGGCTGCTCCTTGTCCGAGACGGAGTTGAACCGGGGTTGCGAACCTCCACATATTAGCACGCCCTGTGCTATCAGGCCAGAGGCTCCGGGGTGAGGTCGCCGCAGCGCTGGCAGGGCTCAAGTTTGCGCCATTGGTCCCGAAATAGGGGGTAACCGGCGTTGGGCCGGGATCCCTGCGTGCCGGAGTTGGCCGATGGAATGGCGCAGACTGGGCGTTGGGAGCTGGGGGTGCCTGGTGCTGGCTGCCAGCGTGGCGCTGGGTGAGCAGTGTCAGATCACCATGCCGCGGCCGGGCTACGCTTTCTACTCCGGAGAGCCCATTCAGATGGGTGTGGTCGTCACCGGACCGCGCCAACGGGTGAGCTACACCGTGACTGACGACCGCGGCCTGATGCTCCGCATGGGGGAAGTCAACGTCGGGTTGGGGCGGCCGGTGGAGCTGGGCATGCGAGGGACCTTGCCCACCGGCTGGTACGTGCTCCGGCTGGTCGGCTGCAATGTCCAGGCCGAGGAGGCCTTCTGTGTCATCCCGCGGCCCTGGGAGGAACCGGGTGACTATGGTCTCTTTGGCCTGCACCCGGACGACTGGTCGCCGGAGAGCCTGTTGGCCGCGGCACAGATCGGTGTCCGTCACATTCGTCACGGCATATTCTGGCCCAACGCCGAGCCGAACCGTGGACAATGGGACGAGGCTTACATCCAACGCGGCTACGAATGGGCTCAGCGCAGCGGACAACAGATGCTGGTCCTGCTGGGGCACACACCCCCCTTTGTGGCCCAGCGGGCGGAGAACTGTCACTCGTGGATCGAGCAGGCATGGTTCACTTGGCAACCCCGTGAACCCGACGAGTTCGCTTCGTATGCGCGCAAGGTGATGGCATTCGCCGCCGACAAGCGCGTCATGTGGCCCCCCGCTGAGATTGTACCCCGTGGTGAGGCGGTGCAGCCCGAAAGCCTGCCGTGGGTCTGGGGCTGGGAGATGTGGAACGAAGTTGACCTCATCTACTACTTTGGCGACTGGAACCGTTACTGCGAGCTTCTGCACCTGACTTACGGCATCAGCCGGGAGCATACACCGGAGACCCCGGTGCTTTACGGGGGCTCTACTGGCAACTGGCCGGCCATGTGTCGTCTGATGTCGGGTCCAGGCCAGTATACTTACGACTACAACACCTTCCACCCGGACCATGAGATTACCCGCCGGCTCAGCCTGTGGTATTCCGGCGCTCCGCAGGTCCCCTACTGTGTGGGCCTGCCCCGGGAGACCATTCACACCGAGGCCTACGCCACCGCCGTCGAGCAGGGCGAGGACCTCTCGGCTTACCGGGAGACCCCGGGCGAGCTTCTGCGGCTCTATCTGACCCTCAAGGCGTGGCGCGAGGTTGGGTACTACCGTTCGGGATGTCTCGGCGCCTGGATTGACAATGGCCAACTGCCCTGCCGGGGCATGAGCCTGTTGGTGCGCCGCGGTGATGGCCTGCATCCGACGCCCCTCTACCCTGCCTTCGCCGCGGCGCGCTGGCTGGTGTCTAATGCGACCCTGGTGGGGCCAGTGAAGCTGGCGACCGACGTAACCGCCTATGCCTTCCTCAAGGGCGGCCGAACCATGCTGGCGGCCTGGACGGATGACGCCGCTGAGGTCACCCTCGAGCTGGAACCCGGCGCCTACCGTGTGGACCCCATGGGCCGCCGGTTTCACCTTGGAGACCGGGCGCGGTACCGCTGGCGTCTGGGCCGCGAGCCGCTGGTAGTGGTGGGCGCCAAGCCCAGCGCCTATCTCGGTCCGGCGCTCCGCCAGGAGTACGCGCTCTTTGCCGGCACCTATCACGGCGTGTCGCCCTGGCCCGCCTGTGGTGTGTGGTACACAGGGAAGCTGGAGCAAGACGTAGCGGCCTGCGCGGGTCCGGAGGCAGCGTCTCGAATGCTGACCGCAGTACGGAAAGCGGCACGGGCTCTGGCCCAGGGTCAGGGGGCGACAGAGGTGCTGGTGGCGCAGAGCACGTGCGGGGAGGTCATGGCGCGGATTGTCCGGCGCTGTGAGGATGTGGGCGAGACGGACCACCAGGCCGCCAACACCCTCTGGCGCCTGGCCCGGGTCTCCGAGTGGCTCGGCGAAGTAGCGGACGCGGCCGCGGTTGCCCCAACCGGTGGAGTGGAGCCTGCAGGTTTCGCCGAGACCTGGCAGCGGCTGCGGCAGGTCCAGGCGACCGTCGCTGGTGGGGGCGGAGGCGGCACAAGATCGTTTGCCGATAAGTTGCTGGCTCGGGCCCGGCGCGACCTGACTTCCAGCGCGCAGCCGACTGGCCTCGGTCGGCTGATGGCCGCGCGGCAGAAGATCGAGTTGGGGGGCCGGTGGGCAGCAGTGGAGCCAGCCTTTGAGCTGCGCGTGGTACCCCTGGTGGACTTCCTGACCGCCCAGCTCATGCTGAAGGCTGTCCTGCTGGAGCCGGGCCAGACCCACACACTGCGGCTATGGGTGCACAACCTCCACAACGACACCGTGCGCGGAAGCCTGACGGTAGGCTTCCCTGAGCTCTGGGAGCCACGAGAGGTCACGGTGGCTTTCACGGCGCCGCCGGGGAGCCCCTCGGCACCGGTGGACCTTTCATTCGAGGTCCCGGGGCTACCCCTGCCCTGGGTCCGCCGTGCTACTCCTACTCTGGACGGCGACCTGCTCGTAGAACTCCCCTCTGCCCTGCGCGACATCTCCGAGGTGGTGGTGAGCGGGACCGTCCATCAGGGAGCCACGATGCCCACGGTCAGGTACTTTGTCCATGTCGGCCAGGCCGTGAGTGACAGCGCACCATGACCCCGACCGGTTCTTGCGCTTCCACGCGTGAGGTAGGTGTCACTGCTTGCTGGACCCTCCCACTTGTGGTACAATCGCGGTCATCGCAGCCCTGTGTCACAGCCGCGGAGGCCATGCATGCTCCAGCAGTCCAAGCCGGTACAGAGCGTCGCCAGGGCCATCGCCAGCGGCGGTCTGGTTTCTGTTGGGGTACTGTTCATCTATGTGACCTTCCAGGCGACGCAAGTCTACGAGCTTGCGGATCCCCGGGCGATGGACCAGGCGCAGTTAGCGCGCAACATCAGCCGCGGCGAGGGCTACACGACTTTCTTCATCCGGCCGCTTACCCTGGCGCGAGTCCCCCGGTTCATTGGTCATCCGGACCTCGTTAACCCCCCGCTACACCCGTACCTGTTGGCGGGGCTCTTTCGTCTGCTGGGGCCCCACACGCGAGTTGCGATCTGGGCCTCGGGCATTCCCTTTCTGCTGACTGTTCCGCTGGTGTACTGGCTGGCCCGTCGGGTCTTCTCGCGCCGGGTAGCGCTGCTCTCCGTGGCGGCCGTAGCCAGCCATCTGGGGCTCTTGACGGTGGGCAGCAGTGGCACCCACATCGGACTGCTGGCGCTGCTGTTTACCCTGCTGGCTGCTGTCCTGCTGCGCCAGCAGGAGGACGATGAGCGCCGCGGCTGGTGGGGAGCAGCGGCCGCCGGTGTCTGCGGTCTGCTTTACCTGACCGACTATCTCTATCTGCTGGTGGCCATCCCCGCCGGTGCACTGGCGGTGAGCGCAGCACGGAGCCGCTATCGGGTGCGAGCCGCGCTGACTTTTGCGATAGTCTTCGGCGTGGTCTGCAGCCCCTGGTGGACCCGCAACCTCCTGTTAACGCGGAATCCCTTCTACACCGCCTCCTGGCACGAGACGGTCATGGGCACCCGAACCCATGCCGGTAACACGCTGTACCGGGACATGAATGCGACGCCGGAGTCGTTGGCCCAGTTCCTGGTGCACAACCCCCGGGAGCTCTACGAGAAGGCCCGAGACGCGGCGGTGGCACTGGTGCCAGCAGCGTTCACCGTGGCCGGGGTTGCGATGACTCCCTTCTTTCTGGCGGCAACGCTCATTCCGCTGGGGCATGCGGGCCTTGACCGGGTCCGCCTGGTGCTGTACGCGACGGCGGTGCTGCTGTTGGCGGGGATGCTGCTTTACATGCCCGACAGCTCCCGCCTGTTGCCCCTCGTCCCGCTGATGACCATCGTGGCCGCGGCTTTCTTCTACCAGCTCCTCGACCTGCGCCTGCGGCCCCTGTCGGAAGCGCAGAAGCATCGCTGGGCCACCTTCGCGGTTACGTTGCTGCTGGTCTGCCATGCCTTGCCGACCCTTCTGCAGCTCACCCCCGGACGGGCGACGGGGACCTCCCAGCCAGCGGCGCTGCGCCGGTCCTGTCAGGAGATCAACAGCCTGACGCCGCAGTACTCGGCTGGCTTACGGCCGCCAGACCGTGACCCGGTCTACACCGATGTGCCCTGGGCGGTGGCCTGGCATGCGGCTCGTCCGGCCATCTGGCTGCCGACGGGCATGGTAGACGTCCGGCGCA
>JABLXH010000142.1 GCA_013178155.1 Armatimonadota bacterium | reverse complement strand
ATGTCACGCATCTGCCGCAAGGCCTGCAGCGCGCGGTCGCTGTCGAGTGCCACC
The DNA here is from genome assembly GCA_013178155.1 of Armatimonadota bacterium. GTDB lineage: Bacteria > Armatimonadota > Zipacnadia > Zipacnadales > UBA11051 > JABLXH01. The sequence goes on along the minus strand of JABLXH010000142.1, from coordinate 12,672 downwards.
TCGCCATCCACAAAGATGTCCCCGCCGTTACTCCACAGGTTCTGCAGGAAAGTCGTGGTTAGCCCCTCATACTTGTAGGCGGGGAACTGATAGCCGATGAGCCCAGCGTTCGGCTCACCCTCGACAATCGTTCGAGCCTGCAGGATAAGCTCGTCCCACGTGCGGGGCGGACGCGTGAAGCCGTGCTTCTCCAGCAGGTCCTTGCGATAGATGAGGACTCCGCACAACGCCAGAGCCGGTACGGCGTAAAGCCTGCCGTCAGAGCCACGAGCCGGCTCCAGCAGCGAAGGCATATGCTGGGCTATCTCCTGGGAACTGAGGTACCGGTCCAGCGCCATCAGCCGACCGCTCTGCACCATCTCCGACATCCAGTACAGGCACAGCGGCGCGACACTCAGGCTGGTGGTGCGCGACTCCAGCGCGATACGCACGGTCTCCCGGGCTTCGTCGGGGTTGTACGGCAGCGTGAGGGAAGCAGTCTGGACCTGGGGATGGAGCCTGGTGAACTGCTCCAGCATGTCCCGGTTCAGCTTCTCGTCAAACTCGGTGAAGCTGCGCACCGACAGCGTGATGGGGGTCTGGCTGGGACTGCCGCCCATTACCCCGGCCGCGCCCTCAAAACGGCTCGCGATGTTGATGCCCCGACTGTCAATGGTGTAGCGCCGGATTCCTTTGTCATGGTCGCACCCGCGCATCTTCAGCACCGAGATGGCGCGCTGAATCTCGCTCTCCAGTTCCACGTACTTCAGCAATATAATGCCATCCACGATGATGGAGATGTGCTCCGAGGTGACGAAGGTCTGGCCGAAAAGCTCGGGCACCTCAGTGGTCAGGAGCGTGGTGACACCGAGCTGCTGCAGAGCATCGCACAGCAGGAAGACGGTCTCGCGGTAGGCCTCGGTTCGCTCCATCCCCATGGTCAGGTCCGTGAGGCTGTCAATGACCACGCGACGGGCACCGAGATGGGCGACCTCCTGCTGCAACTCCCAGATGAACTGGTCGGGCGAAAGGCGCACCGGGCAGACGTGGCGCATGACCACAAGCCCCTGCTCCTGTCGCTGGTCCAGGTCGAGGCCAAACCCGCGCGCCAGATGGTCCAGCTTGCGGTCCGTCTCCTCGAAGCTGACGAAAATGCCCGTCTCCCCCTGTTGCGCCCCCGCCTCGATGAAGTGCAGGGCCAGCGATGTCTTGCCCACGCCGGCGCTCCCGGCCACGAGCACCGAAAAGCCCTGGGGTATGCCGCCGCCAAGCATCTCATCCAGGCCCCGGGTGCCGGTGCTGACCCGCACGTCCGGCGAGATGTCCACCTCACACGTGCGCCCGCAGCGTTCATGGCGGGGGTAGATCACTGCTCCCCGCGAGCCGATCTCCAGCGCATGCTGCCCGTGCGAATGGTCCTGGCCCCGCGCCTTCACCACCTCAGCGAAACGGCGACGGTAACGGTCGCCGCCCAACTGATAGGATAGACGGATGACAGCGTCGGCGAGGAACTCCTCAAAGGGGATTGTCTGGGGCCTGGCGGATTCAAGCTCCTTGGTGATGATGGCGGTCAGACCGGCCCTGCGGATGCCGTTGAACATCCCGTAGACCAGGGGGCGCAGCGCAGCGCTGTCGCTGGCCAGGCCGGCGAGGTGCGCCACACTGTCCACCATCAGTCGCCGGGCCCCGATTTCGGCGATGAGGCTATCCATGAGCCCCCCGACGTCGCTAAGCTGATCCAGGAAGACCTCGGGCGAGGTGCAGACGACCCGCAGAAGCCCCTGCTCTTCCAGACCTCGGAGGTCCCAGCCGAAGTTCTCGGCGTCGGCATAGAGTTGCTCCGGGAACTGCTCGAAGGTCACGATGGCCCCGGGTTCCCCCGCCTCTATTCCGGCCACGATGAACTGCACGCCGAGGGTGGTTTTCCCCACGCCAGGGATGCCCTCGATGAGGGTGCAGGTGCCTGGCCGCAGGCCACCCCCCAGGAGCTGGTCCAGACCGGGGATGCCGGTGGTCAGCAGCTTACTCATTGCCGCGTGTCCCCCACAGCGTCAGAGGCCTCGGGCGCAGCGCGACCCGCGGCCTGGCGCTTCACAATAAGTCGGATAATCTCCTTGCGGCTGTCAGAGCGGTCCAGAAAAGCCTCGCTGAGCCGGCAGAGCAGGTTCCAGGCTGCCGGGTCCTTGGGCAGGGCGTAGCAGGTGTACCGTCCTTCACCCCGCGAGAAAGCCTCCAGAACCCCGGCAGCGGCCAGGCGCTCCAGCACTTTCTCCACTTCCTCTATGCTTCGATGGGTCCGCAGCGCCACGCCGCCAGCCGTGTCGAAGGTGCGCGGATTGGCCTGGTAGAAGAGCGCGACATCCAGGCCCACCACGTTCTGTACAACGTCTTCGATGAAGGTCACTAGCTTGGGGTCCATGACGATCTCCCCGCTCGGCGGTAGCCCACGGCGGTCGCGCTAGTCTCCCCTCTTAGTCGTCTATTCGCCACAAGACTGTTCCACACCTGCAACAGTTCAGACATACCTGCCCAGTAGCCCCCCGCGAGCGTCGCCCGGCGCAGGTGGGGGGCCGGTCGGTGCCGAAGCAATCGCCTGCGCCGTGAGTGTGCAGAGCAACGCAGGAGGAGTCTTTCCATGACTGACCGGTCATCCCCCATCCCCCGTCCGGAGCACCCGCGTCCCGACCTGCACCGGGGGCTTCAGGAAGGCGACGGCTGGCTGAATCTGAACGGCCCGTGGGACTTTGCCTTCGACGACGCGGCGGTCGGAGAGACCGATGGCTGGCAACTCCCCGGATCGACGGCCTACGACCGATGCATTCGGGTGCCTTTCTGTTGGGAATCCCACGCCGCCTGGGGTACCGATGACCTGGCCGGCAACGACAACTGGTACAGCCCGGAAGCCTATCTCCACCCGGCGGAGGTCAGCCGTGACAACTATCGAGAAGCCCCGCGACATACGGTCGGCTGGTACCGCCGCACCGTCACGTGCCCGGCAACGAAGGCTGATGAGAGCGTATGGCTCCATATAGGCGCAGCGGACTGGCACGTGAAGGTGTGGGCCAACGGCCAGCTCGTCGGCGAGGGTGACAGCGGCTATGTCCCCATCTCCTGCGACCTCGGCGACGCAGCGCAGCCAGGCGAAGACCTGACCCTCGTCATCCGCGTCGAGGACCCCCAGGGCACCGAGGACAAGCCTCTGGGCAAGCAACACAAGTGGTACACCACCACCTCCGGCATCTGGCAGACAGTCTGGCTGGAGGTGCGACCGCTCCGGCACATCAGGAGTCTGCGCCTGATTCCCCAGCTTGACCCGGCGGCGGTGGTCTGCGAAGCCGCTCTGAGCCCCGGCGCCGCTCCCGCAGGCCTGCGGGTGACGGTGACCGACGAAGAGGGAGTCTGTGCGGGGGTCGCGGAGTCGAGTGACGCCAGCCGCCCCCTGACGGTGCCGCTTGGCCCCTCGGTGCGCCGGTGGTGTCCGCAAGACCCCCATCTTTACGCGGTGGCAGTCGAGCTCCGGGACGGCGAGCGTGTACTCGATACCGTGTGCAGCTACTTCGGCCTGAGAGAGGTAGGCGTGGCGCCGCTTTACGAGGGGGGGCCCAGGTATGTCACCCTCAACGGCCCAGGGTCGCGAGGAAGCCAAGTCCGGTCTCGTCGGGAACGATTCGAGGAGGCCGACCACGCCAATAGAACCATCCCGTCAGCAGGACAGCCAGCAGCCCCCCGGCCAGCGCCGGTGCCCAGGAGAGGCCGGCGCTTCGCACGGGCGAAGGGCCGCGCTCGATGCGGGGCGCGCCATCGGCGTACAGCGTCTCGCCGGTCGCGGTGGTCAGCGTCAGTCTTTCGGGGACCAGGCCCGGCACCGCGCTCAGGACCACACTGGCCATGCTCTCTACCAGCGCCGGACGAACTCGAGTGCGGGGGTTCAGCTTGAGAAGGACGCTCACGCGGGGACCTGCGGCCTCACCGGCAATGACCACCTGCGCGCTGGTCACGCCCTCAAACCCGCGCAACACGGCGGCAAGCTGGCGTTGCTGTTGGCCGCGCTGGAATGCAGGCGTTCCGGGCAACGGCAGCAGGTCACTCGGCAGTGAGAGGGACGACGAGGAAGTCCCCGTGGGCACGAGGGGAGCAGTCGCCTGGCACTGAGCCGCGGGCGCCCAGAGCAGGAACAGCAAGAGACTGAGCGAACGGGTCAGCCAGCGGCCGGGGCGCCAACTGGCGTGTCTCCCCTGAGCGAGGCGAACCATGAAGCAGATGATCCCTAAGGCAAATCCTGACCGTCAGCGCCCACGGCCGTACAACCTGCTTGACTGCCAGGGGACTTTTCACCATCAGGCGCTCGATTCCTCCTTCCCGTCCTTCACGGAAACTGGCCAGCTTGCTCTCCTGTCGCGATGATCTCCAGAAGCCGCGCCGTGGTCTCCGGATCGAACTGGCGCCCCGCGCAGTTGGTCAACTCCTGCACAGCTTCCTGCGGACTGCGAGTGGCTCTGTAGGGCCGGGCGGAAGTCATGGCATCGTAGGCGTCACAGACGGCGATAATGCGGGCGCCAAGAGGGATGTCATCTCCAGCCAAGCCCAGGGGATAGCCTTGTCCGTCCAGACGCTCGTGATGGTGCCGAACGGCGCCGATGAGACCCTGTAACGGCGGTACGCAGCCGATAATGCCAGCCCCCCGGTCCGGATGTTGGCGCACCAGTCTCCACTCCGTTTCGGTGAGCTGTCCGGGCTTGCGCAGGATGTCGGTGTCCACCGCGATCTTGCCCACGTCGTGCACTACTGCCGCGATGTGGACCTCCTCAGTCAGTCTGCTGTCAAGACGCATGGCAGTGGCGGTGCGCCGCGCCATCTCCCCGACGCGCCGGGAGTGGCCGCACGTGTACGGATCCTTGGCCTCGACTGCCGCCATCAGGGCCTGCACGGTGCTCAGAAAGAGGGTGCGCAGGTCGTCCACCAGATCGCGATTGCGCATCGCCAGGGCCGCCTGCCGTCCCGTCGCCCTCAGGAGCTTGCCCTCTCTGGATGTGAACGGAACTGCCCTGGAACGGTAGACTGCGATCACCCCCAGTCGGCGGTTTCCCTGCTGCACAGGGCAGGCCAGGTAATGCCGGTCAGGCATCTGGACAGAGAAGGGCAGGCCTTGGCCGTCACGCTCGCTCAGGTTGGCGGCCGCCAGCGCCCAGAACGCGGCCAGCTCCTCGGGCTCCAGGGCGCGGGTGACCAGCGGCTCCATGCCACCATGTTCTGGCGTGGTGACAAAGGCGCCCCCTTCAGCCCCCACGGCCTGCGCCACGCGGTCCAGCACCCGCTCCGCCACGGCCTCGCGGGTCTCCGCAACGCCGGTGTTTTCCAGTGTGCGGTAGGCCATGGCCAGCTCTTGATAGGTCAGGGCCAGCTCACGCACCGCCTGGGTCAGTTCGTCCTCAAGACCAGTGACCGCTTCCAGGGCCTGCGCCATGCTGCGAGCGGCCGCATGCGGCGGGGGGCCGGCCGGGTCTGCGCGGCAGACCACCAGTGCCGCCGCCCCGATCAGACACCGCGCAGCGCCGGGACACAGCGCCGCGCCGGTCCGCAGCGAACAGGAGTCGGTGCCTGTGCCGCATGGCGATGGCCCCGGGCCAGGGACTCGCCGAGCCACCACCTCTCCCCCCTCCTCAACGGTTGCCCAGTACAGCCCGGCCATCTCAGCCAGACCGGCCACGGCGGCCCAAAGGCCGTCGGCGCCTCCCAGCCCTGACCATTCGGTGCCCGGGTCCATCAGGGGCACTCCCTTCGGCTGACCACTGCGTCCAGCACGGCGAAGACCTCCGTCGGGTCCGGGGGCTTGTTGATGACGCCCTGCACGACCGTTAGCAGCGGACTGAGTTCCACGTTGTCAGGCAGAAGCCCCGTGAACAGGTAGATGGGGACCTCCGCCAGGCCCGCTACACGCCGGAGCTGCTGGCATAGCGCCAGAGGCGGCATGCCGGGCATCTGCACGTCCACCAGGACGAGCTCGGGTCGCCATTGCTCAGCCACACTCAAGGCCTGCTCACCGCAGGCGGCCACCCTGACCTCAGCCGCCCGGGCCTCGGCCAGCAGACAGGCTACCGCGCCGGCGATGCACGCCTGGTCGTCAACGATCAGCACTCTTGCCGCTCTGGCAGAATCGGCCTCCTGGGTCATTGTCAGCCTGCTCTCTGCGCCGCCTGCTCAGACTCGATCACTACTTGCCGGCCATCTACGGGGATGAGCAGCACCATGCCGTCCTCCCGGCCCCGGAGTCGCCGCACCTGCCCCCCCCGTTCGGTCAGCAGCAGAGCCATCGCGCGGTAGCTCAGAAGCCTGGGCAGCCGGGCCGCCACAGCATCCGCGGAGGTAGTGAGGGCCAGGGCAACGCTATCTGCGCTGTTGGGCGCTACTCGCAGACGGATCGCAGCCCCCTCCGCGGTGCTGGCCACCATCGTGTCCAGCGCGGCTACGGCGACCTGCTTCAGCAGCCCGGGCGGCCATTCCACACTGCAGCGGAGGCCAAGCCGGGAAGTCTCCAGCGTACTTCCATGCAGCGCAAGAAGATCAGCGAGTTCGGCGCAGGCGCCGAACAGGACGTCCTCCAGGTCCAGCGCCATGGGCGGGCTTTGGTCGCGCTGCCCAGCCAGTGCCATGAAATAGCCCAGTAAGCGACCGACCCGCTGTGTCTCTGCCAGGATCGCCCGGGCACACCGGTCTCGGGCCAGGGGCTGCTGCGCGCCGGCCCAGCCCAGACACTCGGCGTAGTCGCAGACGGCCGCCAGGTGATGGCGTGTCTCATGGGCAATGTGCAGGGATAGGGCTCGCAGTTCCTGGGCGGGAACGGTCCGCGTCGCGGGGGTGGAGTCATTCGCCATGGTGCGCCAGCCACTTCGCTTCCTTGTTGGCGGCCACCCTGGGGATTTATCGGCAAGGGGCTGGTAGCGCTTTAGAGCGCCGGGGCAGGGTGCTTACTTCTCGCCCAGGGTGAAGGTCCGGGGAACGGCCAGGGGACGCATGGTGATAGCCTGAACCGGACAAAGCTGCACGCACAGCCCGCAACCGTCGCAGGGCTCCTCGGGGATGACGTAGTGACCAGTGGCGGCCTCGGGCGCGTCGTAGATGCAGACGCGGGCGCATAGCCCGCAGCTAACGCACTTGCCACAATCAATCTCCGCCACCAGGCGCTTCACACGGTCCACGTCGTCGTTGCCTTTGATGCGGTCACAGACCTTGCCGCGGAAGTCGTCGCAGGTGGCATAGCCCTTGGCGTCCATCCAGTCGGACAGGCCCTGCAGGAGCTTGCCGATGACCGGGTAGCCCTGCATCACGATGGCCGTGCACGTCTGCACCGTCTGCGCCCCGGCCAGGATGAGCTTGGCGATATCGCCGCCGTCGCTGACGCCGCCGCTGGACATGATCGGGATTGGCAGTTGGGGCGAGACCTCCGAGATCCAGCGCAGGACGTAATGCAGCGACCACGGACCGCCGTGCCCGGCATACCCACCGTGCATGATGGGCTGCTCCGTCTCCAGGTCAATATCCAGACCCGTAAAGCGGTTGAACATGGTGACCGCGTCGGCTCCGGCCGCCGCCAGCCCCTGAGCCACTGCGCCCGGCTGCGAAAGCTGGGGGCTCATCTTGGGGATCGCGGGCAGATGGGACGCCGCCTTGACCGTGCGGAGTGCCTTGGTCATCTCGTCCATCATGTCCGCATGAGACATAACATGCACGCCGTGGGGACATGACACGTTCAGCTCGATGGCGTCGGCTCCCGCCTGCGTCACCAACCGTGCGCCCTCGTCCCAGCGTTCCGGCGTGATGCAGTTGAGGCTGGCGATGATGGGGATAGTGCAGATAGCCTTGGCTCGGGCGATCTCCTCCGCAAACCGCTCCAGACCGTAGACATTGGCTTGCTCGAAGGAGTAAAGACAGAAGGACTTGTCGCGCCCCAGCGAGTCGCGAATGACGGTGAAACGCGGCGTAGGCGAATGGCGCGCCGGCTCGTACTGGAAGTAGCTCTTGATGACAGCCGCGCCGATGCCGTGATCTTCGCAGCGCTTCAGGCGCTCAGCGGTCTCCGTGATGCCGGCCGCCGCCGCGACGAGAGGGTTGCGCAGGGTGAGGCCGCAGAACCGCGTCGTCAAGTCGGGCATGGTGTCCTCAGCATGGTACGAGGGGACCGGCTTCGGCCGGTCCCCTCGCGACTCGGTACTCAGGCCCGCTAGGCCTCCAGCTTCTCAAGCACCTCGTCAGAGATCTCGAAGTTGGAGTAGACTTGCTGCACGTCGTCGTTGTCGTTGATGGTGTCCAGCAGCTTGAGAACTCTCGGGGCGTCCTCGTCACTGACTTCCTTCGTGGCCGTGGGGATCATCGTGACCTCGGCCCGTTCTATCTGCAATCCCATGCCCTTGAGAGCCTCGTAGACGGCATTGAAGGCCTTGGGTTCGGTGCGGACCTCCAGCATCTCGTCCTCTTCGATGACATCCTCGGCCCCGGCATCCACCGCCGCCATGAACAGCTCATCGTAGTCTGCTCCGGCCTTGGGGATGGTGATGACCCCCTTCTGCTCAAACATCCACGCCACCGCCCCGGCCTCGGCCAGGTTGCAGCCAGCCTTGCGCAGAATGCTGCGCAGGTCGGCCACGGTCCGCGTCTTGTTGTCGGTCAGGCACTCAATCATGAGTGCCACGCCGGCCGGACCGTAACCCTCGTAGATCGCGGTCTCATAGTTGACGCCCTCGACCTCCCCGGTGCCGCGCTTGATGGCGTTTTCGATGTTCTCCATCGGCATCTCGGCCGCCCGGGCCTTGTCAATGGCCAGACGCAGGCGCGGATTCATGTCGGGATTGCCCCCGCCCTCCCGTGCTGCCAGCATGATCAGCCGCGCCATCTTGGCGAAAGTGTTCGAGCGCTTGGCGTCCTGACGGGTCTTGCGATGGACCCGGTTTGCCCATTTTGAGTGCCCAGCCATACAGCCTCCGACCTCCGTCACACATGCTCTGCTACAGCCATTATACACAGCCCTGGGGGCACATGGCAATGCACCCCGACCTGGCCTGGGCGTATGGCAGGGCGCCGCTACGGACGCTCGATCTCATAGCGGGTCTCGATCTCGGCGACGCCGCGCATCATGGCCTGCGCCGAGCAGTATTTCTGGTTGGACAACTCCACGGCGCGAGCCAGTCGGTCCTCGCTCACATCGCCCTGGACGAAGTGCTCAATCAGGATGTGAGTGAAAACCTTGGGGTGGTCGTCGCGACGTCGTCCCGTGACCTTGACCCGGTAGCTCCGGACCTCCTGTCGCATCGTCTTGAGGATGCTGACCACGTCCATTGCCGTACAGCCCGCAATACCCACCAGGAGCAGTTCCATCGGGCGTGCTCCCGCTTCAGTCCCCTCGTCCTCCACGGCGGCATCCATGACGACCGTGTGGCCCGTACCTGTCAACGCATCGAAACGCCAGCCCCCTTGCCATTGAGCCTCAACGTTCAGTTCCGCCGGCATGGTAGTACCTCGCCAGTGTGGTGTGTGTGATCTCAGACGTCTTTGGCCGTGGCGCTGCCCGCCTGCCAGACGGTCCTCTGCACCGGGACTGTGGGGCCCTCCGGCACCGGTCCGGGCTGCATGGCGTTGGCCAACTCCACCCCGGCGTCCTCAATCATCTGCCCCGCTTCCGGCACCAGGCGGCTGCTCATGGCCAGGCGCGGCTCGTACCCGCCTCCGTGGGGCCCCATGGCCTCGGCCGTGGGCACATAGCCGATGCAGCCATTGGCCAGTTCCACGACCCATGTATAAGGGAAGTGGCTTCGAGCCTTGATGTTCAGCCCGAATTGGCAAAAATACTCGGCAGGGTTGGCCACGAACACTGCCGGTCCGACCTGGATCGCCTGCACCTCGCAGACAACCTCGGGCTCCACCTTCACCCACTCGTGCAGGAGGATCTCCTCACGCGCCCACCACCGGTCCCACCCGTCAGGCGCATCGGAGTTCCAGAACTCCAGTGCTGCCCGGAACCTGTCCTCCGTCACTTGCCGACTCTTGAGTGAGAGGAGCTTCTGACTCGCCCCCAGCGGCAGGAGCTCCGCCGGTTCCGCCATAGCCAGGACCTTCAGTGCTTCTGCCCCCACCTTCTGGCCTACGCGCCGCGACCACTTCGTCCCGAACTCACCCTCCTGCAGCGACAAGTTGTCCACCTGCGTCACATCACCGCAGGCACCGTTTAGGAAAACCACGTCGCCCCCACCCATGCCGCCCACGATGGTCTTACGCAGCCAGTAGATCCAGTCGGCGGAAGCGCCCGGGTTCCCGGTGGTGCCGTGACAGGTGAAGTTCACGATGCAGCCCAGAAAGGTACCGTCTGGCCGCCAGGCGCCCAGAACCCCCACCTCCGGATCGGCAGGGCCAGCCGGGCCAACGATGTCCGGGTTGCCCTTCCCGGGATGGGTGGCCTGGGTACCGTCCTTCATCCAGAAGCGGCGGTTGAAGGCCACCGTCTCCTCGTGGCCCCGGCCGACCGACAGCCGGGCTTCCTCCTTGACCTGGTCGGCGGTGATTACCGCCGTAGCTATCTGGCGTGCCACGTGCTCCAGATAGCCCAGGTCCGGGGCAGTGGCGCTCTCCTGGGCCAGGGACTCGCAGAAATCGGGGTCAAAGGCATGGGCGAAATCACCGGGCCGCGCCCCCACGATGGGTCCACCGCTATGGGTGTGGGACGCAGCGACCATGACGTGACTGGCTGGGATGCCGGTCTTCTCCTCGATGAGTGCCCGCGCTTGGGCCACGATGCTCTTCTTCACTGACAGGGCGTCTATCCCCACCAGCGCCACCCTGGTCGCTTCGCCTTCGATGACGGCGGCCTTCACACAACAGGCGTCGTGAATGCGCTGGTGGTAGGCCTTGGAGAAGCCGCCAGGCTGCTCCATACCGATCGCCGGGGTGATGTCCGCGGAAGCAAAGCCTGCTCGCATGACCGAGTCTCCTGTTACCGCACTAGCTCTTGGTGCAACGGCTTTCCTCTGGCCGGGAGTTCACCATCGCTGACCAGTGCCCCTTCATCGGTCCTCATGGGTCACAAGGGATGATGGCCGAACTTTGGCAAATCACGCGAAAAACGCAGGAAAGTTAACATCTGAAGGAGGTAGACACGGCAAACGCGGGAATATACACTGGTAACAAGCCAACGACTTCGGGCTGGTGGTGGGATGCACCTCGGGTCAAATGGGTCAGAGTGGGCCATCGGGAGGCCGGGCTGACGCGACCACGGGGTACTGGTCGGTAACCGTTTCGCGTAGTGCAGCATCATCATCTATCAGTGGAAGAAAGGGTGATTGTTGTGACGCGACGTGGCTTCACGCTTATCGAGTTGTTGGTGGTTATTGCCATCATCGCCATCTTGGCGGCGATCCTGTTTCCCGTGTTCGCCAAGGCACGCGAGAAGGCCCGACAGACAAGCTGCCTGAGCAACGTCAAGCAACTGGCACTTGGCTGTCTCATGTACTCCCAGGACTACGACAACGTTCTCCCCGGCCCCCGTCTGGGTTGCGACTGCAACAACCATTCTGGCGTCATGTGGGGCGCTGGCATCTTCCCCTACGTCAAGAACACTCAGCTTTTCTATTGCCCGAGCCGCGACAACTGCGGCGGCTGGGGTGGACCGTGGAACCAGTGCAGCAACTCCAATGCGGCAGGACGAGCGGTGGTCCAGGGCACGACGTATGGCATCAACTGCCCCGGCCTGGGCTCGGGCCTAGGCAAGAAGGAGGCCAGCATCATCAAGCCTGCCGAACTCTTCCTGCTTGGTGAGTCTTGGAACGGTTGTGGCTTCTGGCGCCCCTTCCGTCAGAACCCGGCAGGAAGCTGCGCCGCGGCTTACATCGAGGCACACAACGGTGGCATCAACGTTGGCTACTGCGACGGCCATGCCAAGTGGCTGAACTCCAACTCGGCCCACGCGCGCACCCAGTCCCACATGACCAGCTCGCTGCCCTGGGCCAATGTGGAAGTGACTATCCCGTAGAAGCAGCGGCCGTGCCCGAGACCCGACTCGGCTACAACCGCCCCGGAGCACCTCCGGGGCGGTTTTTCGTCGGTCTGGTCTTCACGTCCGCCGCCGGGACGCTCCACCGGCCGTCACGGAGGACCTAGGAGACAACCGCGCGGACGCCCTTGGCCAGAGCCGCAAGAGCCGCTTCTGGTTCGGACTCGCCGGTCAGCACTGGATGCAGGTGCGTCTGGATGAGCTTGGAGATGACGTTGTAGTGGGGGATCGCCTCGCGGTGCCGGGCGGTCCGCAGGATGCGCTCCAGGCGCGGGTAGTCGGGGTTGAAGGCAACAATCTCCGGGTCGCGGTAGAGCTCAGGGATGGTTGGCAGCGGACCGCCCTGCAGGCTCCGTTCGCGCTGCATCTCATAGCTCGTCATGAACCGGATGAACTCGGCGGCTGTCTCGGGGGCCCTGGCCCCCTTGGGGATGCCGTAGTGCCATCCGCCCAGAAAGGTGATGGACTGGGTGCCCAGGGGCCCGATGGGATGGGGCGCGATGCCGATGCGACCGGCCAGCGGTGAGCCAGGCCGCCCGGCCGCCAGAGCGCCGCTGGGCAGCATCGTCAGGAAAACGGTCCGCCCAGAGAGGAAATCCACCTGGGGGTCAAGCCCGTGGGCGGCTGTGGTAAGGTTCGCGGGGGCCAGCCTCTCGACA
>JABLXH010000141.1 GCA_013178155.1 Armatimonadota bacterium | reverse complement strand
GGATCACGCGAAAGTCAGGCGCCAGAGTCCCGCGTTGCTTGAGGCGGTGGGCCGCGCGCTGTGCGACCTGCGCATCGCCCAGTTGCCCCCGGCCCGCAATGACGAGGGCTCCCAACCCCCGACGACCGGCCGTCGTCAGCGTCTCCTCGTACTCGGCTACCGAGTCGTGCGCAAAGCCTAGCGTCATGCGCAGATCCACAGGAACCTCACCGCTGACCGGTGTGACCTCCGTCAGCGCCTCCGGCAGCAGCTCCAGCACCCGCGGAGCTGCCACACTCAGCAAAACGTCGTCACGCACACGGTCACGGTCGCTCAGAAGCACATCCACAATCCCGTCGAGAGTGTCCTCGTGGCCGCGGTGGACCCAGGCATAGGCCAGCGCCCAGAGCACACGCTCGCGCAACTCCCCGGAATCCGCGTTGTACTGCGTCACCTGCTCCGTAGCGACCACGAAGGGGTTGGTGTCCCCGCCCTGCAAGAGCTGCCAGTTCGTGAGCAGGTCGCGGTGGCACATCTGGTCCGCGGTGGCCTGAGGCTCGTACTCAGGCAGGAAGCCGGGGCAGTAATCCGGGGGTACCCGGTACTGCTCCACCAGATCAATCGGGTTCTCCAGACGCAGAGGGGATGACGCCAGTGGCGGGAGCGGCTGCGCCGGGGGCCACGTGGCCATGGGCCCCGCAGGGATCCGGGCTTTGAGGCCAGCGAAGAGACGGTCTTCGAGCGCCTGGTGCGGCGCGGACAGCGTGAGCTGAAGGGCTGTGCCAGACGCCGTGGAGGCTGCCGGAACCTGGTCGGCGGGGTGACTGGGGCGAGCCAGAGCAGCACATCCGAGGATCGCCGCCGTGAGCCACAGCCGGGGCGCCCGCCCGCCCAGGTGGCCGCCGCCCGTCTCTGACCTGTGGGTGAGCCTCGTCATCTTGCTCCGGGTGCTCAGCCCTCGGGTGAGTTTGCCAGCGCGAGAAGCGCTGCGGCCCGCAGGCGGGGGCTTCGCAGTCCCCGCGCCACCTCTAGCGCCAGGTCGCGATGGGTGCTGCTGAGGCGCGAAACAAGCTGTGAAAGACAGCGCTCGCGCTCGAGCCAGTCGTCTATGTCATGCGCCAGCGCCAGGGCCTCCCGTGGATGGTTGGAGACCAGGCGGGCGGCCAGCTCGCTGCAGGTTGCCGCTTGCGTGTCGGGGTCATGCAGCTCGCGGGCAAGGCTGAGCGCCTCCGCCGGGTCCTCGCGGGCCAGCCCCAGCGCGGCCGCGGCTGTCAGCGCCTCTTGCGCCTCGCCCACCAGGTCGCTACCCAGGTTCAGGGCGGAGCGCGCCAGGATGGCCGCCAGTTCAGCTTGTGCCGCTGGCAGGTAAGCCGCCACCGTGGCCAGAGCCAGGGCCCGCGCTCCGGCGCCTTCCTGGAGCCCGGCCAGGTGCAAGGCGAGGTCAGCGTCCGTCGGCGCCAACGCCTCGCACAGCCGCAGGCGACAGGCTGCGAGAACCTGGGCGTCGCCGATACGTTCCGCCTCGGAGAGGGCCATCTCGGGGTCACGGGGAGCCCAGGCCACGGCGAGTTCAGCCCGCGCCAGCTCAAGCGGCTGATCCTGCGGCATTGCCGCCAGCAGTTCGCGCGAAGCCTCCTCCAGCAGGTTGCGGGCCATCTGCTCATCCGCCAACCATGCCACCTCGGCCACGTCGCGCAGCGCCGCAATGCGCAGCAGCAGTTGCGTCACCTTGCGTGCGCTCTCCACCGCCTCCGCCAGGACGCTGCGGCCCGCCGCAGTGTCGGTCGCCGCCCGGGACCGAGCGATCTCCCGTAGCGCCAAGGCCTGCTGCGCCGGGTACGGCAGGGCCCGCGCTTCCTCTTCAGCCTGCTTGAGCCATGCCGTCGCTCTCGCCGGTTGCCAGGCTTGTGCTCTGATTGCTACCCCGCGCCGCGCCAACACCCGCGCCAGGGGCTCCTCGACAGCCTCAACGCTGGCCAAAGCCTCAGTCAGGAGCTTCTCCGCATACTCGCCGTTGTGCCCAGCCCAGGCTGCGGCCAGGTCAGCCAGCAGAATCGCCCGCGCCTCGGGGTCCACCACTTCGTCGGCTGCCGTCCTGGCCTCAACGAGCAACGGAAGCGCGTCAGCGGCGACCGGCTGTGCCAGCGGCAGCCAGAGTAGTAGCCACAGGCAGGCGAAGCTGCGAGCAAGCAGTTGTCTTGAGCGAGACTGCATTGGTCGTTCCTCGCTCCGGATAGCAAAAGGGGTCGGGACCAACTGGCCCGACCCCATCGCTGTGCGCTGGCAAGCCTAGCTGGCAGGGAGTGGCGGTGGCTCGGGCAGCGTGGACAACTCGCCTTCCAGTGTACCCATACCCAGGTCGTAAGCCCGGCCGTCGCTGAAGAAGCCAATCTTCTCCAGGCTCTGCTTGGAGACATCGCGCACGAGCAGGGCTTCCTTGTCGCCGGTCAGCGCCGCCTGCCCCGCCTGCAAGTGGGGGATAGCGCGTCGGTCGCCGATTTCCCCGAGCGTCCAGGCCGCCCGCGCCCGGAACGGTTCGGCCAGGTGCCCGTTCTTGAGTACCTTCGCCACGGCCTCGACCACCGGATTGGGCTTTTTCGGGTCGGGCTCATCCACCTCGCGGCCCTTCTTCACCAGCGCCACGGCCGCCATGTTGAAGAGCTCGTCGTCGCTTTCCAGGACCTCCGTCAGCAGGTCCACGGTGCGGTCATCCTCAATGTTGGCCAGTTGCAGCACGGCCGCCTCACGCACGGACTCATCCTGCGATTTGATGTCCTCGCTCAAACGCTCGATGGGGTCCAGCGCGCAACCCGCCATGACGGCCATCGCCGCCAGAAGTAGCGCCGCCGCAGATACCCTGGGCAGACTTCGCATGTTTCCGTTGCCTCCGTCCCGTCTGGTCGGCCGGTGGCCGCAGTCTAGTCGGTGATCCGCAGGGCCAGGAGCGTTTCCTCAGCCGCCTGACGGACCCAGTAGTGGTTGTCATCCTTGGCCTTGCGCAATCCGTCCGCTACCGCTGTCTGGCGGCTTTGGGGAACGGTCGCCTTGCGCAGTCCATAGGCGCAGGCAATCCGTACATCCCCGTTCTTGTCAGTCAGCCCGGCCAGCAGGCCATCGAGCACGGTGGTGGCATCGGCCTCCTCGGTGGCCTTGGCAGCGACATCGCCCAGCGCATAGGCGATGGCCACGCGTACCTCGGCGTCGGGTTCAGCGGCCCCCCTGAGGCTCTCGGTCAACGCGCGGGCCGAACTGGGCTCGCCGATCCGCCCCAGCGCCCGAGCCGCGGCCTTGCGCAGGTCAACGGTCTCGTCCGGAGGGGGCTTCGGGGCGTTGGGGTCCGGCTCGACACCGGGCGGCGGTTCCGGCACGGGGGCTGGGTGGTCGGCCAGCACCTTGGTCAGCGGCGCCACGTTCTCCTCCCCCCCTATCTCGCCCAGGGCGTAGGCGGCCGCACGCCGTACGAGCATGTCCTGCTTCTCGTCCGCCAGGAGCGCCTGGATAGCCGAGCTGGCTGTGGCGATGCGCATGCGGCCCAGCGACTGCAGCGCCGCTATGCGCACCTCCGGGGCCTCATCCTGAAGGGCAGCGATGAGGGCGTCAGCAGCCTTCTTGTAGCCGATCGTGCCCAGCAGCCAGGCGGCTCGTGACTTGCCGGTAGCGTCGCCGGTGGCCAGCAAGCCAGCGATGGCGGGACCGGCGGCCCGGCCACGCATCTCCAGCTCGGCCATGGCGTCCATCACCTTGTCGGGCTTGTCGCCCGCAAGGTCCTCGAGGTATTTCCCCGTCTTGCGGGCGCGGCTGATGCCGGTTCCGGCCCAGGCGCCGATAAGGACCACAGCGATGACCGCCAATACGATCCAAGTACGCTTGTTCACACGCATCAACTCACGTTTCAGCCAGGTCGCCCTAGCTCTGTCCCCGGCGGATCTCGTCCACCCGGGCCTTGATGGCCTCAATCTGAGCCGGCTGCGGCTGCTCCGCCTCTGGCAGGTGCTTCATGATCTGCATCGCCATGGCGTCCCCGATGACCGTCAGGGTGGCCGCGCACCAGGTCTTTTGCGCCGCGTCCTTCGTCGCGCCGCGAACCCGCATCAACAACTCTGTGGCTGGCTTGCCAATGGCCGCCAGGATGCCACCGGCCCAGGCTCGCTGCTCGTCAGTGCCCTGCGCCAACTGATCAACGAGAACCTTGACCGGGATGTCCTCCATGGTGGACAGCCCAGTGGCCGCCGCCAGGCGCAAGCCGGGATCTGTCCCCTCCATTACCAGTCTGACCAGCAACTGGGCTCCCTCGCCCAATTGCTGCCGCTGCTCACCCTCTTTGCCACCGACAAGCCGGGCACTGATCTGAGCCACGGCCTTGGCGGCCGGCAGCGCCATCGGCTCGCCCGGCGCCAGCAGCGTCTTGATCTGGTTAATGGAGTTCTCATCGCCGGCAAAGCCCAGACTGAGTATGGCATCCTGCCTTAGACTGGGCAGGGCCGTGGCGTCCAGGGCCGTCTGGTGCAGGATGTCCAGCAAGTTGGCGGCATCGCTGACCTGCACCTGGCCAGTTCCCACCGAGATTTCCCGCAGCAACTGGTTCGTGACGCCGGAGTTCTGGAACACGAGGATAACCGCCGCCCGCCGCTGGGCGTCCAGGTTGCCCCCGGCCAGCGTCTTCTTGAGAGCTTCCTGCACGTCTCCCATCCGCCAGGTCTTGAGCAGGCTCGTCGCCACCTCGCGGACCCTGACGTCCGGGTCGGCCAGACTGTCTACCAGCGCCGTCGTGGCTCCCGGGTCGGCCAGCTTGCCCAGACCGTTGAGGCACGCGATGCGCACGCTGGGCTCCTTATCCTTGGCGGCGTTGAGCAGGGGCTGCAGCGCGCCAGCCATGCCGGTGTCACCGAGGGCCCTCGCGGCTGCCGCCCGGCTCGTCGGCGAGGCCGAGGTGTCGCGCAGGACCTTGGTCAGCGGAGCCACCGACGGCTCGGCGATGTCACCCAGCGCGATAGCCGCCCAGTTCACCACGCTCGGGTTGGTGGAACGCAGCGCGTTGACCAGTCCGGCGACAGCCGGAGCCCCGATGCGGGCGAGTGCCATCTCGGCCATGTACGCGACACGGCTGTTGGGGCTGCTCAGCGCCTGGACCAGCACCGGTACCGCGGGCGCCCCCATCTTGGCCAGGGCGTCGCGGGCCGCGTAGTATACCTGAGAGTCCGTGTCCTGCAGCGCCTTGGCCAATGACGGCAGAGCTTGCTGGGCAGCGGCATTAAGCGCCTCCGCCGGCTGGTTGCGCAGGGCCTCGGCGGCCACCTTGCGCACGCTGGCATTGGACGGGTCGGCCAGTGCCTGCGACAGGGGCACAACGGCGCTGGGGCCACCGATCTGAGCGATAGTGCTGGCCACCCAGAGGCGAACGTCGCTGGACGGCGAGCTCAGTCCAGGACGAAGGGGCGCCACGCTGGTGGGCCCAATCCGCGTCAGCGCTGCCGAGATCTCACGGTTGGCGCCGGAGGTGTTGGCGATCAGCATGGCCGCCAGGACGTTCGCGGCCTGGGTGGCTACCGACTTGCCCAGGGCCTCCGCAGCCGGTTCGCTGGACTTCAGGGCCTTCGCCGCGGTCTTCATTCCCTCGCCATTCGCCCCGGCAGCAGCCACTTTCCCGAGAGCCTCGGCGGCAGCAGCTCGCACCTCCGGTCGCTCGTCCTTGAGGCGGGCAATCAGTGCCGGACCGGCGCCCTTCAGTACCGCGACAGCTCCCAGGCCGCCCAGAGCCGTGGCCGCTTTGCGCCGGACGGCCCAGCTCGGGTCGCTGCCCATGCGCTGGACCAGGGGTGTGACGACCTTCGGCTGCAGGTCTGCCGCAAGGCCGGCTCCGATGGTGCCCAACAGTGACGCAGCGAGCCCGCGAACCTCCGGGTCGTCGGCCGGCAGGAGCTGCCCGATGATGGCATCCAGGGCCTTGGCGGCCATGTTCGTCAAGGAGGTAGTGGCGCACTCCTTGCGCCGCAGGTACTCCGCCGTGTCCTCGCCCTGCTGGTCCCCCGCCGGAGGCGGGGTCAGCAGGATCTTGACCAGCTCATCAGTGACCGGCTCGCCGATGCCGCCGAAGACGGTGGCCACACCGGTGCGAATGTAGTCATCCCAGGCACCCATCAAGGGCAGCAGATAGGGGATACAGGGCTCGCCGATAGCGGTCAGAACGGTGGGCGCTCCGGCTCGGATGGCGGCATCCTTGTCCACCAGCGCCTCAACCATGGGCGGTATCGCCACCGGACCGAAGCGTGACACGGCGGCCGTCAGGCGCGGCTGCACCGGAGAGTCGATCTTGCCCCAGATGCTCATCACCTGGAAGAGCGCCTTCTCGGTGCCCAGCTGGGTGACCGCGTCCACCACGTTGTCCTGCAGCCAGCGTGGCTGGTCGGCCACGGCCTCGGCCAGCTTCTGGGTCTCCACGAGACGTTCCACCGCGGCCTGTCGAGCCTCCGGCGACCCATAGACCAGCTGCGTGCGCAAGCGGTTGACCTCGCCGCGCCGTCCGGCCGCCATGACCATCAGGGCCGCCGCAGCGCCGGCGAGTACGATCCAGGTGATCTGCCGCCTGGTCTGTTCGTCCACGGGCGTCAACTCCTCGAGAGGGGTCCTCTTGCCGGCCCGCCAGGTCCGCGGAGCCGTGGCGATGCCGCCCGGCTGGTGCCTCCGCGACCAAACAGGCACGCAACCCGCACTCCCGTGGCCCCAGCCAGCCGACGGCGGGTGCGGCGGCGGCTTCTTCCTCCGACCCTCGTGTGATTCCTCCTTCACAATCCCTACATTCTCACATTTTTCCTCTCGCACCCGTAGCGTGGCCCGGCAGGAGGAACCGGAGCCAGCGGCGAACCCCGGCGCAACCCAGATTCCAGGGAGGTGGTACTGCCTTGCCGACCACGGGGACGTTTGCCGGCCCGGCCGCGCGTCATTGGGGCGTTCCCCCTCTTTTCGACCCGGCCGCAGGACAGACAGTCCGCGAGCCCCTGGGCGAGGGGCCGGGCTGGTGGGTCGGCGCGTCCAGTGCCTGTCGTGACCCTCACAGCGACGAGATCTTCCTGTACTTTCGCTACCGAAAGCCCCGGGAACTTGGGCGAGGTGTGGAATGTCGGATCGCCGTGAGCAGCGACGGCGTGAGTTTCACCGACGTCTGGGCTGCCGGCAAGAGCGAGCTTCAGACTCAGTCCATGGAGAAAGCGGGGCTGTTTGTGCGCGATGGCCGGTGGGACCTCTATCTGTCGTTTGTAGGCCCTGACGGACGCTGGCGCATCGAGCGCGTCACCGCCAAAGCACCCACGGAGTTCGATGTTCGACAGAGAGCCCCCGCGCTTACGCCCGACGACTGTGGGGCCGAGGGCGTCAAGGACCCGGCGATCTATGCGGTCGGTGGCCGGCTGTACATGCTGGTCAGCTACGCGCCACGGCCGGCAGTTACCGCCAGCGCTGCCGATATGCACGCCACCGGCGATGTCTACAACACTGGCCTCGTGAAGTCACACACGGGTCTGGCCGTCAGCGCTGATGGCGAGAAGTGGGAGTGGGCGGGTGATGTGCTCACGCCGCCACCAGCGGGCTGGGATTCCTACTGCACCCGCATCAGCAGCGTCCTGTACCAGACACCCGTCTGGCTGGGGTTCTATGATGGAAGCGCCAGCGTCGAGGGGAATTACGAGGAAAGAGCCGGGCTTTGCGTGAGCCATGACCTGCGGCACTGGGAAAGGGTGTCGGTGAACGGGCCCTGTCTGGTCTCGCCCCACGCCTCCCGGAGCGTGCGCTACGTGGAAGCTCTGCCCATGCCCGGCGGAGTACGCTACTACTACGAGTACGCGCGAGCGGACGGTTCCCACGAGCTACGCACCGCCTTCGCGCCCCTGCCATGAGGCCAGCGCCAAGCTTGCATTGCGTGCGTCGGGCCGGGTCGTGGGTGGTCCTCGGCCTGGCTGCCAGCGCTGCGCTCGCCTTACTGAGCGGGTGTGGCAGCGCACGCCCAACGGCACAGGGCGGCGGCCCGGAGGACCGCCAGCGTGCGTTGCGGTTGGCAAGATGGCGTGCCCTGTGGCACCCTCGCGACCCTGAGGCTCTCTTGGACCTGGGAGATGTCTCCTACGAGCTCCGAGCCTACAACGATGCTTACAGTGCCTACCGCCGGGCTGTGAACCTGGATCCCGACAATCTGGCGGCGTGTATGGGCATGGCCCGCACCAGCGCCATGCTTCACGACCCTGGTGAGGCCCTGAGCTGGATCCGAAGAGCAGAGCGTCTGGCGCCGGATGACCCCGAGCTGACGGACCTCAAGGGCAGGATGTTGCTATTGGCCGGGCGCCTGGATGAGGCCGTCGCGGTCCTGGAGCGTGCCACTAGGGCATCGCCACAGCGGGTAGCCAGCTACCTGAACCTGGCATCTGTTTACGCTACCCTGGGCCGGCACGATGAGGCGGTCCAACGGGCACAGACCGCGGCCATGCTGGCGCCCCGTGACCCCGTTGCCCAACTCGCACTGGCCATGCATCTCGACAGAGCTGGCCGAGGGGAAGCGGCAGAGAAGCAGTATCGGCGGGCCCTCAAGCTCGACCCGGCAGACACGGTCGCCATGCTGGCTTTGGCCCAAAACCTCGTGGCCCGCAAGCGCAGACTGGCTGAGGCGCGCCAACTCGCCCTGGCGGCCGCCAAGTCCGAGGCCCAGCGGGCAGAGGCGGCCGTCACTGCCGCCTGGGCCTCTCACCTGCAGGGAGATACGGAGACGGCCGCCAATGAGCTGGGGGCTTTCCTGCAGCGCAGTCCCCACCATCCCGACGCCTGGCGTAAGCTTGTGGCCTTGATCCGCGTGCTGCGTGACCGGGCCAGGGCCCGCGGAGATGATTCGCTGGCCAAGGTGCTGGAGGAGAAGGCACAGGCGGCCGAGCGCGACAGCCAGCAGTTCATCGGTGTTGCGGAGCCGCTCCCCCCGGTTCTGGGCCCCAGCGGTCCTGGTCGTTAGCCGGCAACAGCCAATCCGTTCGCGAGGGAGATCGCTATGGAGCTGCTCTATCTCAGTCGTGCCGATGTCGAAAGCCTGCAGATCCCGATGGCGGCCGTGATCGAGGTGGTGGAAGAGGGGTTCCGTCGCAAGGGACTGGGCGAGACGCAGATGCCCCCGAAGACCCCCATCTACCCGCGCCCGGACAAGGTCTTTCTGCACGCCATGCCGGCTTACGTTGGTGGCCTCGATGCCGCCTCGGTGAAATGGGTAGGCGGGGCAGAGGACAACTACAAGCATGGACTCCCCACCATCACGGGGCTGGTGATACTCAACGACCCCGAGACCATGCTGCCCCTGGCGGTGATGGACTGCACGTGGATCACCGCCATGCGCACGGCGGCGGCCAACGCGGTGGCGATGAAGTACCTGGGCCCGGCCGAGTGTCCGGAGCCAGCAATCATCGGTTGCGACGTGCAAGGCCGCAGCAACCTACGCGCCATCGCGACCCTCTACTCCGGGATCCGCCGCGTCCGTGCCTTTGACATCAAGCCGGAGGTTCTGGAGGCCTTTGTCCGTGAGATGAAAGCTGAACTGAACGTGCCGATCGACGCCGTCAGTGGCGCGGAGGAAGCCGTGGTCGGCGCCGATATCGTGGTTACCGCCGGCTACATGCCCCCTCGGCCCGAGCCCTACATCGAGGATGCGTGGCTCAAGCCGGGCGCGATGGCCGCACCCGTGGACTACAACGTGGCCTGGAAGCCGGAAGTCTGCCAGAATGTGGACA
>JABLXH010000140.1 GCA_013178155.1 Armatimonadota bacterium | reverse complement strand
ACGTCGGGCAGTTCGGCAGACAATACTCCATAGACCGCTTTCACGATCTCCAGTGTGTGCTTGCTGGCTCGACGCCACTCGGTGACCGGCTGGCCGTCGCGAGTCAGGGCGACCACGTGTCCACCGGCAGCCGGGCGGCGGAAGACCACGAACACCGAACCGTTGGGGTCAAAGCGATGGATGACCGTGGTGCGCCCGCCCTGCTGCCGCCAGAGGGGCGCGGGGCGGATGTCGCCGGTCTCGGGGGCCCATAGCTCCGGCAAGCGGCCGGCGACGCGGAAGGTGCACTCCACGGTCTCGGGGCTGCGACTCCAAGAGGCCACGAAATAGACCTCAGCGTCGCCGATGGTGCGGTGGATGTAGTGCACCTGCGCCGACCTGCGCGCGGCGGTGCACTCGAAATCCGGTGGCAGACCGCGCTCAGACAACACTTTGGCTAGCGGCTTGCCCCAGATGATGGTGCCCTTGCCACAGCGCCGCTCGGTTCTTGTCTTGCCGTCGAGGTCTCCCCACAGCTCATGCGCCAGCGCCCTTACCTCCTCATCCGCAGCGGGCTGGCCCTGCAGGCTCGGTGAGCGTACTGGTGGGGGGCCGATGACGGTGGCGCCCGCAACAACCAGGTCCCGGACTTTGCGCAAGAGCGCGGGTCGCATGGTCTCGGCGTCGGGGAGCACCAGGAAGCGGTAGCCCATGCCGTCGGGCAGGACCAGACGGTCCTTGTGCACACTCATCCGCGTCAGGACTACCTCCGCGTTGCAGCCATCGTAGTCATAGCCCTCCGGCGGGGCCGGATTGAGGCCACCTCGTCCGGGTAGAGAGTTGGGGGAGTCTTCGCTGACCAGGTAACAGAAGTCGGCACTGAACCGCCCCTCCTGGAGGAGGAACTGACACCGGGTCAGATACTGCAGCCAGGCGCTCCCCTGCTCCCACCACGTGTTTGTGCGCTCGAAGTGAAAGCCCCAGGGGCCCATGGTCATTCCGGGCACCAGATCCATCCACGGCTGGTGGGCATAGCGGTGGAAAATGAACCGGTTGACGCCTCCGGTGTAGATGAGATCGCCGAGTGCCTTGAGCTTCGCGGGATGGTTTTGCCAGCGGCCGTTGGTGTTGTCGGCGGTGAAGGATTCCGCACCCACGTACTTCCGCCCGTAGGTGTGTGCGACCGAGGAGGCAAGCTTCGGCCCCGATAGGTCGGCGCCCAAGCCCACCCAGAACTCGGTCATGGGTATGACGGCCTGCCCACCGGCGTCTAGGTCGTTGAAGTTGCCATTGCCATAGGGCTCAACAGAGAGCTGCAACCCATAGCGCCGACAGATGTCGGCGTAGGCGCCGAAGTAGTTGTCGGTGTACAAGTCCGCCAGGGTACGGCGGAAGTCCCACAGGAATCGTTCAGACTCGTCAAGCTTGCCGACCACGCGGCCAGTGATGGTTGGCAGATAGGGGAGAGGGTCGTATCCGCGGCGGGCGGTGAACTCCTCGCGCAGACGCGGAGTCCAGTTCTGGCAATCCACCTCATAGCTGTCGATCAGAAGGTGCCTCAGGCCTGTCCCTGCCAGTGGCCCCAGTTCCTTCATCAGGGGCAGCAGGACCCCGCTGAAGTGCACCTGTGCTGCCTCACGGCTGAGCTTGTCACACTCCAGACCCCTGCCCTCGGCGGCGGCCGGGTGATTGTCCTTGCCCGTCGGAGTGTAGCCGAACCGCAGAATAGTCCAATGCCCCGCCGGGACGTCCCACTTCAGATGCCCATCAGCAGTCATCTGGCGCGTCAGGTCCACGATGGCCCCGCGGGCGATGGTCAGATCGCCGGCGACCTCATTGCGATCCGGGGCACCGGCGCCGCGGGAGTACCCGGACTTGCCACCAAAGCCACTGATCCGGTACCCGGTCTCCAGGCGACACTCGGCGAGGCCGACACGTGCCGGCCGGCGCCCGTCTGCGGCAAAACTAAGCCGAAAGACGCGTCCGGTCACTGGCGCGAAGTTGATACAGCCCGGGGAACGCAGCAGGTTGGTCTCCCCGAGCACAACGGCAGCCACAGCGCGGAAGCTCACCCCGTCCTCCGACACCTGCAACTCGCCCTGCTGGCTGCTACGCCCGTAGCCGGGAACGAAGGTGAGGGCCCGGACGGTCACCGGCTGAGCGAAGGCCCACTGCACGAACTGCGCCTCGCCAGGACCGGCGGGCGGCAGTCCGGCGACGGTGTTGGGATTGCCATCGGTCAGCCTGACCGGATCAAAGTCCGCACCATTGGCCGTGACCGTCGGTGCCGGCGCCACCTCAGCGGGGGGTGTAGGGAAGGCCAGCACCGCGATGTCGCGGTAGTAGCCCAGGCGGGTGTAGGGCTGGGGCAAGCTCTCATCAAAGCGGCGAGGGCCCTGCACCTGGGTCTCGCTGACCACCACCATCTGCATGGCATACTCCGGCGTCACCCAGGGACCGCCGCTGCTGGACCAGCCGGCACAGTTGTGCAGGCAGAGCTCAATACCCAGGCGCTGGGCTTCGCTGGCGGCGTGCTTGACCATAGCGCGCCATTCCGCAGTGCCGTACCGCACCGGGCCGGGCGGAGTCCCTGGCTCCACGTCGAAGATCTGCGCACCGCCGACACCGACGCGCGCCATTGCTTCCAGGTCAGCCGTGATGCCCTCGCGGCTGATGTTGCCGTTCATCCAGTGCCACCAGGTGTGGGGGCGAGCCGCGTCCGGCGGGTTCCGGAACGCCTCCTCCAGGGCGGCACTTTGGGCCAGCGCACCTGCGCCGGAGAGGCAGACAAGCAGCACCGCCGCAAGCGTAAGCAAGGCCGTCCAACGGAGCGCGTTCATGGCAACCACCCATTCAGCAGGTTCACGCAACCGCCGAAAGAGACTTCCCTGTGAGAGCGGACCGAACCTGCGCGACGGAGAGGATTGCCTGGCCCGGAGGCGGAATGTGGCACCGCGCACCCGAGCACTGGCTACCGGAGGCACTCCCTTGGTCCCTCGCCTGAAAATCGACGCCGCCACCACCGCCTTCAGCTCCTGCGCCGATCGCTTTGTGAAGGGCGGCTACCGCGAGGCTGGTGACTTCGCCCGCCAACTGGAGCAGATGGCCCAGGTGGAGGGTCTGGTCGGTGTCGCTCTCGACTTCCCGTCACAGTATGACGACCCGGTGGCGCTGCGGCGCCTTCTGGACAACGTAGGCCTGGAACTCGGCATGACTGAGATCGACATGTACTCCAGCGCCAGGTGGAAGCATGGCTCGCTATCCTCCCCGGATGCCGCGCTCCGCGCCGAAGCCATCGCACTGGTCAAGCGCGGCATAGACGCCGCCATTGAGGCCCGGGGGGCCGATGTGCAGCTCTGGCTGGGGCAGGACGGGTACGAGTACCCCTTCCAAAGCGACCTGCGCGCTGCCTGGGACCGCCTGCTGGAGGCGATTACCGAGATCGTCAGCTACCGTCCGGAAATGCGCATCACCATCGAGTACAAGATCAAAGAGCCGCGGGCGCGGTGTCACCTGGCCACCATGGGCGATGTGCTGTACATCTGCGAGCGCATCGGCAAGCCCAACGCGGGGGTGACACTCGATGTGGGACATTCCCTCATGGCCCTGGAGAATCCCGCCGAGAGTGCCGTCAAGGCCATGCGCGATCGGCGACTGTTCCATCTGCACCTCAACGACAACTACCGTGACTGGGACCATGACATGCTTCCCGGTTCGGTGAACCTCTGGGACACGCTGGAGCTGTTCTACTGGTTGGTGCGCATGGGTTTTGACGGCTGGTGGGGAATTGACATCTACCCTTATCGCGAGGACGGCGCTCAGGCCCTGCGCCGCACCATCGAGAGCATCTACCGCTTCCGCGAGATCGCCGTGCGGCTGCAGGAGGTGGGCCTGGAAGCCCTGCAGGCGGAGAGCGACGCCGTGGCGGTGATGGACACCTTGATGCGCGAAGTGCTGAAGTAGGCAGGAGGCAGACGCCCAATGGACCCGTTGCTGCAGCACATCTACGACTTGGACGAGGCCGCCATGGAGCGGGCCGCGCGGCACGTTAT
Organism: Armatimonadota bacterium; assembly: GCA_013178155.1. Lineage (GTDB taxonomy): Bacteria > Armatimonadota > Zipacnadia > Zipacnadales > UBA11051 > JABLXH01. The sequence goes on along the minus strand of JABLXH010000140.1, from coordinate 5,869 downwards.
GCTCGGAGGCGGAACCCGTGGCGGGCCTGTGCTGGTACGGGGCAAGGGTGTGCGAGTATGGGACACCGCCGGCCGCGACTACATAGACTGCACCTCCCAAAGCTGGGCGCTATACCTCGGCTATGCCAACGACGACATCAACCAAGTCATCCGCGAGCACATCGAGTCCCTGACCCATGTGCACCAGGGCTTTGACACCAAACCGCGGTTCTACCTGGCCGAGAAGCTGGCCTCCCTGGCTCCGGGCAGCCTGAACCGGGTCTCCTTCACCGTCGGCGGTGGACCAGCCATCGAGGCGGCCATGAAGGTCTGCCTGAAGAACGTGAACCCCGCACGCGACTTCGTGTGCCTCTACGACAGCTACCACGGCACGACCCTCGGCACCATGGGCGCGTCATGGATCTCGACTCACGCCGCTGGCAGCTATGTGGGCGGCAGCCGCTTCCTGGAGCTGACCCGGCCCTTCATCCGCATCCCCAATCCGTACACCTACCGCAACCCCTACGGCGTGGATGCCGAGACGTACATAGACATGTGCCTGACGATGGCTCGCGAGACCTTTGAGCGGGGTATCGCCGGCCGGCCGGCCGGGGTCATCGTGGACCCCATTCAGGCCAGTGGCGGGCAGATCATCCTGCCCGCCCGGTACCTGCGGGGCCTCCGCGAACTGTGCGACGAATACCAGACCCTGCTGGTCTTTGACGAGATCCAGACCTATGCCCGCATCGGCGAGTGGTTTGCTGCTGACTACTTCGGGGTCGAGCCTGACATTATCGTGCTGGGCAAGGCGCTCGGTGCCGGTCTGCCGTTGGCGGCCATCATCATCAGCGACCGCCTCCAGGGCTTCTCTCCGGACACCGAGGAGCTGCACACCTTCGCCAATCCGTCACTCTCCATGGTGACGGCGGCCAAGCAGATCGCCCTCCTGGAAGCAGGAGTCCTGGACAACTGCCGCCAGATGGGCCAGTACCTGGGCGAGGGGATCCGCAGTCTGGGGCTTGAGTTCCCGGAGATCGGCGACATCCGCCAGGCTGGGCTGCACATTGGCATTGAGTTCGTGGCCGACCCAGAGAGCAAGCGCCCCCTGGAGAATGAGACCGTGGCCATCCGTGACGCGGGCTTCAACCACGGCATCATCTTCGGTCTGGGGGGGGTACGCAAGAACGTCCTGAAGGTCAAGCCACCGCTGATCATCACCCGGTCCGAGGCGGACGAGGTGTTGGACAAGCTGCAGGCCAGCATGCGGGATGTGTTGAGGTAGGAGGCGGAGATGGTGACCGTTGACCTCACCGGTCGCGCCGCCCTCGTCATCGGAGGCTCACGAGGGATTGGCGCAGCGGTCTGCCGCGAACTGGCGACCGCCGGAGCCAAGGTGGCCTGGACCCACACCGGCAGCGAGGCGGGCAGCTCCGCCGGCACGGTGCTGGCCGCCGCCATCGTGGCCGACGGGGGTGACTGTTTCCACGTTGCGGCCGATTGCACCGACGCAGACGCCGCCGGGGGCGTCGTGTCGGAGGTGCTGACCCGCTGGGGGCGGCTGGATTGCCTGGTCTACAATGCCGGCTTCACCTCGCCTGTGTCATTGCTTGACTTGACGCCCGAGGAATGGCGGCGGGTGGTGGACCTCAACCTCAACGGCGCCTTCCTGGCGGTCCATGCTGCCGTGCCAGCGATGCTGGAGCGTGGAACCGGCAGTATGGTGCTGGTAGGTTCCGCCGCCGTCGCCAGCGGCGGGGGAGGAAGGGCTGATTACGTTTCCGCCAAGGCAGGTCTGGAGGCGCTGTCCCGAGCCATCACCCGGGAGTTTGGGCCGCGCGGGGTCCGCTGCAATGTGGTGCATCCGTCGCTGGTGGAGACCGAACTGCTCCAGCAGCGCTACCCCGATCCCGCGGACCGGGCAAAGGTGGCCGCGCAGGTGCCCCTGCGCCGGCTGGGGCAGCCCGAGGACATCGCCCATGCCGTGGTCTTCCTGCTGTCTGACCTCGCATCGTACATCACAGGGCAGTCGCTCTACGTGGACGGTGGCCGAACGTTCTGCCGCTGATTGAAGGAGACTCGATGAACCAGCCAACCAACCTGATTGCCATTGACCTGGGAGCCAGCGGAGGGCGCGTCGTGGTGGGGGAGCTGTCCGGCAGCAGGCTCGTCATGCACGAGGCCGGGCGCTTTGCCCATGAGCCGAGCCAGGTGGACGGCACCTGGCGCTGGGACTGGGCGGCCATTCAGGCAGGCGTCCGCGAGGGTTTGAGCAGCGCGGTGGCCCGCTTCGGCGCTCCAGCCGGTTTGAGTTGCGATAGTTGGGCGGTGGACTTCGGTCTGCTGGACGAGGCCGGGCAACTCCTGGAACGCCCCGCCTGCTACCGCGATCAGCGCACCGATGGCATGCCCCAGAGCTTTGCGGACATCATCACTCCCGACGCCCTGGTGCGCCGGGTCGGAGCGATGGCCCTCCCCATCATCACCCTGTGCCAGCTCCGGGCGATGGCCCTGACCGAGCCGCAGAAACTGCACCTCGCCCGGACGTTGCTGCATATCGCCGATCTGATGCACTACGACCTTTGCGGTGTGGCGGTCACCGACCGGACCATGGCCACGGCCTCGGGCCTGCGGAACCTGGACGCCGACGAGTGGGATCTGGACCTCCTGGCAAAGCTGGGCATCCCGACCCACTTTCTGCCAGAGATGGTTCCCGCCCCGGCGGCAATCGGCGAAGTGCGGGAGCATTACGAGGGCCCGTCCGACCTAGTCGGCGTTCCGGTCATCTCCACGGCGGGACATGACACGGCGGCCGCCTCGGTCCTGTGCACGGACGACGACCACCTCTTCCTGAGTTGCGGCACCTGGTCCATGCTCGGCAGTATGAGCCAGAAGCCCTTCGTGACCGACACCATGGCCACCGACATGCTGGAGACGATCGCTGCCGGGCGCGGCCGCTGGACTACCATGTGCCCCCTCACTGGTCTGTGGCAACTGCAGCAGTGCATGCTCAGTTGGCGGCGCGATGGCCTGGCGGATTCATGGGAAGAACTCATAGCCGAGGCAGCGGCGTTGCCGGGCGCTGTCGAGGCGCTGATCAACGTGGGGGACAGCGAGCTGACTGTGCCGACGGAGATGCCGGCCGCTATCGCCGCATACTGCCAGCGCACCGGCCAGCCCGTGCCGGCCACACCGCCAGAGATGGCGCGCTCAATCCTGTACAGCCTCGCCCTCGAGCACCGACTGGGTATCGAGACTCAGCGCCGCGTCACTGGGCGCGAGTTCACGGCCCTGCGCATGGTCGGCGGTGGCACCGCGAACCAACTGCTGTGCCAGCTTACCGCGGACGCCATCGGCATGCCCGTGATTGCCGGGCCGACCGAGGCCACGTCTGCGGGCGTGTTGCTCATGGAGGCGGAGGTCCTGGGGCTGCTGGGTGACAACCTGCGCGAGGCGATTGAGGCCTCCTTCGCGCCAGTCACCTACGAGCCCCGGCAGGCGCTCGGAGAGGGGCTGGTGGCGCGTTACCGCGAACTCAAGGGCCTGGCCTGATGGACGAGAACGCGGCGCTGCAGCGGCTGCGCTCCCTGCGCGCGAACTACCGGCGGCTCTGCGACGCTCTGCCCTGGCTCGATGCGGCGCGGTGCGAGGATGACCCCCCCGCATTCCCCGCCCATGCGCGAGACGTGGGCCTGCCCGCGGTGCGGCGTGTTACTGCTGATGAGCGGCTGCTGTCGGCAGGGCCGCCAGAGCCGGCACTGGCAGTTTACGACCCCGGCGCAAGCCCGCCGCTGGGTAGGGATGAGCCGCTCTGGGTAGCCCTGGCTGAACGGCGGATTCCCCTGGTCGTCCTGCACACCGACGCCGAACTCACCGACATTGGTGCTTTCGCGGCCACTTATCCGCGCTTGCCGGTCATCATCGAATCCGGTCCAGTGAAGCTGCTCTACCATTTCGCGCAGCTACAGGACTTGTTGTCAGCGCAACGCAGCCTCTATCTCTGCACCTACAACCTGTGCAACTGGCTGGGCCTGGAGCGGCTGTGCCAGGCGGGCCTGGCGAGCCGCCTGCTCTTCGGCACCCATGCGCCGCGCTACAACGCCCACTGCGCCATGGGGCCCATCGCCTTGGCGAGTCTGCCCTGGGACGTGAGGTGCGACCTGGCCGGCAATAACCTGCGGCGCTTGCTGGGCCTCCCGCCGGTAGCTACCTCCGAACCCTCTGTGGAGCCGGTTGACCCCTTTGTCATTGATGCCCACACCCACAGCGGTCCGTCCGGGCGCTTCCCCGTGCCCGACGAGGGTTTCATCTCGCGCGACTGGCTGCGCTTCATGGACTGCCAGGCCATCGAGCGTCTGTGTCTGGTCCCGATGGAGAGTCTCTACGATGCGGCCGCTGTACCGACGATGCTGACCGCGGACCTGCGCCGGGAGGCGCAAGGGCGTATCGTCTGCCTCGAAGTGTTTCATCCAGGCGCCGGCCCCGCCCACTTGGCCCGCATCGAGACCAGTCTGCGCGACCGCGAGTGTGTGGGCATCAAGCTCCACCCCTCCTTCCATGCTGTCAGCGCCGACGATCCCCGTTACGAGCCAGCCTACGCTCTCGCCGAGCGTCTGGGCGTTCCGCTGCTGACCCATAGCTGGGATGTGTCTCCGACCAACCCGGCCCAGGAGCTGTCTCACCCGGAGCGCTTCCGCCCGCATCTTCAGCAGCATCCGCGGGTGCGTCTGGTACTCGGGCACGCGGGCGGCCGCCCGGGGGCTCTGGAGGCGGTGGTGGGGCTTTGCAGCGATTTCGCCGGCGTTGCCGTGGACCTGGCGGGGGACTACTTCGACAGTGGGCTGGTGGAATGCCTGGTGGACCGCCTGGGCGCTGACCGGGTCCTCTATGGCAGCGACATGAACTGGGTGGACCCGCGCGCCAACCTGGCCCCGGTCCTGGCCGCAGACATCAGCGACGAGGACGCGCTGGCGGTATTGCGTGGCAATGCCGAGCGCGTCTACCTCACCCCCGCCCCCCCCTCCAGAGAATGGAGGAGGGGAGAGGCGGGCCTGAGGCCGTTGATGGGCTCCCCTCTCGACCAGGTAAAGAGGGACCGGGGGTGAGGTCTATGGGCCATACAGCAGTTCAGGCGCCGCCAGGAGGCCGCTGACCGGGTACTCACTCGGCACGGCTCCGGCGTAGGTCTCCAGGATCAGATTACCCAGTGTGTTGGCGACACGGACCTCCAGGCAGTTCTCCCCCTGGTTCAACGCCGGTGTCAGGTCAAAGACGTAGGGAGGCCAGACGCGCACGCCGACGGTCTGGCCGTTAACCACCACCTCGATGGCATCGGTGGTCTCTGGCAGGTGCAAGCCCACGCGGCCCACACCGGACCACTCCAGCGTGCTCCGGTAGGTACCGAGACCCGCAAAATGCGGCAGCCCCTGCTCCTCCCACGGCTTGCCCACCTGGAGCTGGCCGCTCCATGCCCCGATCTGATTGGGCCCGCTGACCGCGAACTCGCCCACGAGGACGAGGGGCTGCAGCAGGTGCTCGGTGATGCCGGGCATGGGTGAGAGGCGTGGGTCGTTGTACTTGCTGGTCCGGACGCGTACGTGCAACCAGTTCTCACCCTCACGGAAGCGGCCACGCACATCGAACGCGACGTTCTCCTCGGTCCAGACGACCTGGCCCTCGACCTGGGGCACGGCGACACCGTTGACAAAGGCCTCCAGGTAGTCAGGGCTATCGCAGACCAACCATTCCGGCCTGGCTCCCGCGTCGCAGGTCACTTTGGCCCGCAACCAGTGCCATGGCGCTTCTGCGGGACGGATCGGCTCGGTCACACGGCGGTCTACTGGCGTGACCCATCCCTCGGCACCCGTGTCCAGGTGCCACGACTCGGCAGCTA
>JABLXH010000014.1 GCA_013178155.1 Armatimonadota bacterium | reverse complement strand
CCCCATTCTGGCCATCGTGTGCACCTTCGGTATGCCGGCCGCCATTGTCATCACCGCCCTGGTGACCCAGAGCCGGATGCAAAGACAGCGGCTCGAGATGCTCATGGCCGAGCGGCGGCTGCTGATCGAAAAGGGCGTCACCGACCTGCCGCCGTTGGATCTCACCGACCCCCGCCGCGGCAGTCGCCGCTACGGCACCCTGGTATGGGGGATGGTCCTGATCGCCTTGGCCCTGGGGGTAAGCCTGGCGGGGTATTTAGGCGGCGGAGGCGTCCATGGCCACGAGACAGCCGGGCCGGTGCTGGGGTTCCTCGGCCTTGCGCTGGTCGGCATCCACTTCGCTGTCCGGGCCTATGAGCGAGCTGACGAGAAGCGAGAGCAGGCCGCCCTTGAGCAGAGCCAGCCGGTAGACGACAAGACTTTTGACGACGCCAAGTGAGTGGCGGCGAAGAGGGAGAGAGCAGACAGATGCAGACCACAGCACGCAACACAAGAGCGCAGGGATTGCCGGGAGCGCCGACGGAGTTCCGGCTGAAGGTCAACAGCGCCGACACGCGGCGAGAGCTGGAGATCGTTCAGGGTCGGGACGGGGACTTCTTCGTGGTCACACCTGATGCCCGCGTTGTCGCCGCCCTGGTGATCCTTGATCCGGCCAGGGGCCTGGCTTGAGCACCAGAGCCCCAGCGAGTAGGAAAACGGGCAGCCTTGGGCTGCCCGTTATGCTGTGCCGTGCCCTCCCCTATTCCCATTCCTGTTGGACCACCGACTTGCCGCACTCGCGGATGCAGCCGAGCTTGTACGCGCGGTTCCGACGTGTGATGCCGATGAGGTCGGCCACCCGCTGGCCGGTGTGCTGGCAGAGGCGGTCCAGGGTCATCAAGCAGGTGCTCACCCCGCCCCCCGAGCCGCCCGCCGCCGCCAGTGCCACGAAGTCCTTGCCGGCCAGACGCTTGTCGGCATCGCCGATATTCGTGCGCCGCAAGCGGTCGGTGAAGGCCTTGGCGCTCTCGCTCAGGTCGCCAAAGTAGACCGGGTTGGCGAGTGCCCAGGCGTCAGCCGCAAAGACCTTCTGGCGCACGGCCTCGAAGTCGTCCACCAGCACGCACTTGCCCTCGGTGCGGCAGATGCCCCAGCCGTTCATACACTGCTGGCAGTGCTTGATGTCCAACTGGTTGAGGTGAATGAGCTCCGTCTCGGCACCGGCCTCGGCGGCGCCCGCCAGAAACTCCTGGGCGCAGGTGGCGGTGAGTCCATCCGTGTTGGGACTGGTGTTGATGGCGAGGACTCTTTTCATGGTCTTCCCTCCGAACGAAGCAGCGTAAAGCCGTGTCAGTAAGAGGGGTTCAGCAGCGATCCTCCCATCACCTGCTGCCGCAGGCGGAGCATGGCAGGAAATGGGTCAGTTGGGTGGGAAGAGTCGCGGCAGGGGGATGAAGGATGGGAACTCAAGGGGCCTTCGGCCGTTATTGTGACAGGGCAGGATGACCAATCTCAACACTCGCAGCCCCCGTCTGCGGCGACTTCACGCGGATCTGATCGCCATGGTGGAACTGGCCAAAGTCTCGGACTTCATCAGCTTCGAGCCCGCCGGCACCCCTCCCGATCGCTATCGGGTCGTCTACACCTGCCGGGGCCTTTACCTCCCCACAGACGCCACGACACCGCAGCCGAACGATCATCACATCGCGGACTTCTACCTCCACCTGGACTACCCGCGGCGCCCGCCGCAGATCGTGTGGCGAACACCTGTTTTCCACCCCAACATCCTGTCCGGCGAACGCGGGGGCGCAGTCTGCATCGGCGCCTGGACGCCCTCGGAGTCGCTGGCCGACCTTGTGGTTCGTGTCGGGGAAATGGTACAGTACCGGCAGTACAGCCTGAACGACGTGCTTGACCCGCAGGCCGCAGCCTGGGCCGAAGCGCACCCGGACGTCCTGCCGGTGGACAATCGTCCCCTGACGGTCTATGCGGCCCAGCCCACGCCACGCCTGAGTGGTCCCACCCGGTCCCGTGAGAAGGAGTGAGGCGCAATGCTCACGCATCCCCGCAGGTGCTGGTGTTCCGGCCTGGCCCTGTTCTTGGCGCTCGCGGCGCCACCGGCCCTGGCGCAGTTCGAGCAGGCCATTCAGCAGGTCAGGGATGCCATCGTCACGGTAGAGACACCCGATGGCACGGGAGCCGGGTTCGTGGTGAACTCCGATGGGTATGTCCTGACCAACCAGCATGTTGTCGGCAAGGCCACCGAGATTTCCGTCAAGCTCCGCAGCGGTGAGAAGCTGAAGGCAACGGTAGCCCGCACCGGTGAGGACAGCGACTTGTGTCTGCTCAAGGTCGAACGGAAGCACCTTCCCGCGGTGCAGTTCGCCCCTTCGGCCCAGCTCAAGCAGGGGGCCGACGTAGCGGCTGTGGGCGCGCCGCTGGGCCTGGAAAACACGCTGACCAAAGGCGTGCTGTCCTCGACGGCCCGCGAGGTGGACGGGAAGCGTTACATCCAGATTGACGCCGCCCTAAACCCGGGGAACTCCGGCGGCCCGGTCATCAATGCGGACGGATGTGTGGTCGGGGTCGCCACCAGCGTGGCCAAGGAGGCGCAGGGCATCGGGCTGGCTATCCCCAGTGACGACGTGACGGCGTTCCTGGATGCCGCTGGCGTTTCCTACGCTCTGGCCCTCAGCCAGGGCACGGAGCCGGCTCCCGGCACCCCGCCGAGCGAGTCTCCGTCTCCCGAAAGCGCAGTTGCACCGTCGCCGGCCCCCGTACCGGAGGCGACACCGCTGGCGCCCCCGGCACCGGCTCCCGCCGCTGGGCCCGCATTGTGGCTGCTCCTTATCCTGTCGGCGACGGTCGCCCTCGTCGTCGCCCTGGTGACCGCTGCGGTCGTCGCCACCCGGGTGGTGCGGCAGCCGGCGCTGACGGCGCCTGCCCCGCACACCGCGCCCGGCGCTCCTGCGCCTGCGCCGAGCGAAGCCAGAGCAACCGCGCCAGCATCTTCACAAGTGCAGACACCAGCGGAGGATCTGAGCGACATTGACATCGAGCTGAAGTGATCAGTCTCCTGACCTGCGCTGGCGATATGTATAAGTTATGCTATATGTATCTATACAGAGCTTTACAGAATGATATGGAGGAAGGCCATGGGTAAGGTCAATGTGGTCATCATGGATACCACAGGCAGCAAGGAGCAGAAGGCCTCCCTGCCGGACGATGCCCCTGTGCGTCGCATCATCGCCAAGCTCGTGCAGATGATGAGCCTGCCGACCACTGGGCCAGACGGCCAGCCGCTGAGTTACAAGTTCCACCACAAGGCCTCAGGGAAACAGCTCACCGATGAACAGACCTTGGCCGATGCCGGAGTGCAGGAGGGTGACGTCTTGCGCCTGCAGCCGGAGATCACCGCTGGCTAGGGCATCCGCCGGCCCCATCGGCCACCGATCCACTTAGCCGACATCGCCTCAGGGTGCCAACCCCCGGGCGCGGAGAGAGTGATGGGCCAGACACCTGAGAATGAACTCGTCACTGTCGAGTTGGAGGAGGACCGCTACCACCGCCTCCGCCTGATCCCCTGGTGGGACCAGGACCGGCTGCGGCAAGCGCGCGTGATGGTCGTCGGCGCAGGAGCTCTGGGCAACGAGATACTCAAGAGCTTGGCCCTCCTTGGCATCGGAAAGATCATGGTTCTGGATCTGGACCGGATCGAGGACTCAAATCTTACCCGGGCCATTCTGTTTCGCCATCAAGACCAGGGCGACTACAAGGCGGAGGTCGCGGCAAGACGGGTCTGCGAGGTCAATCCTGATGTCATCGTGCAGCCGGTGGTGGGGGATGTCAACTACGACCTGGGCCTGGGCGTTTTTCGGGAGATGGACCTCGTTATCGGCGCCCTGGACAATCGCGAGGCTCGCGTCACGATCAACGCCAACTGCTGGAAGCTGGGGGTTCCGTGGATAGATGGCGCCATCGAGCTCATGCAGGGAGTGGCGAGGGTGTTCATCCCGTCGGATGAGGCCGCCTGCTATGAATGTACAATGTCTGAGCTGGACTACAAGCTGCTGAGCCAGCGGCGGTCTTGCGCCCTTCTCTCTCGCGACGACGTCCTGGCCGGCAAAGTCCCCACCACCCCGACCATCGCCTCCATCATTGGTGGAATACAGGTGCAAGAGGCCATCAAGCTGCTACACGCCGACCGGGGTCTGCCGGTCCTGTCCGGTTCCGGCTTTGTGTACAACGGTCTGACGAATGACAGCTATGTGGTGCAGTATCAGCGGCGGCATGACTGTCCCGCCCACGAACATATGTTCGATATTTCCGAACTGCCGCGAAGCGTCACCGATCTGACCGGTGCCGAGGCAGTTCAGCTCGCCCGGACTGAAGTGGGCCCCCAGGCGGTTGTGGAGTTCGAGCGAGAGCTATGCACGCACCTGCATTGCCCCCGCTGCCAGATAACGACCGAGTACTTTCGCTCACTGGGTAGGGTCTCGCTCGCAGAAGCACGATGTCCCGAGTGTGGCGAGATCCGCGATCCGCGCCTGACCCACTGCCTGAGCGGCCACGAAGACTTCCTCGAACGCACCCTGGCGGACCTTGGCCTGCCGCTGTACGACATCATTACGGCCCGTCAGGGCCTGACGATGAGGCGCTTTCTGCTGGCAGATGACCGCTCGGCAGCCATGGGCGCCATCGCCTGACCTGAGGGCATAGCCATGACCGACACTGAGAACGATATCGTCATTGACAGTCCCGGCGCCACCGGTGGGGAAACAGGCGAAACTCGTGTCCGCGTCTTCCTCACACAATCAGCTCTGGACACGATGAACCATCATGCTGCCAGCGAGCCCCATCACGAGGTCGGAGGAATCATGGTGGGCAGCGTGGCGCACGACGTCCAGACGTTCGTCATTGTCGAGGCGGCCATCCCCGGGCAACACATGACCCATACTCGCGGCAGCGTCACCTTCACGCACGACTCGTGGGCCGCAATATACCAGGAGATTGACTCAAATCACCCGGACAAGCGCATTGTTGGATGGTACCACAGTCACCCCGGGTTTGGCATTTTCCTCTCCGAGCACGACCTGTTCATCCATCGCAACTTCTTTGCCGCCCCGTGGCAGGTGGCCTTTGTGACGGACCCCAAGGCCCGGACTTGTGGCCTCTTCACCTGGCAGAATGGTCAGATCGGGCTCTATGCTGATTCCCAGGTCTTCACGTGGTCTCTTGCGAGCCTTGGGGAACCAGTAGAGGCTCCTGCGGATTCTCTGCCCCTTGCCGACGAAACGGTGACGGTGCCCGTGGCAGCTTCGCCCGCCGCTACCCCGCGCCCCTACCTTCGCTGGGCCATGGGGCTGTTGGCTGCCCTCCTGGTTCTGTTGGGCGGGGTAACGCTCTCGACACACGGGATCGCGAAACGAACACAAGTCGCTGTCGATGCCCTGCGGGCCGAAGTGCGGAGTATTGCCGTTTATGTGCAGGAGGCCGAACGGGCCAGTAATGCAGTCCCGTCACCGCCGCTGCCGCTGGCCGAGGCAGCGTCACCGGGACCTGACCCGGCACCGCCAAAACAGGCGTCTCCGAGCTCCGCTACCGTACCGACTTCCGGGCCAATGAGCCCGACCGAGGAACCGACCCCTGATGGAGCTGCAGCCCCGGGAAACCAGACCAACTGACGCCGTCCTGGGCAGCTCAACCGCTGGGACAGGACCCGCCGCCGGCTGGCGGTCGCGTGTGGCGCCAAGCGTCCTTCTACTCGGTGATCCCACGGCGAGGACCTCATGCTATATCGGCCTTGATGTACTCGAGGATATCCTGGGGCACGGCAGAACAGAACCGCACTGTGAAGTGGGAGGCGTACTCCTGGGAACGTTGGGTGCCGACGGGCCTGGCCCAACGGCTTGGGTTGAGGACATGGTTCCGGCCCGGCTGGCGGCGGCGAGTGCCACCCATGTGACGTTCACCCACGAGACGTGGGTCCAGATACATCACGACGTCGAAAACAGGGATGACCACCTGCAGATTGTTGGCTGGTACCACACTCATCCCGGCTTTGGGCCGTTCTACTCCTCGCAGGACTACTTCATCCACCGCAACTTCTTTACCGATGAGCGACATGTCGGGATCGTCCTCGATCCCATACGTGTCAGTCTCAGTGTCTTCGGATGGATCGACGGCGACGTGCGCAGGCTCCCCGTGTGTGCGGTGTATGCTGCTCAGGACCAGGCGGCAGACTTGGAGGCCTTCGCCGAAGAGGCTGTCTACGTCTGACAAGGGCTGACTTTGACAGGAGACCGCGGGGCACGTGGAGCGAGCGGGAAGTGGGACCCATGGAGCAGCCAGATTCTCGACACGATCGCCCTCTGGAGGTCAACCTCGATAGCCCCGGGGATGCCGACGAGGACTCCGAGACCCTGGACATTGTCCTGGATCCCGAACCGGCGCCCGTGCGCCATGACCCTCGCACGAGGGCAGTGCCGCCGGAGCCGATTGCTGCGAGCAAACTCCCGATGATCCGCGCCGGCGTATGCGAGCGATGTGGATATGCCCTTCGCCCGCTGGAGGAGACCTGTCCGCGTTGCCGTGCCCTGGGGTCCGCGCCAGCCTCGTTTCCGGCTCCTGTGTCAACAGGTCCGGCGGAGCATTCTGCGGCCTCCCCCACCTTACCGCCAACCCCCGCGCCCCGGGGTTCGCGGTCCCGGGCAATTCCCGTCCTGATCATCGCCTTGGCCATCGCCGCGGGGACACTGACCGCAGTATGGGTCGCTTCGTCGCCACAATACCGATCACGAGCACTGTATCGCGCTGGTCTCAGACTGCAACTGGCGGGTGACTTCGCCGGAGCGCGCGAACGCTACCGCGAATGCCTGGAGCTGGACCCAACAATGGCTCTCGCGGCCTTCGCGATAGGGACCACCTATCTCGGGTTGGGGACCCCTGGTACCTCCTCATCTATGCAGAAGCTCACGGAAGAGGCGATGTGGGGACGAACAGAGGCCCTGGACCAGGCCGACCGGTGGTTCCGGTACGCCATTGAGGTGGCGCAGCGCCTTGATCCCGGCGTGCGTCTGATTGACGAGCGCATCAACACGCCTGTCCGGCTGCAGGCTTACTGCCATGCATCACTGGCGCTCACTGCTCTTATGCGGTATGCGGCAGCGCTCGGTGCTGACCAGATCGATGCTGCTATGGCCTGGTTGAGGGTTGCGGGTGAGGAAGCTCAGAGAGCCCTGATCAACGACCCTGCCAATGACCCCGCCACGCAGATACTGAAGACTCTAACGCCCCTGAAGTAACACCACTTCCATCTTCCCGTCGGCCTGACGTCCAGCATGCGGGGCTTGCACGGCAGCGCGTCGTGTGGTATAGTCACGGTGTTCCCGACACTGCACAGAGAGTGTTTCACGTGAAACATTCCACGGGACGCGGAGTGACATTCCACATCTTGCATTCGACCTTGGAGCACTGGTGCGGTGAGGCCGACAGCGAAACCGTCCACCGCCTCGCCGACTTCGTGGAATGGGCAAGCCCGCACGCCTCACGACTTGGGCTGACCCGCTATGCTGAAGCGACCGAGTTCGCTCGCGGGCTGGTCGCACCGACGTTGGCCCTTTTCCGGCCTGAGCTTCGGCACGCAGTTCGCACCCCCGTACTTGATTTCGGGGCGGGAAGTGGGGCGCTGGGTATCACTGTGGCCCTGCTGTGGCCCGCCGTGCGGGTCACTCTTGCTGACCGACGTCAGCGCGCGGTGCACTTCATGGAGCTCGCCTGTGCGCGTTTCGGCATTGACAATGCTGAGGCTTATGTCAGGGAACTCGCTCTGCCGCCGACCCCTGGCGACGAACGCTACGCGCTCGTACTGCTAAGGGCGTTTGCACCAACGAACCATGCTCTCGGGATGGCCATCCCCTGGACGGCCAGCGGCGGCTCTATTGCACTGTGGCATCGCCCACCGCCACCGATGTCATGTGGTCTGGAGTTGGTACACACCTCGGAGACAACGGTCTCCGATCTCCAGCTCTCCGTATACCGGCCCGATGCTGAAGCTTCAGAGGGAAGTCAAAGCATTGGCTAGCCGCGCAGGAGGTTGCGGGTATGCCACAGACCTTTGCCATCATCAACCAAAAGGGCGGAGTGGGGAAGACGACGACCGCCGTCAACCTGGCTGCCTGGGCTGCCATCGACGGCCGACGAGTACTTCTCGTTGACGCAGACCCGCAGGGAAATGCCACCAGTGGGCTGGGTATCAACCGGCGCAAACTCGACCTCTGCCTGTATGACGTGCTCACGGCTGATATGACCGGTGGCCCGCCAGCCCCCGCTTCTGAGGTGATTGTGCCATCCTGCGTCGAAGGCCTCGACGTTCTTCCGGCCACAATAGACCTTGCGGCGGCAGACATCACCTTGGCCAGCGCTCTGGCCCGGGAGACGCGCCTTCGGCACGCTCTGGTGCCAGTCCAGTCCAGATACGACATCATCATCATCGACACGGCCCCCTCCCTGGGCATACTCACGTTCAACAGCCTGGCCGCCGCCCAGAAGTGCCTGATTCCAATCCAGTGTGAGTACTACGCACTGGAAGGCCTGACGCAGCTACTCGATGTTGTGAGGCTTGTGCAGACCCAGGTGAACCCGTCACTGCGGATTGCTGGGGTTGTTCTCACCATGTACGACGGCCGCGTGAACCTGTCAGCAGAGGTCGCCCAGGAGGTCCGCACCAACTTCCGCGGCCGCGTATACGATACCGTGATACCGAGAAACGTCAAACTGGCGGTTGCACCGAGCCATGGCCAGCCTGTGGTCACCTTCGACCGTAATAGCTCGGGGTCGAAGCGTTACTGGATGCTCTACAAGGAGGTCTTCGACAATGCGTAAGCGCACCCTTGGCCGTGGGTTGAGTGATCTGCTCTCCGGAGAATCGCTGACCCAGAGTCGAGCCGTCATCGAGATCGCTCTGGATGAACTTGAACCAAACCCCTTCCAGCCCCGCCAGGCGATGGACGAAGACGGCCTTGAAGACCTCACGGTCTCCATCGAGAACCATGGTGTCCTGCAGCCGATCCTGGTCCGGCGTGTCGGGGCTGGCTACCAGATCGTGGCTGGGGAACGGCGCTGGCGGGCCGCCCGTCGGGCAGGCCTGACCACCATCCCGTGTCTGGTTCAGGATGCTGGGGACGCCCAAGCACTGGAACTCGCCATGGTGGAGAACCTCCAGCGAGATGATCTGAACCCGCTGGAAGCGGCCCGAGGGTACCGGCTGCTCATGGACGATTTCGGCCTCACCCAGGATGAGATTGCTCAGAAGGTGGGCAAGAGCCGGTCCGCGATCGCCAATACGCTTCGCCTACTCGACCTGCCCGATGAAGTCCAGGGGCGGCTGCGGGCTGGGGAGATCTCCGAGGGCCATGCCCGCGCTCTATTGGCGCTCGCAGGTCGGACCGAAGACATGGCCGCCCTCCTGCAGCGCATCGTCGAAGAGGGCTGCAGTGTGCGCGAAACAGAACGGCTGGTGCGGGAGGCGATAGCGCCAAGGGATGCGGAATCGGCGACTGAAGAGGAAGCCGTTGCTGTGACCCGCCGCGCGACCGGAGACATCGTGCGAGATCCGCACATCGCGGCTGCAGAACAGCGGCTGCAGACCGCTTTGGCAGCGAAGGTTGTCATCCGCCCCAGCGCCAAGCGCGGTGGCGTGATCCATATTCGCTACTACGACAGCAATGATCTGGAACGGATAGTGGAATCGCTCGGAGCCTTAGCCGAACCAAGCGACTAAGAGGGTCGCAACACCCCATAGGCCCCGCCGGTTGGCGGTCACCGCACGTTCAGTGTTGCCGAGGCAATCTCCTGCGTATCGCCAGAAACGTAGGCGGCTACGCGCCATGGGCCGCTGGGCCAGTCGCCCTCGGGTTCGACCCACGCATGAGCCCACCCCGCCGTGGACGGCAACACGACCTCGCGACGTGCTGTCTCAAGCTCCTGGGTCGCCATAAACCATCGAACGCTCACGGCAAGCCCCGGTTCGGCTTGCTCGTAACGGAACACGAAATACAGCCTCCCGCAGTCCGGGCTGACCGCCTCGACGGGGCTGTGCGGTCTGCCGTCGGGCTTGACTCCCCGCGCCAAGGTGACTTGCCGCACCTGCAACTCAACGGCGGGGGGGATCGGCTGCTGCAGGATATCCTGAGCACCCCAGGCGACCTGAAAGCTGGCCAGCAACCGCTCTCCAGCCACAGTCAGTCGCACCTCATAGAGTCCAGGTGGCAGCGACCCATTGGGTGCGCGTAGCAGGACCATGCCATGGCCTGGGTTCCCAGGGTCAGGGCGAATATCGGAGTTCGCTACACGTCCCAACTGGACCCCGTTCCGCAGCCAACTCACGCTGGATGGGGCAGATGATGCCTGGTCGGTCAGGTCGTAGAACAAGTACACCAATGGCACACCGGCGGGGAGTAGGGAAGGGGTAGTGCGCGGGCGGCGCGGTGTCGTGTCAAAGACGATGGGCGATGGGCGAATCGCTTCGTCGGGCAAGTCAGGCGGGCGCAGGCCACCTATCGTCCTGATGGACGAACTGACCAGGCCGCCATAGAGCAGCCAACTCAGCGTGCCACCCACCATCGCCCCCAGCAGCAAGAACGCACCGCCCCAGAGCACGAGCTGGGGCAAACGACCATGCCCCAGAATGGCACGCTGCCTCGTGGGCTGCGTCGCGGGGTCACGCATCGGGACTTCCCAGTGGCGCCGCCACTTCCACGGGAGCCGGATATGCTGCCAGTCCATCTCCCACGTGGGCTGAGACCCAGTAGACGCCTGTGACCGCGCCCGTCGGAATGCTCCAGGCGAAAGGAATCAGGAGCTGTTCGCCGGCAGCCAAAGCAAGGCGGCCCTCAGAGACGGTCATGTCGGGACTGGACACGCCGATAACGGTAGCCGTCTGGTCAGGGCTGGCCACGGTCAGCGTAGGTCCCCCCGGCTGAAGCGGAACTTCCACCGGCCCAGCGCCGGGGTTGACAATGACCAGCACCCCGGTAGCTCTTTCGCCCGGCGCGTAGACTCTGCGGTCCAGGTGCAGGAGACACGTCAGACCCTGTACGCCGGTCAGCGTCTCCAGTGCGCTCACCGCAAAGATGGGACGACCATCGGCCCTCATTCGTAGTGCCCCGACAGCCGCGATCCTGCGCCCCAATGGGGCGTACGGGGTGAGAGGGGGCATTTCGCCTGTGGTCGTTGCCAGCGATGCGCGCACCGGGGACGAGACTCCCCCCGGGTCACAGAAGATTGCCCCTGTATCGTTGCGAAGCACGAAGCACCCTGCGGGAAGCCCATTACGGTCCACGGTGGCATACGAATGACGGTAGGGGGACCAGCCAAGATATTCGCCGCAGAGACGAACGCGCCTTCCGACCCATGCCACCGGATCGGCCAGAAGAGCCGCGAGTGAGACGTCAGTGGCAACAACACCGTTAAGCCGCACCTCAGCCACACGTGCGGCGGGGTCGTAACTGACAGCCAACTGGTCTGACCGCAAGCTCGCAAGCGGAAGGTAGACCGTGGAGACATGGCGCCAGCCCACGAAGGGGCCATCTGGTGGCACGGCAGGCGGCAGATCGGCCGCCACCACAGGCCAGGAGCGTGTGCCAGCAGGAGAGAGCGCTGAGAGCAGCCCCGTCTCTGCGTCCCAGCGAACCTCGAAGCCGAGGCGTTCCAGGACAGGGCGCGCAGGTGCCCAGACCCGCCCGTCCATCACAAAGGCCGGAGCAGGCAACAACACCTGCAGCCCGTTGACCAAGAGAACGACTGCGAAGGCTCCGGGAGGCAGCATGGCGATGTCCCGGTCGGAGGTAGGCTCAGGGCAGTGCCGGCAGTATCTCCACCAGGCCGCCCAGGTACCCTCGGAGAACCTCGGGTACCACCACGGTTCCCTGTGAGGTCTGGTAGTTCTCGAGAATGGCAGCAAGCGTCCGGCCCACGGCCAGGCCAGAGCCATTCATGGTGTGGACGTAGACGGGCCGAGCGTCCGCCGCCGGGCGGTAGCGTGTCTCGCAACGCCGGGCCTGGAACTCGCCATACTGGCTGCACGAGGAGATCTCGACCCAGCGGTCCATCCCCGGCATCCAGACCTCCAGGTCGTAGGTCTGCACAGGCTGGAAGCCGAGGTCGCCCGTGCAGAGCGCGACGCGCCGGTAAGCAAGCCCTAGCGCCTCCAAGATCGCCTCGGCATCACGCGTCAACTGCTCATGCTCTTCCGAAGCCTGCTCGGGTGTGGTGAATTTCATCAACTCGACCTTGTTGAACTGATGCAGCCGAATCAGACCCCGCGACTCTCGACCGGCCGCCCCGGCCTCACTGCGGAAGCAAGGCGTATAGGCACAGTACCGTCGGGGCAACATGCCTGCGTCGAGGATCTCGCCCTGGTGCATGTTTGTGAGCGGTACTTCGGCGGTCGGTACCAGATAGTAACCCTCACGGGTTTTGAACAGGTCCGCATCAAACTTTGGCAACGTTGCCGTGCCGATGAGGGAACGCTCATTGGCCAGGAGTGGGGGAAAGATTTCAGTGTAGCCATGCCGGCGCGTGTGTGTATCAAGCATGAAGTTGATCAGTGCCCGCTCGATCGCTGCCGCCGCGCCAATGTCGGTGACAAAGCGCGCCCCCGCCATCCGGGCCGCCTTGCCGAAATCCAGGATGCCCAGGGCTTCACCTATCTCCCAATGGGGGAGAGGGGTGAAATCAAAGGTCGGTTTGGTACCCCGTTCGTGCAGCACGACATTGTCTTCTTCGCCATCGCCGTCGGGCACTTGCGGCAGCGGTATGTTGGGCAGCTCAAGCATTCGCTGTTCGAACCTATGTTCGATTTCTGTGAGCTCCTCCTCCATCGCCGCGATCTGGCCCTTCAACTCTGACACGCGCGCCTTCAGCGCCTCCACGTCGGCGCCCTGCTTCATGGCCTCGCCAATCTGCTTGGAGAGGTCATTGCGCTCGGCCTTGAGCTGCTCCACCTGCAGGAGTTCACGTCGGCGCTCATCCAGCGCAATCAGCTCGTCCACATCGAAATCCGAGCGCCGCCGACGGATCGCCTCGCGGATGAGCTCCGGCTCCTCGCGGATGATCCTCCGGTCAATCATGGCAACGCGCCTCCTGTCATGGCGTACAACGCGGGCCGAGCACGCAGGCCCGGCCCAGTACAGCGATACTCACTGACCTTATTATGCCAAAGGGAGCGCCACAGCGCAACTGTCACCCGCTCCATGGGCCTCAGTGACGCAGTGCGTATACCAGCCAGGCCGCATAGAGGGGTGCTCCGATCAGGAGGAGGTAAGGTGACAGCCGATGCTGCGCCCGCATGACCACAAAGACGGTAACACCTGACAGCAGAGCGATCACCGCCGAGGCCACGGCCCGAGTCTCCAGCTCCCACGGGGTCAGCAGGATGCCGATGGCCACAGGGACACAGCTCTGGAACACCATTGCGCCCGTGATGTTGCCCAGGGCCAGCGTATCCTTGCCGCGGCCTACCCAGATGATGCTGTTGAACTTCTCAGGAAGCTCCGTGGCTACCGGGGTTATGGTCAAGGAAAGCACCAGAGCAATTGTCTTGGCATCCCAGTGCAGCAGACCCGATGCCAGGACCGTTGAGATCTTCTCGAGGTTACTGACGAAAATGTGCGCGCCCAGGAAGATAGCCGCCAGCGCGGTGACCACCTGGACCAGGACATAGCGGAGCCGAGGCACGTCACAGTTGCGCTGCAGGTACAGTGGGTGCAGGTCCTCGGCACCGTTCTCCTCTTCGCGCCGGAAATGGCTGTATACGTAGTAGCAATAGGCCGCTATCAGCACCGCGCCCACGGCCAGCTTGTAGGGCCGCCCCGGCAAGAAGGAGGCGCCTATGGCCAGCACGTAGACCGCGATGAAGTACGCCAGGTCCTGGCCAAGGGTATCGGTGTGGACAACGAGGTCCAGACCTCGTCGGCCGCGACGGTGGTAGACGATCGCCGCGGCCCCGGTCATCAGGAAGGCCAGGGTCGAAAGCATGAACGGAGCGCCCAGAATGGCGCCGATGCCAATCTCCTCGGAGGCCTCGCCGCGCACCACCAGCAGCGCCACTATCGGCACCAGCGTCTCGGGCAAGGCCGTACCTACCGCTGCCAGCACACTGCCCACCGCTCCGGTGGACAGGTTGAGCTTGCAGCCGACCCACTCGATGCCATTGGTGAACAGCTCGCATCCGGCGAGAATGACCGCCAGCGCGATAAGAGTCAGGACAATCGCGCCAAGAAACTCCATGGAGGCCCACTTCACAGAGAGAAGGATGGCCTCCATCCTACACGAAGCATGCCCCGCTGACAACCGGTCAGCGCTGCAGCAGCGCCAGGCAACTGGTCCTGGTGCCATTTGGCCCCAGGGCCACCACACGCACCAGATAGCGTCCGGCTGGGGTCGCCGTGCCGCTGCGCGAACGGCCATCCCATAGCACAGTGGTTACGCCCGCCGCGCACTCTCGCCCCGGGAGCACCGCCACCTCCCGCCCTGCCAGATTCATGATGCTGGCCTGCACGGTGGCGGCCGACGAGAGCCTCACGGTGATGGCCGCTGCCCTCGAACCGGTTGTCGCGGCGCTGGCACTCAGAGCCAGGCCCGCCGTGCCCGTACCGGTAGTGAAGCTCCAGGAGAAAGGCCAACCCATTTCCACGCCGGAGTTGCTGCGTGCCTTGCGGTACTCCTTGACGGTGTAGGTGGTACTGGGCGCCAGGGGCCCGTCGGGCCGGAAGATGAGCTGGTTGCCGGACCACGCGAAGGTGCCGGCGACCTCCGGCGTGATGCGGAAGTTGGTTTGACACGACACGCGATGCATGGGCATATCGAAGGTGATCTTCACCCGCGAGTTGGTGGCCACGTCGGCGCCTGTGGGCAGGTGGGCGATGATACCTGGCTGGTTGCCCGTCGTGAAATCCCAGGTCTCGCTCCAGTCGTAGGTCTGCCCATCGCGGGCGCGAATGCCCGTGGCCAGGCTCGCCGTGAGCTTGGTCCCCTGGGGCAGCGGGCCGTCTGGCCGCCACTCCACCTCCAGGAAGGGCTGCGTCCAGGTGAAAGTACCAGCCAGAGCCGTGCCTCCCTCGGGCGTGACCGAAAGGCGCTGCTCCACGCTGCCCTCGACGACTTGCTTGCGGAAGCGCAGGAAGATCGGCTGCATGGGCGGCACGTCGGTCAACTGCCACCCGGGTCGCCGAGTGAAGACGATGCTGTCCTTGGAGGCCTCGGCCGTGTTGCCGTGGACGCCCATGTTGATCCGGCCACCGTTGGGCGCGGGCTCACTGGCATAGGCCAGGGCCGGGTCGCCGGTGCTGATGCAGGGGCTGGTGACGTTGTCGTAGACCCAGGCGCCGCTTAGCGGGTTCCAACGGCCGTTGCAGGACTTAAGGCGGAAATCGCCGTCATCAGCATTGGCGAAGCGCGGGTCGCCTGAGATGTTGCCGTTGCTGCCGATGACCCCCGTGAGGTTGCTCAGGTCAGCAGGGGTGTTGCCGAAGATGCAGCAGTAGGCGAAAGCGCTGGCCGGCGTGCCGCTACCGTCAATACCGCCGCCGGGCCCGTTGAAGGCGACGATGCCGTTGCGAAAGCGCGGGTTTGCACTATGGATCGCCAGGCCGCCGGCCGTCGCCGCCTGGTTGCCGGCGATGATCCAGCCACTCATGAGCGCATTGTTGTCCACGAAGGCCCCGCCGCCCGCACCCGTCGCCTCGTTGCCATAGACGAGGTTGCGGTCGCTGGTGGTGACGTAGTTGTCCAGGCACACACCGCCGCCGTTGCCCCCCGCGCTGTTGCCGAAGACCTGGTTGTCGCTGAGGCGAGTTGTGCCGTAGCCGCTCGTGGCCCAGATGCCGCCGCCGTCGCCGGTCGCGGCGTTGCTGTGAACCACGCAGCCAGTGACCTGGAATCCGTTCTCGAGAAGGCAGAGGCCTCCGCCGTCGGAGCCGGCGATGTTGTCGTAGACGACGCAGCCGTTGACAGTGGCAGCATGAGTTGTGTAGGTGACGAGGCCGCCGCCGCGAGCGCCGGCGACGTTGCCACTCAGGACGCAGTCCAGGACCTCCGCTCCGTCACAGGAAGCCAGACAGACACCCCCGCCATTGATGTCAGTGCTGTTGTTGCTGAAGGTGCAGCTATCCACAAGCAGAGCTGACTCTTCGGCATAGAGGCCAGCGCCGTTGAGCTTGGTCGTGTTGCCGGTAACCCGGCAGCGGCGGATGGTAGGGCTACTGGCAGTGCCGCCAGCAGATGACACCACCTTGATGCCACGGTCGCCGCCAGTCACGATGAGATCTTCCAGGATCGCGCTGCGGGTCTCGCCGGAGACGAAGCTCACGGTCGGTTGGGTCGTGCTGTTACCGTCGAGGGTGGTCTTCAGCATCATCAACGTCGTGGTGCCGCGGACCTTGACGGCCTTGCCCTTGAAGTCAATGCGCTGGGTGTAGGTGCCCGCGGCAAGCTGGATGACATCACCGGTCTTGGCGCCATCAATGGCTGTTTGGATCGAGCTGCCCAAGGGCACGTTGATAGTTGCGGCGCTAAGGGGTACGACGAGCAAGGCTATGCAGCCGGAAAGCAGGCAGAGCCAGCAGGTCTGGCGAATCATGGGACCCCTCCGGACAGAAGAATTGAGCCATACGAACTAGGAATTCGCTGTTGCCGTCTCTGTTCCTGCCGTGCGGGTGGACCATTCCTCGTGTCGGTGCGAAAAACGCTTGGCTGAGGCGATGTGACCTGTGGAAAACGCTGTGGAAACCAACAGTAGGTAACACAGCAATCATGAAACCAGCCTCCTTTTCTGTACTGGTCTGATCAAGTTATCACGGCCAAACTTTTACTCTCGGCCCACGACGCGGCGCAGGAGTTTCCACATCGTCTACCTGTTACTGCCACATCACCCACAACCTGGCACGTGGCAGCAGACAGCCCCGCAATACGCG
Source organism: Armatimonadota bacterium (assembly GCA_013178155.1). GTDB lineage: Bacteria > Armatimonadota > Zipacnadia > Zipacnadales > UBA11051 > JABLXH01. The sequence goes on along the minus strand of JABLXH010000014.1, from coordinate 53,170 downwards.
GTCACTAGCCCTACAGAGAGCAGAAGGTCCCTCATGTCCAACTGGTTATCTCGCCCCGATGACGTTGACGCTCTTGTTGCTCGCTGGCGCGCCGAGCATCCTGACCTGTTGACCGTCGAGAGCCGCCGCCAGTACACCGGCCGCGATGTCTGGGCGTTGACTGTCACGGGCCCGGGTGTGGGTGAGAGCAGAAGCGGTGTGCTTTGCTTCAAGCCCCATGCTCATGAGCCGGCGCCCATTGCGGCACAGATGAACGTCCTGTGCCAGCTCCTGACCGGCCGCACGCTGGCCGGCGACCCCACAAGCCTGCCCCGGGACCAGTGGCTGGCCGAGGCCGTCATCTGCTTCCTGCCTGACGCCAACCCCACCGGGACGGCTGCCGCCCCCGTGGAGGCCTGGGATGGCAGCCAATACACGAACGAAGAGTTCTGGACCTGGATGCGCGGGGTGGACCCGGACACGGGGCTGATGTGGAAGCGGGTAGACCTCTGGGACGATACCCGTGAGGAGAACCTGCCTCTGCGCTGCGGTATCGTCTACGAGCAAGTCTCAGAGCACGAGTACGTCGAGCCTAACCGTCATCATCGCTCCACCCTCATGGGCTGGCTTCGTGAGTTGCGTGCGCGACGCCACTGGGATCGGATGCTCGATCTCCATCAGACCGAGTTTGTGGGCTCCACCCACAACGCCATGGTCATTCTCCCCACGCTCTATAATGACCAACCCGAACCACTCAGGGTGATCGAGCAGCGATGGGCGGAAGCTCTCATCGCTGCCTGGAACGATGTCCCCGGTGCGCGACCAATCCCCGAGTTCGCGCCTCTGGGCTACACCGGCCAGGAGCGCCAGTACTTCGTCAACACCTTCGGCGACATCTATGCTGACACGGCCATCCTCACCTCGGAAGTCCAGAACAACAGCCTTCTCACCCCGCCTCCCGTCCAGCAGCAGCTCTGTGAGGCCGCCATTGTGGCCACGCTGACCGACGTCCTCAGCGCCCGTGCCCGGGTTGCCCCGGATTCTGGCGCTGTGCTATAATCCAGGTCCTGCAAAGGAGAGATGGGATTGGGCGAAGCGCCCGCGGAGCGGCCAACCAGCACCCAGATGGTCAACCAGGTCCTGGGAATCATCGTTTTCCTGGCCGGCGTTGCCATGCTCATCTTTGTCTTCTATTCGGCCTACCATCTCTACCTCAGCATCAGCAGCGAGACCTTCGGCGCCCAGCCCGCCAGCCAGCAGGTAACGGTGTCCGGCGCCACTCCCGCCTTCACACCCCCCGCAGGCAGCATCAAGACCTCCCCGGAGCGCTCGCCTTCACTGGCGGTGCTTCTCGCCACCTTTGTGGCCAAGCTCATCGCGCTCCTGGTTCTGGGCTGGTTGGCCGGCATCGTCGCTGGAAAGGGTGCCGCCATGACGCGGCAAGTCGTCACGCGGGAATGAAGATGCAGGGGAAGGTGACGCTTTGGTCAGGCGGCTGCAGGCACGGGTCAGCGGGCATGTGCAGGGAGTCGGCTTCCGGGGATTCGTCGCGCTGCGCGCCCAGCGCCTTCGACTGCGAGGCTATGTGCGCAACCTCATGGGGGGCGAAGTCGAGGTGGTCGCCGAGGGAGAAGAACACGACCTGCGCAATCTGCTGCAGGTCCTGGAGGCAGGTCCCCGCGCCGCCCGTGTGACCAACGTTCAGGTGTCTTGGGCTGAGCCTACAGGAGAATTCGCCAGTTTCACCGTCCGCGGCACCTCCTACTAGGCCCCCGTCACTCTCCATCTGGCTCCGGAGATCTACACGCCATGGCCACTGCACCCGCTCGCATACTGCTGGTGGATGACGACGACGCCCTGAGACAGGCTTGCGCCGAGGCCTTGCAGCAAGCCGGCTACCAGGTCACCCCTGCCGTCACCGCCACCGACGCCTTGCAGTGTTTCGCCCATCAGCCCTTTGATGCTGCCGTACTCGACCTGGTCCTGCCCGACATGGATGGCCTGACCATCATGTCCGCCCTGCGCGAAGCTGATCCCGATGTGCTTCTTGTACTGATGACCGGCCATGCCTCCCTTGAGGCCGCCATCGAGGCCGTGCGCCGCGGCGCCTATGACTTCCTGCGCAAGCCCTTCAGTGTTCAGGATCTGACCCGCGTCGTCGCCCGGGGGCTTGAGCAACGCCAGTTGTCAGTCCAGAACCGTGAACTCGTGCAGCAGCTCGACTCCATGAACCAGGAACTGCGGCGACAGGTCGAGGTGGTCACCGAGGAGCTCACTGCCTTCCTCAACCTCGGCCGCAAGCTCACCCTCGCCGACGGCCCCTTGCCCGTGCTGGCAGAAGTCCTGCGGGCCTCAATGCAGTTGACAACCGCCCGCACGGCCGCCCTCGGCCGCCGCCTGCCACCTTCGCCCGCCGGCACTTCCGATTTCCGCTTCATCACTGCCGAGGGAGAGGCTGCCCACGACCTTGCTGGCCTGAGTGTCCCGGCCTCCGACCCGCTCCTCAAACGCTGCCTTGACACCGGCAGCCCTGTCATCGCCCCCGAACTCCTCGCCGATCCCGACACCGCCTCGGGCCCCTTCGCCTTACTGGGGCTGGCCTCCGCCATGGCTATACCACTTCAGTCCACCACAGGCACCGCCGGCGCCATGCTGCTCTTCGACCCGCTGCAGCCCTTCACCGACCGCCAGGCCGCCCTGCTGAAGGTGCTGGCGGCCCAGGCGGGACAGGTCATGGTTCAGACCGCCCTTCTCGGGCCCGCTCCTCTCGCGCCCCGACCGAGCGACGAGTTCGTGGACCTGCAGGACCTTCTATCCACTCGTCGCAGCCCGTGAGCGCAGCCGGCCACCCCCCTCCCGCGCCAGCACCTCATAGCTCTCGGCCCCGGTCCGCACCCTCACCCGCCTCGCTGGACAGGGCGCCACGACGTTCTCCCCCGCAACCGTCTCATAGGCCAGGTCCGCCCATGTCCGCGCCGCAAAGCGCCCGTCCTTTCGGCGCGTCATGAAGACGTTCCCCGCCTCGGCCAGCTCAACCGACAGACTGCCTAGCCTCAACAACTTCGCTCCGACGAGGCTCAGCCCCGACACCTCGCCACTTGGCTCCATTCTGATGACCGCAAAGTGCCCCTCAAAGCGCGCCCCTCCCCACGGCCCTCCAAACCGCACTCCCTGGACCGCGTTCGGGTTGTACACCACCCACCGCTCGCTGCCTCGCCCCTGCAGACGCACCACAACCGCCCCCGGCGCAGACGTCCCCACCATCTCCAGCCCCCGCAAGCTGGGCCGCACATGGTACGTGTCATACACCGCCACAAAGGGGGCCTGGCCCGACTTGCGTCTTGCCAGGAGCGTCTGCGTCAGACCCTTGCAGGTAGCCCCCTCCGCGGCCCCTTGCCCACCCGTCAGGATCTCCGCAAAGCTCTCTCCATCCGCCGCAGGCTGAACCGGGTACGTGCCCAACCGAAAGACCTCCGTACCTTCCGCTCCCAGCATCGTGACCTGGTGGCGCACCGGCCTCCGCCGACCCGCGTACGGCGCACCGGAGCTCGCCGGCAGCGTCCATCTCGCTTGCCAGTTGCCATCAGTCTCCGCCCGTTCGCAATGCGCGGTCCCTCCCACCACGTACGCCGGCGTGTCAAACTCCTCCTCCGCCTCCAGCGGTAAGCCGATGTCCAGGTTGCCCTGGCAGTGGTACAACCAGTCCCTTGTCGCCCCGCCCACTACATCGAAAACATCCACCACCAGGTCATCCACTATCGCCACAGCCCGGCGGTACCGCTCCGTCTGGCCGTAGATACGGTCGCCCCATACCTCCGCGAACTCCACCTCCGGGTCCGACACGAACCACTTCACCTGGGGGACCTGCTCGCCGCGTAACTGGCTGCCGTTGGGCTGTGACCGACGGTCCACGGTGACGGTATTGTGACCATAGGACGCCCGAGCCACTTCCCGCACCGCATAGTCGTTGTACGGTGTCCCCTTTTCCAGACCCAGCAGCCGGTCGCAGGCATAGGTGATGATCCCCAGCCGGTCTGCATGCTGGTGACCGTCGCCGGGTTGCAGATGGTTCAGACCCACGTAGAGCCGCTTCCCCCCATACTCCTTCCGCAGCGCCGTGAAGCCGCTGCTCAACCGCGCACTCTCAAAGCGTACCGGCCGCCGCACCACCTCCGGAGCCCCCCATAGCAGCCCCCACAGCCCCCGCGTCGTGTTCATCTGCGGGTAGTATGCCACCTCGTTGACCCCGAAGTACTGATAGGCCAGCTCGGCGATCGGGTCATAGGCCTTCAGGCTGTCCCGTGACAGCATTGAGTCACCCACAGTTGCCATGGTGTAGTCCGGCAGCGCCAACGCCAGATACCAGTACACCGCCCGCCGCGCCACATCGCCCACCGGGTTCTGCGGGTCGCGCAAGTCAAACTCCGCCGGCGGGAACCGCTTGGGCTCCTGCTGGGCCAGGTTCGCCCCCAGGGCGATGGTCTGCAGCAGCGCGGTCAGCGGGTAGAGCTGATACCCCGTGTTCAGTCCGAAGTGCGCTCCATCCGGTCGGAAATGATGGGTCGCCGAATACGCCAAACTCCGATGTTGGGGCCGCTTCGCCGGCGAGTAGTCGCCTAGCCCGAAGGCGTAGTCCAGGTACCGCCGATCCTCCAGCGCTACCCCCACCTGCGCGATCGCCAGTTGCCACCAGAACACGTTGTTCCAGTCCATCCGCATCTCGGGGTCCATGAACACGTCCTCACAGAACGGCTTGAGGAAGTCGCCCTCGATGTGCGCCTTCTGTTCGTCGCTCAGAACCCCACTGTCCCGGATCAGGTCATAGGCCCCCGCGAACTCCAGGATCCGCGTCTCGCCCTCGCGATTGTACGTGAAGATGACTTTCGAGCCCCCGACCTCCTCGCGAGCCATCTTCGGGGTGTTATCGGCATAGATCAGCAGGATGTCTCTCGCCCGCCGCGCGTAAGCCTCATCGCCGGTGAGTTGATACACCAGCCCCATGTGCCAGCAGGCGTGCGCGATCGCGATGAAGTACAGACAGCTCCAGCCGTCGTAGAGCGTCCCATGGTAAGCTTCACCCTCGGGGTACACTGTGGACTCCTGGTCAGCCGCGTACGTCTTGCCGCAGGCCGGACAGGAGAACGTCTTGTCCTCGAAGGGGTCAAACGTCAGTCGCGCATTGTCCGCCGGACACGTGAAGTTGTGGTACACGTTACCTCGTCGCGTCGGGGTAAGCTCTCGCAGCCGCTCTACCGGCACCTCCATCCACCGCCGCGTCCCGGCCACCAGCCCCTCTTGCACCTCCCGCGCCCACTGGTACCGCCGCACCTTCTCACGCATGGTCCGGACGTTCTCGCGATTCACCAGGCCAGCCGGATGCAGCCAGCCGCCTTCCTCACCGCAAACAGGCGCAACCAGCAGCAATACCGCCAACACGGCCGCCGTAACCGGCGCTAGTCCCATCGTTAGCAGGCCTCCGTAACAAGCGTCATACGTCACGCCCTCCCGGTTCCGGCGCCACCCTCCCCTCACCTCCGCTGGCGCAGACACTCCTCTCGGCGGCCACCCCATCAACCGTCATAGTCCGTCCCAAAGTACCGTCTCCCTGTACTCCTCACCAACTCCGCTGCTCTGCGGTGCGGCGTGTAACGCAGGCAGTCCGCGCTGGCCTGGTTGGCGGGGACGATCACACCGCCGGCGACCCGGCAGGGCTGACCCGGCCGGAACCGGGGGTCTTCCGAGAGCCCGAGCCAATTGAGCAGCCCCGGTCCACCGCGTCCCCGGTACCAGTACCGGAACCGCCCCACGACGGCCTGCAACTGCCGCTCCCACCCGAACCATCCGCCAGGTCGGTCACCGCCATCCGTCCGATCCGCCCCGCACAGATACCTCAGCTTCTCCGTGTCTCCCCCCGCGTAGTCCCATGCCGACTCATCCCAGGCATACGTCAGCGCCGACTGCTCCACTTGCATCCGCACAAGCAGGAGGCGAGGGTCCACATGGTGCAACCGACACAAGCCATCCAGGCGATCGGGCAGTTCAGGGACCTTCCTTACCAGCGCTGGGGCGTGCTGACCCCACCATCCGGCAGGCAACGACGCGTAGCGCTCAACCCACACCTGCGGCACCACTTCCAGAGCGCCCTCCGGTTCATCCGGAGGGCTCACCGAGGGCCCGCTATCGCCTCTGTCCGTCGCACGTACACCTTCCCATGGTCCGGCCGATAGCTGACCCTTGTCCCCAGCGCCTCTGCCAGCGGCCTGAGGTCACAGCGCACCGTCTCGCCCCTGAGCTCGGCCCGGCAGTCAATGAGCCGATCATCCGGCAGCAAGTGAACCTTGATAGCCTCTCCCATCTCCGCCTCCAATCGCCGCGCCAGTTCGACCCGCACCTCCGCCCGGTCCAGTAGCCTCCCCGGACAGGTCTTGTACTCCACATCCCGGTGAAAGAACAGCCGTCCCGCCGGCAGGTCAAAGGTCCGGTGCACTGTCGTCAGCGCCATCATCGCCGTCTCAAACGCTCGCCCCGCCGGGCCTCCACCCAGCGGGTCCTCCCGGTCAAAGTCCGCCACCACCTCCAGCCCCAGGGCGTAGCAGTTGAACCACTGCGGATCACCTCCAGCCAGCGCCCACGTCTCCGCCTCCGCCGGCCGCCGCCGGATCAGCGCATGCGCCCAGTTCGCCCGGCTCAGCGGCCGTGCCGTGTACACCTTGCCATCAGGGGCTGCGTACAGGTTCGCCATGATGTCCGACACGCTCTGGCGGTGCGCTCGCCGAATGGCCTCCAAGGTACGCCGGCCCTGGAAGCTGGCCGCGGTCGGCTTCCATGTGTGGTGCAACACCGTCGCCAGGGGCCGGCGGTAGCCCGTCCGCGTCAGCCAGGCCACAAGCTCCTCCGACGATGGGTCCACGGGCGTCAGGGTACTCAGCTCCATCCTCCTACCCTCCCTGGGGCCCACTGCCCCCACCCGGATCACACGGCGTCTCCTCCCCGGCAGCCCTCCGGATCGCTGCCAACCGATCAGCGATCGCCTTGGGCCACGGGAACCCCAGCAGAGCCGAGTTCTCCACGAACGATGTCGCCTCGCGGATGACGATCAGTGTCGCCAGCGCCGTCAGTGCCGCATTGCCCAGCCCCAGTCCCTCATCCACTGCCTCGGCCGCCACCATGCTCAGGCCGTAGACCGCCGCCTTCGTGACCGAGCATCCGAATCGGTTCGAGCTGATGCCCTCCTCTGGCCGCCGCCACGCCCGCAAGACACCCATCGCCACGTCCAGCAGCCACAGCACCCCCGCTGCCACCACCAGCTTCTGCACCTGCACGGGCGTGCCGTCCCACAACCCTGTCAACGCCGTCACCATTGCCGCACCAAAGGCACTCACCACTTTCCACGGAGAGTCCACCAGGGCGACCAGCACCGCTCCTCCGTACTGGGCCTGCTCCCGCAGACCGCAGTCGTGACCCACCATGCGACACGTCTTGTTGCCAGCCAACATAAGCCCTCCTCACGCGCTACCCAAACCCCGCTTGTCAACGTCCTCCAAGAAGGATGCACACTCCGAAGCCCAATCTTCCAGGTGCACCCCCAAACGAGAAACCCTCCGTTGCCGGAGGGTTCGGGACGGCCATACGGCCCCAGGAAGCACTCTTCGCCTGCTGTCTGACGCCCTACGGGGTCGCCTCTGCCTCCTCCGCTGCCTCGATGAAGGTGTCCTCGGTCACCTCACGCGGACGCATGATGAAGTACAACCCGACGATCGCCACCAGCAGCGCCATCGCCACGACCAGCTCCTGCGGCTTGGCATGGGCCACCAGCAGGGCCGACACCACAATCCCACCGGCGGGCACCACCCTCGGCACCTCGAAAGCCCCCTTCGGCTCCCCCGGCCGCCGCTGCAGCACCAGCAGCGCGGAGTTGATCACGATGAAGACCATCATCAACAGCACGCTGGTCGCCTTCGCCAGCGGTGTGATGTCAAAGCCCAGGCCCAGTGCCAGCACGATCGCCATCAGCGTCAGGATCGCCAGATGCGGTGTCCGCCGCACCGGGTGCACCGTCCCCAGATAAGCAGGCAGCAGGCCCTGCCGCGCCATGCCATAGGCCAGCCGTGAACCCATGATGTAGTTCAGCAGCGCGGTGTTGGTGATGGCAAACAGGGCAATACCAGAGAACACGATGGGAGGAAATGCTGGCACGGCGCGCACCACTACATCCACCAGCGGCTGCTTGGACGCCGCCAACTCCGACCACGGCACCACCGACACCGCCGTGACGCTGACCGCCATGTAGATCAGCGTCGCGACCCCCAGCGCCAGCACCACCGCCCGCGGGAACGTCCGCCGCGGGTCCTTCACCTCCTCAACCACGTTGATCATGTCCTCAAAGCCGATGAACGAGTAGAAGGTCAGCACCGCTCCCTGCAGGATCAGCGAGGGGCCCAGCACCCCTGGCATGCCGTTGACCGGCGGCGCCTCCAGGTAGCTCGCCGAGCCCCAGTACCGCAGCCCCACCGCAATAACCAGCACCAACCCCGACACCTCCACCGTGGTGCAGACCACATTGAGCCAGGTGGCCTCCCGTATCCCCCACAGGTTCACCGCCGTCAGCAGGACGATGAAGCCCAGCACGATCACCGTCGGCGGGACCCCCGGCGCCAGCCCCTCGAAGTACCCCGCAAAGGCCCGCGACTGCGTCCCCATCGAGGTCAGCCCCGAGGCCATCACCGCCAGACCAATCAGGTACGACAGCAGCGGCTTCCCGAAGGCCCGGTGCGTCACATACGCCGCCCCCGCCGCCCGGGGATAGCGCGAACCCAGTGACGCATAGGAAAGCGCCGTCAGCAGCGCCGCCACCATGCTGACCAGGAACGCCAGCCAGATGGCGCTCCCCGCAATGCCCGCCGCCTTCCCGATCAGGGCGTAGATGCCCGATCCCAGCATGTCACCCACGCCATAGATGACCAGGGCCCACAGGCCCATGTGACGGGCCAGGGTCACCACGGGCTCCTGAGCCGGGCTCCTCGCCGGCGCTTGGCTGTCACTCATGGGCAGTCTTCCTCACGCAAGCTGTTTCCGTGCCGTGAACTCAAAGCAGCACTGCTCGCCCTGGTCACACAGGCACTCCGCCATACGAAAGTCAAACTCCCCCCCGAACTCCGCCGCCCAGCCCTCGCCCTCCACCGTGCAGATGCGCCGGCCGACCTCGGCGGCGATATGCAGACGCCCCGACTTCTCCAGCGCCGCCCGCCACGGGCACGCCTCGATGACGATGCTTACCCCGCCCCCATGGACCGTCGCCTGAAACCTGTGTCCTTCCGCAGTCAGCTTCAGCCCCAACGCCCGCGCCAGCTCGGCCGGTGTGTGGCCCGTCAGCCCCAGCAGCTCCCGTGCCTTTCGCGCCTGCAGCTTCGGCATCACGCGCCACACGCGCTCATCCAGCGCCATCGCCCGCTCGAAGCCAAACTCCTCCTCGCATATCACGAACCACAGCCCATCCACCGCCGCATACGAACGCCGCAGCATCTCCACCAGGTCACGGTCTGCAAACCGCATCGCCATCGTCTCGCTCACCCCTGCGCCCTCCTAGGGCGGGTTGGCGTCACTGATCGCGCCATCCGTCTTGCTGACGTTGTACCAGCCAAAGGTCGCCACATGCCCCGGCTCCTCGTCCTCCACCGACTCAAACACACGGACGATGTAGGCCGTTTCGGTCTCCTCCGTCACCTCCACCAGTGCCCGCCGCTGCTTCCCCTCGGCCTGGGCTTCCTCAATGAGCCGTAGCCACTCCTGCACCTCCGGCTGCTGCATGACGAGGTCGGTCGCCGCCTCCGCCGACCCGACGGCCTCGCCTTCCTCAACTGCGGCCACTGCCTGCTCCTCCTGGGGCGCCTCTGCCTCGGCAGGCTCGCCCTCCGCCTGCGCTCCGGACGGCGGCTCCGGTGCCGGCAAGGCAACACCCGCCTGTACCTTGCTGGCCGGCCCCGCCGGCGCGTCCACCGCCCGCATCACCAGGAAGCATGCCGCCGCCCCGGCGATCAGCGCCAGGAAGATACCCACCACCAGGGTGGCCCGCGAAGGTGCCGGCGCGCCAAAGCCCCGCCCGCACTGCCCACAGAAGGCGGCAGCCGGTAGGTTCTCAGCCCCGCAGAACGTACAACGCTTGCGGTCGTCGGTCACACCCGGCCTCCCCTCAAGGGCTGTAGTAGTTCCACACCGCCTTCGCCCGACGGTAGCGCTGCTCGCCCCACAGCCGCGCCCGGCCGGGGTCCGGGTTCGGCGCCGGGTTCTCGTAAATGTGCAGCTCCGCCCCGTTCCACACCACCAGCTCCTCGCGCCAATCCCCGGTGACATCGGCCACATACAGCCGCGCCGCCTGCTCCGGAAGCCGCAGCCGAAACTCGCCGCTGATCGGGTCGAACAGGCAGACGTCGCCCGCCTCGTGCCGCTCCTTGGCCGCCGCCAACTGCTGCGGCTCGCCGGTCCAGTCAATGGTCCAGATTACCTCGACCCCGCGCACCGTCCAACCTCCCGGCGCCACGTCGTCCATCTCATACCGGGCAATCAGCTCGCCCGTATTGCCGAACACGAAGGGCTTCTGATGCTCATTGTCCCGGCTGCGGCACCATAGCTGCAGCCCTGGCCGGCTCAGGTCAAACCGTCCCAGGGCCGCGTTCTGCGGCTCCCGATGCTCGTGGTGCGTCTCCACCAGCACCGCATCACGGGCAACGACGAACACACGGTTGCCGTCCTCCCCGCCCTCCTCCAGCATCACCACCTCCAGCCCGGGCCGCTCCGGCACCACATCGCCGACGAACACCGAGTCCACATGGCCCCGCAGCGGGATCTCCACCAGCAGCTTGCCGTCGGGTCCCAGCATGGTCGCGCCCAGCACCTCGTCACGCCCGTCGGCATCCAGGTCCGCCAGCCGCGCCCCATTGTGCGCGCACGACACGAAGTCTGCCGTGGACCACAGCGCCTCCCCGCCCCCCCGCAGCGCTTCGGCCGCGTAGGCAGCCAGGTAGCGACCCATCCGGTAGCCGTCGCGGTTGGTCGCCTCCAGCAGCAGGTCCTGGTCCGCCACCCCCCGGAACGTGGCCACCATGACCTGCTCCCAGCGTTGCGCTCCCTCCGGTACCGGCGGCGCCGCCGACCATTCCTCCTCCCCCGTCGCCCCTGCCACCACATGCACCCGGCTGTGTTGCGTCAAGAAGATGACCTCGGTCGCCCCGTCACCGTCCACGTCGCCCGCCGCCACGCCCGGACCGTGGTGGCCCGGCAGGCCCTGTGACTCCGACTGCCCCCCGACCCGGATATCCGTCCGCAGCGACCACAGGCGGCGCCCGTCGGTGCGGTATGCCCCCAGGTACCCGGGCGCCGTGACCAGCAGTTCCATCGCCCCATCGTTGTCCACATCGGCCGCAATGAGGCTCCCTGCGCTCTCCAGATCGCCCGGCCGTGGCGGCTCCACCTCCAACGCGATGATTCTCGGCTCCGGCACCGGCAGCCCCGCCGCCTGCACCATGGCCACCGCCAGAGTGCCCATCAGCGCCACCCACACGGTCCACATCCGCACCACCTCCCTGCGTTGCCTATCGCGGCTTCCAGTCCACCCAGTACACCGCCCCCCGCACCTCTGTGATCTGCTGTGGCTCCCCGCCCGCCGCCGGCACCACAAAGAGCTGCACGGTCTCACCCACCCACGACACGAACGCCAGCCGCGTTCCGTCCGGGCTCCAGGCCAAACGCCCGCACGGCGTCGGACGGAACGTCACCTGCCGCTGGTTGCCACCGTCCAGGTCCATCACGTGGACCTGCGGAATGCCCTCGCGCCGCGCAATGTAGGCGATCTGCCTGCCGTCCGGGGAGAGCGCCGGCGGGTCACTCGAACCGTGCTCATCCTTGGCTGACAGCGTGAACTCCCGGTGCTGGCATCCCTCCGTCAAGCGCCGCAGGTTCGTCCCGTCGGGAGACACACTGTAGTAATCGCCGTCCCGACGGAAGAACACGATGGTCCGCCCATCCGGCGTGAACTGCGGGCAGAACGACTCGGGCAGATCACGTGTCAGTGTCAACAACTCCCCGGTGTCCAGGCGCTTGAGCGCCAGCACGTAGCCCTTCGCCGTATGTGCAAAGACCACGCTCCGGCCGTCGGGGCTCATCTCCGCCATGTAGTGGTAGCCGATGTCCGGCGCGATCAGGTAGGGATTGGCGCCGTCAGCGTCCATGACCCCCACGCGGCCGATTTCGCCGTCATGGTAGGTAAAGACCACCTTCGACCCATCCGCCGACGGGCTGCGGCCGTACCGATCGCCGGGCGGCTGGTGGTCGGCCGTCAGGTTCGTGAGCTCCGAACCATCATCGCGGCAGCGAAAGATGTGACCCACGCCCTCCACCGGCGCCTGGAAGTACACCCACTGACCGTCTGGCGAGTACCCCGGTGCGTCGGCCCGCCCGCCCACGTCAACCACCTTCCGCGGTGGCGCGCTCCCGTCCGCCGGGACCACGTAGATGGCGCTGGTGAAGGGCGTGACGCTTACCCCGCCAGGCCGGTCCGAAGTGGCGTACTCCCCCTCCCACTGCCGCAGCGAGAACACGATCATGTCGCTACCACTCTCCGCGTGGCAAGTCGTCGCCACGGCCATCGCTACCACCAGGCGGGAAACCGGCCTCATGCCCGACTCGTTCGGCCACGGCCCGCCGATGACCTGCCCCTCCCCTGGCAGGCCGTTCGCCGCCCCATGACGAAGAGGCTATCCCTTCTGCAGGTCATCCATACGTCAGAGGAACGTCCCGATGCGCCAGGCCTCCCTGTCTGTGGCTGCTCTGATCCTCGCCGTCGCAGTCTCGGCCCAGGACACCCAGCCTCTCCAGACCCGCGTCCTCTTCGCCCAGGACTTTGAGGAGGCCCCCCTCGGCGATCCTCCACCGCCCCTCCAGGACAACAGCGGCTGGGCTGGCAGCACCGTCCCCATGGCCGTGGTGGACAGCGGTGACCCGCGCCATGGCAGAGTGCTGGAATGCCGGGTAGCCGGATACTGTCAGATCATCCTCGGTCAGATCAGCATGCAGCAGGGCCACCTGTACCGTGTCACTCTCGACATCGCCAGCCGCGGCGGCCAGAATGTCACGCTCATCCTCCGCCACGATACCTCGCCCTACACCGTGTACGTAACCAGTCTCGAGGTAACCAATGAGGAAATGCACACCGTCTCCTTCCTGGGCCGCGGGCTGAAAGACGCGTCCTCCGTACTGCTCATGCTCCTGATGAACGGCTATACCACCCTGACCATAGACAACATCCTCATCGAGGAAGTCACCGGCGAACTGCCTCCCGGCGATCCGCCGGTCCCGGGCAACCTCCTGCCCAACTCCGGGTTCGAGTTGTTGCGCGACGGCTGGTACCTCCGTGGCCGCTGCTCCTTCACTGGCAGCGACGTCGTTGAGGGCCGCTGGGCCGCACGCCTGAAGAACTACGCCGTCGTCAGCTCCACCTGGCTTCCTCTCTCCCTCCAGGGCGACTACGTGGCCCGCGCCCAGGTCAAGAGCCTCAGCGACACCGCTGTCGTTCGCCTGTACCTCAGCAACTGGATCTTTCCCCGCGGCGGCAGCGCCAGGTCCGAGGCCTTCACCGTGCGTCGCGAGGAGGGCTGGAAAGAGGTAGGCTTCCGCTGGCGCCCGCCGCCCGCCGAGGGCAAGATCGGGCGCGTGGCGGAGTGCTACTTCCAGGTCCTCTGTGACAGCCCCGCTGGCGCCGAGGTCCTCGTGGATGCCTGCGAGGTCAAGGCCGACCTCGATGGCGCTGCCGACCAGCCCTATGCTCCTGCCGCACCCCTCGAGCTGGCCGTCACCACCGACGCCCCCTACAACGTCGCCACCGTGGGGGAGAGGGTCATCGCGACCATCCTGGCCTCAGGCGCCCCTGGCCCTACCAAACTCGTCATCTGCGACGAGAGCCATGTCCCTGTCCGCTCCTACGGCCTGACCTTCCGCGACCGCCGCGCCAAGGTGGCGCTCACCGGCCTCCCCCCGGGCTACTGGCAGCTCGTCACCCGCCCGCTTGGCCCCACGACCGGCCGCAGCGAAGCCGAGACCTTCCTGGCCGTCGTTCCCCCCATGCCCAGTCTGCCTCTCGACCAGTGGCTTTGCGGCACTCACATCCCCAACACTCCGCCCCTCCGCGAGGCCTGCTGGAAGCTTGGCATGCGCTGGGACCGCCTGCACGACACCGCCGCCTGGACCAAGTGGACCTACGTCGAGAAGGAGCGCGGCCAGTGGACCTTCCCCGACCTGGAAACCACGCAACACCGCGCCTACGGCCACGCCATCCTGGGCCTTGTTGACCTCGTCCCCCAGTGGGCCCAAAGCCCTCTGGCCGAGGACGAGCAGCAGCAGCGCATCTTCCTGCGGCCCGAGACCTTCCCGCTCTGGGAGGAATACTGCCGCACCGCTGCCGCCCACTGGAAGGGCGCCATAGATACCTGGGAGGTGATGAACGAGCCCTACGGCGGTATCGCTCCCGGGCCTTACGTTGAGGTGCTCAAGTCCGCCTACCGGGCTATCAAGGCCGGCAACCCGGGGGCCACGGTCATCGGCCTGGGCGGCTGCGGCCCCAGCGACCCCTGGCTGCTGGAGTGCCTGAAGCTCGGCGCCAGCCACTACTGTGACGCCATCAGCGTCCACGGCTATGGCGCCACCATCTGGAGCACGGTAACGGGTCCCGAGCGGCTACTGACAGTGGTCAAGACGATCCGTGAGGGACTGCGGGCGGCAGGGACGCCGGACACCCCCATCTGGGACACCGAGTGCGGCCCCAGTGTGCAGGGCAACTTCACCAAGTTCCGGCTCTACGGCGGAGACTCCTCACCGCTGGAGGCGGCGCGGATGTTCCCGAAGTCACTGGCTGCCGCCAGGGCCGCTGGCCTCGCGCACGTCCTGTACTACTCCGGCCACGAGAAGACTCATGCCGGCGACGGCGGCGCGGGCCTGTTCCTGTGCGACCTCAACCAGACCGTGCGCCTCGGCGTGGTGCCCCTGGCCGTGGCGAACTCGCTGCTGGAAGGCCGGCGCTTCGTGCGCCAGACACCGCACCCGGAGTGCGAAGGCCTGGTGGACCTCACCTTCGCCGGGCGCGGCGCCACGGTCCGCATGCTCTGGCGCATGGGTGACCCGGTGGCCGTACCCGTAGACCCGCGTGACCGCTGCCTTTCGATGTGGGGCCGCGCTGTGGCGACCCCCGGTGGACGCCTGCGCCTCACCCAGGACCCGGTCTACTTGGTTCGCCCCTGACGCCGCCTGGCTAGCGCCCCACCTCGGCCACCAGGCCCTCTTCCGCCAACAGCGCCAGATAGGCGGCAATGACGGGCAACTTGATCTCGCCGCCTGCCCGCAGACGGGCCCATATCTCGGTCACACTGCGCCGTCCGCTGACCCACGGCCAGATGCGGTCGAGGTTGGCTTTCGCCCCGGCCCGCTTGCGCAGCCCTGCCAGCCGCTTCTGTCCCCGCGGCGACAGTGTGCTATCGGCCGGCAGGTGCCACACCCGTCGTGCGTAGACCGTCGCGACCTCCTCCACTTGGCGCTCCGGGAACACCTCCTCCGGGCTCCCAAACACCGCCCCCAGCGCTCCCGCCGCGTATGAGGCCTCTACCGCCATCGCCAGCCGGAACTGGTCCATCAGCGCGTACAGGTCCTGACGCAAGGCGGGATCCTGTGGCGCAAAGCGCAGGGCCTGCTCGATGGCGTCCACGCCTTGAAGGGCCAGGTGCCCAATCTGCACCGCCAGCTCTCGCCCCTGCTTTCGCGACGGATTGCCGCTGAGTGCCGCTGTCAGCCGCTCCTCCGTGAAACGCGCGATGCGTCGCTTCCAGTCGGCTGCCGCCAGGTGCCCAAACCACCGCGCCTCCCGCGCTCCGGCCGTCGCCAGCAAGTACAGGAAGGTCGTATCAATCGCCCCAAAGCGCCCCAGCGTGTTATCGTTCATCTGATCCGGCGTATCCGCCGAACTGTGATAGTACCGGTCGGGCCAGCAGCCCAGGTGGGGGGTCGGTATATCGAAGAAGCCGTCGGACACAAAGGCATCATTGCCCCAGAACGGCTCGGTGTGCCACGGAAAGATGTCATAGTTCTGCGTCGTGAATCGCTCCACCGGCTCCGCCACCGCCGCCCGGACCAGTGTCTCCATCAGCCCGTCCACGAAAGAGGCATTGTGCTCCGGCGACTGCCAGAGCACCACTTCACCGCCCGAGATCGAGAAGTCCTGCCCACAGGAGTCCAGACACAGCCCCGCCAACACGCTTGGCCACTCCTCTTGCCGCGCCCCCAGGTAGGGCAGAAAGCCACTGACCTCGGTCGCGTGCAGGAAGCGCACCGTTCGTCGCAGCCGGGGCAGGGTCCCGTCGGCCGTCAGCTTCGCCAGTACCCGCGCCATCTCCAGTGCCAGGCAGCACCCCGACGCATTGTCCCTCGCCCCTGGCTCCGACAGATGCGCGAGCACCCAGATCTCCTCCTCGGCCAGGTCCGTGCCCGGAATCCACGCATTGACCAGGTCCGACACGCCCACCAGCGTCTCTGCCGCCACTGTGGCCCGCAACCGCACCGGCTCATGACCCGCGGCGATGAGCTTACGCAGTCGCCGCCCCTGCCGCCCCGACAGGTTGAAGCCAAAGAGCGGGGTCTCGTGCCTGACCCCCGAGAAGATGGTCCACATCACCAGGTCCGGCGCATCCTCCGGCTCCCGGACCGGCGGATGTGAAGCCAGCCAGGGCGGGCAGACGCAGTCCGAGACCACCCCGACTGCTCCCGCCTTCCGGGCCGCCGCTTCCACGACGGCCGGGGGCTGGTCAGTGAGAAGCATCTTCCCAGCCCATTGACCGACCTGCACCCCCTCCTCTGCCAGTGCTCCATTGCACACCACGACCTCCGCCTCGACCCCCTCGGCTGGCGTCGGATCGCTGTAACAGACCAGGCACAGGGGCTCATCATCGTACCGGCAGAGCGTCAAGGCCTGCGGTGCCACGATCTCCAGTCTCGCGCCGTAGGGCCGCCATTCCAGGCCGGTATGCCCACCCAGGAACGAGGTGGTGTCATCGGCCGGGTACTCAATGTTGACGGCCTCAACCCCGTTTTCCCGGTAACGTTTCACCAGCAGCGCCGCCGCCTCGTGCATCCCAGGCCCCGGTACCGTCGGGCGACAGGCCCAGTGGTTGGCGATGTCCCGACGCACCCGACCGATATTCTGCTCCCGTATCACCGCGTCCATCACGTGGCGGAACATATACACACACCCCTCTCTGTGGCTCCCCGTGGTTCTCCGCATGATTCCTCTGCGGGAGCAGCGCACCTGCCTCGCGCCCGCGGGCAGGAGGTCCCCCGCGTGGAGGCGAACCAGACCCCCATGATTCAGACTTCGAGGTCACGATGCCATGCGCTTGCGAACCCTGGCCCTGAAGTTCCTCAAGATCGGAGCCACCGGCTTCGGCGGCCCAATGGCCCTCATCGGCATGATGCACCGTGATCTGGTCGAGACAGGTGAGGTAAGCGAGGAGACTTTCTCCGAGGGGGTAGCCCTGGGGCAGATGCTCCCGGGCCCGGTGGCCTTGGGCTGTGCCACGTATCTGGGCTACAAGCTCCGCGGCGCCCTCGGCGCAACCGTCTCGGCCGGAGCCCTGCTCCTCCCGCCCTTCGCGCTGATGCTGGTGCTGTCGCCGCTCTACCTGCACTACGGTACCGTCCCTCAGGTGGGCGGCTTCTTCAAGGGGGTCGGGCCCGCCGTCATCGCCATCATCATCGCCACCGGCTGGCGGATGGGCCGCAAGAGCATCACCAGCTACCGGGGAGCCATCGTCGCCGCCGCCGTACTGGTGGCTGCACTGCTCAAGCTGCACCCGGCGATACTCGTCATCGGCGGCGGGCTGCTGGGTATGCTCCTGGCTCCTACCCCCAGGCAGGAGGCCTCGTCATGAGCGACCTGCTGCAGTTTTGCCTGCTTTGTGCCCGCACCAGCCTCCTGGTGTTCGGCGGCGGGCTGGTCATGGTCCCGCTGCTGCAGTACGATGTTGTCGAGCGGTATCAGTGGCTCACCCAACAGCAGTTCCTGGATGCCCTCGCTCTGGGCCAGATGACGCCCGGCCCCGTACTGGTGACCGTCACGCTCATCGGCTATAAGCTCAGCGGCTTCCCCGGCGCTATCCTGGCCTCCATCAGCATGTTCCTGCCCACGTTCCTGCTAACCCTGTTCTGCTCCAACAGGCTGCAGCGGTTGCAGGGACACCGCTGGGTCAAGCGCTTCCTGTGGGGAGCCCGCCCTGCCGTCGTCGGCCTGATCGTCGCCGCCGGCATCATGCTCGCCCAGCAGCACCTGACAGCCCCCGGGCCCATCGTCCTGGGGATCCTGTGCCTGGGCGCCCTGGTGCTGACCGAGAAGATTGACACCAGTCTCGTCGTCCTGGCCTCGGGTCTCCTCGGCCTGGCCCTCTGGTCCGGCCAGTGACGTTGCACTGGGGATGCCCGGCTCCCGTTGCGCACCGCGTCGCCAAGTCAGCTATTGACAGGACGCACTCTCACTGCCGATAATGGACTGGGGCCTCCGGTACCGGCGACCGCGTTGTCGGACGCCGGGTATTGAGGCCGTGCCAGTGCCCCTGTGCGGGACTGGCTGTATCAAAGGGAGGTGTTTGCTGTGGTACGACGTGGCTCGACGCTCTTTCTGCTGGTGGCAATGATCCTGGTGATGGCCTTGCTCGGTACGGCCTTGGCGGGGTGTGGCGGCAAGAAGAAGACAGCCGAGCAGGGCAAACTGCCCAGTGGCCCCGGCCAGGGCATGGCCCCCGGGCCCAGCATGGCCCCCGGCGCCGGAGGTCAGGGCGCGGGCATGGGCGGCATGAAGGGCCCCAGCCCGAGCATGGCTCCGTCCGGCGGCGGCCCGGGCATGGGACAGGGTGGGGGCATGATGGGACCGGGCAAGGGTATGGCTCCGGGTCAAGGCATGGGTCCCGGTCAGCCGCAGGGCGGCCGCTAGCCGAAGCCAACTGACCGCCCGAAACTGGCTCAAAGACTGCCTCAGCGCCTTCCCTCCCCGGAGGGAAGGCGCTTCTCTATCGGCGGACGGGCAACGAGACACCATTCCCCACATGGGTTGAGCCTATGTTTCGCTGCTTGGCCTGCCGGCTAGACTGCGTCATGTACCTGCTATAGCTAAGCTGCCCCCACACTGGCGCACACGGGAGGAAACCGCATGACCACATATCCACAGCAGACACGCACCCTCGTTCTGGCGCTCATCAGCGGGCTGGCCATCGCTGCCACCAGCCTGGCTCCCTGTGCCGGGACCAACACCGGGTTGCAAGGTCGGACCTGGGTCCTCAAGGCCCATAGCCCCGACTTCCGCATCCCCAAAGGCGAGTTGACTGTCCGCTTTGAGAACGGCCGGATTGGCGGGCGCGGCGGCATCAACACCTTCTTTGGCTCCTACACACTGCAGGATGGCAAGCTTGCTGTCTCCGGCATCGGCTCCACCAAGATGGCGGGGGACCCGGACCTGATGGTCCAGGAGTCGCTGTATTTCCAGGCCCTCGAGAAGGTCGTCGGCTTCGAGGCCTCGGCCTACCGCCTCGTGCTCAAGGACGCCGATGGCCGGTTTCTGCTGCTGTTTGAGCCCGAGGGTGTCAGCGAAGCCAACCGTCCCATCATCCACGCCCCGACCAGTGGCGAGCCAGTGGGTCCCAACGTCACGGTGGCCGGCCGCACCGGCTCCAGTCGCCAGGGAGTCATCAACATCGTGACCGATGTCTATGCGGACGGACGGCTATGGGCCAGCGTGCCCGGGCACCGCGACCGCACCACCAGCACCGGCAAGTACAGGATGCGCATCGCCACTCCGCGACCCAAGGAAAGCATAGCGGGGAAACTGCGCTACGTCGTCCGCGTGGTTGAACTGGACAGCAAGGACCAGCCGCGAGGTCCGGAAGCCTGGGTTGTACTGCTGGCCCGCGACTAGCCTGTCAGCCGCATGGCGAAGGGCTGCTCCGTGGTTGTCGTCATGACCCGCGGTCAGGGAGCCAGCGCCGCTCCGGGGTGGAACCGTATGTAGTCCACCTCCGCCCTCACCCTCCCGGCGCTGGCTCCGGTGCCAAACGCGATCCCGGAGTTGTAGGGTAGTCCTCCAACGCCCTGCAGGTCCGGGCTTTGTGCCTCCCCGTCAAGGTAGACGCGAAACCCTCGCCCGCCCGGTAACGCGACCAATCGCAGTGTCCGCAGCGCCGTCGCCATGTCCGCTGCCAGGTCAGGATTGCCGGCCGCCTCAATCCGGTCCGGGTGCACCTGCAGCGTGATCATGGTCTGCTCGTTGTGCGCCTCCAGCCAGAAACCAAAGTGTGGGTCACCACTGGTGGCCACAACTCGCAGCCGGGCCTCCACGGTATAGCCCAACTGGCGGTCCACCTGCCAGTACGGCCCCCGCGGAATCCGCAAGAGCGTCGCTCCAGGCAGCGGTGCACTAAGAGTGTCAAAGTGCAGCACACCTCCCCTGACCGCCGTCACCCGCTCGGGTTCATCCGCGCCCGGCCCCAGGGCCAGCCAGCTCGGCCGTGCCTTCCCCGGCAACTCGTCTCCCTCGTAACGATAGGGAAAACCGCTGGACGAGGCCGAATCGGCCAGGTCCGTCGGGATGGCGAAGGGCCACGTGCTTCGCATTGCGGGATCAGTCCGGTCGTAGCCCAGCAGGTCATACACCGGCGGCGCTGGCGGCGCCACGGTGGCCGGCACAACGCCCTGGCAGGTCAGCAGGCGAGGCGACAGGGCCGGCACCGTCACCTCCCACTGTCCCGCACCGGCCGCCACCGGATACTCGCCCGGCGGCAACGCGATCCGCAACGTGTGTGGCTGTGACCCCAGGTTCAGCAGCAGCACTCCAACGGTGCCGTCGGGCCCCTGCCACACGCTGTTGAGCACCTCCGGGAGCTGCACCGTCACCGGATGATCCCAGGCGATCCACTGCCGCTCAACCGTCGGCACCTGCCCCTTCAGGTCCAGCGGCCGCAGCATTCTTCCCAGCGCCAGCAAGTCCGCATGGGAAGCCCGCAGTCTTGCCATCTCTCTTAGGCATAAGGCGTCGGGATTGTCCTCCTTCAGCACCTGCTCCAGGAAGCCGTTGGACCAGCCAAACTGCGCCCCAAAGACGAACTGCTCGCCGAACTTGGCCAGCATCGCGCCTGGCAGCGGGAAGTCCTCGGCCATGACATAGCGCCCGAAACAGGTCACGTAGTCATGGTACACCGCCGTATACAGCGGCACGCTGTTGGGCGCATTGAGATTGCCCGTCAGAAAGCCGTCCACGCCGGCGATATAGGGTTCCGCGTTGCCCTCCGCCGTGATGACCAGCTCCGGCCTGATCGCTCTCCCTTCACCCCGGATCCGTTCCAGGATCTGCCAGTACCCTTGCACCCAGGCCCCACTCTCCCCCGGAGCGTGAGGGTGGTCCGGGTCGAAGCTGGCATAGGGCTGCGTCTCGGCCAACTGGTCCAGGTACACCGCGCCACAGCCCGTGTCCACGATCCGCAGCGCCAGTTCACCCAGTACCCACTGCCACAGCCGGCTGGCAGGGTTCATTACGGCTGTCGGTATGCCCACATACACTTCGTCATGGCGCTGACCATAGGCGTCCTTCACCGCTGCCCGCTGCCCCAGCTCCCGCCAACTGGCGAAGTCCGTACGCCACAGTCGGGCATTGAGATAGGGCATCACCACGATACCCGCCCGCTCCATCCGCTCTACCGCCTGACGGAACCCCGGCACGGCCGGGAAGTACTCGGGATAGGCGGCAATGGTCATCTCGCCGAAGTTCTGGTGCCAGTTGTAGTAATGGCACACCGCCGGAGCGCCGAGCCAGTCCCGGGTGCGGATCATCCAATCCGCCAGAAACCCCGGGTTGATGGACTCCTCGCCCAGGCGCATGAGCACGAGCGGTGTCTCCAGGAACCGGCGCGGCGTCTTGGTTCCGGCGCTGAGCGGGCCACGCCAGGTCCATGGCGCCGTCAGCGCCCACCGCCGGTAGACCTGCGCCGCATCATACCAGTCCCCTGCCAGCACTTGCAGCACAAAGGGGTACTCCTGAGCATAGTCGCCACCGTATTGCAGCCGCGTGCCCTGCAGGACGGCGTATTCCAGGGCCTCTGCTCCGGCATCTGCCTCCAACACAAACTCCTTCGTTCGCGCCCGCGGATCATGGCAGCCCAGGTAGACCATTCGGTCGCCCCGCTGCAACCCGTGCACCTGCATGTTCAGGCTGCAGCGCGGGTAGACGCGCCAGTAGTTCGTGTTGAGCTGGCGCAGGGGGTCACGGGTGAGGGTGCCCCAGTCACAGGGCTCCAGCAGCGCGCAGTCATTGCCCTTCTCGGCCGCCAGGCTCAGACAGGGGAACACATAGCGATAGAGGCTCCAGCCGGGGGCAAGTCCGATGAACTCGATGGTCCACTCGATCCGCCGCTCCTCGGGCACAAACAGAAGACGCACCCTGACACCGAGCGTCGCGTCGCCGGACAGGCGCAGTCCTGACCAAAGTAGCTCCGCCGTGTCGCCATCCGCGGCAACCTCGGCCGCCGCGGCTCCACTGTCGGTCTGCGCCCGGTGCCCCTGGCGGTCGCGCAGTTCCGCGCTCCACAGCACCCGCGCTCCGCGCAGGAGGGCCAGGTCACCCACCGAGACCTGGGTCACGTGACAGCCAGCACCATTGTCCAACCGCACCACGAGGTCCTCGTCGCGGAGGACGACCTGGGCCCCGCTGCCACTGACCGTCACCGCGCCCCAGACGGGAGGACCGCCTCCCAGCACCAGCAGGACAACACCCGCCAGCAGCGCTCTCATCGGTCCGTGTCCCCTCCCCGTTCAGCCGCAGAAACGACCCCGCTCGCGGGCCTTCGCCAGCCGGCCGTCCCGGGTCCCGGCACAGTCGCTCCACTCCAGCACATCCGGGTTCATGTTGCCGCAGATGGCCCGTATGTCAGTGATGCGCTCCCAGATGAGGTCATAAAGCTCCCGTGCGGTGCGCACATCCCCGGGCGCCAGCCCCAGTGCCTGCAACACATTGAGGTCCTTCAGGCGGTCCCGCAGCCCACAAAGAGTATCGCAGATGTCACGCTCCGGATCCCACCCGTGGCAGGGCGGACAGACCATGCAGGCGCCCTCTACCAGCTCCACCTCGATGTCCGGGTTGTCACGCATCCGCACCAGCGGCTCCCACAGGTTGTCGGCCGCAATCGGCGCATCAGTGCCGGTGCCCCAGAAGCAGGTGATGCAGAGCAGATGGTGCGGCCGGATGCGCAACCGTTCCGCGCTCTCGATGACGGCGCAGGACTCGGCCTTGCGGCAGGCCATGAGCTCCGGGTCATGCAGGGGCACAACCCCTGCGGCCAGCCCTCGCTGGTAGGCTCCGGTCCGACAGACGGGACACTCCCGCCACGCCGGACCGGTCTCGCCACCCAGGTCGCAGATGCCCCGGAGGTCTGGCACGTACCGCGGGATATAATCCCGCAGCATCCAGTGCGCCGGGCGCGTATCACCGGGCGCCAGATTCAGCCGTTGCAGCACCTGCAAGTCCTTGCGGCGGGTCGCCGGATCGTAGAGCACTGGCTGGTTCGTCGGCCCACCCATGCAGTTGAAGGCCGTCTCCAGGGTAATCAGCAGATTGCGGTCCTGCTCGATGAGCCGCAGGATGTCATCCATCCGCCATTCGATCCGGTCCGGTGGTTCGCCCCCGCCCTTGAGGCAGAACAGACACAGAAGATGATACGGCCGCAAGCTCACGCAGGGCTCGCCGTGGGTCGCGGCCCAGTTGGTCGTGCAGTCGCCGGGCATAGCACTCACCTTCTCCGGGGGTCACGCGCACAGATGTGGCACCATGGAGCGCCACGTCTCGAGGGACTTCGCCAGGCCAGGGTCAGGGGCCTGCAGTGAGGGCGAAGAGGTTCAGAAATCGGTGTGCCAGAGGGTCAGGCTCTTGGCCGGCGAGGGTGAACCCGAGAAAAGTAGCCTGGGCCCGGACTGGCTCTTGCGGTTGGGATGGGCCTCGGCGTCCTGTACCAGAGCCCCCAGGGCCAACACCATCCCGCCGGTCAGTGCCAGGGTCTCGTCGCTGATCTTGCCGCATGCTGCTCGCCCGCAGGCATAGCCCAGGGCCGCTCCGGCCAGGGTATCGGAGAGCCAGTGCCGGTTGTGCTGGATTCTTGACAAGGCGACCGTGGCTCCGACAGCCATCAGAGGCAAACGTTTCAACGCGCCGTGGCCCAGGTGGGCTTCCAGAACCGTCAGCGCGGCAACGGTGCTGCTGGTGTGCCCGGAAGGCCATGAGGTATCGGTGCTGTTGTCGGGACGGCGCCGACCAACCAGTCGCTTGATGCTGCCGGTCAGCACGGCGTTGGTCAGCAGAGCCCGCCCCGCTTGGCGATTGAAGTCCGGTGAGATGTGTTCCCTACCCTGCCACACGGCAGCGCAGATGAGTACATGACCCCACGTCCCACCAATGAAGTTGCCCAGGTCGGCACCCGTCTCCCCCAGGGGTTTGGCGTGGGTCATGTACTGGGCGAACCAGCGATCCGTGGCTGCAATGGTACTTGGGTCAAGGGTGGAAGCTGCAACCGGCTCCGCATCCACGAGGGGTTGCGCCAGGGCGGCGGCCGCACATAGCGTTGTAACCAGCGAGAGCACTGCTCGAGAGGTGATCCCCATGACAAAGCGCCAGTAGTTGCTGTGTTGTCGAGTGCAAATGTTGCGTCATCGCTCGCCATTCAAGCGCGTCACGACTAAAGAGACGCTGAGCCCACGTTAAGCGTTGGTCAAAGCTGCTCCTTGACTGCGGGCCGTGGGTCCTGTCACCCGTCACTTCGTGGCCTCCATTCGAGGTATTCCAGCCGGTAGTCCACGAGCTTGCCATCGACTATGTTCGCCGCTGATTGCACCGCCCGCACCACCCCGTCCACCACACTGCCGGAGTTGCCCTTGATGACATAGAGAAAGCCCGCCGGCCCCGGGCCGATGGGCCCCTCTACGAGCCGGAAGGTCTGCCCGCCATCGTTGCTGACATGGTCCCGCGCCCCCTCGTAGCGACTCTCGATCACGTGCAGCCTGCCATCCGGCGCCAGGAAGAGTTGCGCCGTCCCGGTGCTGTCCGTCACCCGCACCGTGGTCCATTGCCCGCCCGGCGGCAGCGTGGCCAGATAGAGCCCCTTTAGCGCGTCCTCGCCCTCGGGCTTGTCGCCGTAGGCGTGGATGTGCCCCATATACAGCGCATACACCGTGCCATCCGGGGCGCGCAGGGCGTCCAGGCCATAGGTGACGATGCCCGCCGGGCTCTCGGCGATCATGTCCTGCCGGACAATGCGTCTCTCCCGTGGGTCGAAACAGGCATAGATGACCCGGTTGTAGGTGTTGTGCACGCTACCGTCGGGGCACATGCTGTAGACGAGGTGCACCTGTTCGCCCGCGGGCATGACAATCGGATAGCAGGCCGCATCGTTGCCCGTGGGCAGCCCGGTCTTGCCCTCGGCCAGTCGGCAGGCCTCACTCCACGCCGCGTCCGGCGACGCCCTGGTAACCAGCCACAGGTTGTAGCCCCCGTCGAGCCCCGCCAGGGCCATCTGCCGGCTGTCGGTGCCTACTCCCAGGTAGCCAAAGCGGAACAACTCCGGCTGCGGCAACTCGACCTCAACAAAGGCCGTCACGTCATGCGGCCGCACGCTGCGCCAGTGGTAGGCCCGGGTGCCCGGTCCCGTGCAGAAGACGTTGATGTGCCCCGCACCGTCCAACAGCATCGTCGCCGGCTGGTAGACGGGCTCCAGCTTTGCCCCCTCATGCCAGCCTGCCGCGTCGCGCCAGTGCAGTTGCATATGGGCGTTATACATGTCCGGCCCGTGCAGCGAGACCGCATAGACCCGCTCGCCGTCGTAGAGCGCCTTGGGCGAGCTGTAACCCCAGGTATGGCCGGTCTCGGGCACACCCGTGTGGGTGATGATCTCGCTCACAGGCCGCTCCTCCGCGCTGCTGAGTGCGCAAGCCGCCAACAGCGCGGCCACAGCGCCCATGGGCGCCACCCTCAAGGCAGCTCCACCTTTGCCAGGTAGATACACGTCTTCTCCTCGTGAGACGAGTAGTAGCTGACCCAGAGCCGCTCCTCGCGATAGACCAGCCCCGCGTAGCTCGTGTCTCCGCCCGATGGCAGTTCCAGGAACTCCTCGTAGGTGCCCGCTTCGGGATCCACCCACCCCAGCGCCGTCCGGTATTCGGGGTCGTAGTACCGCCGCACGCAAGCCACCAGACGCCCATCGGGTAGCATGGCCAGCGCCGGGCCGCCGATCCGCACCCCCAGGTCCAGCCATTCCCAGTCCGTATAGGGTGCGCTCGCCACCCCGATCATGCCGTGCTCGGGATCGCGGCGCAGCAGGCAGTAGGCGGTGCTGTCCGGCCCGAAAACAATCTGCGTCTCGTTGGGGTAGCTTCCGAGCTCGATCCGCTCGACCAGCGTGTCGAAGCTCCTTCCATCACGGCTGCAGTACAGCCGCAGGAACCGGTTGTCCTCTGCACAGCCATAGCCGAAGGTATAGGCGATGCCCTGATGCCAGGTGGTGCGCCACAGCCAGAACTGCTCATCGCCGATGAAGACCGGCTCGCTCCATGAGCGGCCGTCCTGCGAGAAGTATGCCACCGACTGAAAGGTCCACGGAGGCTCCTGGCCAAACCGCACGGCTCCACCCAGCATCAACTCTCCGCTGGGCGTCACGCAGATCTTGGCATCACGCAGATCGCCGCCCTCCCACGTCAGCAGTGCCGCAGACTCCCAGACCCCGCCGTCGTCCGACGTGATGACTCGCAGCGCGCCGTCGTCTGAAACGTGGTCCTGTCCCTCCCGAAACACACACCACCAGCATCCGTCATGCCAGAGCAGGTCCGTGAAGGCATTGTGCGGCGCGGCGTCCCAGATACGGCAAACTTCAAGCATGGCTACCCTCCTTACGCACTGTCGGCGCGTCCGGATAGTTCAGTCAAAGCGCACCTCATCCACACTCACCCGCACACCCTGGGCGCTGCACGGATCGAACCGGAAGCCGCGCACTATCCCCCGCCAGCGCTTGTTGGCCCCCAGGTCTACCACGTAGTTATGCCACTGCCCGTCGCGGAACAGGGGGAAGCGCACGCTGAGAGCCTCCGTGTAGTTCGTCCCGCTGGTCCAGAATAGCTGCGCGGAATCGGCTTTGTCCGGCAAACCCGCCAACCTCATGCGCAGCGTCAGCCGCTTCAGGTTCCAGGCGTTCAATGAGAAGCCCGCCAGGCCAAGGGCCGGGTCCGCGCTGGCCGTCGTGAAATGGATCGCGCCATCAGCCGCGCGGAAGTCACTGATGCCCATGCTCGGCCCCCAGCCCTGAGCACCATCGCTAAAGTCCCATGAGGTCCGCGGCCCCTCGGTCATGGCCGGATAGTCATATGGCCCAAGACCCACATCCTGAGGGCCGTAGTTCAGCGGCCAGCCTCCCGCCGGTTTCCGGCAGAAGACCTCGCGCACGGTCTCATACATGCCGAAGCCAAACTCCAGGTTGGGCTCCGCATAGGAGCCCTCGCCCCATTCGTTCAGCGGCGCCAGCGCCAGGCGCCGGATGCCGGTCTCGTCCGCGAAGCGCTTGGCGTCCTCGCAGATGCGCCGGAACAGTGGCACCGTGCGGCCGGTGATCGCCGTCGCCGCATCGCCATGCCACGGTGTGGAGTCCCAGCCCGTGGACAGGTTCGGCAGGAACGGCAGGATGCCGATGCGCTGCAGGCTGCGCCAGTAGTCGTAGTTGCTCTCTGCCACCAGGTCGAAGGTGAAATGCTGGGGGTCCCTGGCCTTGCCGCCGTCGCCCATGTAGTGGTAGATGCTGGTCATCTCATAGCCCTGTTCCTTCATCCGCTGGATGGACTCAGCATTATCCCCGCACATCGCCACGAAGTAGATGCCCTTGTAGCCCGCCGTTCTGGCCATCTCCTGCGAGATGTCCAGCAGACGCTTAGCGCCCTCCGGCCCGCCCATGTCGCGCTCCAGGTTCCCTGGCGCCCACATGATGACCACCGGCTTGTCGTCTATGCGGTAGTACTCCGGCATGCTGAAGTAGTTGTCTATCCACCACTGCGTCACGGCCCGCTGGTCGGCCTCGGAGTGGGTGTTGGGCGCGTTGTGGTTCGCCCACATCACACACCACTTGAGGTAGCGACGGTAACGCGCTCGCATGTAGGCTTTCACCCAGTGGTCCAGGCTCTGGCCCCCGGCCGACCAGTACCAGTCCACATAGAAGACCTGAATGCCGTTCTCCACCGCCCACTTGATCTGCCAGTCCACGCACTCGGGATTGCTCTCGTCATACCAGCCGAGAACCGGCTTGCGGATGGGCGCCACCCGGCGGATAGGCTCCCAGCTCGCCGGCGAGTGCCAGCCCGGGAAGTAAAAGGCCCCGATCTCATAGTCGGACTGCACCGGCTGCGGCTCCGGCACATACTCGGCGGGCGGCAGATTCAGCGCGGGGGTTATATTCAGCTCACAACTGATAGGCCCGTCCGGCGCACCAGGCCCGCTGAGACTCACCGCCACCCTCCCGCTGACCGGACGGTCAGCCCGCAGTACCAGGCGGTAGCTGCCACTCTGTCCCCCGGGCAGCTCGATCTCCTCAGACGCTTCGCCCGGATTGCTCACCCGTACTCCATTCGGCACCTCAACCCGCGCAAGGTGTAGGCCCCGGGCCGCCTCGCCACCGTGGTTCTGCAGGTCCAGCACCAGCGGCACGTCCCGGCCGACGCGGTTGAGAGCGTTCTCCGGAACCAGATGCACCAACTCCACATCCGCTGGCCCCTGGGGCCGGTCCGCGATAGCCAGCGCCCTCAGCGTCCCGTTACTGCCCGCCGGAAACGATAGCCCCACGAGCATTCCGTTGCCCGACCAGGAGCCATCAGCGGCCATGTCGAGGTTGTAGCAATGCCAGCGGCTGTCGTCGCGGAGCCGGAACCGCATCTGCCGGATACCGGGGTGCTCATCCGACGCCCACAGGGCCACGCCACGGGGGGCATTGGCCACTCGTAACCGAGCGAACAAGCACATCTGCTCCTCCAGGCTCACCTGCAGGGGCGGGCTGACGATTTGGAAATCATCACCCAGGGCGCGATACCGCAGCCCGTCCGCCGTGGCCTCGATGGTGCCCTGACCGCGTGTCGTCCAGCCCCCGGGGCCCTCGCTGAAGTCCCAGGATGTTGTCGTAGTCACCGCCTGTGCCCCCAGGTCCACGATGCGCACCCAGTCCACCGCGAACGTCCTGCCGGGCGCTTCCACCCGTGGGAAGTCCAGCCGAATCATGATGATCCGGCCCTCCGCCTGCCAGTAAGGGTAGATGCGGTACTCGTGCCACTGGCCATCGCCGATGACGCGAAAGGCGGTCTCCTTGCCAGGGGAGAAGCCGCCATACTCGGTCTCGGTGGTGTTGGTCCAAAACAGCTCGCCACTGCCACCATCGTCGGTCTTCAGGCGTACCTCCACCACTTGCCAAGGCGTTGCTGGCAGGTCGAACTGGGGTCCGACAAGAAACGGGTCCCAGTCATCTATCTGGCCCTGCAGCGCGCCGTCGGCAACCGTCAGGCCCGAGATGTGGTTGGTCTTATTCCAGCCTTCGGGGTCGCCCGGCGTGTCAAACCGCCACTCCTTCAGGATCACGGGCTCTGCAGCAACTGCAGTGGTCACCAACGCCCCCGCCAGCAGCATGACCAGAGAACAACGGCATCCCATGGCATAGCCCTCCTGCCAAAGGCATGAACTCACAAGCGGACTGACCGACAGTTTCCGGGCCGGCCCTCATGGCACCTGCCCCTCCCTCAGGCTGCATGGCAATGCGCCCCTCCGGTCTCCCCGCGGTTGCCGCCCTGCAGCCAACCTTGCTATAATCAGGTTACGAGGTGGGCGATGAGCCAGACTGTCCGCATTCGTGTTCTGCAGGAGCCTGAGGCCCAGGACCTCCCCCTGCCGCAGTACGAGACCGCGCTGTCTGCAGGAATGGACCTGCGGGCCGCCCTCGACGCCGACCTCGTGCTGCAGCCTGGCCAGATCTGCCTGGTGCCGACCGGTCTGCGTATCGAGTTGCCGGAAGGCTACGAAGCTCAGATACGACCTCGCAGCGGCCTGGCGATCCGTCACGGCATCACCATCGTCAACGCCCCGGGGACCATCGACGCCGACTACCGCGGCATCGTGTCCGTGGGGCTCATCAACCTGTCGCGGGAGGCGCACACCATCCGTCGCGGCGACCGCATCGCGCAGATGGTCATCGCGCCGGTGAACCGGGCGGAATGGGAAGTCGTCAATGTACTCTCAGACACCGTGCGGGGCAGCGGTGGCTTCGGTCACACCGGCCGGGACTGACCCCCGATGCGGATCGCTGAGAGAATGGGTGATCAAGCATGAAATCAGCCACTACTCGGACCAGCCGTCTCCTGGCACTGGCGATGCTGACTCTTGCCGCCGCCCTGCTCGTCTCGGGGTGCCGCGGCACCGCACCGGCCACAACCACGCCCGATACGGCCGCCACGCCGCCGGCAGGGTCTGACGCAGGCGCAGGCAGTGAGACCACCGGCACCACCGCCAGTGGCGAACCCGCGGCCGTCGGCCAGCCAGCGCCTGACTTCACGGTGACCGACGTAGATGGCAACGTGCGCAGTCTCAAGGACTATAAGGGCAAGATTCTCGTGGTGGACTTCTGGGCCACTTACTGCAAGCCCTGCGTCAAGAAGTTGCGCGAATACGAGTCCATCTACCAGGCCAATAAGAGCAATAATGTGGACTTCCTGGCGCTTTCCAGCGATACCAGCGATGATGTCATCAAGGGGTGGCGCGAGGAGACCTCAGTAACCATCCCTCTGGCCCGCATGGATGATGCCACTCGCGAAGCGTTCTTCGGGCCGGTGCAGTTCGTGACCATCCCACAGGTGCGGATAGTGGACCGCAAGGGGGTCATCAGATACTCCTTCGGTCCCGACGACGAAGTCGCCGCGGTGGAGAATGCCATCAAGGCCCTCATCGCGGAACAGAAGTAGCGCCTGAGCCGCGCCTGTCGGGGGCTATCAGAAGGTCCCCGGCCGCCATTCCCCGGGAGACCGCAGGCATCCATGCGCCGCGTCCGCCAGACTGTCCAACTGCTCGCGCTAGCGCTCTTTGTCGGCCTTGTCTGGAGCACGACTTGGCCGCTCAGCACGCAAGTGCCGGTCTCCCTCTTCCTACGCCTGGATCCGCTGGCGGGTCTTGCCGTGGCGGTCTCCCCGGCTCGCTCCTGGCAGACATTGGGGCTCTTCTGGCCTGCCCTGGTCCTGCTGGGCGCCACCGTCGCGCTGGGCCGGTTCTTCTGCGGCTGGCTTTGCCCCCTGGGGACCTGCATAGACATCGGCGACCGTCTGCTGAAGCGCTGGCGGCGGCGGCCCACAGCCGGCCCGGGTCTGCGCTGGCTCAAGTACGCCCTGCTGGTGACCACCCTCGCCGCTGCCCTCTTCGGCGTGCCGCTCCTGCTGTTCCTGGACCCCCTCTGTCTGGCTACGCGCACTCTGGGGACCGCCATACACCCGGCCCTGGGCCTGGGCTACAACGGCCTCGCCCTGGCCAGTGAGCCCCTGCGCTCGCCCCTCGGCTGGCGCTTGGACCCGGTGCCCGTGCACCTCTTCCGTCTTGGGGTGACCTCTGGCCTCATGTTCCTGGGAATCCTGGGTCTGGGGCTCATCAGTCGCCGGTACTGGTGCCGAAACCTCTGCCCGCTAGGCGCGCTGCTCGGCTTCGCAGGAGCCCACGGACTGTGGCGGCGTGTCACCGGCGGCGAGAGCTGCACCGCCTGCCGCCGTTGCGCGACAGAATGCAAGATGGGAGCCATTCCCGCTGATGCCCCCTGCACCACCCGCCAGGCCGAATGCATCCAGTGCTACGACTGCCTGGACTGCTGCCGTCCTGCTGCCACAGACATCAGGCTGAGCAGCGGCTCCGAGGGGCTGGACCCCGAGGTGAGCCTCGGCCGCCGGCAGTTCCTCGCGGCCACCGGCCTCGGCGCCACGTACGGTCTCCTGACCGCTGTCGGTGTCATCCGCCGGCCGCATCCTGACCGCCTGATCCGGCCGCCGGGCGCCGTGGTCCGCGACGGCTCCGGCGCCCTCTCTCGCCTGATGACTGAGAGTGAGTTTCGCGCCCGCTGCTTGCGCTGCGGGCAGTGCCTGAAGGCCTGTCCCACCGGCGGTCTGCAGCCCTGCGTGGTCGAGGCAGGCCTCGACGGCTTCTACACGCCCCGCCTGGTGCCCCAGGTGGGCTGGTGCGAGCAGAACTGCAATGCCTGTGGCTCCGCCTGCCCCAGTGGCGCTCTCGCGCCCTTTGCCATCGAAGAGAAGCGCCGCATCCAGATCGGGCTGGCGGAGATCCATCGCGACCGCTGCCTGTCGTGGCGCACCGGCGGTGACTACGCCCAGTGCACCATCTGCAAGGAGTACTGCTCCTACGGGGCGATTGACCTGGTGTCCGACCAGGGGCAACTTCGGCCGGTCGTGCGACGCGGCCGTTGCACCGGCTGCGGCATCTGCGAGAACGCCTGTCCTGTGCGCGAACCGGATCGGGCCATCATTGTCTACAATCGGGTGAACAGCCGATGACTGCCAGCCCGTCACAGCGGGCACGGATCCTCGGCTATGCCATGTCTGTCTTCACCGGCATCCTGGCAGGGCTGTTGTACGCCGTCAACAAGGCACTGACGACAGAACTCACTCCAGCTCAGATCACGTTCCTCGAGGCGGCTGTAGCCTGCGCTCTGCTGGTTCCGGGCTATCTGTGGCGGGCGCGCGGGCAGGCCTTGCCGCGGCAGACCCCCTGGGGCTGGCTGCTGCTGTTTGGCCTGACTGCCGTCATGCTCTTTTACATGCGCACTACCGGCATCGCCCTGACCAGTGCGACGACCGGAGCCCTGGTCGTGAGACTGGAAGTCGGACTGGTGTTCGTCTACAGCTACCTCTTCCTGCGTGAGAGACCGTCGCCGTGGGGCTGGGTGGGGGCTGGCCTCCTGGTGGTCGGCATGCTGGCGGCCCTGGACCTCCCAGCCGGCGGCCTCGTCCTTCGCCCCCTGGGGCTCGCGGCGCTGGTGGCGGCGGCGTTCGGCATCGCCGCCAATGCGGTCATCATCAAACTTCGACTCGGTGGCGTCAGCAACAGCCTCACCGCCCTGGCCAATGTCACCTGTCAGGTTATGGTCTTGGGCCCGCTCATCGTGCTCGGAGGGCAGCTCACTGGCCTGGGCGAGGCGCTGACCTCACCGCGCACCGCCGTCCTTCTGGGTCTTGGAGGCTTCATCGTCACCTGGATGCTGACCACTTACTACTATGCCATGAAGCGTGTCCCCATGTGGACAGTGCGCCTGCTGGGACTGGTTACCCCCGCTGCGGCCCTGCTGGCTGACTACTTCTGGCTCCGGTCCGCCATCAGTGGCGGCCAGCTCCTGGGACTGGTACTCGTAACGGCGGGTTCGGCGCTGGTCATCATCGCCGAGACGCCGGCCGCGGCAGTGGCTGAAGGAGTACACTCATGAGCACCTTGGCTGACCGTTATGCCGACGAGTTCCCGGTCAAAGAGAACCTCGTTTACTTCAACCACGCCGCCGTAGCGCCTATACCGCGGCGCACCGCGCAGGCCGCGCAAGAGGTGCTGGCGCGGCAGTTGGCCCATGGCGGCGCCGAGTACGAGGTCTGGGAGAAGGGCGTCCGACGAGCCCGTCAGTCCCTGGCCGACCTGCTGCACACCGGTACCGATGAGATCGCCTTCGCCAAGAACACCACTCACGGGCTGATCATCGCCGCCGAGAGCATTCCCTGGCGCGAAGGCGACAACGTGGTGACCTGCGCCATCGAGTTCCCGGCCAACGTCTACCCCTGGCTGGCCCTGGAACGCCGTGGCGTTGAGACCCGTTTCGTCGGCGCCAGGCAGGGCCGCGTGACACTGGATGATATCGCCGCGGCCATGGACCGGCGGACCCGCGCTGTCACTCTGAGCTGGGTGCAGTTCACCAGTGGCTTCCGCGTGGACCTGGGCAAGCTCTCGGCGTTGTGCCGCGAACGCGACGCTTTCCTGGTTGTTGATGCCATCCAGGGCCTCGGGGCCCTGGAGCTGGACCTGAGCCGGTATGCCGTGGACTTTCTCTGTGCCGATGGCCACAAGTGGCTGCTGGCCCCGGAAGGCTGTGGCGTGCTATACGTGCGGCGCCAGATCCTGGACGACCTGGTGCCCGCCAACGTGGGCTGGTTGAGCGTTCAGAGGCCCGACGACTACCTGAACTACGACCTCACCCTCGTGCCCCGCGCTCGGCGTTTCGAGGAGGGTACCCGCAACATGGTCGGTATCCACGCCCTGGGCGCTTCCGTGAGCCTGCTGCTGGAAGCCGGTCCACGGGAGATTGAGCGGGCTGTGCTGGGGCTGACCGACTATCTGGTTGAGGGGTTGCTGCGGCTGGGTATGGAGGTAACCTCCCCGCGCGGCGAAGGGGAGTGCTCTGGCATCGTCACTTTCCGGGCGCCTGGCCTCTCCGCCGACGAGCTGGCGGCCGGTCTGAATGCCGCTGGCGTGGCCTGCGCCAGCCGCGCCGGTAATGTCCGTTTCTCGCCGCATTTCTACAACGACCAGGCTGACGCGGATCGAGCCCTGGAGACCCTGCGAACCTTCATCAGGCCTTAACCGAAAGCACGGAAAGCGAGTTTGTCCTTCTTCCCGACTTCATGGTATACTGGACGCCCCGCCAGGGGCAGTCAGAATGCCGCCGAGTTCGCACGTACGAGGTCCGAGCCCATGCGGCCGATCAGTGATCTTCCGGGAAAGCTGTTTGTGGTTGAGGGCATAGATGGATCCGGCAAGAGCACCCAGATGCATCTGCTGTTTTCGTGGCTGCAGAGCCAGGGCTACAGCGCCTTCTTCAGCGAGTGGAACTCCTCCGAGCTGGTCAAGCGTACCACGAAGCGCGGCAAGGACCGCCACCTGCTGACGCCCACCACCTTTAGCCTTATCCATGCCACCGACTTTGCCGACCGAACGGAGCGCAACATCGTACCGCCGCTCAAGGCAGGAGCGGCGGTCCTTGCCGACCGCTATGCCTTCACCGCCTTTGCACGCGACGTCGCGCGGGGCTGCCACCCCGAATGGGTGCGTGAGCTGTACGACATCGCGGTCGAACCCACGGTCGCCTTCTACTTCCGTGTTCCGCTGGAAGTGGCCCTGAGCCGCATCATGGTGGGTCGGCCGGAGCTGAAGTACTACGAGGCCGGCCTGGACATGGGCTGGAGCGATGACCCCTATGAGTCCTTCCGTATCTTCCAGGGCAAGATCCTGGAGGAGTACGAGAAGATGGTTGACGAGTTTCATTTCACCGTGATTGATGCCACCCTGCCCATTCCGGACCAGCAGGAGCAGGTGCGGGAGATTGTCCGACCACACCTGGACAAGCTGCTGCGCAGTCCGGACCGGCGGGGTTTCTGAACGCTTCTCCTGTGGGAGACGCCGCTGCCAGCCGCGGTCACTCTGCCAGCCAGCGGCAGCCACCGGGGTTGGTGTGGCGCCCACCAGTCACTCACAAGGACCCTGGCCATGCGCATCGAAAGCTACTGGCATCCGCTGCCCAACCTGCAGACTGACGACTACCCGGGACGTCTGATCGTCCTGGAAGGCACCGACGGCGTCGGCCGGTCCACGCAGATCCGCCTCCTCAAACGCTGGCTGGAAAGCAGTGGCATCGCCGTCTTTGACACCGGCCTCTCACGCTCCGTGCTGGCTGGGCGGCACCTGCGCCAGGCCCGCGAAGGCCACACCATGGGCCGCATGACCCAGGCCCTCTACTACGCCACCGACTTTGCCGATCGGCTGGAGAACGAGATGATCCCCGCCCTGCGGGCCGGCTACGTGGTGCTCACCGACCGGTACGTCTACTCGCTCATCGCCCGGGCGACGGTACGCGGCATGAGTGGGGAGTGGCTCCGCAAGGTCTACGGCTTCGCCATCCGCCCCTCAGCGATCTACTATCTGAAGATCAGTGTGCCCCAGTTGGTGCCGCGAGTTCTGGCCAGCGGCGGCTTCGATTACTGGGAGGCGGGGGCCGATTACATCGCGGCCAGCGATCTCTATGAATGCTTCGTCCAGCACCAGACCGCACTGCTGCGCCAGTTCGACCACATGACAGAGGAGTTCGGCTTCACCGTGGTAGACGCAAGCCGCAGCATCGAGGAGACCTTCGACACCCTGCAGCGCGAAGTGGCCGAGGTGGTCAAGGACATCTCGCCCGTCACTCCCGGCCGTCTCTTGCCGGAGTACGCCGCCGAGCCGCCGGCACCCCCCCGGCCCGCCGACAGCCTTGCCGACCTGCTGGCCGAGTTCCTGTCGTCTCTCGACAAGGGCGAGGCCTGAAGCGGCGGCTCACCCGCTACTCGACGGGTCGTAGTCTCACATTGTCCAGATAGAACACCGCTGTCTCAGTCGCCGTGCTGACGAAGCCCAGCCAGTGCAGCTCGGCGAATGCCTTGCCTGAGAACGGCAGCCCCGGGATGACCCGTGGCTCTGCTCCCGGAGTCTGCAACGTCAACTGCCACGTTCGCGCAGTCCTTGTCCCCAGCTCTGCCTCAATCTCCACATGCACCCACTGGCTCACCGGCAACTCCGCCAGCACCTGTCCCGCTACCGCGACGCGTGCCGTCTGCCCCTGCTGAGCGTCGAAAGCGACGCTCGGCCCGATGTTGTCCGGATACGATCCCTCATCGCGCCACTCCGTGTACATCAGCGCGCCCGGCTCCAGGCGCAGGTCAAAGCTCTGCCGCAGGACGCCGGCGGTGAAATGCGGCTGGTAGAAGAAGTGCGGCTGCCATGGCTGCTCCAGTCCGGGAGCATCAGTCACCTTGAGGCTATGCATGCCGGCTGCCGCGGTCTCGTCCGTCACGCGGATGGAGGCGCCGAGGCCCTCGCCGCTGACGATGGCCCGCTCGGGCGAGCCGCCCACTGTCGGCACCTCGAAGCCGTCGTCCACAGGCTGCGGGGGCGGGGGTGGGGCGGGCGGAGGGAAGGTCGTGGGGGGGTGCTGCACTGCCCGGGCCTCCGCCACCCAGTCAGGGTCGCCCCGAAGACCCGCCTGCGTGTAGTCGAAGGGGACGAAGCCCCGCTTCAGGGCCGGCGAGGTGGGGCGCAGACGGAAGTCCAGCGCGGCAACGTCCACAAACTCCGGATCGGCAACCACCGAGTGGACGTCCAGGCCCAGCGCCTGCCATTCGGGAAAAGTGAGCTGGTAGAAGCGCAGATCGAAGGGCGGCGCCCCGTCGTCGGGCGCGCCCAGGGCCGTGTGCCAGTAGACGTTATGGTCCCACTCGCCCAGTGGGTCGCCGGCCGCCAGCCGTTCCCGCAGGAACCGCTCCGAGTGCTCCCAGAGTAGCTGCCCGCGGTCCAGATAGACGATGTTGTGGGTAAAGGTGTTGGGGCGGCGCTCCCAGTACGGCCAGAGCCCGTACTGGCCGAAGAGCGCGAAAATGTTATTGCGGATCACATTCTCGTGGTTGCCGTTGGCCCCCATCCAGCCCCCGGCCAGCGTGTGGTAGACGAGATTATCCTCGACCAGGTAGCCATTGGTCGTCGCATCCAGGTAGATGCCCCAGCCGATAGCGCTCCACGGCCACACGTCATGGAACCAGTTACCCCGGATAACGCTGCCGGGGGAGTTGCCCAGCGTGTAGATGGCCCCGCCGTCGTTCAGTGCCCGGCGCATGACATGGTGCACATGGTTGTACTCAATGATGTTGTCACGACACCGCGTCTGGTCATCGCCCCATGTCCAACCCACGGAGATGCCAGTGTAGCTGAAGTCGTGGATCTCGTTGTGGCTGATGAGGTTGCCGTAGGTCTGTCCCAACAGCAGGCCTACGCCCCCGGCGTAGACATGGCCGCCGTCGTAGATGTGGCAGTTGCTGATCTCGTTGCCCGAGGAGGTAACCGCGTCGCTCGTCGGGTAGTAATGCACACCGATGCGTGGGCCACCTACGCCCAGGTCATGGATGCGGCACTGCACCACGCGGTTATCCTTGCAGCCCTCGCGCAGCCACAGGGCGTAATCCCCCACATGCGCGATCTCGCACTTCTCAAACACGCAGCCCCGGGCTCCATCGGCCATGATCGCGGCGGGCGCCGTATGCACGGCCTGGGGGTCGCTGTGGCCCTTCGGCTCCATGATCCAGTCATCGTAGTGAAAGCTCAGGCCCCGGAAGGTGATGCCCTCGACCCACAAGCCCAGATTGCTGTCACCCGTCAGCGTCACGAGGTTGGTCAACCGCGGCACGACCACCTGGGCCGTGGTGAGGTCTTCGCCCGGCAGCGGGATGTAACGGACGATCCCCCGCCGTCTATCGAGATACCACTCCCCCGGCGCATCCAGGGCG
Organism: Armatimonadota bacterium; assembly: GCA_013178155.1. Classification (GTDB taxonomy): domain Bacteria; phylum Armatimonadota; class Zipacnadia; order Zipacnadales; family UBA11051; genus JABLXH01. Next base: position 14,734 of record JABLXH010000014.1, on the reverse strand, counting down.
TCGGGCGCGTTCTCGATGTAGTAGCGCTGGGGCTGACCGAAGTAGAAGATGTTCCAGACGCAGGGCCCGGTAAAGGTGACGATCCGATTGGTCTCGTCCACGTCGGCGATGGGGTGGCGGGAGTTCTCCCAGGAGTGGTACAGGACCACGCGCACCTCGCTCAGGTCATCCCACCGCCTGATGCTGCCCGGCTCGTAGATGAACCCCAGGTTCTGCCGGTCTGTCTCTCGTCCGGTGGCCTCATCACGCAGCGGCGGAGCCTTGCCCTGAACCGTGAAGTAGCCTTCAGTGCTGCCCAGCGGGGTCTGAGGGCCCGGCGGAACGTAGTTGGGTGTCCGCGCCAGCGTCCGACGCTGGCCGTTTACGAATAGCTGGTTGAATGCCAGCGGCTCCCCGTCTGCGTCCCTTGGCGTAGGCGCTGACCAGGTCCCATCGGCCTCGGCCCGCCAGCCGGTGACGGTCACCCCGCCGCTGAGCACCGGGCGTTCGCCGGTGTAGGCCGCAAAGGTGAGGCGAGAGTCCTGCGGCGCTAGCACCAGCGGCGCCGCCAGCGCGTACACACCGCCGCGCAGCACGATCTCGATGTCATCCACCACACCCGCCGCACGCAGCTTGCGGGCCGCATCACGGGCGGCGTGCACCGAGGCCAGGGGCCCGTCGTCCCGGGCTGCACTCGGCGCCGCGAGACTGCCCGACCAGGTGTCGCGCCCCTCCGGCGATACGTAGAGCGTGGCTGCAGCCGCGAGGCTGTGGCTGGCGAGAGCCGCGAAGGCGACCGCGGCCGGCAGGATCGTCCTGGACACGAAGCACCACTTCCTTGCGTGCGTATGGTCGTTCTGGGGGGCCATGGCTCAAGGTCACAATGCCACCGGCCAGCATGTGGTCAGCGCGGAGCGTCACACCTCGATGGCCATGCCGTCATACCCCACCAGGATGCCTTCGGGGCCGAAGAACGCCTCCAGGTCGTCGTGGAGCCACCCGCCGTTGTGGGAGAAATGGTTGGCGACGAAGCGGCAGTCGGGAGCCAGTGCGCCGCGCTTGGCCAGCTCGTCGCGCACGGCGACTACCCCCCGGCAACTGAAGTGGTGGGTCCCGATCCAGGAGTTGGCACCACCAGTGGCCGGCCGGTCCAGCGGACCCGAGGTCGAGTCCATCACCACCACGTGCAGCTCCCAGTCACCCAGGAAGTCCCAGACTGCGTCCTCCCACCACCCCGTATCGTTGCCCACAAGCACCGTCCGCCCACCGACCGTCAGCAGGTAGTTCAGCGCCATCTCATCATCGCTGGCATGGCTGGCCGGGAAGCCGACAGCACTGACCCCGGTGCCCTCCAGCGGCACCTCGACAAAGGGTTCGATGAGGTGGAAGTCCAGCGCCAGTGCTGAGATGCTGTCGTGCTCCCCGCCCAGGAGCTGGCCCACCTGGGCGTTGCCATGCACCGTCAACCAGCTTCCTGCCGGGATCTGCGAGAAGCCCTTCCGCCGCCAGTACAACTCCTGCGGGCACCAGTGATCCTGATGGGAGTGTGTCACCAGGAGGTGCCGCAGGGGCGCGTAGTCCAGGCCCAGTGCGATCATGCTATGGTAGGAGTCCGGACCCCAGTCCACGTGAACCTGGTCGCCAAGCTGGTAGCTCGTGCGGCGGCGGATGTCTTTGCCCCCGCGCTGCCGCGCCAGACGACAAGCATCACACACACAGAACGGGGCAGGCCAGCCCTCGGCGGCAGCACTGCCCAGAATGCGAAACAGCATCTTCAGCCTCCCCGCGAGACACGCGCAACAGGACGTCGTTCGCCGGCCGGCGGGATGTCACCTTGGCCCTCGGGGTCGAGAGTCAGGGCGTGTGGTCCGCCCCGCGCTTTCCGCCGTTATCCCCGCTCAGACGGGCTGTAGGTCCGTGTACTCAAAGACCGTCGCCAGGGCCTTGCTGACCGTGGGGATTCCTGCCTCCTCGGCAGCGGCCACCGGATTCAGCCCGGCGCACACCACTATTCCCACCCGGCCGATGCCGACCTCCATCTCCAGCAGTGACTGGCCCGGATTGCCGACCGCCACCACACCGCGCAGTCTCCAGGGCGACAGGTCGTCCAGCAGCCGCAGCACATGTGCCCGCGCCACCGAGGGGCAGGTGCGGAAGCCGGCGCCGACCTTGCCCCGCCCCGTCGTCGCCGCCTGGCCCACGGAGGTGGCCTGGCTCTTGATGAACATCTCCACCGGGTCAATGGACGTGCCCCGGTACATCACGATCTCGGTGAACCTTGCCGGTTCATGTCCAATGATCTCCATCAGCCCGCCGAACTCCGAATGCAACGGGATCCCGGCACGGACCAGCACGCCGTTGATGGTGGCGCTGCACACTGTCCCCAGCCCCACCATGCCCCGCGGCACTACCATGTCGCCCACGCTCTGCCCGGCGTCAAAGACCGCCACCAGGTCGCTGGTCGCCAGGCGCGACAAGAACACCGGCCGCATGGCCCGGAGGGCGTGGTCGAAGTCCGAGCGGTGGAAGAGCGAGATATTGAGCACCACCAGTCCATGCCCCGTGGCCGGGTCAAAGGTGGTCTGGTACGCCAGCGCTTCCAGGCGAGCGAAGGCCAGGGCCACCTTGTCCGTGACGCGCGCGTTGTCCAACTCGGCCCGGCCCGCGTCGGTCAGGACACGGCCGCTCCGTCCCCGGCTCTCGGTCAGCCCGGCATCGTCCAGTCTCTGCAGGTGGTAACGAACGGCACGCTCGGTGAGGTCAATGCCGTAAGAGACCAGTTCCCGGGCGATGGCAGCGGCACCCAGCGGCATGCTGTATTGGCCCAAGACGCGCAGAATAGCAGCTTCCTTCCGTCCTATTTCCGGCAAACGAATCACCTCATAGGGGGCAGAATCAGCCCATTTTTCCGGTTATCCGGCAATGGCGGCGCACTCGTGTTTCCGAGATGTTGCGCGGAAGCCCCACAATCGGGGCGTTAATTGCCGTTGACTCGCGCTTGGGTCGATTGTAGCATCGGCAAACAACTTCCGGCAAGCTATTTCCTTCAAGGACCGTCGCACATGGATATGCATCGCCTCCCACCATTCAAAATCCATGCCGCCTGTGGCACCCTCGGCATCCTGGACCGCACCCGCGCCGCAGTGCCTGCCGAAGACATCGTCCGGGGCATGGCCAACATGCGTGAGCGCGGCAACGGCCTCGGTGCCGGCTATGTCGGGTACGGTATCTACCCCGAGCATGCCGACGACTACTGCCTGCACATGATGGGCCTGGACGACGGCGCCCGGGAGCGTCTGCGCAGCTACCTGCAGACGGTCTGCAACATCCGCCATGACGAGCCCATCCAGACCCGGCCCACGCCGACCATCCACGATGAGCCCATCCTGTGGCGCTGGTTCGTCCAGCCCCGTGAGGACAAACTGGCTGGCCGCGACCCTGAGGACTATCTGGTCAACGTGGTCATGACGATCAACCGCGACGTGGAGGGCTGCTATATCGCCTCCAGCGGCAAGAACATGGGCATTTTCAAGGGGGTTGGCTACCCCGAGCCCATCGCCGAGTACTACCGGCTGGAGGAATACAACGCCCACTGCTGGATCGCTCACACCCGGTTTCCCACCAATACCGGTGGCTGGTGGGGCGGCGCCCATCCCTTCGGCCTGCTGCAATGGTCCATCGTCCACAATGGCGAGCTGTCCTCCTACGGCGTGAACAAGCGCTACGTGGCCTCCTTCGGCTACGAGTGTACGCTGTTCACGGATTCTGAGGTCATCAGCTACATGCTGGACCTGCTGTGCCGGCGGCACCGGCTCACCATCGAGCAAGCCGCCCTGGCCATGGCCCCGCCGGAGTGGGAGGAAGTGGACCGTGTGACGGATCCGGCCCGCAAGCGGATGCTGACCATTATGCGTCAGACCTATCCCGGCGCGCTGCTCAACGGCCCCTTTGCCGTCATCGCCGGGCATGACGGGGGCATGGTGGGTCTGAGCGACCGCCTGAAGCTGCGGCCGCTGGTGGCGGCGGAGAAGGGCGCACGGGGCTACATCGCCAGCGAGGAAGCGGCAATCTGGGCTGCCGGCGGCCAGCCAGAGAAGTCCTGGCCCGTCGTGGCCGGGCAGCCGGTGCGGTTCGATCTGTACGAAGCGAAGGAAGCGGCGGCGTAGGCTGGTGCAGACACGTAGCGGTAGGAGGCGCACCTGAAGTGCCACTGACGACAGTTCACCCTCAGTTCATCATCAAGCGCGACATGGACCTGTGCATCCAGTGCGGGGTCTGTACGCGCCAGTGCTCCTATGATGCCCAGAAGATTGATCCGGAGGATGGCCGGGTCAGCAGTGACCCGCGCACCTGTGTGGGGTGCCAGCGCTGCGTCACCCTCTGTCCCACCGGGGCGCTGGTCGTCACTGAGCGCGAGCTTCACGGCCGCTCCCACCCCAACTGGAGCCTGCAGGTGCAGCGTGCCATCCATCGCCAGGCCGAGAGCGGTGGCATGCTGCTCACCGGCATGGGCACGGATAAGAACTATCGCATCTACTGGGACAACCTGGTGCTCAATGCCTCGCAGGTCACCAACCCCTCCATTGACCCCTTGCGGGAACCAATGGAACTGCGGACCTTCCTGGGCGCCAAGCCCGAACGCGTGGAGTTCGACGACGAGGGCAATCCGGTCAGCCAGGCGGGACCTCTGCTGACCCTCGATACCCCCATCATGTTTTCAGCCATGTCTTACGGCTCCATCAGTTTCAATGCCTGTTACTCCCTGGCGCGGGCGGCCAAGAACGCCGGCACGTATTTCAACACCGGTGAGGGCGGTCTGCACCGTGACCTCTATGAGTACGCGGATCACGCCATTGTGCAGGTGGCCTCGGGGCGCTTCGGGGTCACGCCGCAGTACCTGGATGCGGCGGCGGCAGTGGAGATCAAGATCGGTCAGGGCGCCAAACCCGGCATTGGCGGCCACCTCCCCGGCGAGAAGGTCAGTGCCGAGATCTCGGCGACGCGCATGATCCCCGAGGGCTCGGACGCCATCTCGCCGGCGCCGCACCACGACATCTACTCCATCGAGGACCTCAAGCAGCTCATCTACGCCCTGAAGGAAGCCACCAACTACAGCAAACCCGTCTCGGTGAAGATCGCGGCGGTCAACTACGTGGTACCCATCGCCGTGGGCGCGGTGCGGGCCGGGGCTGACATCGTGGCCATGGACGGCACACGCGGCGGCAGCGGCGCCACCCCGACGGTCATCCGCGACAACGTGGGCATCCCCATCGAGTTCGCCCTCGCTGCGGTGGACAGCCGCCTGCGCCAGGAGGGTATTCGCCACCAGGCCTCGCTGGTCGTGGCTGGAGGCTTCCGCAACAGCGCCGACATCGCCAAGGCCATCGCCCTGGGCGCCGACGCCGTCTACATCGGCACCTCCGCCCTCATCGCCCTGGGCTGTCACATGTGTCAGAGCTGCTACACGGGCAAGTGCACCTGGGGCATCTGCACCCAGGATCCGTACCTGACCAAGCGCCTGAACCCCGAGATTGGCACTCGCTCCCTGACGAACCTGCTGCGGGCCTGGTCTCTGGAGATCAAGGAGATGCTGGGCGGCATGGGCATGAACAGCATTGACAGCCTGCGCGGCAACCGGGAGATGCTGCGTGGTATTGGCCTGACGACCGAAGAACTGGAGATCCTGGAAGTGGCGCCGGTGGGACGGTAACCTCACCCCCTGCGCCCCCGCTCCGTGGGATGGAGAGACGGGGCAACAACACCGGTGGCGCCACGACGTACATCCCTCTGCGCTTTCTCAGGAGGGGTCGGGGGCCAGGTGCCGTCAGCGAGGAAGAGCGAATGAAACGCGTATACGCCAAAGAGGAAGTCTGCATCGGTTGCCGGTTGTGCGAGATCTACTGCATCTTCCAGCACTCTGGCCACCATACCCTGGTCAAGGCCTTCCTGGACCAGGAGAACCTGCCGGAACCGGCGGTGCGGGTCGAGGAGGACGGCGCCATGTCCTTCGCCCTGCAGTGCCGTCACTGCGATGACGCGCCATGTGTGGCGGCCTGCATCGCCGGGGCCATGACCCGCGACCCGCATACCGGGGCGATCAAGCACGATGAGGAGCGGTGCGTCGGCTGCTGGAGCTGTGTCATGGTCTGTCCCTTCGGCGCCATCCGTATGGACAACGAAAAGGGCAAGGTCGGCTCGAAGTGCGACCTGTGCGAGGGCAAGGGCATCCCCGCCTGTGTGGCCCACTGCCCGAACGAGGCGTTGATCTATGAGTGAGCACACCTATGACTACGTGATCCTGGGCAACTCCACGGCCGCCATCGCCGCCATGGAGGCCATTCGTGAGAAGGATGCGCAGGGCAGCATGGCCATCGTGTCGGACCAGATGGCCCACTGCTATTGCTCTCCGCTGATCACCTATGTGCTTTGTGGCAAGGTGCCCGAGGAGCGGCTGAACTACCGCCCCCGCGACGTCTACCGGCAACTGCAGGTCACCACTTACTTGGGCCGGGCGGCCACGCGGCTTGACCCGGCAGCGCATACGGTGACCCTGGCAGACGGCGTGGAATTGCGCTATGGCAAGCTGCTGCTGGCCACCGGCGGGACCCCCATCGTACCGGACCTGCCGGGTGTGGACCTCCAGGGTGTGTTCACGTTCACCCGCTACGAGGACATGGCGCGGGTGCGGGAGTTCATCAACAGCCACAAGGTCCGTCAGGCGGTCGTGGTCGGGGCGGGGATGATCGGCGTCAAGGTGGCGGAGGCCTTCGCGACCCTGGGCCTGGAGACGACGGTGGTGGAGTTGCGGGACCGCGTTCTGGCCCTCGCCCTGGACGAAACGGGTTCCGAGATGGCGGAGCAAGCCCTCGAAGACCACCGGGTTCGCGTCATCACGTCCTCCGCTGTCACCAGCCTTGGCGGCAGCAACGGCCTGGTGCAGAGCGTGACCCTCGACAGCGGATCGCGCCTCCCGGCGCAGGTCGTGGTCATGGCGGTCGGGGTGCGCCCTAACATCAAGCTGGCGCAGCAGGCGGGGCTGGGTGTGAACCGCGGCGTACTGGTGGACGACCACTTGCGGACCAGTGACCCGTACATCTATGCGGCCGGTGATGTGGCTGAGGCCTATGACCCGCTGACCGGCGAGCCGCGCCCGCTGGCTATCTGGCCCGCTGCCTACCTGCAGGGCGAGATCGCCGGGCGGAACATGGCGGGCACCGACGTGACCTACGAGGGCAGCATCGCCATGAACTCGATCCAGGTCTGCGGCCTGCCGACCATCTCGGTCGGCCTGGTGGAGCCGCCGGGTCGGGCCGAGGTGCTGGAGTATCGCTCCGCCGACGGCAAGAGCTACCGGCGCATGTTCCTGGTCAACGACCGCATCGTCGGCGCCGTCTTCGTCGGCGACGTGGACCGGGCCGGCATCATTACTGGTCTGATCCGCTCGCAGATGGATGTCTCCAGCTTCAAGGAGAAGCTCATCCAGCGCGACCTGGGGCTGCTGTCACTGCCCAAGCAGTATCGCAAGCATATCGTCATGGGGCCGGGGATCGAAGTATGAGAATTGATGCCTCCGGGCTGCACTACCGGCAGCTGAATCAGCAGATCAAGGCCGCCGTGGCCGAGGGCGAGACCGAGTTTGAGCTTGTCAACGTTTGCGGCCACCGCTACCTGGGCAGCGGCATTGACCAGCCCGTCAACATCCGCGTCGAGGGCATCCCGGGCAACGACCTGGGCGCCTTCATGAGTGGGCCGCGTATCCGTTGCTCGGGCAACGCCCAGGACGGCATCGGCAACACCATGGATGACGGCCTGGTTGTGATACCAGGCCACGCCGGCGATGTCATGGGGTACTCGATGCGCGGTGGCTGCATCTATGTGCGCGGCAACGCGGGCTACCGCATCGGCATCCACATGAAGTCATACCTGGACAAGGAGCCGGTGGTGATCATCGGGGGACGGGTGAGGGACTTCTGCGGGGAGTACCTGGCCGGCGGCAAACTCATCGTCCTGGGTCTCGATCAGCCCGCCGGTGAGCCCCTGGTGGGCAAGTACTGCGCCACCGGAATGCACGGCGGCACCATGTACGTGCGCGGTGAGGTGGACCCGGCGCTGTTGCGGCCTGGCGTGTCGGCGACCGAGATCGGGGACGACGATCGGCAAGTGCTCCGTGACCTGCTGGCGCCTTACTGCGCCGAGTTCAGCCTGCCGCTCGACGAAATCGTGGGCGGCCTGTTCGTCCGAATCACGCCGCACACCGCACGGCCCTACGGGCAGCTATACGCCTACTGAACCGCCGCCTGCGGGCATCTGAGGTTGCAGTCGCGGCAGCGGGCTGCTACAATGGCCGCGTGAGGAAGACGTGCGCCCCACGAAAGTGGGGCTCGCTTACACGGAGGGAGGCAGCAAGCTATGAAGGCAGGTGTGATCACTGCTGTTGTCGTCGTGGCTCTGGCAGCCGCCGGACCTGCGCTTGCCGACCTGAGCATCTTTGGTCCCACTGGTCTGCTTCGAGTGCCGACGGTGGACACGATTGATGCCGGCGGAATGGAGTTTGGTGCCCATCTGGTGACCGACGAAGTGTTCACGGCCAACATGGCCGTCGGCGTCATTGACCGACTGGAGCTGTCTGCTGGCTACGTCAATCCCGACAACGGCCCGTCGGACGCGATCATCTCCGGCAAGTGGCGGGTCTTCGGTGAGTTCGAGGGCGAGCAGGATTTTGGCCTGTGCGTCGGTGTCTTCGACTTGACCGATGAGTTCAATCGCACTGTCTTCTTCAGCGCCGAGAAGCACTTCGAGGTCGGCGAGACCAAAGTGCGTGGCGTGGCCGGCTGGGGCGAGAGCAATTCCCTGGTGGACGGTCTTTACGCCGGGGCTGAGATCTTCCTCGGACGGAACTACAGCGCACTCGTGGAGTATGACGGTGAGGATGTCAATGCGGCCCTCCGCTGGCCCTTTGGCGAGCGCATGAAACTCAATGTCGGTAGCGTCAGCGACGAGCTGTACGTGGGCGCCCAGTACGTACTGCGCTAAAGCTCACTCTTCTGGCCTCAAGTCCTGGCGCCCGCCGCCTGCCCCGGTGGCGGGCGTCCGCTGATTCTGGCCAGCGCCAAGAGGAGTGCCTCCGGGCTACCGCGAACTGCCGGCTCCACATACCGGCTGTGCCCGGTGCCCTGGGAGAGGAGCAGACGCTATGCTGGCAGCAACTCGTCGGCCCGCGCGGTCCGTGCTCCTCCCGCTGTCGCTGGTGGCCATCAGTCTCTGCACTGCCCTGGCCGCGGATGACTTCCGCCCCTCGGTTCGCGGGAAGAAACTGCTGCTTTGGGCAGCCATCTCGCCCGAATACGCCCGCCAGCATGCGCCCTCCTGGCAGTCGTTGCCCATTGACGGTCTCCTCATGGGCGGGCCCATGGTCTTCTACCAGCGCCTCAGCGAGGCTGATATCGCGCCGGTAGTTGCGGAGCTCCGCCAGGTCCCCTGGGGGCGCCTGACCGACAACTTCTGGATCGTCTACGAGTTCTCGGGCGAGAAACCGGACCAGTTCGACTGGTTCGATGATTGCTCATGGGTGATCAGCAACTGGCGACTGGTGGCCCGCCTCGCCCGCCAGGCGGGGCTGCGGGGGATCATGTTTGACACGGAGAAGTATGCCGGCATCGGCACCTTCGCCTATCAGGGGCGGCGGTATGCCGGTGAGAAGAGCCTGGAGGAGTACCGGGCCCAGGTCCGCCGCCGCGGCGCTGAGATCATGCAGGCAGTGGCCGAGGAATACCCGGACATCACGATCCTGTTCACGGTTGGCCCCACCCAGGGCGGACTGCTGGCTGACTTCGTGGACGGGATGCTATCCGTCTGCCCGCGCGAGGCCACACTGGTAGATGGCTATGAACAGGCCTACTGGAGCCGCATCCCGCCGCAGTTCGCCCGGGGTCGCGCCGAGGTGCTGGTCGAGGGACGCGACCGCAGCGCAGTGCCAGACCTCTATCGCCGCCATGTCAGGGCCGCCTTTGGCCTGTGGGATGCTCCCGGGGTGAACTTGGACCAGGGTCGCACCTTCGATGTGTCAGATTTCCAGGCCAACTACCGCACCCCTGACGAACTGGCCTACGCCCTGCACTGGGCTTTGGCCTATTCCGATGAATACGTGTGGATGTGGCACAGCCTCGACTGGCTAGGCGGCGTGGTCGAGGTCCTCAGGGACGGACAGAAGACCAGGGTGCCCATACCGTCCGAGTACCTGGCAGCCCTGCACAACGCCCGGAAGCCAGTGGTACCCCTGCCACCGGCGCGCACGCGGCCCTCGGCCCCCGGCATCGTGAGTGTGCCCCCACCCAGTCAGTTGGACGGAGGTGATGAGGAGAAGGCCTTTGCCGACCTATGGGACACCTTCTCTCTCGTCACCGATATGCCGCGCCGCTGGCGTTTCCGCCTGGACCCCGCCGACGGCGGAACGGCCGCCGGATGGTGGCGACCCGGCTACAATGATGGCCGCTGGGCCTGGATCCGCATTGGCGATTTCTGGGAGGCACAGGGCTATGCGCCCGAAGATGGGGTGGCATGGTATCGCGTGCGCTTCACTCCGCCACCAACACCTCCGGACACTCGGCTCTACCTCGCGTTCGGCGGTATCAGCGACGGGGCCACGGTCTGGGTCAACGGGACGCAGCTTCCGGTCAGCGGCGTTGGCCGCCGCGGCAACCGCTTCCTGGTCGAGGTCAGCGAGGTCCTGCGTCCGAGGCAGCGGAACCTCGTGGCGGTCCGGGTCTTTGACTGGGGATGGGTAGGCGGCATCTATGGCCAGGTGAAGCTAGTGGCGGGACCGGCCACCTCCCCCTGAGGCAAGGGCCCGCGTGCGCTCAGGTGGGCAGTACTGTCCCGCTATCGCAAGAAGGCGGACCCGGACCGGGGGCGGTGGGGTCCGCAAGGAAAGGTTGCAGCCGATGAAGCCGACCTGTATGCGCGACCGCATCATCGCCGTCATCCGTGGGGACGAACTCGACCGCGTGCCCTTCGTGCAATACGATGGGATGTTTCCTAACCAGGAGGTCTGGGACCTTATCGGGCGCGACAACCTGGGGCTGTTGCGCTGGATGTATGTCTACCAGCTTGCCACGCCCAACTGCAGCGGCGGCTCGGAGGAGGTGCAGATCAACGGCAAGCGCGGAGTACGCAACACCCTGGTGACCCCGGTGGGGACGCTCACTGAGGAGCGCCTCTACGAGCCCACCTATGGCACCACCGCCGCCCACACGCACTACGTCAAGGAGCGGGCCGATTACGAGGTCCTGCTGGCCTATCTCCGGGACACAGTGGTCACCGAGACCCGCGACGCCTTCTTACGCAGCCGCCAGGAGCTGGGCGAGGATGGCTTGCCGATGGTCGCCACGGCCCGGACGGCGTACCAGCAGCTCTGGGTGCAGTGGGTCAGCCTCGAGGACCTGTCCCTGCACCTCGTGGACTATCCCGACCTGCTGGCCGAGGTGGTCGCTGAGCTGAACCGCATCGAGCTCGAGATCTTTGAGGTCATCTACCGCGTGGCGAAAGACGAGCCGCTGTACTTCGTAGACATCCCCGACAACATCACCGCCCCCACTATCGGCGAACGGTATTTCCGGCAATACTGTCTGCCGCTCTACCAGCGCCTGGCGGACATGATGGCCGAGGTGGACGTGAAGGTCTTCGCCCACATGGATGGCGACCTCAAGCCCCTCTGGGCCGCCATCGGCGAATCCGGACTACAGGGGATTGACTCCTTCTCGCCCCCCCCGGACAACGACACCAGCCCGGCTGACGCCCTGGCCCAGTGGCCCTACATGCGCCTCTTCATGAACTTCCCTTCCTCCATCCATCTCGCGCAGCCCGAGGTCATCTACGCCACTGCCATGGATATCCTGCAGCAGGCGGGCGCCTCGGGACAGTTGCAGATCCAGATCTCCGAGAACGTGCCGCCGGGCGTCTGGCGCACCAGCTACCCGCAGATCGTGCGCGCAATCCACGACTTCGCGGGAGCCTGAGGAGGCAAGCCATGCTCTACGAGAGGACAGCTCGCGGAACCGTCGGCGAAGTCGTGACCCGAGTGGAGGCAGCGACCAGGGACCACAAGTTCGGGGTCCTGGGCACCATAGACCTGAAGAGCAAGCTGGCGGAGAAGGGCGTGGACCTGGCACCCGGTTGCACGGTCGTCGAGGTCTGCAACCCGGTCCAGGCCCAGCGGGTGCTGGAGGAGGAGATCGTACTCGCCACCATGCTCCCCTGCCGGATCGCGGTCTATGAGAAGGGCGGAACTGTGTGTGTGGGCACACTTCGGCCCACGGGCCTGGTGCAGCTTTTCAACAACCCAGCGCTGCGGCCGGTTGCGGAGGAGGTCGAGCAAGTGCTACTGCGCATCATCGATGCGGCCTGCGCCTAGGCCTGGGTCTCACTGCTTCCGCAACGCCACCATCACCGTCTGCCAGGGCTTGAGGCTCACCGCCAGTGTCCCCCGCGCAAGCCTCAGCTCCTCGCCAGTCACCTCGTCCCGCAGGGCAGCCGGCCATGATCCCTTCGCCAGCGCGCCCTGGAGCCGCACGGTGGCCGTCGCGCTCTCGGCGGACGGGTTGTGCACGACCAGGTATAGCGGGCCCTGCTCCAGTTGCCCAAAACGCTCCACCAGGATGTGTTCCGGCTGCGCGCTGGCTTCCGGGATCGGCTCCCAGCCCGCCGTCGCCAGCGCCCGGAACAGCGGCATATACCGGCGATACAGCGGTCGCAAGGGCTCGATCTGCGCCGGGTCGCCCACATTGCCCGAGCCCGGCCAGACGCCGTACAGGAGGTTGCGCTGCAGTCCCCGCTCCCGCGCCTCCGGCGGCGTGTCAGGGTGGAAGTAGGCATAGTTCATGTGGCTCACCGGCTTGTGGTAAGCCAGGGCACGACAGAAGCTCAGACGCGCCGCGTCGTGGAAGGCCTCGATGTCCGCGCCCTCCCCTGCACCCAGCACATCAAACAGGTGCGCCGTGAACAGGTGGGTGTAAGGGAAGGTGTTGGCGAGGGTCAGCTTGCCCCGGGAGTGCATGGCCTCAGCGATGGCCTGGTACAACTCGAGGTGGGCAAAGCCCGCCAGTTGCGCCACTCCACCGTCATGGAAGCTGGGGACCAGCGGGATGTCGGCCGTGACCCAGTGCTCACGGCGGAAGTTCTCGGCGGCGTCGAAGGCACTCCAGCCCACCGAATCGATGTAGGCCCCATCGACTCGCGGGTCGGTCAGAGCCGGGACGCCCTCGTAGTCGAACCATAGACTGGCGCGGTTAGGCTCTGGCAGCTCCGGATCGCTGTTGCAGTTGAGGGCGATCCGATCCGGCGGGGCGGACCAGTACGAAGTCGGCTGACCGTCGCGGCCCACGAAGCTCTGCAGCGCCGCCTGGGCCAGCTCCGCATCCGGCACGGGCTTGGGCTGGGTATAGAAGGGGTAATCGCTCGGCACCGAGGCGGGTTGGCCTGCACGCTGGCGCAGGGCCGCCATGAACGCATCCAACTGCAGCTTCCCGGCCTCCCAGTTCGTGCAGCGCTGCCAGAGTGTGTTCGGCTCGGCATAGGTGAAAGACAGCGCGCCGATGGCGTCATCGAAGGTCACGCGGTCCTCGCTGTAAGGCTCCTGTTCGTGAAAGATGAGCGCGAAGTCCTCAGGCTGCGGCACCTTGGTGGTCACCCACAGGGTCCATAGCCCCTCCTGTCCAGCCTTGACCCGACGGGTGAACAGGTCCGGGTACAGGCTGTAGTAACGCTGCGCCGCGGCCCGCATCCCCCATTCCGCGCGGGGCAGGACGGTGAGGTCAAGACGGAAGTCGGCTCGACCGGGGAACTTGCGGGTCGCCGGGGAAAGGCCCAGCTCCAACCGCACCGCCAGGAAGCGCTGCTGCGGGGTGTAGTCATACCACCAGGACATGAGGCGAGCTTCGTCCAGGGGGCGAGCGACCATGAGCCCCGTGTTGCCACGGTTGAGGCTCTGCCACGGGAAGGGCGCCACCAGGTGCCGGCCATTGGCGCCGCCCAGCCCGAAGGTGGGGCAACTGTGGTAGCGCCCCGCCTCGCCGATGCGCCTTCCGCCCAGCAGGCTGTCGCCCCAGGTCCAGCCGGTCGCCTCAAGAGGCAACACCCATACCAGTACTAGGGGGCGGTCGCGGCCGGTGGTGTCGCGCATCTCCCCCGTGACGCTGATCCGATCCGCCGTAGCCCGGAACCTCGCCGTCAGCCGGAGACCCAGTGACGCACACCGCAGGTCACAGGAAGCGCCCTGCGCCAGTTCCACCCGCCCCGTAAAGCGCTCGTACCGTGGCGCACCATCGGTCTCCCAGACGTAGAAGCCCCCTTGCCCCTGGGGGCCGCGCGGCAGGAGGCTTTCGCCATGCAGATCCAGGCGTCGGGCCGCCGCGTTGCCGTCCAGCTCTATATACAGCCCCTCGCCCGTACGCAAGATGAGGCGCTCCGAGGCGCGGGCGGGCTCCGCAGCGGCGACGGCGTCCAGCAGAGCCTGTTCCACCGGAGCCGCCAGGCGGTGGGGCCGAACACCCCCCATGGTCTCCAGGCAGACGTTGTCGAAGACCGCGCCACGCAGGCCGCCCCCACTGTGGGCCCCAAACATGATTCCGCCGGGATCGGCCAGGTCGTCATGGGGCAGCCAGTCGCTGACGGCGGCCGGCTCTCCCGCCATGTCGGCGATAGTCAGCCGGACACGGTCGGGTTCGCACTCTACCGTCACGCGGTACCAGGTGTCCGTCCG
>JABLXH010000139.1 GCA_013178155.1 Armatimonadota bacterium | reverse complement strand
TGACTTCTACTTTGCCCGGCTGGGGGCCGCCTACGTGCGGCAGGAACGCTGGGAACCGGCCCTGCGCAGCCTGGAGCGCGCCGCGGCCATCGCTCCCGATAATCCGGTGCACCGCTACGCCCTGGCGGACATACTCATCCTGTTCGCCGACGGCGAGCGTGCGCGGCAGGAGGTGGCTGGGGCCGGTCCGCTGGACGAGTACGCCCTTGACGGCCTGCGCCGCTGGCGCGCCCGCTCCGGCGTCATCCCGCTCACGGACGCCGGTATGCTGCCGGCCTATGAGGCTGAGATCGCGCCCCCGGGTACGGCGCCTTTCGGCTACATGGCCCGGGGAGAAGAACCATGAAGTTGATCGTCCTGCCGGTTGGTCCGCTGGAAGCGAACTGCTATCTACTTGGCGATGGTCAGAGCGAGATGTGCGTGGTCATTGACCCCGGTGGCGACGCCGAGATCATCCTGGAGACCTGCACTACCGAGAGCCTTCGCCCGCACCTCATCCTTCTCACCCATGGACACATGGATCATATGGCCGCCGCGGCGGCGGTAAAGGCTGCCAGCGGGGCTCGGGTCATGATCCACGAGGCGGATCGCGAATCTGTCGAGCATCCGCACCCTTTCTGGGCGCAGATGGTCGGGGGGGCGCCGGCCGTGCGGGTGGACGAGTGCCTGACCGACGGCCAGGCGGTGGGCGTGGGCGGCTTGTCGCTGCGCGTCCTGCATACGCCGGGGCATTCGCCCGGAAGCGTCTGCTTCCTGGGCGACGGCCTGATATTGACGGGAGACACTCTCTTTGCGGGAAGTGTCGGCCGCACGGACCTCCCCGGCGGCAGCATGCAGTTGCTGGAGCAGTCCCTGCAGCGCATCATCGCCGCCACCGCACCCGACACGGTCGTCTACCCTGGTCACGGTCCCGCCAGCACCATAGGCGAGGAGCTCGCTGGCAACCCCTGGCTCCAGTAGCCACCGTGGCGGACTGCCAGCGGGGCGCCTCCTGCGCAGACGGCAATCCCTGCGGATCTGACGTCTCTGTTCACCGCCCCAGCCGGGGAAGGTCCCCCCTGCCCCCGTGCCGAAACCCACCGGTAATCACCATATCCGCATGGGAGATGCCTGCCATGTCCGAGAAGAAGGTCGCTTTGGCTGTGGGTGCACACCCCGATGATGTGGAGTTCATGATGGCCGGAACGCTGGCGATGCTGGGTGATGCCGGCTATGAGTTGCACATCTTCACGGTCGGCAACGGCAACTGCGGCACCGCAGTCTACGACCACAACGAGATCTGCCGCATTCGGGCCGAGGAAGGCCATGCCGCCGCCAAGGTGATCGGCGCCACCTACCACGAGGGGCTTGTCAACGATATCGAGATTTTCTATGACGAGCTGACCCTGCGCCGAGTGACCTACCTGGTGCGGGCCCTGGCCCCTGAGATTGTGCTCACCCACTCTCCCAACGACTACATGGAGGACCACCAGAACACCAGCCGTCTGGTGGTCAGTGCGTGCTTCTGCCGGGGCATGCGTAACTGGCTCTCCTCGCCACCCTTGCCTCCGACTTTCCAGGACTGCTATGTCTATCACTGCAATCCCCACGGCAACCACGACGGCATGCGCAACCTGGTCGTGCCCAGCCTCTACGTTGACATCACCACAAAGATCGAGACCAAGGAGAACATGCTGCGCTGCCATGCCAGCCAGAAGGAATGGCTGGACACCAGCCAGGGCATGGACTCTTACCTGATCACCATGCGCGAGATCTGCGCCCAGATGGGAGCCATGGCCCCGCAGCCCGTGCCGTTTGCCGAGGGCTTCAGGCAGCACATGCACGCGGGCCTCTCGGCACAGGACGGCGACCCGATCAGCGAGGTGCTGGGGGCTGCGACCCAGAAGAAGGTGTAGTGTGCGCAGCGATCCCTGGCAGCCCGGGGCCGAACCGCTCGTTGGCGAGACGGCCACTCGTCAGTGCCTGCTGTGCGGCGGCGAGTGCTTCACTGACCTGCACGTTCCCAACGGCGTGGTAATGCGGCGCTGTGAGGGCTGCGGCCTGTATGTAAACGCGACGCCCGAGCACGTGACCGGGAACCCGGATTTCTACGCCGCCGCCTATCACGAGCACCATTACGGCGGCAGCGACCGCCGCAAACAGCGCACTTCCGTCTGCCTGATGCGGCAGATCGAGGCCCTGGTCAGTCGCCGAGGCCGCATTCTCGACATCGGTTGTTCCCTGGGCCATTTCCTGGCCGCCGCGGCGCAGCGCGGCTGGGACGCCTGGGGCGTGGACGTCTCAGCGGACATGGTGAGGCACTGCCAGGAGCAGGGGCTGCAGGCGCGATCGGGTGGCCTGGGCAGCCTCCCGTTCCCGGAAGGCTATTTCGACGTGATCCACGCCCGCCATGTGCTCGAGCACGACATCGAGGTGTTCGGCAGCCTCGCCGAGATGCGCCGGGCGCTGGCTGACCACGGTCTGCTGTTCGTGGTCACACCGGATGCCGGCTGCCCAAAGGTCCGGCGCCGGGGTGCAGGCTATGTCAAGTTCTGGAAGCCGGACCACATGGTCTGCTTCACCCGTTCGACGCTGACTGAGGCCATGCGCCGGGCGGGGTTTGCGGAGGTCCGGACGCCCCCCGCGGCGGGCCTGTGGGTTGATGGCCCGGGGGGGGCAGTGCAGCATCTCATCTGGTGGCTGTCGGACGCCGTGCCCGACGCGCTGGGCCAGGGCAAGACTCTGCGCACGGTCTGGCGCAAGGCCTGAAACCGAATACTGGAGCAGCGCTCACCATAGGGACGTCAGCCGTCCTGCGCGCAACCGTTACTCATCTGGGAGGCAACTCATGTCAACGTGCAAAGTCGGTATTGTCGGACTCGGATGGGCCGCCAGCGGTCACATCCCCGCCTTCAACGCCAACGCCGATGCCGAGATAGTCGCGGTCTGCACCTCCAAGAGCCACGCCGCGGCCAAGGCAATGGTCGGAAGCGATGTGGCCGTCTACAACGACTACGCGGAGTTCCTCAAGCACCCCGGCCTGCAGATCGTGGACATCTGTACTCCGCACCACATGCACGCCCAGCAGGCCATCGCCGCCGCCAATGCGGGCAAACACCTGATGATCGAAAAGCCGCTGGCCACCAACTACGCCGACCTGATCGCCATGCGGGACGCGATTGCCAAGGCCGGGGTGCTCTCAACGGTCTACTTCGAGCTGCGCTTCATCCCTCACTACCAGCTCGTGAAGTCACTCATCGCCCAGGGCCTCCTGGGCAAGGTCCATCACTTTGAGGTAGACTACTATCACGGCATCGGCCCGTGGTACGGCCAACACGCCTGGAACGTGAAGAAAGAGGTCGGCGTCAGCGCCCTGGTCACCGCCGGCTGCCACGCCCTGGACGGGTTGCTGTACTTCGCCGACCGCCCAGTCGCGGAGGTCTTTGCGTACTCCACGAAGTCTGCAGCCGAGTGGGCGCAGGACTACGAGTACGACAGCACCTCGGTGACGATCATCAAGTTCGCCGACGGCACCATCGGCAAGTGTACCTCGTGCGTGGATTGCCGCCAGCCCTATGTCTTCAACATCCATCTCGTGGGAAGCGAAGGGACGCTTCTTGGCAACAAGCTCTCCTCAACACAGCTAAAGGGAGTCAACAAAGAGGAGTGGATCGAGATCCCGACGACGGAGGCCACCTCGGGCGACGTCCTTGATCACCCCTACCCACCGCAGGTGGACGAGTTCATGGCTTGCGTGAAGGAAGGCAAGGACAGCATGATCAACTTCGCCGAGGCCTTCAAGACCCACGAGGTGATCTTTGCCAGCAACAAGTCGCTGGAGGAAGGCCGCCCGGTGAAACTGGCGGAGCTGGGGTGAGCCGCAGGCGTGAGGTCCTCTCGGGCGCACACTGCAGACGAGGAGGCTGGCCATGCGTCTAGGCGCACCGTCGTTTGGCTCGTTCGCTACGCCGGAGGAGTGGGCGCTGGCCCATAGGGCCAAAGGCTACTCGGCGGCTTTCTGTCCTGTCGGGGCCGACGCCGATGAGGACACGGTGCAGGCCTGGGTGAAAGCCGCTGCTGACCACGACATCATCATCGCCGAGGTCGGCGCCTGGAGCAATCCCATCAGTCCCGACGATGCGGAGCGGAAGGCGGCGCTCGAGCTGTGCAAGACACAGCTCGCCCTGGCCGACCGGGTGGGGGCCCGGTGCTGCGTCAACATCGTGGGCTCACGCGGGCCGCGCTGGGATGGCCCGGACCCGGCGAACCTGACCGAGGACACCTTTGCCCTGGCCGTGGACTCCACCCGCGAGATCATCGACGCGGTGCAGCCGACGCGCACCTACTACACCCTGGAGACCATGCCCTGGGTCTTCCCCGACTCCCCCCAAAGCTACGCCCGGCTCATCAAGGCCATTGACCGCGAACACTTTGCCGTGCACCTGGACCCGGTGAACATGGTCAACAGCATCTACCGCTTCTACGACACCGCAAGCCTGCTGCGCGAGAGCTTCGCGCTGCTGGGGCCGCACATCCGCAGTTGCCACGCCAAGGACATCATCAACGTCCAGCACCTGACGCTACACTTCGACGAGACGCGGCCGGGGCTCGGGGTGATGGACTTTGCCGTCTACCTGCGGGAGCTGAGCAAGCTGGACCCGGATACGCCGCTGATGATCGAACACTTGCCCAGCGAGGACGAGTTCGACGCCGCGGCGGCCCATATCCGGGCTGTGGCGGCCCAGGAGGGTCTGAGCTTCCGCTAGGGGCTTTCGCTCGGCCCAGACACCACGGCCCGGCAGGACTGCCGGGCCGTGGTGTTCTGTCATGAGGGGCCCGGCACAACTGCCGGGCCTGGATGCCTATCCCGCCAGGACCTTCTCCGCCACCTCCATCGTCCGCTGCGCCAGGTGCGAGATACGGTTGACGTGGAAGCCCTGGACCGCGCTATGCAGCGTGTCCTGCAACGGCTCGGTCCATTGCTTCGGCAGCGCCTCGGCGCCCAGCAAGGCGCCCATGACCGATCCGGCGGTGGCCCCATTGCAGTCGGTGTCCAGGCCTCCCCGGACACTCAGGCAGATGGCCTTGCCGAAGTCCCCGCCACTATGAAGCAAGCCTGCCAGCACCAGTGCCGCGTTGTTAATGGTGTGCACCGGGTGGTAACCGCCGTAGGCTTCCATGATGCGCTTCCAGGTGGTGTCCCAGTCGGCATCCTGTGCGCACCAGGCGACCACATCGCGCACCATGTCGGCGAACCGTGAGTGCGCTGGAACCTCAGTCAAGGCGATCTGGATCGCCTCGTCCAGGTCGTCAACCGCTAGGCACGCAGCAATCAGTGCAGCAAAGTACATCTCGCCATAGATGCCGTTCTTCGTATGCGACAGGGCGGCATCGCGGAAGGCGAACTCGGCGGCCTTCTCGGGCCAGCCGGGTGCGCCGTAGCCGAAGCCATCGGCCCGGATCTGGGCGCCGATCCACTCACGGTAGGGGTTCATCACCACAGCCGTCTCCGGGACAGGGACCTCGTCCACCAGGTTACGGTATGCCACTCGTTCGGCGGTGTAGGTCTGGTGGTAGGGCAGGCGGCTGAGCCAGGCGTCGGCGACATGGCCGGTGGTGAACTCCGGCCCGTGAGCCTCCAGCAGGTGGAAGCCCAGGATGGTGTAGTCGGTGTCGTCGTCACGGGCGCTGTAGGTGATGTTGCCCAGCAAGCAGGGGTCATCGGGCCGGGGGTAGTACATGCCCTCGGGCGCAGGGTCCAGGGGGGGGAAGTAGTTGTCCAGCTCCGACCACCCAGCCGCGCCGAGGATGGCTTCGATCTGCTCCCGGGTCCGCCCCTCGACCGGTTTGCCCAGCATGCAGCCCGCGCAGCGTCCCAGCCAGGCCCCCAGTAGCCGGTCGGCCAGCACATCGTCATGGACGCCGCCCAGACGCCGCGGCCCATGGGCCCGAGCGGCATGGATGCCCGCCAGGTCCGAGGGCTCGGTCGGCGAGTCGTGCAGAGCGGCTCGCAGCGGCTCAGCCTCGGTCCAGAAGGCGTGGGCGATCTCCGTGCGGCGCGTCTCGTCGGCGTCCTCCAATCCCGCCAGCAGGGCCTCGAGAGCCGCCACGTCCGCCCCCTCCTCCCTCAGTTGCGTGACCTCCTCGCGGGCCAGGTTCAGCATCGTTGTCACGGAGATCATGGGAGACTCCTTCGCGGTAGGCTTGCGGAAGAGCGCCATGTTCGCCGGTTGTGGCAGGACTCCTGCAAGATGTCGCGAAGCTGGCCCGGCATCAGGCAGGAGGGGCGACCATGCAGCCAAGTGGCGTCAGTATCGTGGGTCTCGGACTCGTCGGCAAGGCTCTGTCGCAGCGGCTCCTGGCCGCGGGTTACGCGGTTACGGGCTGGGACACCAGCGAAACAGCGCGCGCCCAAGCGTCGGCTCTGGGCGTCACGGTGGCACCGGGGCTTGCGGCGGTCGACGCGCCGGTGGTTCTGCTCAGTCTGCCGGACTCGCCGACCGTGTGTCAGGTCCTGTGGGAGGAGGGTTTGGCAGGGGCGCTGCCACCCGGTGCGGTCGTGCTGGATACCACAACGGGATCAGTTCAGGATGCGGTCACGAACCACCAGAGGCTGGCCGTCCGGGGCGTGCGCTTCGTGGACGTGACCCTGTCAGGATCGAGCGACGAGATTGCGCGGGGCGAGGCGGTGGCGCTCATCGGAGACACCGAGGCCGAAGCGAGCTATCGTGCGGTGGTCAAGGCCTTCGCCGCGCGACTCTTCTTCCTTGGGCAGGCGGGTCATGGCTGCCTGGCCAAGCTCGTGGTGAATCATGTGATGGGGCTCAACCGGGCGGCGCTCGCCGAAGGCCTGGCGCTGGGTGAGAAGGCGGGCCTGGAACCTGCCAAGGTCCTGAAGGTCCTGCAGGGGACCGCGGCCTACTCGCGGGTAATGGATATGAAGGGGCAGCGCATGGTGGCGGGCGACTACACCCCCGCGTCGCGCATCCGCCAGCATGCCAAGGACGTGCGGCTGATTCTGGACCTGGCCGCCGAGGTGGGGGCGCGCACCCCGCTTGAGGAGTGTCACGCGGCCCTGCTCGGTGAGGCCATTGCCGCCGGCTGGGGCGAAGCCGACAATGCCGCGCTGATCGAGGCCTTCCGGCACGGGAAGCCTTGAAAGTCAGAGGACGGCCATCTCACCGCGGCGAGCGGCATCGCGGATCTTCAGCACCACCTCGGTGATCCGGTAGCAGTCTTCCGCGGGCACTTCGCAGGCCTGGTCGCCACGGATGGCGGCTACGAAGTTAGCGAACTGACCCGGCGCCTCGGGCAGCTCCAGCACCCGCGGGCCTTCGTCGGCCGTGATGAGGGCCACCTCCGCGCCACACGCCACGGACTCGATGACGCCCTTGTTGCCGGCGAGGCGCAGGCGGTCGTCGCCGTGGGTTGGCGCGGCGGCCGGACGACAGTAGTCCAGCCGCAGCCCCGCCGTGCCACCATTGTCCAGCTCGAGGGCGACGCAAGCGCTGTCCTCCATGCCCCCCATCTCGGGGTGCCCCACATTGGCCGCGAAACCGGCCGCTCGTGCGAACTCACGCCCGCTGGTCCAGCGGATGAGGTCCAGGCCGTGGATGCCGATGAAGGGGATGATGCCACTGAAGGTGGCGCGGTTGCGCTGCCATGCCGGGCGGTTGCCCAGACGGTAGGACTTCTGCATGGCGGCCTGGCAGACTTCCCCAATGGCCCCCGCCGCGACCTGCTCGCGCACGAGGCGGTAGGCCGGCTCAAAGCGCATGGTCAGCAGCATGGACAGATGAACCCCGCTGGCGGCTACGGCCTCGCGGACCCTGCCAAGCTGTTCCAGGTCGTAGGCCAGAGGCTTCTCGGCCAGTACATGCAGGCCTCGTTCGGCGCAGGCGCAGATGACCTCGGCGCGGCGGTCGTCAGTGCCGCTCTCGGCGACCACGTCCAGCGTCTCATGGTCCAGCATCTCGCGGAAGTCGGTGTAGGTGCGAAGATGGGCACCAGCCTGCGGCCAGCCGCGGGCCGAGGCGAGCACACCCTCGTCATCGTCGCAGACGGCCACCAGTTCGCAGCCGGCTTCCGCCAGTCCCTCTAGCACCGTGCCGTAGTGTCCCTTCAGGCCGATGAGTCCCACTCGCATGGTTGCCTAGCCTCCCGTCACGGCCCCGGTCTGAATGGGCCAGAGACCGGAGCCCAGGGGTATCTGCTCGTCCCGGCGCACCAGCAGGACGCCGTATGCGGGCAGCACATGGATGCGTTCCTCGTCGCCCCCACGGACCGCAACCCGCTGCACCTCGCCCGTCATGTTGCGCAGGGCGTAGCCGTCTGCGTAACCGAAAACCTCGCAGCCCTGGGCGAAGAACGGTTGCTGGTCCACCTGGCTCCAGTCGCCTTCTCCCAGCCGCTCGATGGTCGCTCGACGGGCGAAGAGCGCCTCGTGCAGCCGCCGCAGCAACGGATCCCGCACAAGGCTGCGGCCCCAGCCCAGGGCACTGCAGTACATGGCCAGGCCCGCGCCGACGCGGTTGGCATAGAGGCCCTGCCCGCCCGGGCCGCGCAGGACAGGCACGGCGGTGGTGGGCGTGACGTCCACGGCGTAGTCACGCAGGGCGTCGGTCGCCTCGCCGCTTCTGAGGCCCGGCAGCAGCCCCGCGCCTTCGGCAGTCACCTGCCACGGTCCCTGCTCTGCTCTGGAGACGGACAGGGCCCCGAGTCCGAAGAGCGCGTGGGTGTCTGGCGGCATGGCAGTGAGGGTCTTGCCGCCACGAATGCAGTCGAAGCCCACGTCAGCCAGCAGCACCCCGCCGGACTCCACATACCTCCGCAGCCGGGCCACCTGGGCCGCCGTCAGCTCGCAGGCGAAGGGGGCCAGGATAGCCCCGTAGTCGTCATAGCGCGCCTGGTCGAGGGTGTTCTGAGTCAGGTACTCGACCTGGCCATAGCGTGTGCCGAAGCGCAACTCCTCCATGAGCGGCAGGGGCTCGCCACTGGGGTAGCGCATGACGCCCCAGACTTGCGACATGTTGCCCCAGCCCTCGGCGTAGGGCTCATACAGGACCGCGATGGTCGGCGTTGGGCGCATCTCGAGGAGCCCGGACGAGCGCAGTTGCCGAATGGTTGTGCCGACTGTGTCTATGCGCTCTACGCTCGGGCTACGGTCGCCGGGGCGGTTGTCCACGCCCAGAAAACTCCACGGCCAGAAGGTGATGCCCGCCCCGCCGTGCAGCGCTGACTCCAGCATCCAGCCTCGCAGAACCCGGGCATCGAGGTGCCAGTCGAAGCTCGTGGAGTGCTCGGGCAGCAGCATCTGCATGGCCGGGCGGGCATTGGGCCCGCGGGCGATGTCCATGGCCCAGACATGCTGCGTGAGCATATCATTGCCGGAGAACCCGGGGTAGAAGTCCACGTAGGCGCCCCAGTCCGTCGGTACTTGCGGGATGGCCCAGCCGAGGTTGTTGGCGCCCGACCAGAGCGGGGTCAGGGGGTCCACCTCGCGCACGGTACGCTCGAAGCGCTCGTTGGCCCAAGCCGTCCGGGCCAGCTTGAAGCGTGCGGAGTCAAACGCCTTCGGGCCGATGCCGAACGGGAAGTCGCGCTGGACCATGGTGGGCTCGGGACGACCGTGCCCGGCGCGCTGGTATTCCAGGCGGACCTCGTCGAAGCTGCTGTAGTCGGTGCGCCAGACCGCATTCAGGCGGCCGATCGTGTGATACTCGGCTCGCAGGTAGTCCCGGAAGGCCCTGTCGGGGAAGGTGAGGTGGTCGGCATACTCATCGGCGAAAACCCAGCCCACGAGGTTGGTCATGGGCTGGTAGCGGCGGACGATGGCCTGGACGTACTGCCCCCACGCCTCGTCCAGCGCCCACGGCGGGTCGGTGACCCCGGCGTGGACGCTGTTGTGGAGGTAGACGACCGCCCACAACCCCTGGCGCTTGACGGCGAGGAGCTGCTCATCCCACTCAGCAAAGGCCTCCGGCAGGGGCACGTCGCGGCCGGGGTAAGT
>JABLXH010000138.1 GCA_013178155.1 Armatimonadota bacterium | reverse complement strand
CACCATGGCCAATCTTGAGAAGCTGTACAGGTCTCTGGACAAGCTGCCCCGGGTGGCAACCATTGGTGGATTGAGCCTCAGCGGCAGCGGCGAGCGACTAACCGCGCAGGTACCGCTGAGTCTGTACATAATCGTTGAGGGCGCGGAGGCCGTTGCACCCGCAGCTCCCGCCGCCAGTGGTGGAATGGGCGGCGGCATGGCCGGTGGTATGGGCGGGGGAATGGGCGGAGGCATGCCCGGGGGAGGCATGGGAGGCGGCATGGGCGCAGCGCCCGGCGGCGGAATGGGTGGAGAGGCCCCTGCCGGACCACCAAGCGGTGGTGGCGGCGGCGACGAGGACGCGGGTGAGGAGTAACAGGGACTGCTGACAGCCGTCTTGCCGTGGTGGGGCAAGCGAGCCAGGTCTGCTGCCATAGCGGAGGTTCACCTTGACTGACAACAGGGGCAAGTTCTGGATAGCCGGTGGGCTCGTCCTGATGGTCCTTGCGGGGGTCGTCCTGTTCCTGTTCGTGATGCCGGCCCTCACAGGATCAGGTGATGGTGCGGCCCAGGCCCAGCCCGCAGGAGGCGGTATGCCCGGCGGAGGGATGGGCGGGCCGCCAGGTGGCGGCATGGGTGGGGCACCCGGCGGAGGCATGGGAGGCGGGATGGGCGGTGGTGCTATGGGTGGACCTCCTGGCGGTGGCATGGGAGGTGGGATGCCCGGTGGAGGTATGGGGGGTGGGATGCCTGGCGGGGGCATGGGTGGGGGTATGACCGGTGGCCCGGGAGGCATGGGTGGCGGAATGGTAGGAGGCGGCACGGAGGGCGGCGCAACTGGTGGAACCGCCGCTGCGGCTGCGCCGACTGGGCCTGACAGCCGGAAGCTAGAGGGCAGCCGCCCCAACCCGTTCCTGCCCCGCGGAACTGTGGCGGATGAAGGCGGGGTGGCTGGGCCGCCGCTGCGGACAAGGTACGGGGCTAATTGGAGCCAACTTCCCATCACCTACCGGCTGGGCTTCGTGCGGCCCAGAGTACCTGCGCCGCGGGAGGTTGCGCCACCCCAGATCGACCTGCCTGCGGCTGATATGATCGTCACCAGTATTCTCTGGACCCAGGACGGGCAAGCGATCGCGGGCTATGAGTCCGGGGGCAAGCAGGGCGTTGTCAAACCGGGCGACATTGTTGACACCTGGCAGGTTGTTGAGATTGGCCGAAACTACGTCGTGGTGGCTGACCGTGAGACCGGACGACAGCGCACCGTCTATATGTCAGCAAAGCCGTCCGCGCCGGCACCGACCGTATCCCCCGGCGCCACTCCGCCCGCGACAACCGGGGGCCGACGTAGGCCAACAGCACCGCCTGTACGGCCCTAGGTAGGGCCCTTAGCTGGTTTTGGGAAGTCCTTTGGAGGGTCAGAAGGAGGCATCAGATGATGCACTCACGTGACGTGAGAGTTGTGGTGTGCCTCGCGAGTCTGCTGCTAGCAACTGTGGTGCTGGCACAAGCGACGGGTCGGTTCACAGTGCAGTTCGACAACACCCCATTGAGCCAGGTTCTGGCGGCGCTGAAGCGCTTCGATGCCAGCCTACAGTTCTCAATGGCGCCGGCGCTTGGTGAGCGCAAAATCACGGCCTCGCTGGTGGAGGTGACTGTTGACGAGGCTCTTCAGGTGGTCCTGAACCAGGCGGGCCTGACCTCCGTGAAGGACAATGGGGTCTATCAGATACGCGAGAAGCCCAGCACCTCGGCCGGACGTGCGGAACGCCCCGGGACGCGTTTGGCAGCCCCTGTTTTCGTGAACCGGCCCACCGCGCCTGGTGAGGGCACAGGCGGCGTAGGCGTAGCGGCAACGACGCAGGCTGGGACGCCAGCGGCTGGCACGCGGACAGCTACGGGTGAACTCGACCGAAGCAAGCTGCCCATTCGGGTCATCAGCGTGAGGTACACCGATCCGGGCCTGATGGCTATACTGTTCGGTGGCGATATCATCTATGGCGACGAGGCCATGGGTGGTGGTGGCTACGGGAGCAGTGGTAGCAGCTACGGTAGCAGCAGCTACGGAAGCAGCTACAGCAGCGACCGCGGCAGCAGCCGCAGCAGCAGCCGCAGCAGCGGCAGCAGCTACAGTAGCGACCGTGGCAGCAGCCGTAGCAGTAGCCGCAGTAGCCGCAGCTACAACTAGTAGGGTGAGTACGGTGGCGGGCTGAGAGGGCACCTCAGCCCGCTTGGAGCCCGCTTGGGGCGGGCAGACCGACGTGCCCGGGAGGACTTCTATGCAGACGCCACGATGGCGGCAGCCGGCACTGCTCATTGCCATGGCAGCACTCTCGGTAGTCCTGATCAGCGCTTCTGGCTGGGCCCAGACGGGGAACGGGGAACAGCAGCTGGTCAACATCGATGTCAAGGACGCGCCCATTGAGCAAGTCCTGCGGATGCTGGCCAAAGCGGCCAACGTCAACATCCTGGTCGGGCAGGATGTGCAGGGCAACATCCAGTCGGTCAGCCTGCGCGATGTGACGGTGGAGGCTGCGCTTCGACTCATCGCCAAGGCTCATGGCTTCAACTGGTGGAAAGAGGACAACGTGTATGTTGTCTCCAAGCAGGCACCGCCCGCTGAAGCCACGGTGAGCAGTGCTAGCGGGCCGCAGGCAAGTGGCTCCTCCGCCACCACAGTCGCGACACCTGCCGCAGGGTCCCCCGGCGGGGTTCCGCTGGTCGGGTCAAGCCCGGCTCCGGGGCCCCTGACCGACAACGCACCACGAAGCCAGGCTCCTGTCACGGCGGGTCCGCCACCACTGGTGGCGCCGCCGACAGCGACTCAGGGAACGCGGAGCGTCGCAGCGGAACCGACTATCAAGACGGAAATGATTCCGCTGGCGTTTGCTGATGCCGGGCAGCTCGCGACAATGTTCGGCGGCACGGTGGTTGGTGGCGGCGGTACCTACGACACCCTGAGCGGGGCGATTCGGCCGTCACAACTCCGCAAGGCAAACTCCTTCTCCCGCGGTGGCGGCCTCAGCGGCTCGGATGTGTTTCAGGGCGGGTTCGGGGCCCCAAGCAGCGGTGCCAACTTGGGCTGGGGCCAGTTCACTGGGGGTGGAGGCGGAGGGCGTGGCAGCCGCGGTGGCGGGGGGACCACGACCGGTGGATTCACGGGTGGTACAACAACGGGTTCGAGCCGGCTGAGTGGGGGTAGTGGTACCGGCGGGGGCGTTCTGGGAGCCATGATGCCGGGCGAAATGGAACCTCCCATCGCCTACCTGCCTGAGAATGCGCTGCTGGTTCAGGGTACGCAAGAGGACATTGACAAGTTCCGTGAGATCTTGGACCTCCTCGACAAGCCATCGAAGCAGGTGGAGATCTCGACGAGATTCATTGAGGTCCAGACCAACGCGTCCAAGGCGCTCGGCATTGACTGGACGATGGCCAACGGGTCTCTGGAGTTCTTCAACCAGGGCTTCGCGCCGGGTGAGGCTGTCAACACTGTTGTACGGTTCGCGCGGGGTAACTTCGAGGCAACATTGGCGGCGCTCATCTCCAGTGGCCGGGGCACGGTTGTCAACGAACCGTCGGTCGTGGCGATGAACAACCAGTATGCTGAGATCAACTTCTCGACCACCATACCGTACTTCGTTGCCAACATCAGCTACAACCAGTTTGGCCAGCGCACCGTGGATTTCACCAATGAGGAGATCGACGTCGAGAACTCTCTGTTCATCCAGCCACGGATCAACGCCGACGATACGGTGACGGTGCTGCTGGAGCCGGAACTGGAGGACGTTGTGGGCGAGGTTGAGGGGCCAAACGGCGAGCGAGTTCCGATTGTGACCTCGCAGTTCATCTCCACCACCGTTCGCGTCGCCGATGGCGAGACTGTGGTGATGGGCGGGCTGATCCGGAAGCAGGAGACATACACTCTGCGAGAGACGCCACTCCTGTCACAGATCCCCATCATCGGCAAGCTCTTCCAGGGCCGGCGGACGGTCAAGAACAACTCCGAACTGCTCGTGTTCGTAACGCCCAAGATCGTGCGCGACGTTCCGACGCAGTAGAGCAGTCTCGACAGAGTAGACGTTCCGGCAAACGGCACACTCCTGTGCCGTTTGCTTTCTATTGGAGCAGGTTATTCCGCAGATGTCACCAGACCCGACATCGGCAGATACGGCCGGACAGGCAGGCACAGAGGCGCACACGCAAGTCGTGGGTGTGGAACTGGGCCGGGAGCGCTATGACATCCATGTGGGAACCGGCCTGCTGGGGCGCCTTGGCGAGTTGGTCCCCGCCCGGGCTAACGCTCGGGCCGTGCTGGTGACTTGCGATGGGCTGCCACGCGAATATGTCATCAACTGCCTAACCTCCCTTGAGGCCGCCGGCTGGGCGGTAAGCTCCTTCGTGGTTCCGGACGGGGAGCAATCGAAGTCGTTGGCCCAAGCGAGCCGGATCTACGAGCACTGCCTGGACAACGGTCTCGACCGCGGTGGCACGGTGTTCGCGCTCGGGGGCGGAGTGGTGAGCGATCTGGCCGGCTTTGTCGCAGCCACCTACATGCGCGGAGTAGCCTTCGTGCCAGTGCCCACTACGCTGCTAAGTCAGGTGGACGCTAGTGTCGGGGGAAAGACCGCCGTTGACCTTCCGCGGGCCAAGAACGTGGTTGGGGCCTTCCACCAGCCTGTGGCCGTGGTAATCGATGTTGACACCCTGACCACACTCCCAGAGCGGGAGTTCCGCAGCGGCATGGCTGAGGTGGTGAAGCATGCCGCGATCGCCGACGCTGACCTCTTCCGGGAGCTTGAGTCTCGCGACGGCAGGGACCTCCGGCAGGACGCCGGCGAGCTAGTGGAGGTTGTGGCGCGGAACTGCCGTATCAAGGCAGACGTCGTAATCTCGGACCCGCGCGAGGAAGGTCTGCGGGCGTGTCTGAACTTCGGGCATACGATCGGTCATGCGCTGGAAATCGCCGCGTCGGGCTGGGGTCTGCGCCACGGGGAGGCGGTGGCGTTGGGGATGGTGGCCGAGAGCGAGATGGCTGTGCGACTCGGGCTGGCCGAGCCGGAGGTGCCGCGTAGGTTGCGAGCCCTTCTGCAGGCTCATGGTCTGGCCGACCGAGTTGTGCGATGGGACCCGGAGGCTGCACGGGCCGCAATCAGCCACGACAAGAAGGTGGTGAACGGCCGCCTGAGACTTCCTCTTGTGCCAGCCATCGGGCAGGTGACCGTGACGGAGGACGTTGCTGTGGCTGAACTGCTGAACGCGCTTGACGGTCTCCTGTTGGCAGGAGGGTAGCCTGGCATGTACTTGCCACGGCCCTGTCAGGAGAACTACCGAGTGGGTAACCAGTTGGTATCCCTTGGCATCTGCCAACGCTTCGAGGTCGCACCAAAGGCGGCGGACGGACAGCTTCTGCGCCTGGAGCTGTGCGACCTGTCAGCCATGGGGCTCTCCCATGACGCAATGGCAGAGATCGAACGACGGGCGCTTCAGACGGCAGTGGCGGTCCACCCGCACCTCAGCCGTAGCCTTGCGCGGGGGCGAGAGGGAACAACGCTGTGGAACGTGGAGACCGGAGCGTCGCTGAATCCCCTGGCCACCCATCTGAGAATCCTTCCAGACATGCACAGTCGAGTACGCGTCATACTCGACCTCTGGGAGGCACTCGCCTACATTCACGGACTCGGTCTGCCTCACGGCTGCCTGTGTCCCGGAACACTATGGGCAGGTGCCAGCGGTGGCATGGTGAGCGGCTTGAGCGGAGTGGGGGCGGTGGCCGGGGTCGTCGGCCGATCAGCCGTGCTTCAGTCCCCGCGGGAAGCCGAGCAGGAGCGGCGCTTCCCTGCCGAAGATGGTGATGTACACGATCTGGCGCAGACGCTGTCATGGATCGGCGACTGGCCGTCGTGGCTTGAGGAGATCCTGCTCGGGGCCCAGGCCCACCCGCGACCTGCGGGACAGGTTGCTGCAGTCATCGAGGAGGCTGCGTCCAGGAATCTGCGGACCAGCGAGATGAGACGCACACGTCACAGTCAGAAGGTTAAGACCGCCTACGATGATGTTCCGCTTGGTGCCGTGAGCACCATGGGGGGGCTGTTGCAGACGTTCGTACGGGGCCTGGTGAGCGTTGCGGTCACGGGCATAGCCGTTTTTGCGGCCATCGCGCTGGCTGTGCTCCTGGCTCTTGGGCCCGCTCCGGAGTTGCGGACCGTACCCGACCTGGTGGGCATGACCCCTGAGGAGGCCAAGGCTCGCGCCGCCGAGTCTCAGCTAGGTCTGAAGGTCACTAGCTGGGACTTCAGTACAACAGTAGACGAGGGCCGGATCCTTCGCACGGATCCCTACCCCGGCAAGGTGGTGCGAGCGGGCCGGGAGGTGCGGGCGACGGTGAGTCGGGGGCGTCGGGAAGCGAAGGTGCCGGAGCTCAAGGGCTTAAGCCTGGCGACCGCCACCGAGAAGTTGACAGCACTCAATCTGGAAGTCGGTGAGACGCGGCGAGAAGCGAGCTCAAGAGAGGTTGACACGGTGCTTTCGCAAAGCCCGCCACCGGCGAAGGTGCTGCCGCGGAACGGTAAAGTGGACCTGGTGCTAAGTGGCGGACCAGACTTCGGGACACTGCGCACCGCCGACGGGAAAACGTACGTCTTTCGCACCGTCTCGGTGACGGTGCCGCGCGGAAAGGACCTGCAGCTTGTGTCGGTCGAGGTTGACGGGCAGGGTTTCGAGCGTTCCTTCGAGGACCAGCTCTGCCGTCCCGGCGAGACGCTGCGGGTGGACGTCTACGGCCCCCGGGGAGCCCGCTTGAGAGTGAAGGTCGAGGACGAGAGGGTATACTCCCGGACCCTCTGATTTCCGAACCAGAGAGGATAGGTCGTTGCCCAGGAGCGACGCTGAGCTGATTGCCCGGGCCCAAGCCGGGGACCGTCGCAGCTTCGACGAACTGGTGGCCCGCTCCTACACCTTGGTCTTCAACACCGCCTACCGCATCTTGGGCGACAGCGACCAGGCTGCTGACGCCACACAGTCAGCCTACCTCAGGGCCTACCGCTCGCTGGCAAAGTTCCGGGGTTCCTCCTCCTTCAGCACTTGGCTGTACCGCATCGTGACCAATGTCTGCCTGGACATGGTCCGCGGGCAGCAGCGTCAGCCGATCAGCTTCACCCACGTGACTACCGACGATCCCCCTGTGGAGCGAGACTTGCCTGACGAGCGCGCCGGCCCCGAGCAGCTTGTGCTGCAGACCGAACTCCAGACCGCCCTGCATATGGCCCTGCAGCGACTGCGGCCTGAACATCGCGCCGTGGTCGTGTTGTATGACCTGTCGGGGATGTCGTATGACCAGATTGCCGAGATCCTGGACTTGCCGCTGGGTACTGTGAAGAGCCGTCTCAACCGAGCGCGTCGCGCCCTACAGGAAGAACTCAGCGACTACTGGGAACCAAGCCAGTGACGCGGCAGTCATACCCGCAGGTCATGACCCACTGCGGCAGCCCTTGCCGCTTGGGCTGGCATCCGGCGAAGTGACCGATGAGCAAGCCGCCGGAAGCCTCACCTGAGGAGACAGGTATGGACTGCCTAACCTGCCAGGAACACTTTGCGGCGATGGCTGAACGCGACGCGAGCGAGACCACAGCCCTGGCCCTGGAACATGTGCGGAAGTGCCCGGAATGCGCACGTGCCTTTGGCAGCTACCGCCGCACTGTGCAGGCGCTACACGACCTTCCGCTGGTCACGCCACCGCCCTCGCTCCTGCCGGCCATTCAGCTCGCCCTTGACCATGTTCAGCCTCGTCGGAGCGGTCTCACGGCGCTCTGGCAGCCTCTGACTGCCGGTCTGTCACTGGCCGCATGCCTGATGCTGGTGGTGTGGGCTACGATTCTCAATCCGCCCCAGACCTGGCAGGGGGCAGTCACTGAGGGACCATCGGTGCCCGTTACTCGAGAGGAGCGGGTCAGGCCGCGGGCCAGGGTTGCTCGGGACGAACCAGACCGCGCCAAGCCGTCCGGTGGTGCGCGACGAACAGCGCGAGATTCGTTTCGTCCTTCCCCAATGCTGCCTCGGGCGAGACCGACTGCCCCCTCGTGGTCTCCCATGGGTGAGTGGGCCGTGGCGCCAGGGGATCTCTCGCCGGCTGGATCAACCGGTGGACAGGTCAGCACCGTCCCGTCAAAGCCGGCCGGTACGTTTGCGGCGGGTGACCGCGCGGCCACCGGGGCCAGCGAGCCCCTGCAGCGCCGGACGGGGCCCGTGCAGCTCACCTTCGTCCCTCCTGACGAAAGGGTGGTAGGCGTCACAGTGGTGGGCGAGCTGACCATTGACAGCGAGGCCGAGTGCGAGGCCACCATTGGGGCCGAGACTCGCCGGGGGCTACGCGTGGTCAACGCCCCGGAGGGAGTGATCTACCGGGGCCCCATTCGCCATGGTGAGGTACTCAAGCTCCCAGTTAAGCTCCTGGCCACCACAGCCGGCACACAGCGTCTGCGAGTGTGGATGCGGACGGATGTGCCTGTGGGCGAAGCTGACCTGGACATCGTGATCCCCGGCTTTACGGGGCGTATGACCACTGTCGGACAGACGCAGATAAGCCTGCGATTCCGCGAGACCCCGGCCGTACAGGCCGTGCGCGAGATGGCAGCCGCGGCGGGAGCCCGGGTGGTTATCGAGACGGACCTTGAGGGCAGACTCGTTACGCTGGATTACAGCGCCGGGGTACCGTTTGCGGCGGCGCTGCGGATCCTGTGCGAAAGCGTGGGCTGCCAGGTGCAGGAACGGGACGGCGTCTATCACGTCGTCGAGTAACCGTGGAGCCACCTGACCAGAACCTGACGGCAGCCCGCGACGGAAAGGTGAACACGATGGGCAGTAAGGTCAGAGTTCTGGTAGCCGCGTTCTCAATGCTCTCGGCCGGGGTGGCGGCCGCCTGCGTGGTAATCCCGCCGCCCCCACCGCGCCCCGACATCGCCCCACTGTACCTTGAGGTCAGGTCACAGCGCATCGAGACCTCCATCAACGATCAGGTCGCGCGCGTGACGGTGACCACCGTCCTACACAATCCTCATGCCTCGCGCGTGGAAGGCACCTTCCTCTATCCGCTGCCGCCCGATGCCGCGGTGAGTGATTTCTCCTACTGGATGGGCGACAAGGAGGTCAAGGGCGAACTGCTGGACCGGGACAAGGCGCGGAGCATCTACGAGGATATCGTGCGGACGCTCCGTGACCCGGCCTTGCTGGAATACGATGGCGGCGGGGTGTTCAAGGCCAGCATCTTCCCAGTGGAGCCGCGGAGCGACGTGCAGACCAAGCTGCAGTTCACGCAGGTGCTTAGGGCAGACAGCGGTATCGTTGCCTACCGCCATGCGGTGAAGCTCGGGCGCACAAAGCCCAATCGCGGTGACCTCGTGATCCACATCGGCATCCGTTCGCAGGTGCCGATCAAGGCCGTCTACTCGCCCACGCACACCCTCGACGTGGTGCGCAAGAATGACAGCTCTGTGTCCGCCTCGGTCGAGGTGGACGACACCGACTTCGCCGTGGACTTTCAGTTGTACTATACGCTGGCCGACAGCGACTTTGGGCTCAGTGCTCTCTGTCACCGAGAACCCGGGGAGCCCGGGTACTTCATGCTGCTGCTATCACCGAAACACGACTGGGGCGAACGTGAGATCGAGGGCAAGGACTTGGTCTTGGCCCTGGACACCTCGGGCAGCATGGCGGGTAAGAAGATCGAGCAAGCCAAGGCGGCGCTGAAGCAGGTCCTGCAAGGGCTGAAGCCTCGCGATCGTTTCGGTCTGCTGACCTTCGCCACCGAGACACGGCACTTCGCCGATGAGCTTCTTCCGGCCGACCAGACCAGTATCAACAAGGCCATACGCTTCGTCACGGATCTGGAAGCCAAAGGCTCGACTGCACTTAGCGACGCCATGGTCGAGGCCGTCGAGCTCACCTCGGCGTCCGACGAAAGACCCTCGATGGTGATGCTTCTGACCGATGGGCTGCCCACGCAGGGCGAACGGGATCCTGAGCGGATCATAGCGAACGTGGCCAGGGCCAACGGCATCGAGCGAGACGATGACACGAACGGCCGCCGCGCCAGAGTCTTCATCTTTGGGGTGGGTGACGATGTGAACACCCACCTGCTTGACCGCGTAGCCGAGGGTAACGGCGGCGCGACAACATACGTCCGCCCTTTTCTGCCGGATTTTTGCGGCGATTTCCGCAA
>JABLXH010000137.1 GCA_013178155.1 Armatimonadota bacterium | reverse complement strand
GCTGGAGGCCGGCGCCGACATCAGCACCGTGGCCCAGCTGGCCGGCCATGCCTCCGTCCAGACCACCGCCCGCTACGACCGCCGCGGCGAAGCCGCCAAGCAGAAAGCCACCGGCCTGCTGCACGTCCCCTGGCGACGCAGGCTCCTGCCGAGCGACGGTAGCGGACCGCCAGAAGGGGGTTCCCCGGCGACTTCTGGCATTCAACAGAACGGGCGTTAGCCGAGCGACCGGCACCCGGTTTCCACCCCTTTCGGGGGCATCGCTGACTGCGGTTTTAGGTGATTTCTCCATGGGGGTTCAAAGAATCGGCCTTCTGCAAGGGGGTCCTCTGAGCAGTTCGATACAACTTTGATGATGAGATGGCCGCAATGAACCCCTCACCCGGCACCCCAGGCGGCATCCCGTACCGCTACGGAAGTGAGGTCAACCGCCACCCGGCGGGTCAGGCGTCACTCCCGCGGAGCGGTAACCTCTCCCCCTGGCTTCCGGCCCCCCGGCCCTACCCCGGCAGCGACGAGGGACGCACCACGACCAGCACCGGGTCGGAGGGGCGCACGGTACCCAGCGCGGCACGGTGAAACACCTAAGACTAGGCTCAGGGGCCGCAGCAGGTACGCGCCGGAATTGATCTCCTACGGAAGGCTACCTACACCATTGCTCGTAAGGAATCCGGCGCGTCCCGTGCGGTTCATGCTTGCTATCTGTTTAGTTGCAGATCATGTTGTCTGATGGGCTATCCTTCGAGTACCCGAGCTTCCTATCCTGGTTTCCCCAGCAGGTGGAGTGAAAGGGAAGTGAGTATCTCTCGGGAGGCTCGAGCCCCGTCTGCACTGGTGGCGGAGACGTCGCGCCGGACATGTCGATCCAAGGGGCAATAGCCTTCCACTTGTTGGTCATAGAGGTTTCGCGAGGCGACGTCTCCTGGACCGGTGCATTCGCTTCGGCAGAACCCTTGAGAAGGTCGAAGCCTGAGTCCCTGTATAGTCTGTGACCGTCGCGGGTGCCAGTTGTATCTGTTCGGACGATCTCCGACGGCCGGGTCCACTCGCTCACTCGACACAGCAGAGGGGAGGTGTCGGCCGGGACGCCGCGGACACACACCTGGGCTGCATCTCCGACACAGCGTATCGTCAAGCGGCGACGAACTCGCCCCACACCGGTACTGCAGGACCTCCAGTGCGCGGTGACCGTAAGCCCCCCACCGGCCAAGAGCTGGCCGCTGAGATGTGTCGGTTCACGGATTAGCCCTTCGGGATAGGTTGGCACATCCCCACAATCTGTTATTGCGTCCAGAGGCAGGGAGAAGTCCGAGGTCCGAGAGGCGGCCTCGGCATTGCGGCTGGCTACCAGGGGATCGAGCCACTCCATTTTCCAGTCCCACCCTCGCGCACTGGGCTCTTGCCCAAGCCTGCGATGTGCTTCGGCTACATCGATACTGAGTTCGTAAATGCTGTGGTCTTCCCCAGGGACCAGGGGTGAAGTCCCGTGATCGTAAGCGGATACACCGAACTCTTCAGCATCGTAGTCTCCGAGCTTTACCTCGATGTGGCCGTCAGCGAATACCTTTATGAGCCAGTCAAGCCGTTCTTGGGAGCTGTCAGCGGGCCACGTGCTGAGCTGGAACTTGTTGAAGTCCCTTTCATTGAGGTACTCCCGACAGAGATACCAGTCATTCAGGATGTGCAGCCACCTTCCATCAAAGTCAGCATACAGGTGACTGTAGCGTCCCGTGACCGGTTGGACTTCATCCCATTCTGGATAGGTCACACCCTGACTGAATGCCCCATCCACGTGGTGATCCGAGGGGCTTGGCGGGATCAACCGCTGAGGGGAACAAAGACCCGCATCCAGAAGCACTCCGCTGGTCGGGTCTATCACGTCCACACGGTAGACCCGCCCGGGCTGAAGTCCCCTGACCACTGCTCGGTGCACCGGCTGCACAACAAACTCCACTTCGTGTCGTGCGGTGTCCATGGTGCCGTCTCCTCCGGTATTCGAAAGATCAGTTGTCGTCGGCGCAGTCAGGTATTCCTGACCTTGTGTCCTGCGCTCTCCAAGAGGGACGGCTCCCCGCGCAGGAATCTTATGCTTGGTTTATGAATCTGCCTCACCCAGGGGATGGCTCTTGCGGTAGCTACTTCCGTCCGCGTACTGGACTGAGCCCGGAGGTACAGCATGCTGGTTCACGACAACTTGGCGATATCTGAGGTGGTGGAGTCTATTGCCAACGGCGATGCCAAAGCCTGGGAAATATTGCTTGGGAAAGGCGGGCGCATCGCCCCTGTGCTAGAGAGGATCGCCAAACACTACAAACGCTGCGGTGGCCCTTCCTTTGAAGTCCATCCTCAGGCCATACTGTACGAAAAGATGCCCCCGGGACACAAACGCTGGCAGTACGTCCTCAAAATGCCCGCGGAGGTGGTAAGAAGCTATATCATAGCGGTTCTGAAACACGCTTGTCTGGACCAGTTAGCGGCCCAGAAGAAGAAGAAGGGGTGGGGTGCCGAAAATGACCAGAAGGAGAATGACCCGGTCGTCGACGTCGAACAACTCGACTGGTTACCTGACAGTAGCCTGCCCGTAGACAAGGAATATGAGAAGAAAGAGCTTGCCGTGAAGCTAGACGCTGTATTGGCGAAACTGTCCCAGTACAACCATCAGCGTTCTGAGATCATTATCCGCCGTCACGCTTTGCAACACGAGACCATGGAAGCCGTCGCTGAGAGCCTTGGCATCACTCGCAACAACGCTGATCAGATCCGGCACCGGAACATCAAGAAGCTCAAAGAGATAGCTCCGGAACTGGAGAGCTATATCTAGTAAGAGACAACACTCATCAGCTGTCTTGAGGCTTGGAGGTAGAGCGATGGAACCGTCTGGATTGGAAAAGGCTCTACAGTCAGTGGCCGAGTTCATTGCCTCACCCTCGGTGCCGACCCCTGACTGTCTCGATGACGAAACATTCGCCCTGTATGTCAACGATGCGCTGACAGCCGAGGAACGCGCGGCGGTCGCCAAACATCTGGGCTCCTGCAGTCACTGCTTCCGCGAGTTGAACCAGTTGCGAATCCACCTCGCCGAGATCAGCTTGCGGGAGCGACTGGACTCCGGCATTCACAGCGTCCTGGAGCTACTCGTCGAACCCCTGCGTCTGCAGCTCAAGCGCCTGACGGGGGAGTTGGCGCCAGGTTCCGAAACGCTGGAGTTTGCTCCGGCTGAGCCTGCTCTCCTGGCTGCCGCGGCCGGGGACAAAGAGGCCCCACCGGTGGAGGGTCTGCCCGCTCGGAGCTACGTAACGACTGACGGCCTACAAGTAAACTTGGCAGTGAGTGCCCAGGGCACGAAGGTCAACCTGAATCTGACCGTGCTCGATGATGATACAGAGGAGCCACTGCCGGGCCTTATTGTTCAGACGGAGGTCGCTGGGCAGGTGTTTGAGGCCGAGACGGACGCCGCCGGTCGTGCCCAGGTCACCTGCTATGCCGGTGACGAACTGCGGATCCACATTCGCGCCCCGCATGCCGCTTCAGACACAACCGTTGAGCCACAGGAGCCATAAGCAATGAGGCGACCGGGCAACTGGGAAGAGAAGGTCTGGCGCAAGCTTGACAAAGCTTTGCAGTACCGGCTGAGTGATCGCGACTATCCGCCGCACGGATGGGTTGACGTCCTCGTGGAAGTACGCCGCGGAATTCCCACGATCCCCGAGGGGGCCGAGCCAGAGCAGGTCCGCAGAACCTCGCGAAGTGCTGGGGAGCGCCTGGAGCCCTTGGAGAAGGTCCTTCGCTTTCTCAGCCCATGGGTGATACCACACGAACGGGTCGGGGCGGTCATCACGCGGGTTCGCCTGGATCAGATAGAAGCGATCGCCCAACGAGAAGACGTCCGCCGGATCAAGCTTATGGCGCCACGAGAATTGGCACTGCACCTGAGGGGCCCGCTGGTTGACGTCCCCGCGGATTATCCGGGCTGGAACAAGCTGGACAAAGCTTTGCAGGACCGTTTGACTGATCCCGACTATGGGCCGGACAGTTGGGTTGACGTCCTCGTGGAAATGCGCCGCGGAGCTCCCACGATCCCCGAGGGGGCCGAGCCAGAGCAGGTTCGCAGAACCTTGCGAAGTGCTTGGGAGCGCCTGCAACGATTCCTCAACCGCTTGGACAGCCCACGGGTGGTGCCACTCGAACTGGTCGGGGCGGTCAGCACGCGGCTTCGCCTGGATCAGATAGAAGCAATCGCCCAACGAGAAGACGTCCACCGGATCACGCTTATGGTGCCACGACGAATGGCACTGCTTCACCAGAGCGGCCCGCTGGTTGGCGCCCCCGCGGCTCACGATACGCATCTCACCGGTGACGGCATATTGGTGGCGGTGTTCGATACTGGTATTGATGACAATCATCCGGCCCTCAAAGGAGCGCTCATCGATCGAATAGACTGCACCGGTGATGGTCCCGGGAACAAGACAACACTTGACGCCAGCAATGGTCACGGTACCCACGTGGCCGGCATCATCGCCTCGCGGGACACGAAGTATCGCGGCATCGCGCCTGACTGCCAGTTGTTGGACGTCAAGGTGATGACTGCGGAGGGTCTTGGGCGAGAGGACTGGGTGATCGAGGGATGCCAGCGGGTCGTGGAGCAACATGTCGGCCCATGGAAGCCATCTCCCCGGGAACCGCCCGAGAGGCAGAGTGACTGGCGCGAATCCTCGTTGCCAGAGGCTCCCGAAGAGCCGGGGACCGGACTGCCCATCGATTCCCAGACCACCCTTCCGTCGTGGGAAGTGCCACGGCGTCCGGTCCACGTCGCCAATATGAGTCTGGGGCTTTCCGAAATCGGCGCAGGTCACACCTGCGGCAAAGGTACAAAGCGCTGCGCTCTATGCCGGGCTGCTGAAGCCATGGTGCGTTCCGGCATAACGGTCGTTGCCGCCGTTGGCAACGACGGCACCACAAAGCGCCCCGACAAGAACCAGATCGCCTGCCCGGGCAATGCCCCCTCAGTCATTACCGTTGCTGCCAGTGACCTGGAGGACAATATCGCTCCGTTCTCCAGCCGTGGCCCCGGTTGTTCCAGCGACCCCAAGCCCAACCTTTGCGCGCCGGGAGGCCTGGTGGAGCAGCACCAGGCCATAGTCTCGTGCGCTCCCGCCAACGGTTGGGCCACCCATCAGGGCACCTCCATGGCCGCGCCGCATGTGGCTGGCGCCTGTGCTCTGATCCTGGAGGGATACCCGGGGCTGAAGCCCTACGACGTCAAGCAGATATTGATGCATAGCGCCAAAGAGCTTGCCTTATCCCAGACCAAGCAGGGGCAGGGGCGCCTTGATATTGCAGCGGCGCTGGAACTGGCGGCTCTTGTGTGGGAGCAACATCCATGGATGGGCAAGCACATCACCCACCGTAAGCTGGTGGATGACTTCCTTCGCACAGCCTCCGCCCTTGGCTCGCCCGACTCCTGGAATGATCCTTGCAACTGGGGTATAGCTGATTCTTGGTTACATGGTATCTGTGATGTCCTCCATAACGTACATCCGGCCGATCGTGGGTTCGTGTTCGCACTGTGCTTGCTGCTTGGGCACGTTGAGTCTGGTCTCAAGCCGTGGTCTCCCCATCCCGGCAAGCTGCAGGTGATGCATTATTACATTCTCCAACAGGGTTGCTTGCACGCATTTCGCCGGGTACGGCGTTGTGCGGAGATCTTTGCCCGAGATTACTGCAGCGATCAGGGAGTTCCACACCTCGCCAAAGACTGCGGCGTCGGCGAGTTGCTGTGCCACTGGCTTCGGTTGCAGCACCCGTGGTGGCTGGATGGCTCGTGGTTCCCCGTGGTCACGGTCGGAAGCATAGTGAAAGAAGGCATTGTCGCCCTGGACAAGGGCGATCTGGAGCCTGCAGCCAGCCTGTTCGGGAAGGCCAGTGATAAGGCAGCATCCGAGCGCGTAGCCAAGAGATTAGCCTGCTGGTCACAGCATGTCGGTTTCCTCAAGGACGTCCTGGAGGCTTTTCGCACGAGCGAGACACCCGACCGCATTGGGAAGCTACTGAGCGCACTGTGGGTCTTACGATGGGTCGAAAACCAGCGGTTAGCAGAACGTCGGGGTCGTGTACGTTTGAGTTAGTGCTTTTCAGGGGCCAAGAGCTCAGGACACTGGCCCGTCAATCCAATAGCTCCCTCCAGAGATCCAACGAGCAGCGAAGGCCAAGACCCACAAGACAAGTCCTGGCAGAAAACGGCTCAGGGTGGGGAGAAGAATGCAGTGCTCAGTCGCCCTCTCTATGAGAGGGCGACTGAGCAACTCCGGATAAGCCGGACGCAAGTCCTATTGACTGCTGGCAAGCTCCTTTGTGTCGAACCGGTAGTCGGTCAGACCGCTGTAGTTGTGCGGGTGCGAAGTGAGGATGAAGATCTGGAGCTTCTCGCCTGCGCTCTTCAGTATCTCCAAAATCCGCTGGTGGCGGGCAGGGTCAGTGTAGACCAGCAGGTCGTCGAGGACCATCATCTGCCGACCGAACTTCTCAGCGTAGACCTCCCCCATCGCCAGCCGCAGGCATAGGTCGACCTGTTCCTGGGCGCCAGAGCTGAACTGATCAAGGGGCTGAGGTTCCTGCTTCTCCTCAGGACACAGGCCTTCGAGCTTGAAGTCTGCCCCGATTTTCACCGGGCGATGGATGCCACAGACCTCCTGAAAGAGGTGGTCAAACCTGGCTTTCAGTCCTGCCAGCGGTTCGTCAGCACCGTGACGACGAGCATCGTAGATCAGGTGGGACAGGCGTATGGCCAGGGCGCTGCGGGCCGCTCGTTCCAGTTCCGCTCTGGCACGCTCCGATTCGTCAGCCAGTCGTGTCTTGCGCTCAAACAGGTTGCTTTTCTGAGCTTCCTCCAGGCGTGCCTGGAGTTTGAACGCCCTTACTTTGAGCTGCTCTTCCTCCTCCTGGAGCTCCGCGATGGCATTTTGAGCCGTCTCCAACTGCCGCGTGGGATCTGTGGCTTCATCAGGGAGCTGAGCACTGAGCTCCTTATGCTTCTTTCTGATACAGTCCAGGTTCTCTGAAGCAGCTTTCTCCTGCTGCTTCAAGGCCTCCACATCGCTACAGCCCGCGGTGTTCAGGATCAGCTGCAATCGCTCCTCCAGACCCTTGACCGTCGCTTCCGCCACGGCCACAGCGGAGTCCAACTCGGACTGCTTGCCAGCGGCCTCCTCCAGATTCGTTTGATGCTCATCAACTTTCGCCCGATCTCTCCTGGCGTCGTCTTCGACATCCTTGCTTGCACGGGCCAATTCGTCCTCGTCTCCAGCGACTTCGCTGGGCAGATCGTGACGGGAGAGCTTTAGCCTGCCAAGCAGGATGTCCAGCTCATGGGTCACCTGAGCCTGATACTTACGGGCGTTTGCGGCAGTCTGGTGCTTGCCCGCCAGTGACACGATCTTCTCCTGCAGAACCTTGATTTGCCGCTTCAATTCCTCGTGTTGCGTCTGCCGGGTGACCAGATCAGCAATGCTCTGGGCACCAAATCGCATCAGGAGTTGCTCATTCTCCTTCTCGACTTGCTGCAGTTGCTGCGTCAACGTCTCGGGTTCTTCTGCTCCCGAGCGAGCGCAAATCTGAGCAATGCCCTCCAGCGTGACTACCGCTTCCTTTCCGGCATGGTACTCGAGCGTTTCGCCGGGCAATCCCTCATGGGTCTCGCTTGTCTGACCACCAGCGAAAGACACTGCCTGTGGGGCCATGAGTTCTACCGAAACACTGACGCCTACGGCCTGGAGTTGCACTTGCAGCAATTCCCGCTGGCGCTGCAGCTCCCGTGCCGTTTCCACGTCTTCTGCCGCAGGCCACGTGCGGCTCTCGAGTTTTGACTTGAACTCGTTGAGCTGTCGGTCACAGTCATCCATCTGTTTGACTGCTTCGTCCAGAGCTGTCTCTTCGTCCAGAAGCCATTGGGCCCGAAGAACGGTGCGGCAGGTCTCCAGTTTTCTCTGGGCTTCCTCACACCTCTGCTCGGACTTCTTGTACTCCTCGCGCGCTTGCTTCAAGGCGGTCTCGTAAGCTTCACGCTTCACCTGGGCCATCGCAAGCTGCTTTTGGAGTTCTTCCAACTGCTTCTCCGCGTTTGCGCGCTTGGTCTTGGTACTCTCGTATTCCTCAACCTGCTTACGCAGGCGCTGGTAGTCTTTTTCGGCGCCGGCGATGGACTGTTCCAGTTGCGCGGTCTCCTGTCTGAGCTTGTTTACCTTTTCTGCATCACTTTCCAGTCCCGCAGCGATCTCCTCTTTGGCTTTCATCTCGTCCTGGATGCGCTGCTGTTCGCTCTCAACAGCGTCCAGTTCGTTCCCGCAGGCCTCGGCCTCCTGGTGCTTCTGGTCTACCTCCTGCATAAGGGCCTGAAGCTCCTGCCACTTCTCAATAACAGTCTTTAGAGGCGAGTTCTTTGCGAGGGAGCCCTTCGGTGTCCAGTACTGCTTGTAGGCGTCAGCGATGCGATTTGCGAAGAGCTCGCGTTCCGGCGTGGCAGGGGAGCCGCCCAAGGCCTGGCGCAGGCGGTCGGCCACCACTTCACTCACACCAACCTGCACCTGCTCTCCGCGTTGTACAGACCACAGGGCCTGTGCTATTCCCCACTGCGTGGGCTTCGTAGCACCA
Organism: Armatimonadota bacterium; assembly: GCA_013178155.1. GTDB lineage: Bacteria > Armatimonadota > Zipacnadia > Zipacnadales > UBA11051 > JABLXH01. The sequence goes on along the minus strand of JABLXH010000137.1, from coordinate 1,598 downwards.
GTTTGTTGCCCCTCACCCAGCATCAGCTCGCGTACGAACTCGTCGGCCTTATCCCCTTGCCACTTGCCGACAAAGTCCTTCCCGTTCCATTCGCTGATTCTGGCGTGGGCTTGGTCCAGGAAGCCCTTCTCCAGCCGGTAACGACCTGACGGGCAATCAAAGTCCAGCACGATCGTCGGTGAGAGATTGGTGCCCCAGGGCTGCATGGCCTTCAGGGCACTACTTTTGGTGCCATGGCGGTCAAACAGGGCACGGGCTACCATCTCAATGATAGTGGACTTGCCCGACTCGTTCGGGCCGCTGATCAGGTTGATACCCTCGCCGAACGGCCCCAGAGTGATTGGGTTGGCAAAGCAGCGGCAGTTCTTCAGTTCAACTTGACGCAGAATCATCGCCATACCCCCTCTGCGAGACGGGCCAGGAGAAGTAGCGCTCCTTGGGCCGCTTCGGCGTATTGCACGCCCTTTAGAATGCTCTGGGCCGCGTCTTCCCCGCTTATGGTGCGGCACTCTTCCCACATCTTGAGCAGCTCCTCTGCCGACCGCCGAGGGACCTCCTGGTTTGACTCGTCGACCCCGCCGGCGTCTAGCGCGGCCAGTTTCCGCAGATCAGCTACCACGCCGGCGATCACTTCATCGCTCTCCACCAGTTTCTTCAAGGCACCCTCCGTCTGGTCCAGGGACTTCACCTCGTTTACCATCTCTGCCCGCAGCAGACCCGCGGCGCCCAGCCAGTCTTCAAAATCATCCAACAGAGGCAGACTATCAGCTCTCACAGCTCCGTCCAGCTTGAGGCGTAGCAGGACCTTGTCACGTTCAGCCAGGGCCTCTACTTGCTGACGGAGTGTCGCCAGCGTGTCGGACACGGGCTCGGATACGTCGCGTTGCCACTCCTGCCAATTCAGTGTGCCGGTAGGTTGGCACTGGATCTCCGGTACCGTCTTCGGTCCGCTGATGCTCACGATCAGCACCTGACCTGCTTCCGTCTCAGAGAAGCTGGTTTGCTCGGGTGTACCGGGGTAGGCGATCCGTCCGTCCCCGTGTTGATAGAAGCTGTGCCAGTGCCCCAACGCTAGATAGTCAAGGTCACGGTTCTGGCAGACTTCCAGGGGGATCGGGTGATCCTGATCGTTGTATTTGCCCTCGATCCTCAGAGAGCCGTGGGCCAGGCCAATTCGTATCTCTTCTGGTCGTTGGCGTGGTGGAATCCCGGCGGTTGGGTCCAAGGTCGAAGTCTTCCTCACTACTGGACACGGATAGAGCGTACACTGGTCGTTGAATGCCACCGGCTCGGAGGTCGACAGCACCCGCACATTCTTCAATTGGTCCGGGGCGAAAGCCGACCGGCGGTACACGGAACCACTGCAGAACGGGTCATGGTTGCCGGGCAAGAGGAAGACCGGCAGTGGAGCCACGCCTTGCAGGATATGCAATGCCCGATGTACCGCCGCGTTACTGACCTGATTGTCCTCGAATAAGTCACCACAGATCGTGATGAAGTCCACCTGCTCCTGGCGAGCCAACTCCATCGCCCGTTGCAGGGCTGTGAAGCGGGCTTCCCTCCGAGCCTGCAGTTCATGGCTATCTTCAGTCATAGGA
>JABLXH010000136.1 GCA_013178155.1 Armatimonadota bacterium | reverse complement strand
GTTTCGCAGCCACTCGGCATGACGCCGAGACCGACCTCGAGTACACGTACTACGGGGTGGCCACGCTGGCCCTCCTGCGGGCGATCCTGCCTCCGGCGGCATGAGCCGGCGTTTGCAGCCAGGGGGGAGGAGGCCCGGCCACCGGAGAAGAAGGCCTACGTGACGGTCGCGCCAGTACTCGAGGCGGGAGTGATCAGCATGTGGCCGCGTCGCGTCGCCGTACTGCTGCTGTTGCCCCTCGTTGCTGCCGTGCCAGTGGTCGCTGCTCACCTGACCTATGTGGACCTGCTGAACGAGCTCGTGGACCTCAACGGTCTCCCCGACCTGGAGCCTGGGGTGAAGTGCGCCCAGGCCTCGAGCTATGACCGCGCCAGCCACAACCCGGACCAGTGGCAGGCCAACGGAGACGCCGGGCAGTACCTTCGTGTCGAGCCCAACGGCGAGGCCGTGATGGCCGACCTGAAGGGACCGGGCTGTATCTTCCGCATCTGGTCCGCCAACCCACAGGGCAAGCTGCGCTTCTACCTCGATGGGGCCACTGAACCCACCTATGAGTTCGACTTCCACCGCCTGTTTCTGGGCGAGTTCGGTCCGCAGATAGTCCCCGCGCCGCTGGTCTACAAGCGCGACCCGGCCAACTTCTTCTCGGCCTCCGACTGTTACCTGCCCATCCCGTATGCCAAGAGCTGCAAGATCACCGCAGACCAGGCCCACGGTCAGTACTACCATTTCGGCTACAAGACCTACCCGCCAGGCACCACGGTGCCCACCTTCCGCGTGCCGTTCTCGGCGGAGGAGAACGCGAAGCTGCGAGAAGTGGCCGATGTCTGGTCGCGACTGGGCACTCAGCCCCAGAACCCTGGCCTGGGTGTTCAGCGCATGGAACAGGCCGTGCAGCTTGCGCCGGGCGAGAAGAAGACGGTGGCCGTCCTGCCGGGACCGGCCATGGTCGTGGAACTGCGCGCCAGGCTGACCAGCGACGAGCGCTACATCCTGCGCAAGGTCATGCTCCGGGCCTTCTGGGACGGCGAGGCTTCGCCCAGCATCTGCACACCACTGGGCGACTTCTTCGGCGGCGCGTGGGAGGAGCCTCGCTACCGCTCCCTGCCCCTGGGGATGACGGAGTCCGGGTATTACTGCTACTTCCGCATGCCCTACCGCCGTCAGGCTGTCTTCGAGCTGGAGAACCAGGGCCGCCTCCCGGTCGGCGTGGACTTGGAGGTCAGCTTCCGGCCGATGGACATCCCGGCCACCTTCGGCACGTTCCATGCCAAGTGGCGGCGCGAGGCGCCCTGCAGACAGTTTGACTACCCCATCCTGGAGGCGACCGGGGCCGGGAAGTTCGTCGGAGTGATGCTGTTCATCGAGCATCCGGTTCCCGGCTGGTGGGGCGAAGGCGACGAGAAGATCTGGGTTGACGGCGAGGACTTCCCCTCGACCTTCGGCACGGGCTCCGAGGACTACTTCGGCGATGCCTGGGGCATCCGAAGGCTCGAGCAACCGGTGTTCGGTGACAACTACGAGAACGGCCCGCGCTCGTGCTGCTACCGCTTCCATATCAGCGACAGTGTCCCGTTCAGCAGGTCGTACCGCATGGTCATCGAGAACTACGACCCCGGCGTGGACGACTATGCCACCGTGGCCTACTGGTACGCTCACCCCGCCGCCACGGATTTCTTCCGAGAGGTCCCGGTCGCTGAACGCCTGCCCTGGTCCAGGGCTATCGCCGGCGCGACGCAGGCGGAGGACCTCTTTGCCCAGTCGCTGCCACCGGGGGCCGAGATCGTGGATGACGTAACCCTGGCCTTCGAATACAGTGGTGGCCAGGCCATCAGCCTCGGCGACCGGCGGCCCGGCGACCAGCTCGGGCCGGGCGCCTTCATGGTACAGACGGAGGGAGCCTACCTGGTGCACGTTTTGGGGGAGCCCGGCAAGCCGCCCACCAACCTGACCGTGGCGGTGGATGGCGTGGCCTTGCGCCCCCAGTCGCCGCTGAGCGAGCTTGGGGCCGCCGTCTTTGGCCCGAAGCAACTGACCGCCGGCGAGCACCAGGTCACGGTGGGGTTTGCGGGTCCCACAACCGGTGTGCTGGACTGCCTGGCCTTGGCCCCGACACGCAGCGAGGGAACTCTTGAGGCCGAGAGCATGGAGGTTGTCGAGGTACGGGGCCCGACGCCTGGAACGCAGGCCATGTCCTACGGCAGCGGCCACCTGGCCGGGCGTCCGGGGGCGCAGCTTTTCTTCACACCGGCTGAGGATGGGTCCCACGTCACCCTGGCCTTTGACGTGCCGGCAGCGGGCACGTACCACCTGAACTGGTATGCCAGCAAGTCCCATGACTACGGGGTGTACCAGGCCGAGCTGGATGGGCAGCCGCTGGGCGACCCAGTGGACCTGTACGCCCCGCAGTGGCAGGTTGCCGCCGCCGAGGCCGTCAACACGGTGGAGCTGACGGCGGGGCGGCATCTGATCCGCTTCCGGGCGATGGGCAAGAACCCCGAGTCAAAGGGCTACTATCTCGGCCTGGATGCGGTGACGCTGGACCGGGTGGAGTAGGCACCGCCCGACCCTGCGCTTCACAGACGTGGCGGGTTCAGCGAGGGGACGGGGGATGCCTTCTGCCGAGAGGAGCACCACGACCCATGCGCATCCTGCATTTCGCCGCCGGCGCCGGACAGATGTACTGCGGCGCGTGCGCTCGCGACATGGTGATGGCTCGCGGGCTCATCAAGCTGGGCCATGACTTTGAGATCACCCCGCTCTACACCCCCCTGCGCATCGAGGGTGAGGAGCCGGTGAAGCTGGGCGCTGTCTACCTGGGCGGCATCAACGCCTGGCTGCAGCAGCACTCGGCCATCTTCCGCTGGCTGCCTCGTGGCGCGGACCGCATCCTCGACCACCCGGCCCTGCTGCGCTGGGCCTCCAGGTACGCCATCAGCACCAGGCCCGCCAAGCTGGGGCCCATGACCGTTTCTGTTCTCGCCGGGCGAGAGGGGCGGCAGCGCAAGGAAGTGGAGAAGCTGCTGGACTACCTCAAGTCCCAGCCGCCGGTGGACCTTTTCAGCATCACCAACTCGCTGCTGTCTGGGCTGGCGCCCGTGCTCAAGGCTAACTTCGCGGCGCCCGTGGTCTGCGGCCTGCAGGGCGAGGAGGACTTCGTTGCCTCACTCCCGGCCAGGTATCAGGCCCAGGCCCAGGAGTGGATGCGGCGCAACGCGGAATCCATTGATCTCTTCCTGGCACCGGGTGAGGCCTATGCCGACCTGATGGCCGACTTCCTGGCGATCCCCCGGGAACGCATCCGTGTGGTGCGGCCCGGGGTGGAGTACGAGCAGTACCTGCGTCCACATCCGCGGCCGACAGACCCCTTCGTGGTTGGCTATCTATCGGTCATCACCCCGCGCAAGGGTCTCGATCTGCTGGTGAGAGCGTGGATCAAGCTGGTGCGCCAGGACGGGCGAAAGATGCGCTTGCGGGTGGCCGGTCGCATCCTCGACCAGCCCTATTTCGATGAGCTTGTCGGTCTGGTGCAGGTTGCGGGGCTGCAGGACGAATGGGAATTCCTGGATGAGGTTGACCTGGCAGGGAAGATTGCCTTCCTCCACCAGTGCAGCGTCTTCTCGGTTCCCAGCCGCTTCGCCGAGACCCGGGGCATGGCCATGATGGAGGCCATCGCTGCGGGCGTTCCGGTGGTCGCGCCCGACAGTGGCATCTACCCGGAGATGTTCGGCCTGCTTCAGGGCGGAGCGCTCTTTGCCCCGGGGGACGTGAACGCGCTGGCAGCCGGGTTGGCCCAGGTCCAGGACGATCCCCAGGGGGCCGACACGGCCGCCGCGCGAGCGCTGGCGAACCTGCAGGTCTATCATGATCCCATGCGAATGGCGCAGACGCTGCAGCAGCACTTTACGGAACTGACGGGAAAGAGTGCCAATGCGTAAGACCCACTGCCTGCCGGTCGAGGCGGTTCTGACTGTGCTGGCCATGGCTGTTGCGGCCAATGCGGCGGAGCTTGCTGTGCCGACCGTCGCGGACCTACAGGCCATGCCTGACCTGGGGGACGGCGATGTTGTCGCGGTGGCTGGCTATCACCGGCCCGGGGATGACGGTGGTGGGACCTTCCGCTACGATGCCGCCAGCCAGCTTGAGCCCGATGGCGGCACAGTCGTGAAGCCGCAGACGTTGCCGGGTCGTTTCCTGCGGGTCTTTGACCCCCAGGGGCCGTGCCTCGCCGAATGGTTTGGCGCCTACGGCGATGGCGACGGCGCCGACCCGCATGACGATCAGGCCGCCATCAACATCTGCCTCCGGACCCTCGGGCGGGTCAAGCTGCTGGCCAAGACCTACGGTGTGCGCGGCAAGCCGGAGCGCTGGAACCCGGCGGTCACGTATCACGCCATTGACCTGGGCCCTGGCTACCGCATCGAGGGCTCAGGGCGAGACCGGACGGTGCTGAAACTCCTCTCGGGCACCAACCCTCACGGCAATGGACCCTCGGAGAACTACTTCAACCTCATCGGCAACCGTGATTTCTACGAGAGTGCCGACCACATCGTCATCCGCGACCTGACCATAGACTGCAACTTCGACGGACAGAACAAGCAGACCACCATCAACGCCGTGGCGGTGCGCGGGGGTGGGGCGCTTCTGGAGCGGCTCAACCTGCGTGGCTATGGCACCGGCCGCAATCCGGAGAACGGCAGTTCGCGCGAGTGCTTTGCCGTGTACCAGACGCTGGTCTACAAGGCCCGTGGTTCGCGGCAGGCAGCCACCTACCGCGACCTGGACTTCACCGGCTGCGGACACAATGGCGACGTCGGCGGCAGTGTCGCGGAGATCACCCACATCGCTCTCGGCGGAGCCGACAACTTCGAGAACAAGAGCTGGATACTGCCCCAGGGAGCTGACCCTGACTGGGACCCGACGAACAACGGGGAAAACGAGAACAACTGGTGGCCCTCCTATGGTGGCGTGGTGGAGGACTGTGTGCTGCACGACGAGAGCTACGACCTGGCGGCGCAGCAGAGTCCCCTGAATGGCATCACCTACGGTGACTGCATCGGTGTCGAGGTGCGCCGCAACCGCGCCTACAACTGGGAGGGCACCGGTGTCTATGTCATGAGCTGGTGGAACCGTGACTGCGTGATCGCGGACAATGAGTTCACCGGAGTCTATGCGGGGGTGGCCCTGCAGGCCTCCAGCCTGCCCGGCAACAAGCCCAACCAGTGCCCCAGCCACATCGGGACCATCGTCGAGCGCAACCGCATCGTCACCGGCGCTACCCGGCACTGCCGCTGGAGCCCTCTGGGCATCCAGCTCTTTGGCGGCGAGCCAGGGCCCGGCATCCGCTTCCGGGACATCACGGTGCGCCACAACTACATCTCCGGTCGCGCCTTCGAGCACGCCGACGGCGGCACACGAAGTCCCAGCGGCATCGTCGTCCAGATCGTGGGCGCCATCTATGAGGGCCTTCGTTTCGAGGACAACATCATAGACTGCCCGGACTTCGTGCCAGGGGCGTGGGTGGCCCAGGAGCCCGGCAGCCTCTCCATGACGTTCTACCCGCTGGAGCGCTTCGCCGAGGATGTGCAGTCAGGCCGGGTCGTCTATCGCGGCAACCGCAGCCCGGAGGGGAAAGAGCTCTACCCGGCCCTGGCGGGATGGGACTACAAGAACGCCCCGACCTACGGCAAGCCCGGAGCAGCGACGGAGTAGACGGGAGCAGTTGGAAGGGGCGGGGGCTCATATCCCGTCCTGCAGAAACGACACGACCCTCGCCTTCCGACGAGGGTCGTCGCTCTTCATGCCATCGGTCTGCCTACGGCCTACTTCACCAGGGCCCGCAGACTCTCGGCCTGCTCGTCGGCCAGTGCCGCGACGAGGTTGATGTGCATGTCCAGGGACTCGGCGGTCAGCGTGGAGATAAGAACCTCGCTCTGGCAGTCAATGTCACCGTGGTCGTAGTCCAGGCAGAACTTGCAGGCCGGGTAGTCGTTGTTGAGCTTCATGCATTCCACCAGGACCTCGCGGCCGAACTCAAACTTGTCATCCTTGTCCACCACGGTGGCAAAGATCATGGCGAACTTCTTCTTCTCATTGTTGTAAGTCACATAGACGTCGATGGTCCCGCCATCCTGGGCATCGAAAGGCACGATCCAGCTTTCGTCGTCCAGGGCCCGGGTCTTGAGCCCGGTCTTTTCCAGCAGGTCCTTGAGGGGGTTTGCCTCCTCGTCCTGGGCTGACACCGTGCCGTGCAGCAGCAGTCCCAGTGCCCCGGCCAGGATCGCCGTCATGACGACAGCCCCCAGGGCAATCTTCCCGCTCGGTACTCGCTTGATCATCATGGGCCTCCTCTGACGGCCTGCCGGATGCTGGCTGCACACAGTGTGCCCTGCCCACAGCGCATGGCGTCATTATAGCGCCGTCCACGGCGGATTGCTAAGGCTTTTGTGAAGCCCGGTATGCTTCGCAGACCAGGCCTCAGGAGCGCGGGATGCGGAGGGCAAGGTCCGGCCAACTGAGCGCTGCCCGCAGCAGTAACTGGTGTGTCGTCTCCTGGGCGCTCACTGTGAGTGTGTCCTCCACAGCCGGCAGAGTTCCCTCTATCTTCACCGCCTCGCGCTCCTGTCCAACCCGGTACAGCCAGGTGTCACCCGGCCCCCGGCACACCAGCCGATCGCCCGGTGACATGGTGACTGGCAGCGAGAGCTCCTCGCCACCGATTCGCAGTACCGGATCGGTCAATCGCGTCTTGCGTGCCACGACCTTGACCCCGTCAATGATGGTCTCGCTCGTGGTCTCGGCGGGCATGCCGTTGTAGTAGAAGTTCAGTCGGGAGATGGCGGTGTAGTCCACGGGCGCCGGGTCCGGCCGGTCCAGCTCGATGAACCGCCAGCCGGTGAAGTCTATGGTGATGTACTGGTCCTGAGGGTTGCCCTGCGTGTCCCAGAGCTGGACCTTCAGTAGTTCACCCTTGCCGTCTCCCTTGACCCAAAGCCCGATGGCCGCGTAGTTGCTTAACGTTAGCGGCGGGTCGAAGCTGCGGCCGAAGGTGGCCCATCCGGAGTTGCTCTTCAGCGTCGAAGTGGCCCGGAAGCGACAGGCGGCTTGGCCCTCCTTCACCTCGTCGGTCACCAGCTCGACCTCCTGCGTCACTCCCTGGCTGGTAGCGCGGCTGCCATGGATGGTCGGGTTGTACAGGTGAGTGTCCAGGACCTGGCTGTCGCCGGGTGGCTCGGCCTCAAAGAGCTCCAGCGGCTGGGCGGTGGCGTAGTCCTCTCCCGGGCGGATGGCCTCGCCACATTCCAGTTGCAGCTCGAGCTTTGCCGGCCGGATGCGGCCGTTTCGCACCTCCAGGCTCGTGGGACCCTCGGCCTCACCGATGGTGAGCCATTGCGAGTACTCCACCGGGATGAGCAGCGACTCCTGGGGTCTCGTCTCCAGGTGGTATTCCTTGCCCGGCTCCCGCAGACGCTCGCGGACGCTGTCGGGGACCTTGCCGGACAGTCGTAGCTCCTCCCAGCGCGCCAGGTTGTCCACGATCTCTCCTGCCTGGGGGACGGTCTTGAGGTTGGCGATGCTGGTGGACAGCGAGATGGACGCGTCAAACCCCACGGCCCGGGAGCAGATGTACTCCATGTCATCGGGACGGATATAGGGGTTCAGTCCATACCAGCCGATGTCAATGGGCATCAGGTTCGCGTCATACCAGGAGATGAAGGCCGGTGACCGCTGGTCCAGATAGCCCTTGATGTCGCGATAGCCGTCGGCCGAGGCGCAGCGCGAGACCAGGTGCCAGGTGTAGGGCGAGAAGCTGGATCCCTGGCAGATCAGGTTGGGGTTGCCGGCCTTCTCGGCGTAGGCCATCTGGATGCGGGCATTGTAGTACTCGTGGTCGCCCTGGAGGGCCTCCGAGCCGTCGAAGTACATGCCGTCGCAGTTGCAGTAGTTGAACACCTCCGCCACTCGCGTCGCCACCCGGTCCAGAAGCGGACTGTCAGCGTCAATCAGGAAGAGCCCGTAGGAGCGCTTCATGTGCCGAATCCGATCGCCGGCGGCGTGGGCGGTCGGAGTGCTGTTGAGTACGCCGCGCTGGCAGTCCACGAAGCCGTAGGGAGGGTCAAGGCTGGTTGTGCGGTACCAGATGATCTCATCTCCGAGCCGCAGGTATGTTCCGGAACCCATGTAGCCGCCGTCTTCGGCTGGAAACTCACCTGGAGGGGTGGTCGTCGGGATGAAGTCCGCCTTCTCGTCTATGGCCGCAGCCAGCGGCAACTCCGCCGCGTAGAAAAGACCATCGTCGGGCACCGGGCTGACGAGAGGGTCGGTGCCGCGCATGCCCGCCGCCAGGAAGTGCAGGCCTACCCTGAAGCCCGCGGCGTGGAGTTTGGCTACAGTAGCCTTCAGTCCGTCTATCCCGTGGGGGAAGTTGGTCTCATTGATGGCGAAGCTGCCGCCGCCGTGCGACCAGGCATCCTCGAGAATCTGAATGTAGGCAAACCGCCCGCGCTTGCCCCAGGCGATGACCTCGTCCACATTGGCCTCGCTGAGATCATGGACGAAGAAGTACGAGCGCTTGACGAACGGCGACTGCTTGCCCCACGCGCCGTCGATTCGCGGCGAGGGCAGCCCGTAGGTCTGCTCGACCTCCTGAATGGTCTGTTCCAGCCGGGGTCGCGGACAGGCCAGGAGCGCGCAGCCGGCCTTCTCCAGGCCCCGGGTGCCGGGGAAGGTGCAGCGGAACAGGACGGTCTCCGCGGTGCCGGAGACGGTCTGGGAGCCGGCGTAGTGCAGGGTCTGCATACCCAGCGCAGCCTTGCTGTCATAGGTTACCCCCGCCGAGCCGCCGACGACCGCCAGGCGCTTCACCGCCAGGTCCAGCAGGGTGATGCTGGCCATCTCCCGGGGCTCCCAGGACTTCAGGAGAAGCCCAACGTGATAGGGATGCTCTTGCACCTCTACGGTGGCCCGCGCCTGGTCGTCGCCGAAAGTCAGTTCGAGTAGGCCATCGTGCCGGACCAGCCGTGTGACGGGTAGCTGCCAGTTGCCAACCGTGGCGCTGGCGATGGGAGCGCCAACGGCCACCCCGCGTTCCTCGCCTGCGGTCTTGTCAAACAGCGAGCGAAAGCTCCCGTCGCTGCCAAGCGTCAGGCGGCAGCCCTGGTTCTCGATGAGCACCTCGCCCCCTGCGCTGCTGGCTGGGACCATCGGCTGCATGTCCACGTCGTCCACCAGCACACCTCCTGGGGTTACCTTGGCGATGACCAGGGCGACGTGCGTCACCTGCGGATCAGTGACCCGATAGAAGCCGCCGCCCTGTGCCCAGTCGTCCTGCGCGGTGATCCGGGCCACAGTGGGCACGGTCCGCAGCCAGTTGTCCCCGGCGTACTCGTAGAGCGTCAACTCCACTTCGCCATCCCTGGCCCAGGCTGAAAGCTGCAGCATCGCCCCCGGCGCGACCGCAACAGGAGACTGGTAGAGGTGCGCGAATGGACCGGTCTTGCCCAGCGCCAGAGCCCGTTGACCGGTGTGCGCCTCAGCAACGATTTCGACGGGGCCGCCATACTGGCCGTTGAACAGCCAGCTCGAAGGCAGCAGGCCGCCGCGCAGGGTCCACGCAGCGGGGGGAGAGGCTGTCGCTGGCTGGCATTCCTCAAAGCCGCCGTTGACCACCTGGGCCAATCCCACGGCATTCGGCATGACGAGGAACACCAGGAGGAGACCGGCATACGGAACAGGTCGCATGAAGCCCACCTTCTTCTGCAGCAGACTGCCGTCAGGCAGGGCGATGGCGGGAGGTTCTGGAAGAGTCGGTTCCTGACCTCCCCGCCTGCGGGTATCCCGGGCATCAACCAACGAAAAGGCCCGGCACAAGGAGGAGATTCCCAGCGATGACCCACCGCGAGAACTGGCTTGCCGCCATCGAGTTTCGCGGGCCCGAGTGGATACCGGCCAGCGTAGGCTTCGCCCCCATCGTCTGGAAAGTCTACCGCGAGGACCTGGAGCAGGTGCTGCTGCAGCATCCGAAGCTCTTCCCGGGCTTCCAGGCGGGGCAGTCGGACTTCCATGATGAGATGCCGGTGGTATACCGCGAGGGCGAGACGTTCCGCGACAACTGGGGCTGCTTGTGGCGCAACGAGAACGAGGGGCTGGAGGGCATCGTCATCGAGAATCCGCTGGCCGACTGGAGTGCGCTGGACACGTACCAGCCTCCGGACCTGGAGACCCTGGGGGAACGCGGTCCCAGGGACTGGGCACAGATCCGCCGGGAGATCGAGGCTGCCCGTGCGGCGGGCGGACTGACAGGCGGCAATGGCGAGCGGCTCTTTGACCGGATGTATTTCCTGCGGGGCTTCGAG
>JABLXH010000135.1 GCA_013178155.1 Armatimonadota bacterium | reverse complement strand
CCGCGAGTACGTCTACGCCGATGACGTGTTTGTCGCACCGCCGGGGAGCGTGGCGCTCAACCCATCTGATCCGGACCTGGTGGCCACTGGTCTCATCAAGCTGTACCCGGATGGGACGCGTGATTGGGTCATCCAGATCGTCAACGGCACCGAGGAGAACGGGGAGCTAGCTGAGCGCGAGGTGGAGCTGACCCTGGACCTGCCGGCGGCGGACCTGCAGCGCCCGGCATGGTTGCTAAGGCCCGAGGCGCACGGAGCGGAGGCGGTCCGACTCACCAACCCACTGCGCTTGAAGGTGGGCGTGTGGACGGTGCTCGTGATCGCCGAGGAGCTGCTGCCAAGGGTTTCGGTGCAGCCGGCGTGTCTACGGCCGGTCCCGGGAGAAAGCCTGCCGATGACGATAGCAGTGCGGGGGTGGACGGAAGGGCCCAACACTGGTTCCCCCTCTGCAGTGGTGAGTATCGTCAGTGATGATGAGCTGCTGCAGGCAACACCACAGTCGGTCGTGAATGGCGTCGCGATGCTGCGTCTCGCTGCGGCCCCGGAACTGCCGCCCGGCAATCGCGAGGTTTCGCTGCGGGTGCGGCACGGGCAGCGCACCCTGGAGACACCGTTGCTGGTGCGCGTCCGGCCGAAGCTTGAGGTGTCATTGCAGCCCGATCATTTCGCCGTCTTTCCGCAAGGCCGTCCCAGCGCGGGGAAGACACGTCTGCGAGTCACTAACTACACACAAACACCCACTCAAGGCGAACTGCAGCTCGCGGCGCCACAGGGATGGGCGATCCGCCCCGAGCGCCTGGCCTACCAGTTGGGGCCCAGACAAAGCAAGGACTTGCCAGTTGAGGTCTCCTGGCCACCCTTCAGGCCGCAAGGGCTGTATGACCTGTGCGATGCAGAGCTGTCCTGCCGGGACGCCCAAGGCCTTGTCCGCCTTCCGGTACGGCTCCACATGCCCGCAACATGGCTGGTATATTGCACCCTGGGGACGAAGCCCCTTGACGTCGTCCGCAATGGGGCCAACCCCGGAGGCGGGGCGCCACTGTCCAGCATCGTCATGACCGTACGCGCCCATCCAGAGCAGATAGAGGATGCACACACAGCACTGGCAGAGGCTATACGCCGGCAGAAGCTGGGCGAGCAGCGTGTTGTGGTATGGTTCCGCACTGGTGGGGGGCAGGGCAGCGACCAACTTGCCGATCCGCGAGTGCAGACCATGTTGGCGGAACTCATGGGATTGGGCGGAGGCGTGATCCTGCAGGAGAACGTGTTCCGCGATTCCCTGGCCAATCGCATCCTGCTGCAAAGCGATCTGTGCCCTGTGGGAGAAGCGTATGAAGCGCTGGACGAAAGTGGTGGCGACTGGCTGGTCAGTGACCCACAGTCGCCTGCGCTCAGTCGTTTTGCGGCGCTGGCTCTGGAAGGGAGATCGGCCTTTGGCCTCCCGACCGCAGCACAGCCGTTACGGGTCAAGGTTGGCGTGAAGCCATGGGCGCAGGTGGTGGCACGCAATGCGCTAGGCGACCCGGTGATGGTGGCCTCAACCGACCCGCAGCGGCCGATTGTCTATCTGGGCGGCTCCCTGGAAGGGACGTATATGGCTGACCGCTACGGCACCGATGACTATCCCGACCAGATGTCGCATTTGCTGTACTTCTATGCCGAGCTGGCAAGATGGTTGAGCGTCATGGGGGTGTATTGAGAGACGAGCAGCCGCCTGCGAACGGGCCTGTCTTGAGGTCCTGGCCTTCAGCAAACCATCCCACGGCTTTTCCTTGATGGCCCACCACTGCGCCTGACTGCGGCTCGGATACTGAGGGCGCGCTCGGCTGGTTATGAACCATAGTACTCGCCAATCTTGGGCCAGTCCTTGCTCTTGTGTGAAGACCAGTGGCAGGTCGTAGCGCTGGTCTGGTCCGCCAGAGCTGAGGAGAACCATTCCTGGTCGTGAGCTTGTCTCTTGGCACCATGGTTCTGTCCTTTCAAGCGCGATCCTGGTGCGACACCCGGTCGTGTGGGGACTGCGGTGAGACCTGGGCGCGTCTTGACCTGCCCCGCACCTCATTGTACAGTTTAAGAAATGCTGTAAGGAGGACAACGAACAATGAGACGACACGGTTTCACGTTGATTGAACTCCTCGTGGTGATCGCGATCATCGCGATCCTGGCCGCCATCCTTTTCCCGGTCTTCGCCAAGGCGCGTGAGAAGGCCCGCCAGGCGAGCTGCCAGTCGAACGAAAAACAGTTCGCACTGGCCGTCCTGATGTATGTTCAGGATTTCGACGAATGTCTGCCGATGTACGGCTATCCCCTGTGGGGCGGCGGCGGTGGGAGTAGCACCAAGTGGAAGATCATGTGGCTGGACTGCACCCTGCCCTACGTCAAGAATACCCAGGTCCAATACTGCCCCAGCGCCCCCGGCCCCAAGTCCTGTACCAGTTTCTGCGGCTCACCCGGCTACGGGTACAACTGGACCTCGTTGGGTTGCAGCTACTGCGAACCCTACCGGGCCAGCCGCCCCTGCCGCGCGCTGGGCGTCAGCTTGGCCAAACTCGTCAACCCGGCTGAGATCATCATGCTCGCGGATAGCAATGAGGGTCGCCCCTGTATCTACCCTTGCTGGTGTCTGGGTGCCAGCTACGAGGTCTACAACGGTAGCCGCCACAATGGCGGCGCCAACCTTGCCTTCGCCGATGGCCATGTGAAGTGGTTCAAATCCCCGGAGTGGATGCACAACCGCCAGATGTGGGTCTACCCGGGGCATCGCCTGTATTAGGGCCCACTTGAAAGGCGATTGGGTGGTACCCCGGGCTCCGATCGCGGCCGACCCCATGGCACGGATCGGAGCCCTTCTCCATGCCACCCGAACCACGGACGGTGCCGCCGATCGGGCCTCTGCCGGACGAGCGGGGGACCAGCCCCCAGCCGCTGTTGCCGTCGGAGAAGAGGTTCGGCGCTACCGGCTGGCCGATGACGCTCCTTCCACAGATGAGCCAATATGAGATGCCTCATCAAAGCAACGCTGTGCCTGCTGGCCTTCATCGCCTGCCTGCCACTCCATGCCTCCCAGGGTGGACGGTCTTTCATGGTTGCACGTGACGGCGAACTGGCCGACATCATGGCACTGCGCGACACGCTAACGCAGGTGACGGGCGTCAGCTTGACGTGATAGGATGTGCTTGTGCCTCCAGCGGCGCATTTGCGCATCAGGTGGGCGGCTGTGAAGCTCGCAAGGCAAGGACACCAGTTTGAGATCTGGGTAGTTCCGGCTGAAGGTGATCACTCGTGGGGAGCCCCTCATGAGGAATACCATCTTGCCCGTCATCTTCGTCGTCACCATCGCCTCTGGCTGCACGGCACAGCCGGGGCCACCCGTGCTGGCCCCCGGCCGGTGGTTCACGGTGACCTTCCCCGAGATGCCGCCGACGCTCTTCGCGCTCTCCACCCAGCGCACCGACCCGGCGCAGATGACCGTGTTCCTGCCACGTAACTACGATCCACAGCGCAAGCACCCGCTGTTCATCTTTCTCAACGGTGGGGACGGGGGCAACGCCAGCAACCCCACGGTTGCGCGGGCGCTGACTGAGGAGCAGGACTTCATCTGTGTCGCCCTGCCGCTGTTCAAGATCAGTCTTGACCCGAACTCGCCCGTCAACAAGCCGCCCGTCCTCATCGTCCGCAGCGCCGATGGCCAGTATGGCTGGCCGTTCGTCCGGACCATGCTCGCCAAGCTCGACCAGACCGTGCCCAACATTGACCCCGACCACCGCATTCTCGGTGGCTTCTCCAACGGAGCACACGCCACCGCCGCGCTTATTGACGGGTCCGATGGAGAAGTCACCCACATGTTCTCGGCGTTCATCTTCGGCGAGGGCGGCGGCGGGCTCCAACACTACGAGTTGCTCAAGGGGAAGCCCTTCCTGATGATCTCAAGCAGCGCGAGGTCCCTGCCGCGAGCGACGGAGATCGCCGACACGGCGAAGGCGGCTGGGGCGCTGACGACGCTACTCTTCGAGGACATCGGTCAGCATGGCTTCACGACCGCCGTCTATCCCAAGATTCGGGAGTGGCTGCGCGGGCCAGCGCTCGGCAAGTGAGGGCAGGCATGAAGCCCCCATCCCTGTCGAAGTCTTTCAACAGGCGAAAGCCCTCCTCGCCGAGCGAGGTATTTCGTCTCCCGATGCCTCCGTGAGCACAAGGAGTCCAGTGAGTAACTGGGCAGACCTGACCTGCCGCCTCGCCTCGAATGCCGACCTCGACCTGGACGGGCTTCTCCGCGACTTCCACCTGCGCTACTTCGGTCCGCGGACGGGGCCGCTGATGCTGCGGTTCTACCACGCTGCCACCGATGGCCTGAACACCTTCGAGCCCGAGGCATGGCAGCAGGAGCGCCTTGACCGGACGGACGCCATACTGACCCGCGCGGCGCCGCTGGCCGAGGACGCTTATGTGCGGCGACGCATCACCCTAGCTCAACAGGCAGTGGCCTACACACGGCTGCTCGCCCGAGTCGGCCCCTGGGAAGTCCGCGATGCTGTCATGCGCCATTCGGCGGTCACCCCCCCAAAACGCAGAGGGAGGGGGTGCAGTTTTTCAATCCACGCCCCCGCGCGGGGGGCGACGGGTGGTCCCGTTATACTGGTAGAGCGTCCAGCGGTTTCAATCCACGCCCCCGCGCGGGGGGCGACGCATAGACAGAGATATCGGGAGGTGGAGGACAGTGTTTCAATCCACGCCCCCGCGCGGGGGGCGACCCTGCAGGCACTGCACGACGCGGGGCAGGCTATGGTTTCAATCCACGCCCCCGCGCGGGGGGCGACAGCCGCGTCTTTATCGGCCCGCAGACCGTATTGGGGTTTCAATCCACGCCCCCGCGCGGGGGGCGACGCGCGCCTCATGTCGGAGATCGCGCTCCGGGTCGAGCGTTTCAATCCACGCCCCCGCGCGGGGGGCGACTGGAGGCATCAGATCTTATCGCGCAGCAGGCCCTGTTTCAATCCACGCCCCCGCGCGGGGGGCGACCCACCGCACGGGCCGCACGGGTCTCGCGCTGCTCGGTTTCAATCCACGCCCCCGCGCGGGGGGCGACGCGTGGTCGCGCCGCCTCCCGCGTGGGCGCGGAAGTTTCAATCCACGCCCCCGCGCGGGGGGCGACGTCAGCGACGCCCTGATCACGTATCTCGACGAGGTTTCAATCCACGCCCCCGCGCGGGGGGCGACCCGCGTGCGCTGGTGGCAGGGGGGTCGCCGATGAGTTTCAATCCACGCCCCCGCGCGGGGGGCGACGGCTGGACTACTGGTTTGCGGAGCCGCGCAACCGGTTTCAATCCACGCCCCCGCGCGGGGGGCGACCGGGGGGGGCGGGTATACGGGGTTGACCGATGCAGAGTTTCAATCCACGCCCCCGCGCGGGGGGCGACATCAGTCCCATCGCTACCACCTATCCCGTCGTTGTTTCAATCCACGCCCCCGCGCGGGGGGCGACGCCACCACTCACGAACCCCTGACTATCAGGCGCTCAGTACCCCCTTTCCGCGAACCTCTCCCCATGGCCCCTCCCCTATCCCTTCCCCCTAGGCCCAACACCGCCCGTCAAAGCCCGCTCACGCCCCGCTGCGGCCCAGCGCGAACCCCCGGGCTCTCGCGCCCCCACTCCACGTTCGCGCAACACTCACAGCACCAGCGGACCCTCCGGGTCCAGTGTCTTCTTGGCCCCCACATGCTCCACTCGACCCCGCCAGTTGCTCCCCAAATAGTAGAACCGAAGACTATCCCGATCCTGGTCTATCCGGTCAATCAACTCTGCCTTCAACCGCTCCCATTGCCCCGGGTCCACCAGGCACTCAAACACCGAGTTCTGCACCCGTTGCCCCCAGTTCTCGCACGCCTTCGCCACTCGCGCCAGCCGTCCCCGACCCTCTTTGGTCTCCGTGTTCACATCGTACGTCACCAGCACCATCATGGGCCTCACCTCCAGAAGAAGGGCGGGTAGGCATCCAGGTCACCTCGCAGAAAGCGGGCCAGCAGCAGAGCCTGGCAGTGGGGCAGCAGACCCACCGGCACCTGCTCTTGCAGGAACGGATGCTGCAAGGTCTCCCGCTTTCGCTCCTGATAGGCGGTGATCAGCGTGCGGCGGGTGTCGTCGTCCATCCGAACCGCCCCGCTTTCCAGAACACTGAACCCCTTCGGCCGCACCTGCTGCCGGTTGATGAGCGACAACACCAACCGATCGGCGAGTACTGGCCGGAGTTCCTCCATCAGGTCCAGCGCCAGGCTGGGCCGTCCCGGGCGATCTCGGTGCAAGAAGCCCACCTGCGGGTCCAGCCCCACACCCTCCAGGGCGCTGCAGACATCGTGCGCCAGCAGCGAGTAGGCGAAGGACAGCAGCGCGTTGACATTGTCCAAGGGCGGGCGACGACTGCGTTTCTCGAAGAAGAAGCTCTCCTTCTGGGCCACGATCAGGTGGTCAAAGACGCTGAAGTAAGCCTTGCCCGCCTCCCCTTCCAGGCCGCGCAGTTCGTCCAGCGGCAGCGGCTCCGCCAGCCCCTCCAGACACCCCCCGAGGAACGCGGCCACGGCCTTCACCTCGGCGGCTCCGGGGCTGTGGGGGTGGTCGCGACTGGCTCGGAGCAGGACGGCCCGCCCGTTGGCCAGCTTGGCCATCACAATGGACTGGGCGATGGCGGCTGCGCCCAGCAGGTCATCGGCCAGGCGGTACTGGGCCCGCCGCAGCAGCACATTGCCCGAGACGGGGCCCTGCACACGGGCCTGAAAGCGGCCGTTGAGGCTCATGAACGACAGGGTCACGTTCCGCTCGGCGCAGGCGGCCATGAGCGCAGGGCTTGCGCTGACCTGGCCGAAGGCGATGATGCCGTCGAGGGTGTGCAGGGGCACCTGGTGGACGCTCTGCCCCTCTCGCCGCAGCAGGACGGTCTCCCCGTCCAGGGCCAGGTAGGTCTCCTGACTCATCACATACAGCGTGTTGAGCAAGTGCTTCATGCTGACTCCCCCCCGTCTGCTTCGGTGCTGGCCTGCAGGGCCTGCCGCAGGTAAGCGCCGGCGTCCCGGCGGCGGCGGACGGGCGCGGGCAGGCACAGGTCCACCAGGGAGCACGACCGGCACTTGGGCTCACGGGTCGCCCGCGGCGTCTCCCCCACCCGGACCAGCTCATGGAGGGCGGCAGCCAGGGCCTCAGTCTCGGCCCGCAGCTCCGCCGTGAACTCCACCGGGGTGCGGCGGCGCGGCTCGCCATAGTACAGCGCTCCGCGCGGGATGGCGGCGCCGGTCATCTCTTCCAGGCACAGGGCCTGGGCGCAGACCTGCACCTCGTCACAGTGATCCGGCTTGGGCTTGCCGCGTTTGTGCTCTACCGGGAAGGGGAGCCACTGGCCCTCCCTTCCCGGCAGAGCGATGCCGCCGGCGGTGACGGGATGGAACTCCACCACATCGGCGATCCCGGACAGCCCGAGGCGCAGGGAGTGCAAGGGCAGCGAGTGACGGATCAGCACGCCGTCGCGAAACTCCGCGCGCTCCTCGTGGGCGCGTTCATGGGCGAGCCCGCCCAGGACGGTGAGGCGGTTTTCCTCCCACACGCCCTCCAGGTAGATCAGGGCACACTGGCGCGGGCAGAACGCCAGATGCTGGACGGCCGACAGCGGCAGCAAGTCGGCTTCGGCGTACATGGGCCGCTCCGCTTCTAGACCAGGATGGTCACTGTCACGCCCTCCGGCAGGCCCTCTTTGTCCACCGTCACCTCATAGTCGTCGAACTTGCGCGGCACGCTCACCCCCTCACGCCGGGACACCTGCACGCGCTCAAACAGTTTGTGTGCCGGCGCATTGCCCAGGGCGCTGTTGTGGCTGAAGACAATGAGCCCTCGGCAGGCCATGAGGCCGCGGGCGGCGGAGTGGTCGAGGTCCCACATGCGCTGTAGGGCCTCCCAGAACAGGGCCAGGTCGTCTTCGGTGAAGCCGGTCTTCTTGGCGAGGGCCGGGTTGTAGAAGCCGTACCCGCGATACAGGCCGTAGGGCAGGATGGCCTTGCGGCCCATCGTGCCATGGGTTGCGCCCTCCTCGTCGCTATCTGTAAGCTCCTTCTCGCTCTCGATCGCGACGCGAACAATGGACACGTCCATGGGCACGATCGGGTCTACAGAGCGAGCAAACGTCAATTGCAGTGGCCCTCGGACCTGGCCGCAGTTATACTGCGTCATGCCCATGACCGCGCCAAATGAACGCACATCGAAGAAGTTGGCGCACATCCAGTCCCGGACCTGGGCTACTTCGTTCGCCGGCTGCTTGCTGCCGAGGTCCGTGAAGCCGAAGTGGGTGTAGGCCTCAGCCCGCTCGCGGGGCAAGAGGCCCTTGTGCTGAACATAGATCTTGTAGGGCTCCTGGTCCTTTCGTGTCTCGGCCACGTAGTCGCGCACCTTGCGCTTGAGGCACACGTCCGTCACCATGCCCTGCATGGTCTCCGGGTCCACCCGCGGCAGGTTACCTGCATCGGGGTCCCCGTTGGGGTTCCCGTCGGTCACGTCGAACAGCAGCACGAAGTCATGGCGCACATCGGGGTTGGTCCACAGTTCAGACATTGTCATTCCCTCCCTCGGGGATGTCGGAGTCAGCAATCAGCTTGGTGGCGGTGCCGGTAGCACCGGCATTCTGCTTCTTGGCAGCGGCAGCGTCACTGCGGGCCTTGCGATCCGCAGCCCGCTGCTGGTAATAGCCCAGGGCGAACTTGCCCTGTTGGTTCAGGTCGAGGACCCGGGGGAACTGCTGCCCCAGGCGCCCCGCCACGTCTTCGAGCGCCTGCTGCAGGGCGTGGTGCGCTCCCTCCTTGTTCTTACGCAGCTTGCCCAGATGGGCCTGGGCCTGGCGCATCAGCAGCCCAAAGATGGCCGCTGGCGCCGTGGAGGCGGTGCCGTAGTACTTGTCAATCAGCGTGGCTTTGGCGCCGGGGATGGCAGCACTCTGGATGTTCTCCAGGATTGCCAGCAGCCGGCCGCACAGGTACGCGGCGTCGTCCAGCTCGGGGTTGAGGTCTGGAGTCAAGGCCAATCCCTCCTCGGGGTGAGATGACAACAGCAGGCACAGCTTGATCAGCGCGGCGCGGGGGCGCGTGAGTCCCTGCTCCGCCCGTGCTCGGGCGACGGCCCGCGCCAGGAGCGTATCCGGCAAGGGGTTGCCGTTGAGGACCGCGTGGACGAACTGCGCGGCCAGGTTGGGCGGCAGCTCCTTCCATGGGTCGCGACCCTTGCCGGGGATCAGCCCCGCCATCAGGGCATAAAGGCCCGGCGGGGTAGCCGTCTGGCCGTCGGGGTCCACCAGGTCCAGGGCCTCCAGGTAGTGCCCCAGGTTCTGCTGCACATGCCCCACGGTGGTCTCCAGCCAATCGCGCACGATGACCCGACCGCGGCTGCCCGACAGCGACAGAGCGTAGAACTGGTTGCGGTCCAGGGACACCGTCCCTTGACCCGTGTGCACCGTCTCCAGCAGCTTCTGCACCTGTTCGGGCTGGGGGTCAATGAACACGGTGCCGAGGTCAAACTCGGTCGGTTCTCTGGTCCAGAAGACATAGACCAGGCGATCCTGCAGCCGGAAGTGATGGTTGGGGGACGCCAGCAGAGCGTTGAGCGTCTGAGCGTAGGTGTCAGCGCACGTCCAGCAGACCGGAGCCTGCGTCAAGTCCATGCCATGACCGTAGGAGCCAAAGGCCCTGGCATTCACGGAGACCAGCGCGCAGCCACCCGGGTTGCCGCCAGGTACGCCCTTGATGGGACGCGGGTGGGGATTGGCGACGGGGCCCGGCTTGCCACACACGAGGCAGGGGGCCTCCGGCCCGGAAGCCTGCGTGGCCGCGATCCACTTGGCCCAGTACTCCCGGATCTCTGGCTGCTCAATCAGCAGTTGACCGTCCACGCGGAACGTCACCATGTCTCCCTGCTGCAGTTCCGAAGGCAGCTCCGGAAGCTGGTGCTCCGGCTCCAGGAACTCACGCACGGCTTCGAGCGGGCTGAAGCTCGTCTGTGCCGCACAGTCATCCAAGAGCTTCATGAAGGCCGCATGCCTTTGCTTCACCTTTTCGGGCTCGTTCGGCTTCGCCCCCGGATCCACTACGCCTAGCGTATAGTCGGCTTTGTCGGCCAGGAGCTGCGCAGCCACACCGCTGGTGCGCTGCACAAAGGGGAACGCCATCTCCTTGCCCCGGTCGTTCTTCTTGGTCTCGTCCCCTACGGTCCGAACGAAGCCTCGGCACTGGCCCTCGGCATCCAGGTCCACAATCCATTTGACCGGCCCCTTCTGGTAACCCGGCGGCGGGAACTCAAACTGGGGCGCAGCCTCACACAGGCGACGCAAGATCATAGCCCACCTCCTGATACAACTCCGCCGGGACCTCCAGCACCCCGTCCTCCAGCCGGGCCGCGAAGAAGACCGGGTCGGCCCGGCCATTGGGCCCGCCGTAGCGCAGGTCAAAGAGCATCTGGCCCAGGTCGTCGGTGCGGTCAATGGGTTGCTCGTTACCCTCGGGCGGAGCGAAGTGGGCGGGGAACTCCCGGCAGCCCAGACAGGGCCGCACGTGGCACTGTCCCTTCTCCACCCGCCGCTGAAACTGCGCCACGTACTTGGCCAGGCCGTCGGCCGCCCCGGGACGCAGCGCCAGGCGGGCCTCGATGACATACTCCACATCCCGCAGCGCCAGGGTGTGCCGCTGGGCACGGTGCTCGTCGGCCAGCAGCGGCGTCACCTCACCACTCTTCATCCACCCGCTCACGGTCGACGGAGCCAGCACCTGGTCAACCTCGTTGCGCAGGATGGACAGATGGCGGATGGGACGCAGCACCTTGATGCGTTCCACCCGCCAGGCGACCTCCGGTTTCCGGAAGATCGCCTCCAGAATGCCGCGGGCCGCTGACGGTGTCATCACCTGGTAGCTGACCCGCTCGACTTTGAGCTCTGGCCGGGTGAAGCAGGCCAGATCGCCCCAGACCTTCACGGCCAGAGGCGGCGGTGCGGACATCAGGCATACCCCCTTTCAGAATACCTGCGTGTCATGTTCCCACTGCAATCCCAGATTCGGGTCGTACTTCCCGTCCCAGCGCCAGAGGCCGCTGCCTGGCAACACCTCCGCGCACAGGCCGGCCTTCTGCGCTTCTTTGAGCTCATAGGCCCGGAGATTGACGAAGTACGGCTGCAGCCGCCGCAGGTCCTGCCATGTCACCGACTTCTGCTGGCCAATGGCCGTGAGCAGATCCTTCGCCTCCCCCCAGCACTCCACGACCGGCGTCGTGTCGTCCTCGATCACCCGATACGCCTCGCTGACCGCCGGGAAGTCCAGAGACTTCCGGAGCTTGCTGATCCCCTTGGCGTCCAGGTCGGCCGCCTGGTAGAAGCTGGCGAAGAAGGCGGCGTGCGTCTTTGGGTCCGCCAGGTCCGCCTCGCCCTGCCCCGCGAGGAAGCTGCGCGTCTGGTCGGTTGCCGTCTGGTAGGCGCCGGGCGGCAGGTGTCCCTCCTTGGCCTCAAAGACGATGACTTCGCCGGTTTTCTTACACCCCTCACGGTTACATCGCCCCGCCGCCTGAACCATGTTCACCAGCGGCCCCGTGGCTCGCAGCACCAGCGGGAAATCCAGGTCCACACCCGCCTCCACCAGTTGCGTGGTGGCCAGCAGGCACGGCTGCCCCTCCTGCAGACGTTGGCGTACCTCCTCCAGCACCTGGCGCCGGTGTGCCCCGCAGAGCCGGGTCGAAAGCAGCAGGCGGCAGTCACCGGGAAGCTGCTCATAGAGGGCCTGAGCATCGCCGCGGGTGTTGACCACCGCCATGGCCTGGGGCTTGCCCTGCATGAACTGTGCCACCTCGGCCCAGGTCAGGGGCTGCGGCTGGTGCGTGAACTGCACACGCTTGAGCTGCTGGGCCAGGCCCACCGGGTCCGGCGCGATCTCTGTGATGGGCAGGTCGGTGAACTTCTCGTACGCCGGCTGGGTGGCGCTGGTCAGCAGCACCGTGACCCCGTAGTGTGCCACCAGCTCCTTGAGGACAGCGAAGGTGGGCTGCAGCAAGCCCACGGGGAGCGTCTGCGTCTCATCCACAATCACCACGCTGCGGGCGACGTGGTGCAGCTTCCGGCAGCGACCGGGACGGTGCGCAAAGAGGCTCTCAAAGAACTGCACCGCTGTGGTCACGATGAGCGGCGCGTCCCAGTTCTCCGCCGCCAGCCGATGGAGCCCGGTGTTCGCCGCCCCGTCTTCGGAGGCAAGGGCACTATGGTGCTCCAGCACCGCCGCCGGCGGCACAAACTTGCGGTAGACGTCCGCGGTCTGCTCGATGATGCTGGTGTATGGGATGACGACGATAATCCTTTCCAGGCCGTGCCGGAGGGCATGGTTCAGGCCAAAGGCCAGGCTGGCGAGGGTCTTCCCGCCACCGGTCGGGACCGTCAGGCTATAGGCCCCCGGCGGTCCCTGGGCGGCCTTCACACAGGCCTCATGGACCTCGCGCCGGACCTGGTTCACGACGCTCTCCGGCGTACTGCCGAAAGCACTGGCATAGGCTGCGGTAAAGGCCTCGTGGACCTCGCCCAGACCGGGGAACTGGCCCCGCAGCGCGGCTTGCTGTGGGTGGAAGTGGCTCTCGGTGTCGAGGTAATCCGCGTCCACCAGGGCGCTGAAAAGGAGGCGGATGAACAGCTCGCAAGTGGCGGCGTCCTTGGCATCAAGCCACTCCGGCAGCGCGGGGGACGGCATCTTGTCCGCCAGCCCCAACGCCTGCCAGGTCTGCGAAAGACCGGGGGCGGCGAGCTTCTTTACTTCGCCGACCGCGGTAGCGAGGGCTGGAAGTCCGCCGTGGTGCCCCAGAACCACCGGGGCGATCACGGCGGCGACGACTCCTCCGAACTGCTCATACACCCACTGTGCCCCCGCCAGCTTGTGGTCGCCGCCGGTGGTCACCAGGCCCCGGAGGTACTGCTGAAACTGCGCGCTGGTCTTGCCCAGGTCGTGGACCAGCCCCGCCACGTAGGCCAGGTCGCCCGCCCCGAAGGCCTGCCCTAACTCCCCGGCCCGGGTGGCCACGGCCAGCAAGTGATCGGGCAGGGCCTGCCCCTGCCCATCCCTGGGGGAATGTGCCAGATAATCCATTCGTGTCCTCTCCTCCCGACGCGGATAAGGTCGCGCACGCCCGGTCAGCGGCCGAGCGGCGCACGGATGTGCCTCGCCGGGAGGCGCGGTCAGAAGCAGTGCAGGATCGGGGCGAGAAACGCGGAGTGTCAGCAGTCCCCCTGCCAGGGCCAGCGTCGCCCACCGGTCCGACGCGGCGCTGGGCCCGCAACAGCGCCCATATCGCGTCTCCGACCTCTCCCGGCAGGGGTCCTCTTCCCCACTCCAACGGCCCTCTCCTCCCTGTTGTCGCCGGCCGCCGCAAAATCAGCCCCTGGCCCACTCCCATCAGTACGACGGTAAAGGTGACCGGTTGCTTATATTCCGCCGAAGTCCGTGAGTCCCCGAGAGGGCCGCCGCTGACGGGGGAGGAGAACGGTGACCGGATGCTTATATTTGGCGATGCTGGCGAGGGGGTTTCGCCCGTCCCAGGAAAGGGAGCTTACGGGAACGTTACGGGTAATGTCGCTATTGCAGGTATTGTCGCCTTCGGCGTCCTCTCCCCCACCGGGGCGCGGCCCCCCGGGAGCCGCGGCCCCGTCTTGTGTCATTACTTGTGAATGACTCGTGGGCACCCTCGGGCGCCACGGCCAGGGGCCGGGAAGCCCTGAGACTCAACGCCTCAGGCGGTCTTCGCCCCTCTGCCCTGCGGAGCCGTGAAGGTGACTTGACGCTGATATTCGGGCCCCCATGGGTGACCGGACGCTTATATTCGGCGGCGGGATCGTGACCGGTTGCTGATACGGCTCCAGAGCCGGCGGAGACGCGGGCATGGTGGGGCCGGTGGAGTGGCCGCGGGCGCCGTGGAAGGAGAGTTCCGCCGGGGACGGGAGCATTCCTGCACGGGGCTGCAGCAGGGTCCTGCGGCCGCCTGGGAGGCACGAGGCGGCCCTTGACGCCAACGGGAACGTTGGTACAATAGTCAGCGTTAGCGACGTTGGCGACCGGGGGGTGTGCCAGGGGCCGAGGGTCATCGCAACCATAGCAGCAATGAGATAAAAGGGAACGTTTGCACCATGGACCTGGCCGACTTCCTGGACCATCACCTCTTCCCCACCCTGTGGGATCGCCTCCCCTCCGCCTTCCCCGAGTTTGGCTGGACGCGCCGCGGCCGCTACTACGTGGCCACCCAGGAGGCTGCCACCCGCTCCCTGCCCGGCGCCCCGCGCCCTGACCGCGTCTGGGCCTATCAGGACAGCCCCTTTGGCTTGAAGATCCACGGCGGGGAGTTTGTCACCTGGCTGGCCTACGTGGCGCGGGGACACCCGCTACGGGGTAGCGACTTTCTGGAGGCGGTGCGCCAGCTTTGCGAGCGGGCCGGCGTGCCCTTTCCGGAGACCCCGCGCTCGCCCCAGGAGGTGCAGCAGGCCTCGGCGGCGGCCCGGCGAGCGGAGCTGCTGGAGGCCTTCGTGGCCCTGGCGGTGGGGGCGCTGGCGGCGGATCCGGAGGGCCCGGCGGGGCGGTATCTGGAGAGCCGGGGGCTGCCGCCGGAGAGCTGGGGGCCCGCCGAACTGGGTGTGTGCCCGGCCTTTGAGCAGACGCAGGCGGCGCTGGGGAGCCGGGGGTTTGGGCTGGAGGAGATTCGCGAGGCGGGGCTGCTGCCGCCGGCTTTCGACCACGGGCAGGCGCTGATCAACCTGTGGCCCGGGCGGCTGGTGGGGGCCTGGCGGGGACGCGGGGGGCGGCTGCAAAACCTCTGGGCGCGGGACCTGTCGGGCGAGGCGGCCCCGGAACGCAAGTACCTGATGCTGCGGGGCGGGTCGAAGGCCGTGCCGTATGGCCTGCATGGGGCCCACAGCCGGCATCTGGTGGTGGTGGAGGGCTTTCTGGACTGTCTGCAGGCGCGGCAGGCGCTGCTGGGCCGAGACGGGGCGCCAGATCCCCATCCGGTGGCCATCGGCGGGGGGCTTCTGTCGGCGGAGCAGGTGGCGGCGCTGGAGGCGTACCGGCCGCTGAGTGTGACGCTGAACCTGGATTACGACGGGCCGGAGG
>JABLXH010000134.1 GCA_013178155.1 Armatimonadota bacterium | reverse complement strand
CTGGTGGGTGGTTGTGGTGGCCCTGGTGGCCTGTCTTCGCGCCGCCGGCGCCCAGCCCGAGGTCCCGGCCCGTCCTGGGCTCATGGTCATCTGCCCGGCCTACTGGGTAAAGAGCATGGAGCCATACGTCCAGGCCCGGGAGCCTTTTTTCCGCGTCCGTTGCCTGGCGCTTGAGGACCTGCTGGCGGGCAATGAGGGCGCCGACGCGCCGGAGCGCATCAAGCGCCTGCTGCATCGCGCCTGGCAGCGCGAGGGGCTGCGCTACGCCCTGCTGGTCGGTGACGCCGACACCTTCCCGGTGCGCTGGATGGTGCTGGACCGTGTGACGGAGCCGGCCTACCACTATGCCTTCTATGCCAGCGACCTGTACTACGCCGACTTGGCGAAAACAGACGGCAGCTTCGAGGACTGGAATGCGCAGCGCGACGGTTTCCATGGCACCTACTATGGGGAGGTCCGGGGCGAGCACTTCAAGACGGACACGATCAACTATGACGCCATCTCCTATGTGCCGGAGATTGCTGTGGGCCGCTGGCCGGTCTCGACAGTGGGGGAGCTACAGGCGGTTATCGCCAAGACGCTGGAATGGGAACGTACCCCGCGGGCCACGCCACGAGCACTCATCGCCCACGCCGATGGTTGGGTGGATGAGCGGGAGCGGCTCGGCAAGCTGGCGACCGCGCTGAGCAACGCCGGCTGGGAGGTGGAGCGGCAGTTCTTCGGGGGCGAGACCATGCAGCCGACCCCACAGAGCGTGCGGGACTCCATCCTGGCGGGCAAGGAGCTGGTGCTGCATGCGGGGCATGGCAATGGGGAGAGCTGGGACCGCTGTCTCGGTCCCGCCGAACGCGAGGCCCTGGCGGTGGCCAGTCCGGGGATCTTCATGTCGGTGGGGTGTGGAACAGGGCGCTTCGCCGTTGAACCGCCCTACGAGCCGTATCTTGACCTGAACGGCATCTTGCACCGCGGCACCAACGCCGGGCAGGTCTTCACGGCGGAACCACCCGCGCCAGCCCCCCTGCAACCCGGGCGCCTTAACCCTACCGGTCTGGGCGAACGACTCCTGCGGATGCCCCGCAGCGGTGCGGTGGCCTATATCGGCTGCAACACGGGCGCCCAGCCGTGCGCGCTGAGCCTGCTGGACGGCTTTGTCCTGAGCATCGCCAATGGCGCGCCGCGGGTTGGCGACGCCTGGCGCGATGCCCTGGCGCACTACTGGCAGGCCGAGCGCCTGGCGGAGCTGAAGCCGACCGAGGACTGGTATCCGCCCAGCATCTTCTTCCAGGGCATGAAGTTTATGCTGTTTGGCGACCCCGCCCTGGCGTTGCCGGGAGGCTGAGCACTCAAGGCACCCGGGTACCCGAGTGTTTCACCAGAGTGAACTTCAGGCCGGCCTGTGCCCCCGGTTCGACCGGTAGGGCGAATCGGGCGACCGTCGGCCCCTTCTCGTAGGGAGCGAGGTCGGACTGCAGTTCCCAGTTTGAGGTCAGCAACTCGGTGATGCGCAGGTCAATCGGCGTGGTCAGGTGGTTGCGGACCTGGATCTCGTAGTCCTCCTGGGTGTCACTGCCACAGACCTTCCCGATCCGGTCCTGCTCGATGTTACTGCGCGCCATGTTCATCAGCTTGCGGTGCACGACAATGTCCGGCTCCGGCCCCAGGTCCAGCTCCATGCCGTAGCCACCCCCGAAGTTGAGGTTGGCCAGGAGCAGCGGTGCGCTGTCGTCCGCCGCGTCATACACCGTCAGGCTGCCGGCGGGCAGAAGGGCCACGGCTCGCTGAGTTTCCGGGTCCAACGACAAGCGCAGGACCCGCTCGACATTACCCCCGTACTGGTCCGCCCCGTAGCGGTACTCGACGGTCGAACCGACATCGGCGGCCGCGACGAACGGCCAGGTGCAGGTCTCGCCCTGAGCGACTGTGCAGACCTCCGGAAGGGTGTAGAGTTGTGTCACGGCCTCCGGACCGGCCCCGACCACCGCGGCCTGCACGGAGACGCCCGCCAGGTCCACGCCCGTCTCGTTGGTGAGCCGCAGAAATCCTTCGAGCCGTGCCGGGCCGCCGGCAGCAGGGATCCAGAGCCGGTAGTTGGGTTGCCAGCGACAGCCGTCCAGCATGTAGGTCAGGACAGCGGTCACGGTGTTCTCGGACGCGGTGCTTAGCCGCCACACGAAGGTCTTGTCCTGCCCGGCCGGGCGGACCGCCTCGCCGACAGTGGCGTTGGGGACCGAGAGCGCCACCGTGGCCGCATCTATCTTCGCCGTTGTCCAGGAGAACCACAGGCTGCTGTCGCCGGCGGGGAGGGTCACCTGGCGTGTTTCGCGCACCAGGGCCCGGGTCTGGCCCGGGTACAGGGTCAGGACCGTCCTTCCGGCACCAGCCAACTGCACCAGGTCGGCCGCATAGCATGTAGCGTAGCACAGGGTCAGAGCAGTCAGCACTAGACACCGCATGACAGACACCCCACTATGGGACTGGTCCTACCGGGCGATGAACTGGGCCACTCCGGTCAAGCCCCGGTGACCGGTGACGGTCACTCGCGCCTGGTGTACCCCCTGCGCCACTGGCGACTCGCCCGCGCCCGGCGTCCAGCTCACCACGGCCTCACCCCCGGCCGGCACTGTCACTGACCGGGGCGGCAGGAGACGTCGGGCCGTCAACAGGGCACCAGTGACCTCAGTCACCACGGGCCGCTCAAGCGACAGGTTCAGCAGCCTGGCGGTGACCGAGTACGGTTGCCCGGCGACGATGTCCGCAGCGGACACCCCGGCGAGGCGGAGATCACCGTCAGGCCACTCCGGAACAGCGACGGGCACAGGGCAGGCCAGGGACGCCCCGTCAACGCGGGTCACCTGGAGTCGGCCGTAATAGCGCCCCGGAGGCAGGGCCGATACGTCCCAGTGGAACGTTGCCTCAGCGGGGCGCGTGGCCCCCGGCATCAGCGCCACCACCGCCGGAAACGCCGCGCCGCCGGGCACCTCAAGGCGCAGCGAGGCCTCTTGCCGGCTGTCCATCCGGTCCAGCAGGCTGGCGCGAACGGTCACGGTTCTGGCCTCGTCGGCCTCAGTGACTCGTACGCTGAGCGCCAGCCCCTGCCCCAGGGTGGTGGTCATCTCGTCGGCGCGGAAGTCGTACACGGCGCCGGTAGCTTCGACATTGACGACCTGCGCCGGCACTCTCCCCCGGCGTTCACCGGCGGTCACCGGGAAGCGCGCCACCCCCTCGGCGTCGGTCAGAGCGCTCCGCACCAGCGGCTGGCTTCCGCCCGTCCGCACCGTCACTCTCGCCTGAGGCACAGGGCGCCCTTCGGCATCGCGGACCGAGACCACCACGGCCGGGGGCAGGGCATCGGCCGTGTAGCGGACCTCGGCCACGTGGATGCGCCGGATGCCCAGACCGGCCGCTGCCAGGCGATCCAGCGTCAGGCCGCGGTCGGGCTGCCAGTCCTGGTCGAAGTACCCGGCTTCCACGAAGTAGCCAGCCTCATAGCAGGTCACCGGGGGCTTGTTGTTCACATTGAGCACGTGCGGCAACTGACTGATGTCGGTGTTGAAGACCACGTAGTCCGGGTAGGCCCATGGTAGCTTCTCCAGATCATACTCCAGCCCCTGCCGCGCTGACCCATCGGGTCGGGTCGCCCACTGCCCCTGGCAGACGACCAGATAGGTGGTGAAGTCTGTGAGCGGGTTGGGGTAGCAGAGGAAGGCGCCGAAGTGGCCGCCCAGGTACTCACGGTCACCATAGACCGGATCGCGGACGATCACGCCGCCGGACCTGACGTGCACCGGCAGTTCGTGGCGCGAGTTGGCTTCTCTCAGCAAGACGCTGGTGTCCTCGGCGCCAAAGATGACCAGCGACTTCGTCTCCAGATCAGCGGGCGATAGCTCGTCCTCGCGGATGGCCCGTACGGCGGTGGCATGGACCATGAAGTCATTCCATCCCTGGGCGAAAGCTTCCGCTTCGGCGCGATGGCGTCGGGTCTGAGCTTCACTGCCCGCCGTACCGTACGCCACGACAAAGGGGACCTTGAAGGCCTCCCCGATGGGCCCCTCAAGCGTTGCGGTCTTGTGTAACCGCTCCAGCTCCCCCATCCGCCACCCCCACAAGGCCCCACCGACGCCGCGGTCGGCCACAAAGTGCAGGGTCTGCGGTGGCCCCTCGTAGCAGGCGAAACCATCCGCCAGCACCTCCACACTGGTACATTCGGCGGCTGGCGAGGCGGTCAGGTAAAGACTGAAGGCATCCAGGTTCTCGGTCCTGACATAGACGACAGAACCGGAGACCTCGGACTCCAGCATCCCCCGCAGGCCCTGGATGTGGAGTCGGTCCATGCTGCCCCAGTAGAGTCTGCCGTGAGTCAGGAGGGTGCTGTCCAGCCGGAAACTCGGGGGGGTGGTGATACGACTGCGCGATGCGAAGTACTCGTAGGCCTGGTCCAGACGGGTGCTCCCCCCATGACCAGCGCCGTAGTCGAGAAAGAGACGCGCCTCGTAGGCCCCCGGTAGTTCGGCCGCGTGCTCCTGAAGAGAGTTGTACAGGTTGATGCCATTCTCCGGGAGGACCACGTCGTCCCGGCCGCTGACCGAGGCCTGGACATGGCCCCAGCGCGCGCGACCGGTCCAGTAGTACGGTGAGCAGGCCTCCAGCAGTGGCCGGCGGAACTCCTCGATCTGGTCACGCATGTCCGCACGCGCGTACCAGTGGTAGTGCCACTCCCGGAAGTCCGACCAACCGTCCACGCCGACCACGGCGGCAAAGATATCGGGATAGCGCACGCCGTGCCGGAAGGCGCCGGTGCCCCCCATGGAGCCGCCAGTGATGTACAGGCGGTCGAGGTCCAGACCGAAACGTCTATGCGCGTCGCGAACCACATTCCGGGTCTCGACGTCACCTACGCCCTCATAGAACTGCGGGCCCCGGGCGTTGAGGTTGATAAGCACCCAACCGTGGTGGTCGGCCCACTGGCACTGCCAGTCTGAGAACCCGGCGCTGACAGCCCAGCCGTAGCCGTGCATGTGGAAGACAGCCGGGAAGCCAGCCGGGCTCGGGGCCGGAGCGGAGGGCAGGTAGACGCCGTACTCCTGAGTAGAGCCGTCCAGCGGCGACACGTAGGGCACGATCCGGGCCACCCCGGCCCCCGCTGGCGCAGTCAGCGGCCCCAATACCCCGGTGAACAGCACGAGGAAACCTACCGGGCACCAGATATCGTTCTCAAGGAATCGACAGCGGGCCATGGGCGCGCATTCGTCGTCACCGGCGCAAGGTCCTGCTGCGACCAGGGGCGAGGTGTCGGGGGGCCGACGGCGAAACAGACGACCCAGGGGAGTCCACGGGAGGCTATTGTGAGGAAGAGGACGCGGATCATACTCGCTGTGGCTGGGATTGCGGCCGGGGGTCTGCTGGCTTACCTGATCAGAATGCCCCGCGAGAGCGCGAGCCCACCACCTGAGAGCCCGCCGCTGGCCCCCACCGAGACGCCAGCCGCGCGCCAGCCGCGCGATCGCTACGTGGATGAGCGGTACGGTTTCGTTATCCCGGCGCCGCCGGGGTGGCACAACGAGGCCAGCGGCAAGCTGCGCCGGGATTTCCCCGACGCCCGTGGCCTGCTCATGCAGTCGAACAGCGAGGGCCGCACCTTCGTGGAGATTCGCGTCCTGCAGAACCCCAGCAGCGGGAAGCCCGTCCCGGCCAAGTTCCTCGCCGGGGCCAAGAAGGCTTTCGGGTCAGCGCCAGGTCAGCGTGTCACCCTCGCCGAGACGCGCACGGTAGCAGGGAAGCCAGCGGTAGTCCTGGCCGTGTCCACCCCTGGTATCGAAGGCACCAATATCGCGCGCTACGCCTGGGTCTTCGGCGACGAAGCACAGGTGCACCTGCGGATGCGCAACCTGATGACCGACGAGGCGCAGGCCCAAGCCGC
This sequence comes from Armatimonadota bacterium, assembly GCA_013178155.1. Classification (GTDB taxonomy): domain Bacteria; phylum Armatimonadota; class Zipacnadia; order Zipacnadales; family UBA11051; genus JABLXH01. The sequence continues at coordinate 4,671 of JABLXH010000134.1, read as the reverse complement.
CTTCAACAGGATACTGGATGGCCTGCGCTGGACAGTCCCGGTGGCACCTGCGACCCAGGACGCATCGGCGCCACGCCCATGACCTAATCCAGAAAGACGATGTCGTCCAGCCAAAGCGTGTTTACCTGAGCTGCCTGGTTCGCGACGGCCGTGAGGTCCGTGACCTGCAGCTCCTTGACCTCAGCGAGAGTTAGCTTGCCATCCTCGTCGGCAGAGTCGTCCCCCAGCTTGAACTCGGTTAGCGGCAGGTCCACGGACTGCAGGGTCTCGCCAGGAGCCAGCGGCAAGGCGTAGTTGTACTGGGATCCGTCCTCTTCCTTCAGCCCGATCAGAAGTGTTGCCTGGGCCGCGGACCGTAGGCCCAGCCGCAGACGCAGCGCGGTGCCGACCGGCGCGGTACCCGGGCTGGTTAGCAGTCCCAGCAGCTTCCCTGCGGGCAGGTTGTATTGCAGCCGCAGGCTCAGGTTACCATGGCTCTTGACCTGATCGTCATAGCCGATCGCCATGGCGGGACCGGAGATCATCAGCCACTGCAGGGGCAACCCCTCAAACGAGTCAAGGCGCACCCCCTTGAGGCCGCCGACCTCCACCGTTTCCCACCGCGGCAGAACGCTTTCACTATCAAGGGCCACGTCGTCGAGCCAAAACTTGCGTGAGCCCGCCTCCGGTGGCACGAGGAAGGGGATATTGGCCGCCATCTGGAGCACGAAGGAGCTGGCGTCGATCAGGCCCAGGCCCCCGACCTGACCGGGGTCCAGGAGCCCATTCTCGTCCTGGGAGTCGTCGGAGAGCTGGAACTCCGAGAAGTCCAGGGCAATGTCTTGCCATACTTGCCCGAGACTGGAGAAGGCGGCCATGTAGTTGGAGCCATCCCTCTCCGTGAGACTGAGCAGGCACAGGGTGGGCACCGAGGTGCGGAGCCACAGCCGCACGCTTCGGGCGGGAGCGGTGTCCGCGGTGATTTCGGTAGCCACACCGGACAGCTTCCCCGCGGCGATCTCGTAAGCGTACTCGGCGACGCTCGCACCCGCGACGCGAGCGACGGCCTGTTCCTTGGTCACCGATAGGTGGGCGGCCGGGTCAAGCGACTGCCAAGAGGCGGTGTCGCCCTCGAAGGCCCATTGGACAACACCGCCCTGAGGCCATCCCAATGAAAGGCAGATCACACACAGCGCGAGCAACATACCCATGCGGAACATGGCGCGGCCCTCCTTGTTGGTGCCCGATGTGGCCGCCCGGAAGGCTCTAGCGGGAAGCCAGATGGATCAGCAGCTTGGCCAGTTCCTCCGGGTCGTGCCGCGCGTAGTTGTCAGTCGCCAGGAGCGGTGCCTCCAGGGGAATCAGCCCCAGCTTGGCGATCTGCCGTGGCTCGGGGGCCACAAACTCAGCTCCTGCCGCCGCGTAGCGCTCCCGTACCAGCCCGGCCGGCCGCTTGTTGTTGAGTACCACATACTCAAAGATAGGTTCCTCGGTATGGCGGAGAACCGCTCGCACGTGGTCGGTTGCTGTCATCCCGGCGGTCTCTCCGGGCTGGGTCATGACGTTGCACACATAGACGCGGAGCGCGGGTGAGTTGCGGATGGTCTGGGCGACTCGCGGCACCAGCAGGTTGGGGATCACGCTGGTGTACAGGCTCCCGGGGCCCATGACGATGAGCTCGGCGTTGGCGATGGCCTCCAGCACCTCCGGCAGCGGCTCGGGAGTGGCCGGGTCGAGGTAGACGTATTCGATCGGCGACTTCGCATTGCTAATGTTGGTCTCGCCGACCGCCACCTCCCCGTTGCGGAGGCGAGCACATAACTGGACACGCTGCAGCGTCGGTGGCAGTACGCTCCCACGGATAGCGAGGACGCGTGCCGTCTCGCGGATAGCCTCCTGGAAGTCGCCGGTGATGTCCTCCAGGGCCGCGATCAGCAGGTTGCCCAGGCTGTGGCCGGAGAGGTCGGGCGCGGAGGCGTCGAAGCGGTACTGCAGGAGTTGCGTCATCAGGGGTTCTTCGTCAGCGAGTGCGGCGATGCAGTTGCGGATGTCGCCGGGAGGGAGCGACAAGCCCGGCATTTCCTTGCTCAGCCGCCCCGAGCTCCCGCCGTCGTCAGAGACCACGACAATGGCTGTGAGGTTGGTCGTATGGCGTTTGAGGCCGCGAAGGAGTGAGGACAGGCCGGTGCCGCCGCCGATGGCCACTACCCGCAGGCCACTGCCGAGCCGCCGCTGCACCAGCATGCGGTCCACCAGCTGCTTCTCATCGGGAAGCAGGGCGCGGGCGATGTTGCGCACCACCGCCACCAGAGAGACGGAGACGATGACCAGACCGGCGAGGACTGCCAACCCGCCCACAACACTGGCCCGCTCCGGGCCGCCGACCAGGGCGGTGAGCTCATAGGCGAAGAGGTTCAGCAGCAGCACAGCCCCGAAGCCAACCAGGACGAGCCCGGCGAGCAGTAACGCCAACCACCGCTTGACGCCAAGGCCAGGATGAAGCCACCGCAGAGGGCCTCGGAGGTATCTCATGGTACCAGTGCCCCACGCCTCCCCCGTCCCAGGATGCCGCTGACAGAGCGATTATAGCCAAGGAGAGGGCCATAAGTCAAAGCGCTAGGCCTGCCCCTCGCGCGCCGGACCGGACTCAGCGAGAGGCACCTCCGGCGTTCCGTGGCCGGTTTCGGGAGTCTCTGAGGCCACTTTCGCTGCTGCTTCGGCGGCAGCCTTCCGCCCGCGATCCTCTTCTTCGAGGGCCACCGACAGCAGGTAGCGGATCGAGATCAGGACCACGTTGGGGCGCGAGCGCAGAGCGAACTCCAGGGCCAGGGCCGACTGGTTGTGCAGGAAGGCGTGCCGCCAGTGCGAGGGGATGAACTCCGGAATCACAACGGCCACGAAAGCCTCACGGTCCTCTGCCGCAATGTTGTCCACATATTCCAGCAGAGGCCCGGTGAGCGACCGGTAGGGGGACTCCAGGATCGTCAAGGGGGCGTTGACCTGCAGCTTGGCCCACTGCCGCTGCAGCTTCTCCGCTTCGGCCGGGGAGGTCGCCACATGCACCGCCCGTACCGGGCAGCCGAGGCCCAGCGCGAAGCGTAGCGCCCGCAGGACACCACGATGCAGCCCTGCCACAGGGACGATAACGGTGGTAGGATGGACAGGCAACCTCTCGACCTGCTCCAGCCGCAGCAGCCGCGCGACACCCTTGTAGTGGCGCTCTATCGCCATGAACTCCAGCACCAGCAGAGGCAGCAGGACCGCCACCACCCAGGCGCCCTGGGTGAACTTGGCGACCAGCACCACCGAAAGCACGACGAAGGTGGTCAGCGCGCCCACGCTGTTGACCGCGATGCCGATCTGCCAGCCACGCTCGCGCCGCCGCCACCAGCGCGCCACCATGCCGGACTGTGACAGGGTGAAGGCCAGGAACACACCGATGGCGTAGAGCGGAATGAGGGCGTGCGTCGAGCCCCGGAAGACGACCACCAGGATACCGGCGGTCACACCCAGCAGGATGATGCCGTTGGCAAACACCAGGCGATCACCCAGGTTTGCTAGCTGGCGCGGCAGATAGCCGTCCCGGGCCAGCAGCGAAGCCAGCCTCGGGAAGCCATTGAAACTGGTGTTGGCCGCCAGGAAAAGGATAACGAAGGTGGCGGTCTGGATGACGAAGTACAGCCAGTTGCGCCCGAAGGTCTGGCTGGCGATCTGCGAGACTACCGTCTCGCTGTGACTGGGCACAATCTGGTAATGGTGCGCGAGCCAGGTAATGCCCATGAACAGCAGCAGCAGCAGCGTGGCCAGGGCCATCAGCACCTTCGCGGCCCGCTGCGATGCGGGCTCCTTGAAGGCCGTTATCCCGTTTGCCACGGCCTCAATGCCCGTCAGGGCCGCACAGCCCGAAGCGAAGGCGCGCAGGATCAGGAAGAGGGTCAGGCCCTGAACGGCAGCGGGGATTTCGTGCGGAGGCGTTGGTGTGATCCCACCGGTGAGCGTCCGCCACAGGCCCACCCCGATGAGGGCGAACATGGAGATCACAAAGACGTAGGTCGGCCCGGCAAAGAACGCGCCCGATTCGCGGACGCCTCGCAGGTTCATGAGGGCGATGAAGCCGATGACTGCCAGCGCCAGAGTCACCCGGTAGGGCGCCCACTCCGGAAAAGCGGAGATGAGTGCCGCCACACCGGAGGTGATGCTGACCGCCACCGTCAGGATGTAGTCCACCAGCAGGGCCGCTGCCGCCGTCAGACCCGGAAGAGTCCCCAGGTTGTCTTTGGCCACGATGTAGGCGCCACCGCCGTTGGGGTATTGCAGGCACGTCTGGCGGTAGGAGAAAGCCACGATCATAATCAGACAGCCGATGGCGATCCCGACCGGCAACACGTAGGGTAACCCGGCCGTACCGGCCAGAACCAGGGCCAGCAGGATCTCCTCCGTGGCATAGGCGACCGAGGAGAGCCCATCGGAGGCGAAAACCGCCAGTCCCACCAGGCTCCCAATACGTTCGGTGTGCATGCGGTCAGTCGGTAACGGGTTACCCAGTAGCAGTCGGCGCAGCGAATGAAACACGTGACCATCAACTCCAGAGACGACACCTGCAGGGCCTCCCAGTGATTCCTGGCTGCCCATATGGTTGGCATCGCAAACAAGCGGCAGCACAACCTATGAACGGCCATTATCCATCCGTCT
>JABLXH010000133.1 GCA_013178155.1 Armatimonadota bacterium | reverse complement strand
GGCATTGTCATGCGGCTGACGACCGAGGTGGCGGTGGACGGGGTATACATAGACCAGATCGGCGCGGCGGCGCCCCGGCTGTGCATGGACGCCACCCACGGCCACCCGCTGGGCGGCGGCCACTGGTGGACCCAGGACGGCTACTGGCCCATGCTCACCGACCTCCAGGCCCGGTTGCCTGAGGGGAAGATGATCACCACCGAGTGCAACGCCGAGCCCTATGTGCGCTGGTTTGACGGCTACCTGACCTGGCACTGGCAGCACCAGGACATGGTGCCTGCCTTCTCAGCCATCTACGCCGGCCGCATCCAGCTCTTCTCGCGTGCCTACGGCGGCAATGACCAGCAGGCGCACTGCATGAAGATCGGGCAGCAACTGGTGTTCGGCGAGCAGCTTGGCTGGCTGGAGCCGGCGAGCATTCTGCCCCACGAGGACACCGCTGACTTCATGCGCCGTGCCGCCCAACTACGGTACCGCCTGCTGGACTTCCTGGCCTGGGGACGCATGGGCCGCCCGCCGCGCGTCGAGGGGAACATCCCTGAGGTGACCGCCGACTGGGCCTGGTACGGCAAGTGGATGGTCACCGACAGCGCGCTCCAACGAGGCGCCTGGTGGGCCAGGGACGGACGTCTCCTGCTGGTGTTCGCCAACACGTCCAGCGAGCCGGTGTCAGCAGAGCTGGTCTTCGACCCCCGGACCTACGGCTGGCCCGGCGACGCGCGCTTGACCGTTGCCGAGCAGAACCTGCAGGGCGCCGGGCAGCCTGTGGTCGAGACCGGGCGCTTCCGCCGCTCGCTGGAGCTGCCGGCGCGGGGCCTGCTGGCCCTGGTGGTCCAGAGGTAGCGCCCCGAGAGGTTGTTCTGACGGTGCCACGGCCGGGCTTCCTGGCCGTGGCACCAGGGGTCACGAGAAGGATGTGCTGAAACACGAGCTTTGCCGATTTCCTCGCCAACCGCGTTGACGGCCTCCGGTGGACCGCCCGGGCCCTGCGCTCGCGCAACTACCGGCTGTTCTTTGTGGGGCAGGGCATCTCGCTCATCGGCACCTGGATGCAGCGTATCGCCATGAGCTGGTTGGTGTACCGGCTCACCGACTCGCCGCTGCTGCTGGGTAGCGTGGACTTCGCCGGACAGATCACCGCCTTCCTGACCGCGCCCCTGGCCGGCGTGGTGGCGGACCATTTCGAGCGGCGAAAGCTCATCTTGATCACCCAGGCTCTGGCCATGGCCCAGGCGGGCGCGCTGGCCTATCTGGTCTTGGGCGGACATGTCCAGGTGTGGCACCTGTTTGGGCTCAGCATCTTCCTGGGGATGGTCAACGGCTTCGATATGCCCGCCCGGCAGGCCTTCATCGTGGAGATCTTGCGCGACCGCGCCGACTTGCCCAATGCCATCGCGCTGAACTCAACCATCTTCAACGGCGCGCGGCTTGTGGGCCCCTCACTGGCCGGCACGCTGATCGCGGCCACCAGCGAGGGCGTCTGCTTCCTGTTCAACGCCCTGAGTTACGTGGCGGTAATCGGGGCCCTGCTGGCCATGCGGGTTACTCCGCGCCCACTGCCCGCGACCAGGCCAAGGCTGTTCGCCGGCCTGCGAGAGGGGTTCGCCTACGCCTTCGGGTCCCCAACCATGCGTAACGTATTGCTGCTGATGGCCCTGGTGAACCTGGCGGGGATGCCGTATATGGCGCTGATGCCCGTGATGGTGCGTGATGTCCTGCAGGGGGGCCCCCAGACCCTCGGCTTCCTGGTCTCCTGCGCGGGTGTCGGAGCTATCGCCGGCGCACTCTACCTGGCGTCCCGTAAGCAGACGGCCGGCCTGCTGCGCGTCACCGCGCTAGCCAGCTTCAGCTTCGCCATCGGCATCATCGCCTTCTCGCAGTCGCGGTTCCTCCCGCTGTCCATGGGCCTGATGCTGCTGACAGGCTTTGGCATGATGGCGCAGATGGCCTCCGCCAACACCACGCTCCAGACGCTCGTGGACGACGAGCGGCGGGGACGGGTGATGTCGCTGCACATGATGTCCTTTACCGGCACCGCACCCTTTGGCAGCCTCTGGGGCGGGGCCGCGGCCACGCACATCGGCGCCCCTGCGACACTACTCATCGGTGGCCTGGCCTGTCTTCTGGGCGCCACCGCCTTCGCCTCGCAGTTGCGGCGCATGGGCGACGTCTGCGCCCTGGACGAGGCCGCCGATGCCACCCCGTGAGGCGCCGCCCGGTCAGTGGGCCTGCAGCCGCTCGATGAGCCGGTTCACCTCCAGCCGTCGCCGCACCATCGCTTCCGCGTCAGCAGGATAGCTCGTCATGGACTGGTAGATGGCCGGGGTGACCTGTAAGGCCCTGCGAGCGCGGGCCAGCAGCTCTGGCGAGTCCTGCGCGGCCCCGGCAGCGACCAGTTCCTCGAGCATCCGCAGCGCGTCGTAGTCCTCCACGCCGTCCCGCATGACCTCAAAGCGCAGACTGGTCAGAGGGCCCTGCGGCCCCGGGTAGAGGAAGTAGCCGTCACCGTCGCGTCCACCATCGTTCCAGGGCGCGGCCGGCCATTTCTGCTGGCTCGGCAGCGGGTCCATGGTCCGAGCACAGAAGTCGGGCCAGTGGTTGATACCCCAGTACAGAAGTCCGTCCGACCGCCGTCCGAAGGTCTGCCAGAAGAGCACCCGGTGCGCCGCGCCCGGCTGGTTGAGGAAGAAGTTGGCCCATGGGGCGGTCGGCCCGCAGCAGACGTACCACCAGACTTCCTGGCCCCTGGCGCGGGCGGCCGTGGCTCCGTCGTCGGTATAGTGCGGGGTCAGCGGGCACCAGATGCCAATGCTCTTCTCCAGACCGGGGAAGCCGATGGGTGTGGTGATGAGTGTCCGCAGGCCTGGCCAGCCCTGGCGGGCCAGGTCATAGAAGCGCGCGATCTCGGCCAGCAACTGCGGGTCGTTCCCCGGCTCGTCATAGCCCTGCAGGTACGCTCGGGGTGCCCATCCCTTGGCCGTGAAGTGCTCGTAGCAGAGGCGGTAGAACCGGATGACGGTGTCAGCGTACTCCTGGCTGGCCCGCTCCAGTTGGACCGTCTCCGTCTGGCCGGTCCTGAGGTCGCGAACCGGGAAGGAGGTGAAGTAGCTGCCCATCCAGTGGTCGTCGCCCACGTTGAAAGCGCTCATGCCGCGGTCCAGACAGTACTGCAGGTACTGGTCCCAGGGGCGCCAGTCCACCTGCAGCTCGCCCCGGCGATCGCGCACCATCTGCACCAGGGGCTGGTCGTGCCACTCCGCGGCGTCAATGGGCGCGAGCCGCGTTTCGAGGCACAGGTCGAGGAAGCGTCGGTAGAAGCTGAACGGCACCTTCTTCAGGCCGTAGGCATTGCGGATCGTGTGGCGGAAGACCCAGAAACTGCTCTGCAGGTAGGTCGTCTCTGGCAGTGCGAAGTCGTGCACGCGCAGGCTGACCGGCAGCGCGGCGCGGCGTCCGCCGGCCTGCGCTGTGAGCGTGCCCTGGTAGACCCCTGGCCCGACACCCTCTCGGGGTACAGCGATGGTGACCCAGAGGATGGGACAGCCGTCGGCCGGCGCCCGGAAGGGCTGCCGCTCCCACAGCGGATCCGGGACCAGATTGCCCCGGGCCGTCACCCAGTCCACCCAGCGCAGTCTGATCGCCGAGGCCGGGATGTGCCCGCGCGGCCCCGTGAGGTCAGTCACGGTCGCTGTCAGGGCACCGCCACCCAACCCCAGCACCACGGCCCCGAAGGACTCGCGCTCTCCCCGGGCCGCGAACAGGGATACGCGGTCGGCTCGCTGCAACGCCTCCCATCGCTCCGGCTGCGCCAGGTCCGCCAGCCGCGGACGCTCCGAGGGCCGCAATGCCCGCAGGGCCAGCGGCCCTGAGGCCAGACGCCCCCGCAGCCGCTCCTCGCGGGCTTGTTGTTCGGCCTCCAGGGCCGCTGCCGGACCAACGAACACGTCGTCGAACCAGGCTGTGCCCGGAACGGCCTGGGCGCGTAGTTGGACCTCAAAGTGAGCCGTGCCCTCCGGGGGACGCCATGTGTACTGAAAGCGCTTCCAGGCCGCTGAGCGCGTCAGTGGTGCCTCCCAGGCCGAGATGACGTGCCCGTCTGGCGCCACGTTGTACACACAGGGGTGGGCAACCATCTCGGCGTCGCTGCGGTACCAGCCCGCGATCTGGTACAGGGCTCCGGGGACCACCGACTGGCTGAGCACCTGGCGCCCCATGTAGTAGTCACCCGCGGTGGACAGCTTCACGCGCAGGCAGCGGTCACCGGAGTGCGCGTCGCCCTGCTGCCACACCGCCTCGCCCTCGCCGCGGCCCTCCATCCCCAGGTCCCAGCGAGCCGGGCGGTCGCCGGCGGGGTCCTCGAAGCCGGGGTTCGCCAGCCAGTTTGGGTCGTCAGCGGCGACGCCCGCCATCAGGAGCAGACCAGCGGCCATCACTGCGGGGAACGCTCGCATCGTCATGCCTCCGTCTTGCAAACGCTACAGGCCTCAGCGCACCCGTCGGAGCTTGAAGGCTACATCCGTCTCCAGTGTCGGCAGACGCAGTTGAATGGCCCCGTCCCTGACCGCCACCTGCTCCCGACGTGTTCGGGTGCCCTTCCACGTCTCCCATTGCTCCATTTCCCATGCCTCGCCCGCCAGACCGGTCAGGGTCACCACGGTCGCGTCTATGGGTACCACCGTGCCGCCGCGACTGTGGTTGTACCAGTCGCTGTCCCGATTCTGGAGCCACAGGACCACCGTATCGCTGGTACGCATCCCGCAGGCCAGCACATTGGGCGTTCGCCGGACTTGACAGCCCGTGAAGATGTAGCTGTCCACCGCGACCCAGTCCTTGCCGAAGTTCTCGATCCGGATGGTGTGCTTTCCCGCCGGGATGTCAACGCTGAAGGGGCGGTCGTAAGTGGTTTCCCAGAGAGTCCACTGCTCACGCCAGACGCTGCTGACGCCCAGGCCCTCCCCGCAGGGGAGATCCCATTCGGCCTTCTGCGCACCGTCCACCCAGACCCGCAGGAGCCCTGAGTTGGAGACGGTCTTGACATGGACGATGAACCGGCCATCGCGGGGGTACTCAACCTGGAACACCATCGGAGTTCGCAGGTCCTCGTGGCCGCTGCCGTGCAGGAGCTGCTGGGGACGCTTGCCATCTGCAATCGTGCCATCGTCCAGCAGCCGAAACTCGGTGTCTTCGGCCTTGCCCCACCGTTGCAGCGTCGTGATCGTGGCATCGAGAGTTTCCGGAGGGCGGTTTGGGTCGGCGAACGCGACCTGAGCCTCCAGGGGACGCCATCTCGCAGTCCCCAGCGGCAGGTCGGCCGTGAAGTTCGCCAGGGCTGTGAAGTGGAAGTACAGGTCCAGGGGGTCAATGTAGTTTTCGTGCCACCACGGCATGGGCCCACCGGCGCAGAAACTGGTCAGACCGGCCCAGAGGGCGTTATGGATCCCCCAACCCTGCGGGTCCTTGTCCTCCGTGGTCGTATGGCTGCGGATGCCAAACTCGCCGAAGACGTGGGGCTTATCCCAGTCACGGAACTGCTTCAGCGATAGGTCGCGAACCCACTCGGCCACATTGCGGTTGTCGTTGGTGTACAGGTGCGTCTGCACCACGTCAATGTTCGGCAGCCGCCAGTACGCGGGCGGGCCGGTATGGCCCCAGAAGCTGGTGGTGATGAGGTGCCGGAAGGGGTCAATGCTCGCCAGATAGTCACTCATCTCGCGGTGCCACGGCAGCTTGATCTCGTCCGGGGAGTCGGCCCAGCCCTCGAACTCATTGCCGAACTCCCAGGCCAGCACATTGGGGCTATAGCCCCACCGGGCCACCGTGTAGCGCAGTCGTTTGCGGTAGAACTCACGGGCCTGTTCGTTCGTGAACCACTCACCGGCGTTGGCGCAGGGGCCGCCGTTCTTCGCATTGAAGGGGTTTCGCTCCCAGCCCCCCTCGCGAAAATCCTGGTGGGTGTCCATGCACAGCATGTAGTAGAGGCCCAGGTCGTGGCCCCATTGCAGGGCCTGGTCCAGACGCGCGGCGGCATCCTGACGGTACCAGCCCAGCTTGTCGGACCATTCGATACCCAGTTGGTACGAGTACATCCACCAGCGGTTGAAGTTCTCGCCGGCGGCAGCATACTTGCGCATGGCCTCCTCGGCCAGTTGCCCACTGGTGTGGTAGCCCGGCAGATTGTGACCGATGGCGAAATAGCCGTCGCCGGTGTCGAAGGCCAGGTAGTGCGGGTCGGCTTGACTGACGCGGATGAAACCCTTGCCGGGGCCCCCGACGCACAGGAAAGCGCCGTCCCCGCCCGTCACCTCCCCCGACCTGTCACGCAGGCGCAACGACCAGGTGTACCGGCCCGTCTCCGACGGGGCAAAGCGAACCTTCCAGACCCCATTGCCCTCCGGGACCATCACCTCATGGCCGTCCACAACCTCGCGTCGGTGCTCCACCATGAAGAAACCGGGCACCGTGACCTTGCGCCCCGAGGGTGCCGCGAACTCGGCGTCCAGGGCCACCTGGTCCGGGTCATACGGATTCTCGTAGGTAGCCCCCAGGTCCACGGTCAACTCCAGCTTCTCATAGCGTGGGACTCTATTCGCACTGGATCGCACGGCTCCAATCCGCAAGGGTTCCCGCATGGGCTTGACCTCCCCGGGGAAGCTGTCGGGCATCGAGGCGAAGGAGATGTCGAGGGTGGCCCTCACCGGTGCGTCTGCCGGGAAATCGGCCGCCACCAGGCTCTGGCGCAGGACATAGGCCGTCTGTGACCCCTCGCTTGAGATGTTGCGAAATCCCCCGGGCGAGAGGCAAAGGCTCAGCCCGTCGTTCAGCTCAATGAGGAGACGCCGGGCAGCCCCCTGGGGCGAGGAGGCCAGGGTTCCGTGGCACGTGGGATCGCCCCAGACCCTCTCGGTCCCACTGAATGCGGCGCGGTCCGCAAAGATGTGCAGAAGGATGCCGCTGGTGAGCTTCAGGGGAGCGGTCTTGGCGAACTCAAACTCAACCCGTACCCCTTCTGGTCCCGGCGTGGCCCGCAAGGTGTACCGGACAGGTGCCGAGCCTTCGCGGGCGGAGAAGGTGCCGGCGATGTTCAGGCTCCCGTCAGGGTCGAGCGCTGGGCCCGATTCGACCGTTCCCCCGTGCAGGGTCTCGTAGACCCAGGAGTCGTGCCAGAGGAAGACGTGGAATCGAATGGTCTTGCCATCGCGAAGCCCGGCGGACCAGCGGCCCTCCTCGAAGCGGACATACCTGTCACCTTTCCACCAGACAAAGGTCTCACCGTCGGCAGTGAAGCCCTGGCCGAGAGCCAGCGCGGGGACGAGCAGGGGAGCAATCAACAGAAGACGCTGCATGGCGCACCTCCAGCCCGGTGTCGCAGGGGAGCTTCGCCTCGCTGAGGGGCTGAACCTGCCGCCGGACCCGGGTGTTCCGCCCGGCGTGCGGTCAGGCAGGTTCGGGCACTGCCTCCACCGAACCATACCGCGCACCCAATGCGGAGGTGTCGTCCATGCCCGTGCACCGTCTCGTGCTGCTCCTGACTGCCCTCGTCGTGGTCTCCCTCCCCTGTCCGGCGGACCTGCTTTGGTTCGATGGTTCACGGTCTGCTGGTGGGCCGCCCGGGAAGCTGCTGAGCGACAACGATGGTTACTGGGGTGACTGTGTGCTAACCGGCGTTGAGTACACCTGCAGCCCCAGGCCCGACAACCCGTCTGACCATTGGCGGGACCAGCCCGACAGGTATGGGCGCCGCCTGCTGGACGGCCGGCCCCACGGTAACTGGTGGACCCCCCTCGGCGCCACCGGACCCCTCGCAGTCACTTTCGACTTCAAGCGAGGCTGTGCGTTCACTGAGGTAGACGTGGACACCCGGTCCAACCGGGTGGCGCTGAAGGTTGAGGTTGCCGCTGACGCCGAGGGCCCGTGGAGCACGGTCGCTGAGCGCTCCCGTGACGACTGTCCCGACCAACCCTTCCACCGCCTGCCGCTGCGCCAGCCCGCCCTCGGTCGTTTTCTGCGCCTGACTGTGGACGCGGGCGGGCTTACCTATGTGGACGAGGTGCTGGTCTGGGGCGATGCCCAGGTCTCGCCCGAGACCCCCGAGGCCTATCAGCCAGTGACACCCGCACCCGTGGCCAGCGAGATAGCTTCCATGTCCATACCCGGTATCGAGAAGACCGCCTTCTCAGACGCCGTCTTCTGGGAATGGCAGCGACACCTGGGGTCCCTGGTGCGTCAGCGGGGGGTGTGGTCGCAGGTCTCCACCTGGGACAGTATCACGCACCGTCCCTTGCTCCCCAAGGTGGATGAGATCTGCCGGGAAGTGCGTCTGACGATGGCCCGCAACGAGAAGGAGTGCCTCGCCCTGGCGCTGACCAACACCTCCTGGGAGAAACCTTGGCAGACGACGGTGGGTCTTTCCCCCTTCCGCGCCGAGGGAAGTGTCTCCGGTGAGGCCCGACAGGTGGCTGGCGAACTGCGGGTGGCCGGAGCCATCGGGTCGCGGAATTATGGTGTCAACATCGGCCCTCTTTTCAGCGCCGACAACCTGCTGCCGCCCGGGCTGATGCGCCGCTACCTGACCAACGCCGCAGGGATCGAGCGCTTCCCCCAACTGAACCTGTCGCGGGCGGGTTCCGTTTTTCTCTGGGTGACAGTAAACACCCAGGACGCACCTCCCGGGCGGTACCTGGCCCGCCTGACCTGCGCTGGTGGCCCCAGCGTGCTGCTTCGTGCTGAGGTGCTCGATGTGACCCTACCGCGCCCGCGGGTCTGGCTGCAGACGTGGAGCGGCACTACGAGCCAGTTTCCGTTTGTACACGATGATCGCGACCGACGTGAGGTAGCGTACAAGGCCTCCCTGGGAACCACGGTCTGGAACGGCTGGCCCGAGCCGGGGTCACAGGCCGCCCTGGCGCGCGAGCCCGGCCGGACGTTCTTCCACATCTGGGGAATAGGGGACTACGGCCATCGTCTCTACGGTGGCGGCGTTGATCCCGGCAAACTCACGGCCGAGGATGCGGCGAAGATCGCCGGCATGATCCGCGAGCATGTGGCCAAGGCCACCAGCCTGGGTCTGTCCTACGATGACTGGTACGTGGAGTTGACCGACGAGCCAGGCAAGGGCAACTCGCCGGCCTTCGGGGCCCTTTGCCGCCTCATCCGCCAGGCTGACCCCCAGGTGCGAATCTACTGCAACCCGAGCTTCTGGGTAGGCAACGGTTGTCTGCCTGACGATGACGTCTACGCCTCACTGAGCCCCTGGTACAACGAATGCATAGACGTGTCCAGTCCCATCTATCTGCTCCTTTACGAGCGGCCGAAGTGCATGACGCTGTTTGGCGCCCCACGGCTGGTCCGCGCCTTCTACAATGTCTGCACGCAGTCGGCAAAGTCGGAGCGCGCTGCCCAGGTCCAGATCTACCGGCGCATGGCCTGGGACGCCTTTGGTTACGGCTGGAATGGCTGGGGGTTCTACAGCTACTACGCACCGCGCGGCAACCCCTGGAATGACTTTGACGCAGAGTGGTACACCGGCGAGGACATGCCGGACTACCAGATGGTCTACCCCGGACCCTATGGTCCAGTGCCGACACGGCAGTCGGAGGATGTCCGTGAGGGCTGGGAGGACTACTGCCTGCTGACGCTCTTGCGGCAGCAAGGGCAGGATGCTGTGGTCAAGGCCTTACTGGCTGACTACGCCGCTGGCGGCGACCCATCGGAATTGCGGTTGCGGGCCCTGCAGGCGGCCGCCGCGCACTGATGTTGGCGGCTTATCCGCCCCCATGGCCGCCGCGGATCTCCGCCGCGGCCAGCTTGCGGGCTTCGGCCAGGCGAAACGCGGAGCGGGTCACGAACAGAGCCATGAACGAGACTCCGCCGACGATCAGCCCCAGGAGCAGGAACGGGTACCAGATGCCCCACGGCTGACCGTACGCCAGAGCAACGACGCCCGCGCCCAGACAACCCAGGCCGACCACTGCCAGCGCGGTCCACGCGGCAAGAAGGAAGACCCGTCACCTGCCGCGAGGGGCCAACACGCCCGTTAGCGCCCCCAGAAGCCCGGTCAACGTCCCGAGGACCCCGCCGCCGATACCACCGGCGTAGACTCCAAACGACATCACATCGAACCAGGGTTCAGCCACGCTTACCACTCTCCCTCGCTTGGGCGAGACGGCTCATGTAGACCCGCCGCAGGCGTCGGGCAGCGGGTACGGTGAGCTCTCCTTGCTCCAGGCAACTGGCCAGCGCATCCAGGAAGGGGTCTGGCTCCTCGCCGGCGGTGAGGGCCTTGAGCCGCTCGATAAGCCGGTCGAGCCGCAGACGGATCGTGGGGTAACTGACTCCGTACTCGCGGGCCAGGTCCTTCAGTGATCCGGAGACCAGCACAAAGCGCAGGACAAAGTCCAGGTCTTCGCTCGAGAGGCGCGTCAGAGGGTGTCGTGTCTCGGTGGTTTCCACACGAGCAGTGTAGTGTAGATGGACACCAATGTCAAATAAATGAAAGAGATAATAAACAAAATGAAAGGCGCAAAGTGGCCGAAGCTGTCGGTGCAGGTCTCGGTGGAGGGCACAGGGAAAACCCCGGTATCTGGTCGGCGGAGGTGATAA
>JABLXH010000132.1 GCA_013178155.1 Armatimonadota bacterium | reverse complement strand
GATGAACGAGATTGGAAAGCGTACTCCCATCGTCTGCCTGGGATATGATTCATCTTACTGGATGTTATCGACCGCACCCCCAGATGTTGTGATAACCGCAAATACCTATTTGACCTACGGGGGAGATGGGACCTTGGGCACACCCGTCAAGCTGACCTTCACGCCCCACCTGATCCCGATCAGTCGGGGAATACTCAGCACCTGCTACGGGACGTTGACGGGCAGTCCCTCGGCAGCGGAGGTTCAGTCCGCTTACGAGGAGTTCTACGCGGGTGAACCGTGCGTGCGTGTCCTGCCGCCCGGAAAGATGCCGACCACAAAGGCCGTGATGGGCACCAATCGCTGTGACATCGCGGTGACCCTGGACGGAACCGCCGGACGGCTCATCGCCGTCGCTGCCATAGATAACCTGATCAAGGGCCTGTCGGGTGCCGCGCTGCAGTGTATGAACCTGATGTGCGGGTATGAAGAGACGTTGGGGCTGCCGATGGTGGGGATGTGGCCGTAGGAGACCTCGCCCGGTCGCTCCCCTCTCCACATCGTGGAGAGGGGCCGGGGTGAGGTGACGCAAAATAGGGAGGCACCACCATGTCCGCCGCGCCGACTGAGCAGGAACTGGCCGCTGTCGCAGAATGGTCTGCTTCGTACCTGGCCGGCTGGCAGCCAGGCAAGCCACTGCCCTTCAGCTTCGCTCTGGGTGAGCAGTCTGCCAGTGACGTGGCCTGGGAGGTCTCCCGCGACCAGAGGGCGCTGATTCTCACCGACCCGGCGTCGGGCCTGCGCGTGACCTGCGAGGCCGAGGTGTTCACCGACTTCCCCGCGGTGGAGTGGGTGCTGTATCTCGAGAACACCGGCGAGGCGGACACTCCGGTCATCGCCGACATCATGCCCCTTGACATGACGCTGTCGGTGGCGAAGGAGACCGCCTGTCTACTGCGGCATGCCAGGGGAAGCGACTGCAAGCTGGACGACTTCGAGCCGCTGGAGACGCCGCTTCCGCCGGGCGCCAGCACCGAGCTGGCGGCCCATCTGGGCCGGTCGTCCAACCACACGCTGCCCTTCTTCAACCTGGTCACCGGGGACTGCGGGGTCATCGGGGCCATCGGCTGGACCGGGGGCTGGAAGGCAGTCTTTGCCCGCAACGATGAGGGCGAAACCAGCCTCAGGGCGGGCATGACCCACACTCGCCTGCGGCTGCATCCCGGGGAACGCATCCGGTCGCCGCGCATCGCGCTGCTCTTCTGGCAGGGAGACCCGCTGCGCGGCCACAACCTCTGGCGGCGGTTCGTCTTGGCTCACCACTCCCCGCGGGTGGGGGGTGAGTTACAGCAGGCGCCGATCAGCAACGCCGTCTGGGGCGAGAACCTGACTGCTAACCAGTTAGCCAAGATCCGGTGGCTCCGCGACCACGATCTGCCCATCGAGATGTTCTGGATTGACGCCGGCTGGCATGGCGACGCCGAGTTCCGCGAGAACTCCACGGTCTTCAACAGCGACTGGTGGCGCAATGTGGGGAACTGGTGGCCCAACCCCACCACGTACCCCGACGGGCTGGCGCCCATTGGGCAGGCGGCTCGCGAGGCGGGGATGGGTTTCCTGCTTTGGTTTGAGCCTGAACGCGTCTTCGCCGATACCCACTTCACGCGGGAGCACCCCGAGTGGCTGCTAGGGCCCATCGCCGGCAACTATCTGCTCAACTTGGGCTTGCCCGAAGCGCGCGAAGCGCTGACCGAGCTGGTCTCGGCGCTGATTGCCGAGGGCGGCATCACGTGTTACCGCCAGGACTTCAACACCGATCCTGCTCCCTTCTGGGAGGCGGCCGATGAGCCCGAGCGCATCGGCATGACCGAGATCCGGTACATCGAGGAGCTCTACGCCTATTGGGACGCGCTGCTGGCGCGGCATCCCGGCCTGCTCATCGACAACTGCTCCAGCGGCGGACGGCGCATTGACCTGGAGATGATGTCGCGCAGCATCGCCCTGTGGCGCAGCGACTTCCAGTGCTGGCCGGACTTCGATGTCACATCTCAGCAGGCCCAGACCCAGGGGCTGGCGCCGTGGGTACCCCTGAGCACCGGCTGCTGCGACCGGCCCGACACCTACGCCTTCCGCAGCGCCCTTGGTCCCGGTATCGTGATGACCACCAACCTCTTTGAGCCCTTGCCCACAGAGCACTTCCCGGTGGACTGGGAACGGGAGCGGCTCGGTGAGCTGAAACGCTTGCGCCCGTACTTCCTAGGTGATTTCTACCCCCTGGTCGGGTGGAGCCTGTCGCACGAGGTGTGGGCGGCGTGGCAGTTCGACCGGCCCGACCTGGGCGAGGGCGCGGTCATCGCCTTCCGCCGCCCGGAAAGCCCCTACCCGGCCCTGCAAGCCGTCCTGCAGGGCCTGGAGGCGGGGGCGAGCTACGAGCTGCGCGACCTGGACAGCGGCGAGGCTACGCTCCTGTCCGGGGATATGCTGATGACCGAGGGGTTACGGCTGACCATCGCTGACCAGCCGGGGACGAAGGTGCTCGTGTACCGAAAGGTGTGAGCTTCTCGGAGGGGCCGGCCCTGGCCGGCCTACCGTTGGCCGGCCCCTCCAGACGGCGGAGCGACGACGATGTCCATCACCTACCACAGCAATGCGCGCCCCAACGCCGCTGAGGTGTGCGCCCTCACGGTCTCCGTCGGCTGGCGCGATCCGGCCCGACACGGCCTGGACGTGGTGCAGCGGGTCTGGGACCTGGCCCCGGCCACCGTCCTGGCCCGTGATGGCGAGCGCCTCGTGGGCATGTGCCGGGCCGTGTGGGACGGGGGGCTGATGGCCGAGATCATGAACGTGGTGGTGCATCCTGATTACCAGGGCCAGGGCATCGGACGACGGCTGATGGAGCTGCTGATCGCCGAGATCGAAAAGCTGGGGGTGCGGCACATCACGCTGGGTTCAGCGGTGGGCAAGGAAGCCTTCTACGAGCAGTTCGGCTTTGTGGTGCGCGACACGGTGACGCCGATGATCAAGCGCTACGACGACCACGGGAAAGGTGAAGACGAATGTTGTTTGAGATCATAGACGGCGGCGTGCTGGCGGCCCGGGACTTCGTGGCGGCGGCCGTCGCTGCGGGTATCAAGCAGGACGGCGTGCTGGACATGGTGATGATCCACTCGCTGCGCCCGGCGGCCGCGGCGGCCACAGTGACGCAAAACGTCTTTCGCGCCGCGCCCACCTACGTCACGCAGGAGGCTGTGGCTGATGGCCGCGCGCGAACGATCATCGTCAATAGCGGCAACGCTAACTGTGCCACCGGGTCCCGGGGCATGGCCGATGCCCGGCGCATGGGCGAGCTGGCCGCGGAACTGACCGGGGTGGCCGTGGACGACACCATTGTCTGTTCCACCGGGCGCATTGGTGTGCCGCTCCCCATGGACAGGGTGGAGGCGGGGATCCGCAAGCTGGCTACCATGCTCTCTCGCGAAGACCCGGTGACCGTGGCCCGGGGGATCCTGACCACTGACACCGTCGAGAAGATCAGCACCACGCGCTTCCCGGTGGGCGACAAGACTGTGCATCTCGGCGCCATCTGCAAGGGCGCCGGGATGATCTGTCCCAACATGGCCACCATGCTGTGCTTCATCACCACGGACCTGGCCATCACGCCGGAGCTGCTGAACGCCACGCTGCAGGAGGCGGTCAAGTGCAGCTTCAACTGCATCAGCGTTGACGGCGACATGAGCACCAACGACACCGTAGCCATCCTGGCCAACGGTGCGGCGGGCAACGAGCCGCTGACGTCGCCCGACGACGAGGGCTACGCGGCCTTCGCCGCGGCGCTTAACCATGTATGCCGCGACCTGGCGCAACAGATCGTGCGGGACGGCGAGGAAGTCACCAAGTTCCTGGAGATCCGGGTCACCGGCGCTCCGGACTACGCCACGGCCCACGAGCTGGCGCGGAAGCTGGCGACCTATACGCTGTTCAAGTGCGCGGTGTTCGGCGGTGACTTCAACTGGGGGCGCATCGCGGCGGCACTGGGTTCGAGTCTGTTGCCCTTTGATCCGCTGAAGACCACCATCACGTGGCAGGGCATTGTGGCCTGGAAAGACGGGGAACCACAGCCCTATGATCAGGCCGCCGCCAAGGCCGCCGCCAGCGAAACGGACCATCTGATCCTGATTGACCTCGGTGCGGGCGAGGCGAGCTGCACCTACTGGACCAGCGACCTGACACCGGGGTACGTGGAGTACAACACGCACTGACCAGGCCAGGACGGGATGGGCAGGACAGGCGGCCTGTGGCCATGTCTCGTTCCCTCTTCCTGCCGATCCCGTGAACCGCCTTGCCTTAGGAGTGAACCATGCTCGATGACAGCTACCGCCAGCGCATGCATGTCCTCACCGAGGCTCTGCCCTATATCCGCCAGTGGCAGGGCAAGACCGTCGTGGTCAAGTATGGCGGCGCGGCCATGGATGACCCGGAGTTACGCAATAGCGTGGCCAAGGACCTGGCCCTCCTGCACTACGTGGGCATCCGCGTCGTTGTCGTCCACGGTGGCGGGCCTCAGGTCACCGACATGATGAGCCGCCTGGGACTGGAGGCGAAGTTCGTGGGGGGCCTGCGGGTCACCGATGAGGCCACCATGGAAGTGGCCCAGATGGTGCTGGTGGGACTGGTCAACAAGGAGCTGGTGTCCCTCATCCAGAAGCATGGTGGAAAGGCGGTGGGGTTGTCCGGCAAGGACGCCGGGCTCATCCGTGCCACCAAGCTGGAGCACGCCGCTGGTGACCTGGGCCGCGTCGGTGACATCGTCGCGGTGGACACGAGCGTCATTGACGTGCTGACTGACGCCGGCTATGTCGTCGTGGTCAGCACCATCGGCATCGGCGAAGGCGGCGAAAGCTACAACATCAACGCGGACACCGCCGCCGGAGCCGTGGCGACGGCGCTGAGGGCCGAGAAGCTGATTGTCCTTTCCGACATACCGGGGTTGCTGGAGGATGTCAGCGACGAGACGACGCTCATCAGTCAGCTCACACCGTCCCAGGCCCAGGAGCTGATCGCTGCGGGCAAGGTCAGCAAGGGGATGATTCCGAAGCTGCAGTCCTGCCTGCTGGCCATCGAGGGCGGCGTGCCGCGGGCGCACATGATTGACGGCCGCCTGCCGCACTCGATGCTTATCGAGCTGTTCACCGACGCCGGGATCGGGACAATGCTGACGGTGGGGGAGTAGGGGAGATGACGCCATGCACGCGGTCATCCTGATCGGTTCACCGCGCAAGGGCGGCAACACCGACTGTCTGGCCGACGCCTTCCTGGAGGGCGTCGCAGCCGGGGGCGCAACCGGGGAGAAGGTCTACCTGGATGACCTGAACATCCGGCCCATCGGCGAAGTGGGGGATGTCCATGCCGAACGCGTGGACGTGCGTGCTGATGACGACTACTTGCCCACACTGAAGCGTGCCCTGGAGGCCGACATCCTGGTGTTTGCCAGCCCGGTCTACTGGCAGGGCGTCTCAGCGCAGATGAAGTGCTTCGTGGACCGTTGGTCGGCGTACTACGCCCAGCCCTTCCTGGTGGAGGGCATGCGAGGCAAGGTATTCGCTGCCCTGGTGCCCCACGCTGCGCCAGACCTGGACCATGCGCGGTGGGTGACCGAGCCCGTCAAGGTCTGGGCGGCGCACTTCCACGCCGTCTACGCCGGGGAGGTCTCGTGTGTCGCGGGGCGCAAAGGCTCGGTCTGCGAGCAGCCGCACGTCCTAGACCAGGCGCGAGAACTGGGCCGGCGCTGCGTGGCACTGGCGAAGGGCTGACCCCACGCCCTTCCTCTCCGCGGGAGCCTGGGAGCAAGCTCGGCAGCGAAGGGACAGGGGCCAGCAGGCGCGGCGGTCGCCTCCCGCCCGTTGCTCGCCTTTACTGCCTCCCTGCCGTGTCCGTCGGCCCCGTGAAGCCCGGCCCCCCTGCCGCGACGTAACCGTGGCTCGCCCCTGACTCATCCGGGCTCACCCAAAACGAGTACAGCCTCCCCTGCTGCAGGTGGAATCGGAAGCGCACTTCCCGTCCGGCTACGGGGGACAGGTCCCGGGCACCGCGCCAGTGAACCGGTAGCAACGTGGCATTCCCTTTCACCGGCACACAGTTGGCCGCGGTGAAAGGTGCGACCGGCTGTCCTGCAGCATCGAGAACCTCGACCCGCAGGGCGCCCTGCGGCGCGTCCAGGTTCACGAACAGGTGGCTGCCGCTGAAGCGCACCGGGCGTGTGGTGAGCGTCCCCTCCTCGGGTCCCGCGTCCATGGACACGAACCCGTCGCGGCGCAAGCGGGCCAGGCCCATGGCGCTGACCCCGGATGCACGGCTCCCGGCCCGGCCCGAGCGGCCACTGACATAGAACCAGAGCTCGTTGCCCACCACCAGACAGCACCCGCCAGCAGACTGCACGTTGCCCCAGTTCCAGTCCCCGTAGCGTTCCGACACAGGAATGAAGGCCTCCCGGTCAGGACGGCACCAGTGAAAGCCGTCGCGGCTGTAGCCCACGCAGATCTCGTTGGGTTTGGCCCGGTCCTCCGCCTGCCCGCGCCAGATCGAGAAGAGCCCCAAGAGGATACTCTCGTAAGCCACACAGTCCAGGTTGTAAAGCTGGCACGGCGTGCCGTAGTCCGGGCGCGGCGGGTCCAGGTGGTCAGCGCCGATCCAGTGTACCGGCTCACCGGCCGCCCAGTCGGTGCCAGCGATCAGGTCAGGGCTCTCTCGGTAAGAGCGGGTACGACCCAGCCCCGGCTCGTCCCAGCGGATGCCGTAGATCCAGGTGTGCAGGAAGGGGTTCCAGAAGATGGTGCTGCGGTCGCCGGTGGGGCCGGTGCGGACCGCGCAGGGCCCCCAGTGAATGCCGTCGGCGGAGAAGTACGTCTCCAGAGCCCCCGCGCCCTCGGGGTAGGGAAAGAGGTTCAGGACATAGCGCCGGGAGGGGTCGGTAGTCTCCAGGTCCAGCCAGACCGTGGCGGAGTCCCGGAAGCGCTGGTGCACGATGTTCGTCCCCGGGACCACGTCAAGCTCCGGCTTCTCCCAACGCAGACCGTCCCGGCTGGTTGCCAGACACGTGTATCTCACGTAGCCGCCCATGTACCAGGCCTTGAACAGGCGATCCGCCGGGTCCCACCAGACGCCGTCACTGAAGGGCATGGCGGTGGGCTGGCCGCCCTCCATCTCCCATGGCTTGTCCGGCTTCAGCAACGGGTTGGCTGCCGAATACTTCGCGTGATGGTGGGTACGGGTGAGGGTCGTGTCCTGGATGAGGAAGTCATCCACAAAGAGCTGGCGCCCGAGGTCGATCGGAACGACCTCGGGTGGCCTCGTCAGATAGGGGGGAACGCGCAGTGCCTCGTAGTTGGGCTCGTAGTCGGGGGGCCAGGGCTGCGGCAGTTCGATGCCGTTGGGCAGCGTCTGGCCCAGAGCTGCTGTTGCCAGCGCCAGCAGCAAGAGTAGTGAAGGAGCCAGGTCAAACATGGGACGTCCCTCCGGCCCAGCCAGGTTGTGTGGAGATTCGCCGCGCCAGACGCAGCTCCTGCGCGGCAGGTGGGAACCGCGGAGGCCGCGAAATGCACCCGGGAGTCTGGCCATGACTGATCTCCAGCGGTTCGCCAGTGAGTTTGTCGAGAGCACGCGCGATTTTGTCTTCGTGCGCCCTGAAGACCGGCTGCTGATCCTGCGCCCCAACCGCACCCACTACCTGAACGCCACTGCTTGTGAGATGCTGCAGCGGCTCTATCGTCAGTCGGTCGTTGACGTGCCGGCCCTGGTGGGTGAGATGGCGCTGGAGTACGGCGTGGAGCGCGAGCAGGTAGCGCGGGACCTGGAGGAGTTGCTCAAGACCCTCAACGGACTGCTGCGGGACGACTACTCCGAGGCCACCCGCTTGAAGTTCACGCCCTTTGGCAGTCACGAGGCCAAGTACCCGGTCCTGTCGGAGATCGCCCTGACCTACCGCTGCCAGCATCGTTGCCCGTTCTGCTACGCCGACGCTCCTCGCCGCGGTGCTGAGGTGGGGGAGATGACCACCGAGGAGGTCTGCCGGGTCATTGACCGTATCTGGGACGAGGCCAAGGTGCCCACGGTCTCCTTCACCGGTGGCGAACCCACTTTGCGGGACGACCTCCCGGACCTGATCCGGTACGCCAAGTCGCGGGGCATGCGGACGAACCTGATCACCAACGGCTACCGCCTGGCGGATGAGACGCTGGCGCGAAGACTCGTCGAGTCGGGCCTGGATTCGGCGCAGGTCAGCATTGAGGGGCCAACGGCCGAGACGCACGATGCAGTGACCCAGACGCCCGGCTCTTTCGAGAGAAGCCTCCAGGGCATCCGTCATCTGCGGGCCTGCGGCATCCACACGCATACAAACACGACCATCTGCCCCGAGAACCGGGACCACGTCATCGGTATGCCCGACCTGGCCCGCACTCTGGGACATGACTATCTGTCCATGAACATGGTCATTCGCACCGGCGGCGCGGCCGACGGGAGTGCCGACACCATCGGCTACGGTGACATCGGTGGCATTGTCGAGCCTATCCTGCAGCGCTGCCGTCAACTGGGTCTGCGTCTGGTGTGGTACTCGCCAGTGCCCTACTGCGTGTTTAACCCGGTGACGATCGGCCTCGGCAGCAACAGTTGCGCAGCGGCAGACGGCCTGCTGTCGGTGGCCCCCGACGGACAGGTGCTGCCTTGCTCCTCGTTTGAGACCGGTGTCGGCAACCTGCTGACGGAGAGCTTCGAGACCGTCTGGAACCGCCGCACGGCACGATACTGGCGCCAGAAGGAGTTCCTGCCGCCGGTCTGCGCCGACTGTGACCTGAAGCGCATCTGCTGCGGCGCCTGTCCCCTGTACTGGGACGAGCAACAGGGCTTTGACGAGTTGCCCGGAGCCCGCAAAGGGCGCATCGGATTCCTGCGGCAGGCCGAGTGGCGCCTGAAGCGGCGCTGGTTAGGGCGGCTTAAGGGCGTGAACCTGCAGTGAACAACAATGCACGGCGAAAGGGGTTCGCAGACGATGCCTCCCGTGGCGACTGAGACCTTCGATGACCTGGCGAGCCTACTGTCGTTTCTCGATGGCAACCGCGAGAAGATCACGATGCTGGTCGCGGAGATCGGGGAGATCCAGAAGGAGTTCCAGACCCGCTTCGTGGCCAGTCAGCAGCGCTACGAGGACCTGAAGACGGGTCTGGTCGCGCGGCTGGAGGCCAGTGGCTGGGAACGCCCGCAGTGGCTGGCGCAACGGCTCGCCGATAGGCTGCCCAAGGTAAGGGAGCAACAGCAGCGCCGTCTGGAGTCGCTGCGTCGCGAGTTGGTGCAGATTCAGGAACAGCTTGCAGAGATTGAGGCACAAGAGGAGGCTGACCGGAAGAAGCTGCAGACTGAAAACCCTCGCCTGAACAAGCGCGAGGAGGACCTGAAGGCGAAACAGGCCGAGCTGCAGGGGAAGCTCTCCCGGCTGGAGGCAGAACTCCGGCAGGCCGCCTCCGGCCTGGGCTGGCTGACCCGGATCGGGACCATCAAACGTATCCGTGACGACTACGAGCAGACCGCTATCAGCCTCCTGAGGGTCAATGAACGCCTCACCGAGGTCCGTCAGACGTGGCGCGATATGGCGCAGCTACACGAGAACACCGAAGATCGGCTGCAGGACGCCTGGCGGCTGCGTGTGGCCGAGATCGCCCGCATCAAGGCAGACCTGGCAGTCCTGGAGGGCGACTTTGAGGGCACGTGCCGTCGCGCGGCCGCCGACGAGATCCTGGCTGAGCTGTCCGCGCCCCTGCCAAGCGAGGACAGCGACTTCGACCGCGAAGCTAACGACATGATCGTGGCCCACCAGCAACTGCAGAGCTATGAGCAGGGCATCGTGCAGGTGGCCGAATTGATGGGGACCATGAAGGGCGTGGCCGAGGGACTGGCGCGGATGCGTGAGAGTGTCCAGAGCATGAAGAAGGAGCAGGACATGCACGCCGAACTGCGTGACCTGCGCCTGGAGGCTCCGCGCGAGGTGATCGCGTTTCACGCCCTCTGGGACCGCGTGACACCGGTGGTCAAGGACGAGAAACAGGCCGCCGCACGTCCCGGTGATTTCGCCGACAGGCTGCGCGCAGCCATCGGGGAGGGCCTGGCCGAAAGCAGTATCAGCCGCATGTTTGAGAGCCTTGGCGCCGAACTCAAGCGTGCGGCTGACCAGCAATGGTAGACTACTGACGCCGTCCCGTCACTCCGGGGGGATCGCGGCTGGTCGGCTGAAAGCCCGAGCTATCCATGGTGCACGTCAGTCCTCGCCGGCGCTCCGAGACCCGCTTCGTGGCCCTGCTGGTGGCCAGTGACCTCGGGGTCTGCGCTGCCTCCCTGCTGGTGGCCTACCTGTGGCGCGCCTTTGCCGCACCCAGCTTTCTGCCGCCACTGGCGCATGACCCGAGCGTCTACCTGCGCGCTCTCCCCGTCGTGCTGCTGATCTGGCTGGTCGTGTTCGGGGCCATGGGCATGTACGAACTCCGCCGCCTCCTGTCGCCCATTGCGGCGCGGGCCGCTGAGTTCAAGGCCGTCTCGACGGGTTTCCTGGTGCTGGCCGCTGCCAGCTTTCTTAGCCATCTCAGTTATTCGCGTTTCATTGTCATCGCATTCTGGCTGGTGGCTCTGACGCTGACCTGGATCACGCGCGCTCTGTGGGGGCGCGTGCGTCGGGCGGCGCTGGCCCGGCCGGAGAATGTGTCGCGGGTTCTGGTCGTGGGCTGTGGCGACCTGGCACGGATTGTCATGGGCAGGTTACGGCAGTTCTCC
>JABLXH010000131.1 GCA_013178155.1 Armatimonadota bacterium | reverse complement strand
TGCCCGTCTGGCTCAAAGCTGTCACGGAAACAGAGCTTCTCGAAGGTGCGCTCAAGAGGCGCGGCCAGGTAGCGCTCTCCTTCTCGCGAGCGGCGGTGCGGTCGTGGGACAGTTGGCGATAGCGGTACTCACCCAGGGGCGCGGCCCGGATGCCCAGCCAGTCCGGTGGCCCCGTCGAGGCCACTGCGCCTGAGAAGTTGCGGGCCCCGACGACGCTCCGTCCGAGTGCCCAGGTGCCCAGGCCAGTCCCCTGCATGTGCTCCTGCACCCAGTCATAGCCCTGGCCCGGGTGGAAGTAGGCGGCAGCACGCAGGAGCCAGCCCCACGGCACCGGCTTGTAAACATCACCGGGACGGCACTCCTCGTAGGTCCCGGTCCCGGCATAGAAGCCGAGATTGTCCACCACCGTGTAGGCCCGCAGGCAGGCCAGCGGGAGCTGGTCCTTGACATAGCCGTCCACGCCCAGGATGAGCGCCCAGTCGAGCGTCGGCTCGGGACAGTAGTAGACGGGGATGCCCTCCAGGTCATCGTGGAAGGTGCTGCAGGCATTGCGCCAGTAGGCCTCGCACTCGCTCCACCATTGGTCGAGGAGCTGGCGCGCCTCCGCGTTGGGACTGCCGCGCCGGCGCAGCAGATGGACCGCGCAAGCGAAGGCGCTGGTCCCCATGGTCTGATGCCGCCCGCCAATGTACCCGCCACCGCGGGCCCGCCAGTACTCACCCTGCGTTGCCAGCAGCGTCTTCAGCAGGCGATCATCCAGCGCCTGCACGTCTGCCTCCCCGACCCCCGGGACGTCTTGGAGGTATCCATACTCCCGCACCCAGCGTTCCATGCCATAGTCGCCGGCGCTGGCGATACCGGTCTGCGGGTCCATCACCTGCAGCAGGTTCGCCACGCCGGCGGCGCCATCGGAGGCCCTGGCGGCCAGGGCATAGCGCATCCCCGGGTCACCCACACTGGCGACCGTCTGCTCCCATTGCGGTGACAGATGGGCCTCGAAATGCGGCGGCAGGGCGCCGTCGCGCACCGTGGTCAGCAGCTCTGCGAAGCGAGCGACGGCCGCCGCCTCCCCGCCCTGGCTGGTGGCTTCGAGTGCCACTGCGGCGGTGTCTGGACCAAAGGGGCGCTCTATCGGGCGAATAACAAAGCCGTCGCCGCCGGGGTAGGCCGCATCGCCGAAGCTGAGGTAGTTGGCATAAAGGGGAAGGAGGGCGGGGTTGGTGTGAATGCCCCCGAGCAGCACCAGAGTGCGGGCCAGCAGTTCGGGCCTGAGCGTGAGACCATTGGGCAGGAGGGCGTCCCCGGGAGTGACCGCAAGGACCTCAGCGCCTGCTTGCCGCAGGGCATCTTCCAGGGCCGATCGGGCCGGCCCTTCGGGCGCGATGAGGCTCACCTGTCGCAGCCGGATGGGCTGGCCCCAGTCCCGGGACAGCATCGCCGGCTGGGCGCAGGCAGCCGAGGCCAGCATAAGCAGGAAGACAGCGAGGGGCAGGGCGCTCATGGCGACGGACCTCCGTGGATCGCGGCGCTTCATTTCCGGGGATACAAGCGGCCCTCCTGCCCCGTGCGTGCCCCTGCAGGACGCAACCCTGCAGCCGTCGAAGGGCTCTGACGGCAGTAGCGCCGCTACCGACAAGGAGCTGACCATTATGCCAAGCCTGCGCGGTCGTGCCCTGTCCTGTCGCACGGCCCTGGCCGCTGTCCTGCTCTTCCTGGTTGCAGTGGCCATGGGTTTCTGCCAATCGCCCGCTCCAACGCCTGTAATCGTGGACGACGATGGCAGCGCTGACGGGATGATTGGTCTTCTGTGCCTGCTGCAAGACCCGCAGTTCCAGGTCAAGGCCGTTACGATCTGCCAGGGTCTGGCTCACCCCGATGTCTTCGCCCCGCTGGCGGCTCGCATGCTGGCCCGCGTGGGCCGCGGCGGCATTCCCGTGGCGGCAGGTCGTCTGACGCCTGTGGAGGGGACGAATGCCTTTCCTGACGCCTGGCGCGGGGACACCGACCGGTTCTGGGGCGTAGACTTGCCATCCACGGCTCCCGAACCGTCACGGCTACCCGCAGCGCGCCTGATCGTGGAGACCATCCGCAGATCGCCGCAGCCAGTGATCATCGTGGCAACGGGGCCGCTGACGAATGTGGCGGAAGCCCTCCGCCTCAGTCCCTCCATCGCCCGCAAGATCCGGCTGGTCGAAGTGATGGGCGGGGCAGTGTGGACAGAGGGCAACGTGGGCCGCGAGTGGCCCGCGATTGACAACCAGGTCGCTGAGTGGAACATCTGGGTTGACCCGATGGCCGCGCAGGAGGTGCTGGCGTCAGGAGTTCCGGCGCGCTTCATGCCGCTCGATGTCACCAACAAGGTGGTCTTCTACCCCGACGATGCAACAGCCTGGCGGGCCACCGGGACTCCGGAAGGGGAACTGGCGGCGGACTTGTTGGACTACCTGCACCGGCAGATCTCGCCGACCGGCTGCAGTGTCTGGGATGCCCTCGCTGCCGTCGACATCGGCGACCCGCGTGCGTGCTGGGCGCGCGATGTGCACATCGAGATAGTGACCGAGCCGGGCCCCAGGCAGGGCATGACCGCACTGAGAGCGGACCTGGCGCCCAACTGCCAGAGCTGCCGCCGCCCCCGTGCCGAGCGCATCAAGGCTCGCATCCTGGAGCTACTGGCCCGCTGAACTGGGCCAGGTCAATCGACCTGAACTACACAGACCTGCATCTGGCCGCCAATGGTATCGTTGTACAGCAGCCAGCGGGCGTCATGGCTGAAGTCCGAGTTGACGTCCTGCCCGCGGGTAGGCAGGTACGGTGTGTGGATGGTCGCCAGCGGCACCATGCGCAAGGGCTGGCTCCAGTCCAGCGGCGCGACATAGACCAGGTTGTGCCCGTCGGTGCCCTCGCCGCAAATCCACCGGCCATCCCGCGAGCAGTACAGATGCGAGTGCCAGTGGTTGAGCGGCCCGGAGCGGTAGACCTCGGTTCCGGCCAGATCGCAGATGCCCACCTCGGTGGTCATGGGCGCGTATTCGCCCCAGGGCAGGGCGTGCAGGGTCGGGTCGCCACGTCGATCCATGTAGGTGTAGCCGACCAGTTCGCCACCCGGCCACCACCACTCGTGGGTGATCATCTCCCCCGGTTCCTGGACCCGAAGCGGCGCCTCACCGGAACCGTCGGTGCGCACGGTCCACATCCGCTGATCGGCGAACTCGATCATGTCCTGGACGAAGCGCACCAGAGTGGGATCAACCGGTGAGGCATCCACGTGCTGGAAGCCGAGGCTCTCGCGCTCAGCCAGCAGCGTGGTCGTCCCGGCGGCCAGGTCATAGGCCCAGAGCTTCCCCCGGCGGGGCCGCTTTAGCCAGCGCCACAGCGCCTCATGGTCGCGAGTCACCGGCAGCGCCACCGGCTCGCCGATGACCTGGCTGTCATTGAGCAGCACCACACGGCCGTCGCAAGTGATGTCCTCCAGGCGCCCCGGCACCTCGACCGGCACGCGGCCCACAGGCTCCGGCTGCCCGTCGGGGAGGTCCACCGCCCACACCTCCCGTTCGGGCCCCACGTACCACATGCGCCCATCGGTCTCTCGCAGCTTCAGCCAGTGATCCACCTGCAGCGGCAGGTAGCGCACTTCGCCGCTCTCCGGCTCAATGAGAAGCACATTGCCGGTCTCATGCTGCCCCAGAGCGAACACAAGCCCGCCGGGCACATGCTTGGGATGGCGGAAATAACCTACCCGCGCACCGTGCGGCAGGTCGGTGAGCTGGCGTATGACGCGTCCTGTCGTCTCGTCGGTCCACTGGCGCATGGGCCTCTTCCCGGGGTCTCAGACCCAGAAGCTGTAGGTGTTGATCTGCAAGACGATGCCGATGATGGTCCAGACGCTACCAATGGTGAACTCGCCCAGCACCAGGCCCAGGGCAAAGGGGATGGCCTCCTGGAAGGCCTTGTAGCCGGCATACCGCAGGATGACGGCCTTGATGAGCCAGGCGATGAGGATCGGCAGCCACAGGCAATTCATGGACCAACTGCTGGAGATCGCGTAGCCCACCGGGTGGAAGGGCCACCAGATGAAGTTCACGCGCAGGAACATGAGCAGCAGCGTGAACAGGAAGCCGACGGCGTAGGCACCGATGCGCGGCCAGCGCACCGGGAACGGCGCCTGCAGCCAGCTTGCCAGCTCCTGGAACGGCTCGCGGCCGAAGGTGGTGGTGGCGAAGCTGGTCTTGGCGGCAATGCCGTAGACGTAAAACAGGTGCACCTGCGCCCACCAGGCAGAGATGACGCCCAGGAAGGTGGCTACCGTGAGGGCTATTGCCATCGGGGCCTGACCGATGCCGGCCACCTGCGCGATCTTGAAGGCCTCCAGTTGGATAGGCATCGGATGCGAGCGATAGGCCCGGTTGAACCAGTAGCAGAGCTTCATCGCAGTAAGCTGCTGGGGGTCGAAGACGCTCCGGTCGGTGCCGAAGATGTTGGTCAGGATGAGGTCGGGGCCGCCGCGATGGAGGTCATGCGCCGGGGGACCCAGCTCTGCCCGGACGCGCGTCACCGCGATCGAGATGGCAAAGTAAAGCCCGAAGAACACGATGGCCAGCCACGGCCACATGCCCAGGCCACGGGAGAACAGCCCCAGGAAGGCCACACCGGCCGCCAATACCCACAGCGCCACGGGGTAGCTCATGGGTTCCCCGCTGTCAGTACGCGGAGCCTGCCGTCGCAGGCTGAGCCAGATGTCGCGCAGGTAGTGGCGCGCCATCCACAGCGCAAACGCCGTCAAACCCAGGTAGGCGGCCGAGGACTGCTCCTCGACGTAGGGGAAGCCCGGGATACGCTCCAGTCCCAGCAACAGCGAGACCAGACGTTGGCCTTTCCAGAAAATGTAAAAGAACCACGACGAGAAGGCCAAATCCAGGGGCAGGAGCATGCCAAGGCCAATGGCAAACGGGTAGAAGGAGATGCGGGTGCCTGCCAGCGCGCGCCAGGGGAAGCCCTGGAATAGGCCGCCCATGTAAGCGTCATAGTGCACCACGCGCACCTTGATCAGCGGCCAGACCGGCCAGATCTCGTGGAAGCCATTGACCAGGTCCACAGCTCCGGCCAGCGCGAATCCTGCCCACATGAGCTTGTTACGCAACAGCGGCAGTCGCGGCTCGCTGAGCTCCAGGGGCAGGTGTGTCAGCGGGTAGTTGAGCTTCTCCAGGTCCATCCAGCGGCGCCGCAGGATGGCGTTGATGGACAGCATCATGGTGCTGAGGACGGCCAGGAACATGGCCCAGCTCATGGCCGGGGGTAGCCACGCCAGGAGGCGTTCCCTGGTGTACAGCGTGCTGTAGCCCAGGAAAGCGGGCGTGTAGATGCGCGGATCGCGGATGGTCAGGTGGCGGGGGAGGAAGTCAAAGAAGAGCTGCTCCCACTTGTTCTCCGCCGTCGCCAGCCAGTAGGGCATGATGACCTGCGGAGCCACCACCTGCACCATATCATGGCCCGCCAGCACGGAGGCGATGGTGACCATCAGGTAGATGACCAGCATCTCGTTGCGGTGCAGTGCAAAGCGTGGGGCGAAGCGGCGGGTCAGGGCACTGCCCAATACCAGGACCAGCAGGATGAAGATGGAGTTATAGAGCAGGGAGACCGTCGTGGGGTGGCCCTGGTAGCGGACGACCTCCATCTGGATGACCCAGTAGGCGTTGAAGGGTAGCAGCAGACAGGCGATGATGAGCGCCCGGGCCGTAACGCCCCGAGCGCCAGGAGCAGTCGGTTCCTGCATGGTCTCCAGACCCAGGGTGACGATGCGTCGGCGCGAGCACAACCGCAGGCCAGTTCAGTGGCGCAGACACAGGCCCGGCAATCCTGCCGGGCACGCTGTTAGCATAACAACTAAGGCCGTCGTCGGGAAGGGGCAAGATGCCCGGCGCAGGGCCACACCTTGGCGGTGGCGAAGGTCAGGCCCCACCCAGCCCGTGGCGGAGGCCCCCAAGTGCGCTATCACTACCCCGAGTACGCGGTTGACTGGTCCCCCGACCTGATGGCCACCTGTCGTGACATCGGCCAACGGCTGCTGGCGGACGTTGGCCTGCGTGTGCCGCACGAAGGGTTTGTGGACGCGATCCGCGGCCAGGCTGGAGTCCGGGTGTGCGGCGACCGGGTCCGCCTGAGCCGCCAGCTCACCGACCAGCATTTCGACGCCTTCATTCAACGCAACCGCGAGCGCCTCCTGCAGCGCCAGTCGCAGGCGGCACCAGAATGGTCCATCGCGTGCGATGGGTTTTCGATCGCCGTGGTGGACATCGAGAGCGATACGGTCCGCGAGGCCACCTGCCAGGACCTGCGCGAACTCATCCGCCTGGTGCACTCGCTCGGCATGGGCGGCAGCTACCCGTGCTGTCCACAGGATGTGCCCCCGCTCATGCGTTCGCTGGCGACCTTCCGCATCTGCTGGGAGGAGAGTGACCGCATCCGGCCCTTTGACTACCTGGACATCCGGCAGACGCCCTACCTGTTTGAGATGCACCGGGTGATGGAGCAGCCCTTCGTCATCAATGTCAACATTCCGCACTGCATGACGGTGTCACCCCACGATCTGGATGTCTTCCTGCGCTGGTACCCCGTCTGGGCGAGGAACCGTGACCAGATCGCCTGGTACAGCATCTGCGACTACGCGATGATCGGTATCAACCGCCCCCTGTCGGCGACGGGGTCGGTGGCAACCTATCTGGCGCAGTCCTTCGGAACCCATGTGCTGTTCCAGCTCTTTGACCCGGAGATCGAGATGGCGCCGCGGCTGTTGGCCGGGATGCCAGTGGACCTACAGACCATGGGCTGGTCGTGGGGCTCGCCGCGTATGCACCTGTATCAGTTCCTCAACGAGCGGGCACTGCCGGCGCTCTGCGGCCTGAGCCCCGACGAATACCGGCCCACGTACGCCTTCATGTGCACCAGTTCCTGCGCCGTAGATGCGCGCTCCGGCCTGGAGAAGATGGCCACGGGTCTGACGGCCGCCCTGCAGGGTGCACGCACTTTCGGCGGGGCAGGCAATCTGGCGGTAGACGACCTGTTCAGCGGAGTGCAGCTCCTGCTGGATGTGGAGATCTTCGAATACATCCGGGAGCTGGTTGGTGGCTTCTACCCGCACCCGGACCTGATGGACACCGAGGGGCTGTACGAGCTGATCCGGGAGGTGGCGGAGGGTCAGGCGGAGTTCTACTCGCATCCCGACACCGCCGCCAAGGTGCGCCACCTGATGCCTGTCTCGAAGCGCCGCCCGGCCGAGAAGCTGCGGTCCTGGATGCTGCACCATCGCAACCTGAAGGACCGACTGCGGGAGGAGGCGCTGGAGCGCATCGCCGCGGAGCCCGCTTATGAGCTGGACCCGGCGAAGCGCCAGGAGCTGGCGCGCATCTACGCGGCCGCTGAACGCGAGCTGGTGGCTTAGCGGGGGTGAAGGACCCAGTCCCGTACTATCCCACGAAGTCCCGTCGGTCGGGCGCGCTGCGGTCCCGCAGAGAACTACCCGGGCTCAACCAGCGTGAGGCTCTTCCCCGCACATGCGGCCCACGCCCGGATCTCGGCCGCCACGTGTCCATAGCCGATCATCCAGTGGTGGCCGATGCCCGCCGCGTGGATCCAGTCTATGAGGTCGGCGGTCGGCTGACGGAACTGCACCCGCACCGGGTTGCCGGGAAAGACCATCGGCGCCGGCAGGGCCTCGCCCTCCAGGAGGGCACACTGGTAGCCGTCCGGGGTGCCGATGAGGCTGACCAGTGTCACGGGTCCTGGCCTGGCCGGAAAGAGCGCACAGACGCCCTGGCCCATGAGGCGGACATCCGCCAGCCGGATGTCCGCCTGCTTTTCCGCCAACTGGAATGACCCCGATCCGCAATGGGTGAAGATAACGGTGCCGTCCTCCAGCGGGTTGAGCCAGTCGGTGTGGTGTGTCGGGTGGTCCGTGAGGAGCTGCAGGATGAGCTGTCCGACAGCCCCGTTCACATCGCCTTCGCAGGCCATGGGGATGCCCTTGTCAGCCAGGATAGACGCCGCGAGGCACACTCGGCCCATGAGGTGGGGGTAGCAGCCGATGGTCAGAGCGTCGAGCTGCTCCCGTTGGACAGCCTCCGTCAGGGCGAGGTAGACCCCCATCGAGTCCAGCCCATCGGCCTCGGGCACCAGGCACTCGGTCGCGGCTCCGGTAATCTCCTCCCACAGCGGCCGCGTCTCGTGGACACTGAACTCACTGGCGCGCGCCAGGAGCTTCGGCACTTCCAGGGGCACGACCCGGGCCCCGATGGCCCGTTTGAGCATGAACTCGTTGGGCGAGGTGTGGGTCATGCCGCCAATGCGTTGCCCCCCCAGGCCGATGCGCGAGCGACGCAGACGGCGATGCAGGGCGGCGCCTCGCAGGTAGGCCAGGGCGCGCGCTCGACAGGCCTCGTCGTCAAGGTCCCCGAAGGCACAGCCGAAGGGCCGCTCCAATTGCTTCAGAAAGCAAGTGAGCTGTTGGGTGCCGCAGAGGGCGCCAGTCTCCATGCCCACCGTGGACCACAGGAAGACCGGGACCGGACACTCCTCCAGCAGATCAAGGACCAGGTAGTCCTCGTACCAGCTAGCCACGACGCCGAGAACGGCGTCCACATGCTGCTCGACGAACTGCCGACCGGCCCGGACCGCATCGTTGGCGTCAGCAAAGGCGCCCGCGACGACGGTCTCCATCCCACAGGCCTGCAGCCATGCCCCAGCCTGCGCCGCCAGCCGTGGCGCGGCATCGGCTCCGACTTCCAGCGGACTGGACAGGCCTATTACGCCCACCCTGGGGCTGAGGGGCAAAGCAGGCAGTGCCCATCCGGGACGATTGGTCATATCTTCACCACACCCCATGCCCCTCTCCGTGGAGTGGAGAGGGGTACCGACGCCGGTCTCACCCAGCCACCATCACCCCTCTCCACTGGGTGGAGAGGCGGCGGGGGTGAGGCCCTGGCGTACCGGTCTTACTTCCCCTCCAGCGCCGCCCGCCAGCCCGCCAGCTTCTCCTCCAGGTCCGGCCCACCCTCGCGCAGGTACTTGACTTGCTCACGCCGCGCGATGGCCTCGAACTGATCCAGCACCGCCCGGTACTCCGCGCCCCACACTTCGGGGCCCTGCATGAGCTTGACGTAGAGCAATGGCAGCAGGACCAGATCCACCCGCCGCTGCTCGCGCTCATTGCGGCAGAGCTGTCGGGCATGGTCCAGCAGGCGCGTCCCCTCGGTAACGAACTCCCTGGAGAGGAAGGGCGCGGTCATCGGGTAGCGGATACCGCCCTCGGGCTTCTCCATGGTGTCCATATGCTTGGCCTTGTTGGCGTAGCACAGGTCCCAGTAGGCCTTCACGTCATCGGCCGCCAGCCCGTAGTAGCCGTAGATGAAGTCATCCACCAGGTCTGGCACCTTCAGGGACGGGTCCCATAGCAGCTTGGCCATGACCCAGGAGCGCAGCGGGGCGAATTCGCCGCCAAAGCCCTGATAGGCGGCCTGCATCATGATACCCTTGACGTTGTGGGCCAGATAGAAGTCCACCGTCGGCTGCAGCACGTCCATGTTGGGCATGGGACCCGAGTAGTGGCTGAAGTTGACGAAGTAGTCCCAGATGGTCAGATTCGCGCCGATTTTCGCCCAGCCGATAATCGCCTCGCGGTAACGCTTGCTCTCCGGACCGGTGTCGACAGTGAAGCACGTGAAGGGGTAGCGCCAGGAGTGCAGGTCATTGCAGAGCCGGACCACCACATTGTGGCGGGGCCGCACCAGCTTCGGGGCGTCCACCGTGTCCAGATAGGCCAGGGTCGAAACCATGACCTCGGGACGCACCTTTTCCACGGCTTCGGCGATCGCGTTGACGAAGGTGATCAGGGACCCCGAAGGGCTGCCATTGGCGTCGTCTATGGCCTTGCAGTTTGGGCAGTGGCAGTGCTGCCCGCCATCGTTAGGCGAGACCTCCACGATCTCGGTCTCCGGGTGCTTCTCCAGGATGGCCAGCAGGTTCTCGGTGGCGATGCGCAACACGTCAGGATGGGTCTGGCAGAGCTGCTGGGGGCTACGGTTGCCCTCCGGGGTCTGCATGTAGTACTCGGGATGCTCCTGCCAGTACTGACCCGGTGGCACCAGGGTGTTGTAGGTGTGCACGAACAAGCCGTCGTAGTCCACGTGACCGCCCCACTCCTCGGGCACGCGGGCGTCGGGAGCGTTGGTGCGGTTGCGCAGGGACCAGGTACCATCGAAGGCGTCGTAGTAGAAGGGGTCACGGATGAACAGCACTGGCACATAGGATCGGGGCACCGGCGCCACGCGCAAGGTGCGTTCGTTGGGCAGACGGCTGGACCAGCGGTCATACCAGCGGCAGCCCAGGTCCTCCTCCAGGAAGGCATAGACGGCATTGATGGCCCCGCGCTGCTTGCCGCCGACCAGAAACAGGCGCTTGTCGGTCACGCCAACCGCGTAGCCCTCGTTGCCCAGGTCCAGGGCTGCCAGACCAGCAGGCAGGCGGGCGGTGCGGCCCACACTGATCTCGGTCGCACGGGGAGCCTCGGCATCGGAGACCGTGGGGAACTCGGCGCCGGTGATCTGACTCAGCCAGTGGGCCAGGTCCTCGGCCGCCTTCTGATCCTGGGTGGTGGGCGCCGCGGGGATCACAATCACGTAGTCCGTCTCACCTCGCTGAGCGAGGGTCAACTCCGGTCCCGGTTTCCCGCGGGGAGCCAAGCTGTTGCGCCATTTCCCCGGCGCTCCCATGGTCTGGCCGGACAAGACCAGCAGCAAGAACAACGCAACGGCCCATGTGTGGTTGGACATCAGCACTCCTCCTGCGGCAGCCGGTGGTCTAAACCACCGCCGCGAGAATGGTCTGGGCAGCCCATTCCTCCTGCTCAGGACTGAGCCGAGACGGGATGGGGATCAGGACAGAC
>JABLXH010000130.1 GCA_013178155.1 Armatimonadota bacterium | reverse complement strand
AGCAGAACTGCTTCCGCCATTCGTCTATCTCCTTTCGCGCGATACGCCCGCAGAGCGCCGTACGGGCGCATTTTAGACCATTCTGGCACGTGAACGCAATAGGGAGAAGTGTGGATCGAGGAGGAATGTACAAGAATAGGGGCGATTCCTGGCCATCTATACACTGGCCGCAATACCGTCTTGACATCGTCACGCCGGAGGGCTAAGGTGGGTCCACGCTAGGGGGAGGAGCCGGAAGGCTCCCCACGGGAATCCGGTGCGAATCCGGAGCTGCCCCGCAGCGGTAAGCGGGAACGACCGCCGCACCATGGCACTGGCGAGCAAGCCGGGAAGCCGCGGCCAGTAGGTTCTGTCGTCCGCCCGCAAGCCCGAAGACCGACCCCGGGCGGGGCTGTGTGGTCTGAGTCCGCAGCCCGGCATCAGGACGCTTTCGCGGGCAAAGCGTTCCGACCGTCTCCGCTGAGCCTCAAGGCCGTGCATCGAGACTTCTGGTGGCGGCACACAACCGCAACAGCAGTAAGCAGCAGGGGTTGATACCGGGTCTGGGGCCAACATCGCACTCGCGCTGGCACTGCACCAAAGGAGCCTCCAAACCATGGACCTACCGGCAGCCCTCGCCGGCCGTGAGATCGTCAAACGTGATGGCACGAAGGTCCCCTTCGATGCCGAGCGGATCAGGACGGCGATCGCCAAGGCCGGCAAGGCTACCGGCGAGTTCGACCTGCCGCAGGCAGAAGCGCTGACGGCTCAGGTCCTCAAGGTCATCGTCCACCGCGTCTGGACTTCCAGCCCCACGGTAGAAGACATCCAGGACATCGTCGAACAGACGCTCATCAACGCTGACTATCTGCGCACAGCCCGCGCCTACATCGTCTACCGCGAACAGCGCCGCCGACTGCGCGACGAGAACCGCGCCCTTATTGACGCCGTGGCTTCGGTCAATGAGTACCTCCAGGAGGCTGACTGGCGCGTCCACGCCAACGCCAACCAGGGCTACTCGCTGGGGGGCCTGATCCTCAATACCGCCGGCAAGGTGACGGCCAACTACTGGCTCTCCGAGGTCTACCCGGCCGAGGTTGGTGAGGCTCACCGCAGCGGGGACTTCCATATCCATGACCTGGATATGCTCTCCGGGTACTGCGCGGGCTGGTCGCTGCGGATGCTGCTTACCGAGGGCTTCAACGGTGTGGCGGGGAAGGTCGAGGCCGGACCGCCCAGACACCTCTCCAGCGCCGTGGGACAGATGGTCAACTTCCTCGGCACTCTGCAAAACGAGTGGGCAGGCGCTCAGGCGTTCAGCAGCTTTGACACCTATCTGGCGCCTTACGTGCGGATTGACAACCTCACCTATGACCAGGTGCGGCAGAACGTCCAGGAGTTCATCTACAACCTGAACGTCCCGTCGCGCTGGGGTACACAGACCCCCTTCACCAATATCACGCTGGACTGGAACTGCCCGGAAGATCTGCGGGAAGTTCGGCCAGTCATCGGCGGTGATGAAGTCGCCTTCACCTATGGCGAGCTTGAGGGGGAGATGGCGCTCATCAACCGCGCCTTCATGGATGTGATCACCGCCGGCGACCGCCGCGGCCGTGTCTTCACCTTCCCCATACCGACCTACAACATCACGCGCGACTTCGACTGGGACCACCCCAACACGACGCCGCTTTTTGCCATGACGGCCCGGTACGGCACGCCGTACTTCCAGAACTTCCTCAACTCCGATCTCAGCCCGCACATGGTGCGTTCCATGTGCTGCCGTCTACAGCTTGATCTGCGCGAACTGCTCAAGCGCGGTAACGGTCTTTTCGGCTCAGCCGAGCAGACCGGGTCGCTGGGTGTTGTCACCATCAACTGCGCACGTCTGGGCTATCTCGCCCGTGGCCCCGAGGGCTCCGGCCGCGGCGATGAGCAAGCTCTCTTCCGCCGGCTGGATCATCTATTGGACCTGGCCAAGACCAGTCTGGAGATCAAGCGCAAGACGGTTCAGCGCTGCATTGACAACGGTCTCCTGCCCTACACCCAGCGCTACCTGGGCACACTCCGCAACCACTTCAGCACCATCGGCGTCAATGGCGTCCATGAGTGTATCCGCAACTTCACGCGGGATGCTGAGGACATCGCCACGCCCTGGGGAAGCGAATTCGCCCGCCGCCTGCTGCAACACATCCGCCAGCGGATGGTGGAGTTTCAGGAGGAGACAGGGCACCTGTACAACCTGGAGGCGACCCCGGCGGAGGGGGCGACCCATCGCTTCGCGCGGGAAGACCGCAAGCGCTTTCCCGATATTATCCAGTCTGGCCCGCCGGAGGCGTCCTACTACACCAACTCGACGCAACTGCCGGTCGGGTGGACCGACGATCCCTTCCTGGCGTTGCAGCACCAGGAGGAGCTGCAGGCTCTGTACACGGGTGGCACGGTCTTTCACCTGTACATGGCCGAGCCGATCAGCAGCGCGGAGGTCTGCAAGAACCTGGTACGGCGCTGCCTGGAACGGTTCCGTATCCCTTACCTGACGGTGACCCCGGTCTTTTCCATCTGTCCGCGCCACGGCTACCTGCCGGGGAAGCATGAGTTTTGCCCGAAATGCGACGAGGAACTGCTGGCAAAGAAGCGGTCCCAGCAGATGGCAGGCTGAGACCTGCCGCGATGAGGACTGCTATGGAGGCAACGAACAGACTACTTCGCTGAGGTATCCTAACATGCCTGCCAATACCCTTATCCAGACCCCGCCCGAATCCATCCAGATCGCGGAGTCCGAGCGCACACGGTGTGAGATCTGGACCCGTGTGATGGGCTACTACCGCCCCCTGAACTACATGAACCCTGGCAAGCGCAGCGAGAATGATGACCGCCTGCTGTTCAAGGAGCCGCCGGCGTGCGTGCTGGAGTCCAGCGGTCAGATGAAACTCGGTATCTAGCCGCGACCGCATGTTCTCTCACTGGAAGAACAACGGGCGCCCCGAGGGGCGCCCGTGTGTGTCGGTGACAGTCGCAAACGGGTGAGTACCCTTTACCCGAGCCCCCCGCCCGACTCCCGGATACCGCGCTCGGCCTCGATCCTGGCCTGATAGCCGCTAGCGCGGTAGGCCGCCAGGGGATCGGGGTCCAGACCCATCTCCACGCGGACCTGACAGAGCAGCGGTTCCACGTCGGTGTTGAAGGCGCGGATCAGCGTGTTCTCGGCATCCACGATGTTGCCTGAGGCCTGGGCCTCTGCCAGCCTCTGGTAGTCCACGCACAGGGCCTTGGCATAGGCCGTCTGGATGCTCATGACCGTCTGGATCATGGCCTCCAGCTTGGGCTTCTCGCCATGGGACTGGTCAATCATGTAGGCGACGTTCCTGGCCAGCTCCCCGGCCTTGACCAGCTCACAGTAGATCAGGAAGACCTGGTAGGGGTTCACCGAGCCGGTGGTCAGGTCGTCATCGGCATAGCGGGCGTCGTTGAAGTGGAAGCCACCCAGCCGCCCCTCGTCCAGCAGGAAGCTGACGATGTGCTCGATGTTAACCCCACGTGCGTGGTGCCCCAGGTCTACCAGCACCTCGGCCTGGGGCCCGCAGTGTTGACACAGCACATAAGCCATGCCCCAGTCGGCGATGTCCGTGTGGTAGAACCCTGGCTCGAAGAGCTTGTACTCCACCAGCATTCGCATCCCCGGCGGCAGCGCGGCGTAGACCTCCTGTAGACACTCGGTGGCCCAGTGCTTGCGGGCCCGGAAGTCCCCCTGGCCCGGGTAGTTGGTGCCGTCGGCGAACCACAGACTCAGCAGGTCGGAGCCCGCCTGCTTCCCGATCTCGATGCTATCCAGCATGTGCTGCACTACATGCCGCCGGACCTTGGGGTCAACATTGGTGATGCTGCCGCCCAGGTAGCAATCCTCCTGGAAGAGGGTTGGATTGATGGCGCCGATCTTCACCCCCAGGCTGTCGGCATAGGCGCAGACATCACTGATGTTGTCGCCCTTGAAGTCCCAGAGCACATGCACAGCCACCGTCGGGCAGACTCCGGTGACCTTGTGGACCATTGCCGCGTCGGCGAGCTTCTCCTCGATGGTGATGGCTGCGCCAGCCTGCTTGAACGTCTTGAAGCGCGTCCCGGAGTCGGCATAGCCCCAGGATGGAGTCTCGATGTGCTGGGCCTTGAGCTTGGCCTTCACGGCCTCCACGTCCACGCCGCGGTCAGTGAGCTGGGCGGCGAGCAGGTCATAGGCTTGCTGGCAGTGCGACATGATTGTCCTCCCTGAGAAGGTGGGTGGTCGAGAGATCCGGTCCTCGCAGTTCGCCGTCGGCACTCCCGTTCCCTGCCCGCCCGGTCCCCTGGGCAGGACAATGGGCGACGGGTGGCGAACGGTAAGCCAGCCCGTGGGGCGCCGCCCCGGGCGGAGGGACTTCCATGCCTAAACTCGCCATCTCAGCGCTGCTGGCGGCATGCGCCGCCACGAGCGTCGTCGCGGCCGACAGTTCCGCCTGGCACCCGGCCAGCGTGGACATCGGTGGACACCACATCATGATTTTCCGGGTGGGCGCCGGCGGCTTCACTGCCGCGGAGCGCCGTGCCTTGCTGGAGCTTCGCCTCACGGAAGCGCTGACCCGCACCTCCTACCTGATGCCGGTGCTCATCAGCCTCGACCAGGTGCCCGGGGGCATTGCGATCTCGGCCAACGGCTACCAGTTTGTGACGGCGACACCGGATGACGCCCGGGCCAACAACAGCTCGCTGTGGACGCTGGCCCGCGAGTGGGGAGACAGCATCAAGCGCACCTTCGAGGCAGTGGGCCCGGCGCGGCAGTTGCGCCTGGAGACCCGCTCGCCGTGGCGGGCGCGGGGCCACCAATGAAGGCCTCCGGGCGCCCGAATGGCGGCGCGCCCCGCCGATGACCCCGCTGGCCTGGGTCATCGCTGTTTTCCTGACGGCCCAGACCGCGGTCATGGTCTGGAATCTATGGTATTGGGTCGGCCGCCGGTTCATCATTTCTGACCCCGCAGTCACCGTCTCGGTCCTCATCCCTGCTCGCAACGAGCTGCATAGCCTGCCCCGCCTGCTGGCCGCGCTGCAGGCGCAAGTCTACCGCCCGGTCGAGATCATCATTTGTGACGACGGCTCGGACGACGGCCTGACCGAATGGCTGGCGAGCCACGCGGCCGAGTACGGCGTGACCTGGTTCCGGGCACCGGAGAAGCCCGAGGGCTGGGTCGGCAAGACCTGGGCCTGCCACCAGTTGGGACAGCGCGCCCAGGGCGACTGGCTGCTGTTTCTGGACGCCGACATCGTCCCCAATCCCAGCTTCATCCGACTTCTGGCGGGCCTCATGACCGATACCCCCGCCCAGATGGTCACCGCCTTCCCCCGCCTGCGACCCTCCGACCTGGTGGACGGCCTTCTGGAGTGCATGGTGGGTTTCATCGTCTTCACGCTCATACCGCTCCAACTGTCGGAGAAGCCCCACCACCTGCGCACCGCCTTTGCCAACGGCCAGGTCATTGGTTTCCGCCGCGAAGAGTACCGGCGGCTTTGGCCCCATCAGGAGGTGTGCGGTTCCATTGTGGATGATGTGGAACTGGCGCGGCAGGTCAAGCGGCGGGGACAGTCGGTGCTGCTCGTGGAAGCCACCGCTGAGTTCGAGGTGCGGATGTACCGCAACGGTTGGGAGGCGATTGACGGCTTCGCCAAGAACAGCGTGAGTGCCGCCGGCGGGCTCTGGGCGGCAGTGGCGCAGGTCCCCCTGGTGGCTCTGTGGTGGCTGGTGCCTCTGGTTTTCGCGATCAGTGGCGAACTGTGGGCCGTGGGGGCCTGCGGACTGACCGCCCTGCTTTTCGGCACGTGCGCCAAGCTGGGGTGCCTGCCGTGGTGGTATGGCCTCTGCTATCCCCTGGCGATGCTGCTCGGCGAGTTCGTGCTGCTGCGCTCCATCCTTTGGCATCTGCGGGGCCAGGTGCGGTGGAAGGGCCGGACGTACCGCCTGTAGGCGGGCCAAGACCCGGGCCCGCTACCCCCCACGCGTTGCCATCACCAGCTCCTTGAGCTTGGCCTCCATGAATGAGACCGGCTCGGTCAGGGCATAGAAGTGCAGGCCCAGGGGGCCTATCATCGCGGGGGGGCCGATGGCCCAGAGTGTCTTGCCGTGGCGCTCCGCCGCGGACTTCGCCTGGCGCAGGGCCTCCAGGAGCACCGGGTGGGCGGGGTCGAAGAGCACTCCCAGGTGCGCCGAAAGGTCGTAAGGTCCGCAGGCCAGGTGTGTGGTGACCTCGTGGGCGGCGATGGCGTCCACGTTGGCCAGGCCAATCTTGCTCTCGATCTGTGGCATAATGATCAGGTCGTCCTCCACCTCGGTCTTCCAGTTGTCGTAGTTGATGCCACTGACCCAGCGGTTGCCCGCCCCGCCGGGCCGTCGCCAGCCCCGTGGCGGGAGGTAGATGCCATCGCGTACCGCGTCCAGTTGCGCCGGTTCGTTGACCATGGGCAGCATCAGTCCGCAGGGCCCCATATCCAGGGCCAGGCGCACGCTGTCGGCGTCGGTCTTTGGCGGCCGGTAAAGCACCGGGAAGCCGGCGATGCGGCCGAAGGCGAAGACGTCCACCAGTGTCTGGCCCGTGGGGCTGGCGTGCTCCCCGTCCACGATCAGATAGTCCAGACCCGCCTTCATGCAGATCTCGACCAACCCCACCCAGACGTGCTCAATAGCGATGACGCCGAGCGTAGGCTCACCCGACGCGATCTTGGCTCGCAATTCGGCGGCGGGTCTCATGGCCATCATCTCCCGGCATGGTGTTAGCGGCCCCATTCGCTGGTACAGGCCGCCTGACCTTGGGAAGCACACAGGGGCATGGCTCCTGCATGCCGAATACCTCTGTCACGGTGATGGAGGTGTTCCCATGCGCTGGCTCCTACTGGTGGTGCTGATCATGCTGACTGGCGCCTCGCTGGCTGACGATGCATTCCGCGACGACTTCGACGATGTCGCCGCCTGGCAAGCCCGACCCGACTGGCTCGGCTATGCTTCCGCAAACCCGGTGGCGAGGTCCGAAGCGGGCATCGGCAAGTTCGAGATCGGCGAGCCAGGCAAGGGCATGAAGTGGCTGCGGCTGCTGGACGACCCTGTTGACACCGAGATGTGCCCCTGGCTGGTGATCCGCTACCGCGCTGCCAATCTGGACCCGGTCCGGCCCGACTACGTGGTCTGGGTCAAGGACAACGCTCGCCAGAAGGAGGGCGTCAGGCTCATCACCGGCGACCGTATCACGGTGGATGATCAGTGGCACACCCTGGTGGCCAACTTGCCCGAGGCAGGCGTGGTCTCGCCGGTGAGCCAGATCGCGTTGCAATGTATGGCCGGCGAGGCCGGGGGTGGCCGCCTTTGGGTGGACTACATTGCGATGACTGACATTCCCCCCGCGGACGCCGAGGGGTATCAGGCGCCCCAGGGAGAGGGGCGCGAGTGGCTCCTGCCGCTGGGCCCCGCCGAGAGCTGGGGAGTCAAGCCCGACTGGCTGAGCAACTACAGCCCGCGTAACAACCGCGCTCTGACGACCGATGGCCTGCGCTTCTGGGTGGGAGACGGCATGGG
Source organism: Armatimonadota bacterium (assembly GCA_013178155.1). GTDB lineage: Bacteria > Armatimonadota > Zipacnadia > Zipacnadales > UBA11051 > JABLXH01. The sequence continues at coordinate 3,849 of JABLXH010000130.1, read as the reverse complement.
CGGCGCCAAGTGGGCGCGGGAGTTGGCCGAGCCCATCGAGGGCGCCCAGTGGGTTGCCATGCGCTACCGCGCCCGCAATACCCACAACTTCGGGGAGTACGCTCTGTACATCGCCGCCACGGGTGGCGGCAGCGCCCTGCAGGAGCAGTACGCCATCCATCAGGCCGACCTGGCCGCCGACGGCCAGTGGCATGTCGCCATTGGTCGGGTTACCATCCCCACCATCCGCACCCTGGCCATCCAGGTTCAGGCTCGGCGTGACAACGCTACTCTCGAAATCAGCTCCATCCGTTTCCTGGAGCGCAAGCCGGTGATCCGTCTGGCGGACACTATAGACGCCAGGTTGGGCTGGCCGGCTGGCATGGGGGGCTGGCGCGTGGTGGATCTGCCTCCCGGCAATCTGTCCGGCGAAGGCCTGGCGCGACGGCTGGGCGCCGAGGGTTGGCCGCTGGCGGGCCCGGTAACGGTGTCAGGCGTGCCCTTCACGGTACGACCTGGCACGGACGCCGTGGTCATGACTCCCCTGCGCGAGCCCGGCGAGGTGGCTGTCCCGCTCTCGGGCACCGCGCGCGAGGCCTATCTGCTGCTGGCTGCCAAGTTCCCCCAGAACGACGAGCCGTCCTATGGCGCCACTTCCGGGGTCATCAGCCATGTGAACCGCCTCGTGGCGCGCATCGAGTATGCCGACGGTGAGACCGAGGAGCAGTTTCCCTTCGCCGTCGGCTCGGGCCGGCACGCCATCTCGCCCTGGGTGCATGCGTACTCTCTGGCGCTGCAGCCCAAGCCACTGAGGAAGCTGTCACTGGTGGACGGTATGAAGCTGGGGGCCTTCGGGCTCATTGCCCTTACCCTCAGCGACAAGCCCGGCCCGGCGACTGCGGCCACGGCCCTGAAGCCGGCGCTGGCGCTACCGGCCGAGAAGCCGGTTGCGGCCCGTGCCGCCGGAATCACCCGGAAGGGCGACGTCCTGGCCGTGGATGCCTGGTCCATGAGCATGGCCCTGGACTTGAGACAAGGCCTGCGTGTGAGCGCCCTGCGCAACCATAGCGGTGAGGGCCTCGGCTTGGGCTTCACGCCGGGGCCTTTGTTCCGCTTCGTTCTGCCGGATGGCAGCGAGGTCACCTCGGAGCAGTTCACTGTCGAGAGCGCCGGGGAGGCCCCGGAGGGCTGGAAGCTGCAACTCCGCTCCACTGGCCTTGACCCCGCCCTCGGGGTGACGGTCTGGGTGGATGTACAGGACCCGCGCGAGATCGGCCTGCGGGCCACCTTCGACCTCAACGGCCACAACCCCGCGGAGACCAAGTTCATCTTCCCGGAGCTGCGGGACCTGAGCTTTGGCTCACCACCGGCAACGTGGATCTGGTGCCCCCGTCGTGGCGATGTCATCACTGCCGAACCGATCTCCCTGCGCGAACCTTACGCCGGCGCGGGCAACCCGCTGCAGGTCGTGGGTACCTTCGACCCGGCGGCCGGCACGGGACTCTACCTTATGACCCAGGACATGGACGCCGTGTCGAGGTTCTACCACGTGCAGAAGAGCAACAGCGGCACCCGGCTCGCGGTGGAATACTTCCCGACCCACGACCCCGCCCTGCCCCGAACCGTCATCGGCTGCACCCAGGGCGACTGGCACGCCCATCTCCAGCGCTACCAGGAGTGGGCGGCCACGTGGTACCAGCCTGCCGCGCCGCGCAAGCGCTGGTTCCGCGAGGTGTTCAACTTCCGGCAGCAGTTCCTGCACTTCGCTCTGCCCACTCCCAGCGGTATGTTTGACCCCGAGACCAAGGCCCTGCGGATCAAGGAGGTCCTCGAGGCCGACGCCGAGGCCTTCGGCGGGGCCGACTACCTGCATCTCTTCGACTGGGGCTGGGACCCGGTGCACGGGCGTTGCGGCGACTACCTGCCCTGGGACTACCTGGGCGGGGTGGACAACTTCCGTCGCGCCGTGGCCGAGGTGCAGGACGCCGGAACACCGGTCGGCCTCTACATCGAGGGTATCCTGGTGGACCAGGAGTCCAACCTGGGACAGGCTCACGGGAAGGACTGGCAGATGCTGGGGCCTTCCGGGGAGCCTTACGCCTACTTTGCGCCCAGCTACCACGTCTGTCCGCGCGTGCCCGAGTGGCAGCGGTATCTGTCGGACACCTATGCCCGCGTGCGGAGTGAGACTGGTGCCAGCGGCTTCTACATTGACGAGTACGGCTTCTCGGGTCCGACGTACTGGTGCTACAACCCCAACCACGGCCATCCCGTGCCGGTGACCCCGGTGCTTGGTGAGCGCCAGACGCTGCAGCAGGTGCGGGCGAAGCTGGGCCCCGAGGCAGCCATCTACACCGAGGAGAGCCCCACGGACGTCAACTCGCAGTTTCAGGACGGCAGCTTCACCTACAACATCTCCTCGGCCTCGGACGACTGGTCGCCCAGTCACGTGAACCTGTACCGGTTCGCCTTCCCGGACTTCAAGACCATCGAGATCATCTGCTGTGACCAGCCGCTGGGAACCAACGTGGAGGCTGTGAAGCGCTGCCTGTTCAACGGCGAGGCCATCTGGATCGAGGGAATCCGGGACAAGTGGTTCGCGCCGGAGAGCCGGGCGCAGATTGCCCTGAATCACCGGGTGATGCGCGAGAACCGCCAGTGCTTCGCAGGTGACCACGTCCAGCCCCTGGTACCAACGCTGCTGTCAGGCGTCTATGCCAACCGGTTCAGCGAGCGTGCGGATGTGCTGGGCAAGACCTGTTGGACCATCTACAACACCAACTACCGCACCGTGCGCGGGGAGGTGATCGCTGTGGACCATGCCCCAGGAGCGCAGTACCTGGACGAGATGACCGGCCGGCCCCTGCAGCCGCGCGTGGTGGGAGACAAGGCCTACCTGACCCTCAATATTGCGCCGCGCGATGTCGTGGTGGTCTCGCGAGGGCTGTATGTGGAGTAGGCTCTGGCCGACGCTGATCGCACTGGCCTGCCTGGCTGGGTCGGTACCTGCTCAGGAGCTGACGCCCATGCTGCGCATCGACTGGCGTGAGGGCCCGGAGTACCCGATGGGAATCCAGGACGCGGTGATCGGTGTCGTCGATTCCCGGGTGATCGCCGGGGGTGGCTTTACGCGCTGGCCGAAGGACGTGGTGCAGCTCTACCCCGATGCCTTCGGCGGCGCTCCCAGTGGCTTCACGAGCCTGGCCTTCGCCTTCAACCCGGCCGATGAGTCCGCCGGTTGGACGCGGCTGCCGGACATGCCTGGCCCTCCGCGCCAGGGAGCCGCCTACGCCGTGGTAGATGGCGCGCTCTATGCCGTGGGTGGTTTCAGCTACACCGAGCCCCTGGCCTATCGGGAAACCTACAGGCTGCGCCGGAGCGAAGCCGGTTGGCTCTGGGAGGAGCTGCCGTGCCGCCTTCCGTTCCCCGTGTGCGAAGCCAGCGCGGCGGCCATCGGGCAGCGACTGTACCTTTGTGGTGCCGGTGACTACTTCAAGGCGCCCGATGCGGCCGAAGCCGACTTCCACAGCCAGGCAGGGCGCACCGGCGAGCCAGTGGGCAGCGCCCTGTTCGTGCTTGACACCAGGGACCCCGCCGCGGGATGGCGACGCCTGGCCGACAAGCCGGGCACGCCGGTGGTCGATGCAGCGGTGGCTGCGGTGGGGGGCAAGCTCTACGTCCTGGGTGGCATCTATGCCCCGCTGCAGCCCCGGCCCGGTGAGGGGGCCTACTACAACGCTGCGGACAGTTGGGTCTATGACCCCGCGAAGGGTGCCTGGTCGCAGCTTTCCGACATGCCCCACGGAGCCAACCGGCGCGCGCTGGCGTTCGCCGACCGCTACATCATCCTCGTGGCCGGCTACAAGTACC
>JABLXH010000013.1 GCA_013178155.1 Armatimonadota bacterium | reverse complement strand
TGGCGGTCTGGGCCGACTACAGCGTGCTGGTGAAGTTCCAGGCCGAAGAGGGCAAGGGAGCGTGGGGGATAGGTCTTCTGGCTTACGTCAACGACCAGGGCGACTGCTACCGCCTCCATGCAGGGGAGCAGGGGCTGCGCCTGGAGAAGCTCACCGATGGTCGGGGCATCCCCCTGGGCTTCGCCAAAGCTAACGTGAGCCGCGGGCGCTGGTATTCCCTGCGCCTGACCCTGAGCAGCGGACGCGAGGCAACCCGCCTGCACGGCCGTCTATGGCCCAGCGACGCCGAGGAGCCCCGTGAATGGGCCCTGCAGGTTACAGACAGCTCTGACCCGTTGCCGGGGGGATCAATCGGAGTGTGGACCGGCGGTTGTGCCGGGCGCTTCGCATTTGCCGCCGTGCGGCGCTACGACGCGCAGGCGGAGACTGTGGGCGATCTCATCTACGGGACGGACTTTGCCGACACGGACCAAGGCCGCCTGCCAGCCTTCTGGGCAGCCGAGGGGGGTGTGTGGGTCCGCGACACCGTGGACCGCCTGCCAGTGCTGAGGCAGATGGTGCAGCGGGTTGGCCCGGACTACGACGGGAACGCTTTTGCGTTCCTGCGCTGGTCGGGGTACACGGTGAGTGCTCGGGCCTTGGCCCATCCCGGACCGGGCAAGTGGGGTCTGGGCGTCGTGGCCTACTTCGGTGTGCGCGGCGGAAACTATCGGCTGCGCCTGCTGGATGACAAGCTGTACCTCGCCAAGCAGCAGATCGGGGGGCGCGTCCAGAACCTGGCTTCGACCCCCGTTCCGGCCCGCCGGGGACGTTGGTACCGTCTGGTTCTGGCGGCGGAGTCAGTCAAGGGAGCCGCACAACTGCAAGGGAAGCTCTGGGCTGACGGTGAGCCGGAGCCGCCGGGATGGATGGTATCGGCCCTGGACATGGACGGGCCGCTGACCAGCGGGGCGCCCGGCCTGTGGTCCTTTGGCTGTGCCGCCGATTTCGACGACTTTGTCGTGAAGACCACGGTCTTGAGCAGCCTCAACGCTTCTGTGGGTCCGTAAGGGCGGACGGCCCCCATGAACCGCCGGGAGTTCCTCAAGCAAGCCGCACTGGCCGGATTGGGCGCCGTAGCCCTGAGCGGCTGTCGCGGTTCTGGCCCGGCCGGTCCTGGCCCGAAGGTGGGGCGCAACCGCTGGCAGGCAGGACCAGTCAACGGCGTGGACCTGGTGGTGGCGCGACGGTCCGAGGCAGCTGAGGCAGTCAGGGCGGCGTTACAGCCGTTTGGCGGCATGGCCAGTTTCGTCCGTCGGGGGGATCGGGTACTGATCAAGCCTAACCTGGCCTGGGCCCGGCTACCTGAACAGGGCGCCTGTACCAGCCCGGAGGTGCTGCGGGCGGTGATCGAGGCCTGCCAGGAGGCGGGCGCCGCCAGCATCGTGGTAGGCGACCACACCTGTGACTCAGCCAGGGTGGTCTTTGACCTGACTGGCGCCCGGGAGGTCTGTCGCCAGTGTGGCGTTCCTCTTGTGGATTATTCCCCCCGCTCGTACTACCGGCCCATCAGGATCAGCGGCGGCGGGGGTATCCAGGAGGACGAGGTGGTGGCGGACGCCCTGAACTGCGACGTATATATCAATCTGCCCACGCTGAAGCACCATGCCACCAGCCACGTCACCCTGGCGCTGAAGAACCAGATGGGGCTGATCCGTGATCGGCAACGCTACCACTCCGCGAAACGCGGGACCGAGGCGGACAACCTGCATCGCAACATCGTGGACCTGGCTACGGCTCTCCGACCCACGCTCAACATCCTCGACGGCACCCGCGCCCTGAAGACCAACGGCCCCAAGGGGCCCGGTCTCGTGGAAGACCTGGGCCTGGTCTGCGCCAGCCCCAACATCTGCGCCGTAGACGCCTACGGCGCGCGCCTCCTCGGCTACGATCCGGCCGAAATCCCTCACATCGTCCTGGCCTCACAGGCAGGACTCGGCACGTTCGACCTCGATGCCATCACTCTCAAGGAAGTCTGAACCAGGCGGCGAATAGGAGCTTGCGTGGCGCGGGTCCGAGCCAACTCCGGCATGACCCGCTCACCGGCAGACTTTCCTCTGAGGTTGGCGCCCTATGCCCATCTGGAACCCGACGCTCGGCCCCGCGTGGACCGAGACGGACCTGGAGAGCGTGTTTGAGGACGCGCTGCGCGTCCTCTCGGAGATCGGCATCGCCTGCGAGCACCAGCCCACCGTTGAGCGCATGCTGGCGCTCGGCGGGATCACCTACCGCGCCGGCCGACTGCGCTTCGCGGTGGAACCCACGCGGGAACATGTCCTGAGCCGGCGCTATGCCGGTGCCCCGGAGCCCGACGACCGGCGCCTCTCCATGGGCGGCTCCTGGGCCGCTTTGGCCTATTGCGACCCGCAGACAGGGATCGTGCGCCCGGGTACCACCAGCGAGGCCATCGCCATGGCGAGACTTTGGGAAGCGCGAGGCTACGGCGGAGTACCGCCGCTGCAGCCCGGAGATGTGCCGCCCCGCCTGGTGACACTGGCGACAGAGCGGATCGCCCTGCTCCACTCCTCGCGCCTGGGCGGCTCAATGACGGTGACCGACCCCGAGGAAGTGCGCTACCTGATCGCCATGAACCTGGCGGCGGGGCGTGTCTACAGCCTGGTGGAGCAGGTACCGATCAGTCCGCTACGCTTCGACCACCTGGGCCTGCAGACCGTCTTTGAGTTCCTCGGCCAGCCGGACGTCAACGTCACCATCACCGGCTCCATCCCGATGGCGGGGGCGACCTGTCCTCTGGACCCGCGCGCGGCTCTGGTGCAGTCGGTGGCCGAGGCCATCGGCCATGACCTGCTGTGCCGCGCCCTGGGCCTAGGCGGCGGCCTGGGCCTGCGCGTCGAGCCCTTCGACTTCCAGTACTCGTTTATCGTCTTCGGATCACCGGAATGGTGCCTGTACCGGGCTCTGGTCATCCAGATGCACCACTTCCTCACCGGCCGCCCCCTGCGTTCCGGGATGTTCCGATCCGTCGCCAAAGCCCCGGACGCCCAGGCCGCGACCGAGCGCACTGCGGCGGTGCTGTGGCAGGCGCTTCTGGGCATCCGTAGCTTCGGCGCCGTGGGCCAGCTTTCGGTAGACGAGATCTTCAGCCCCCAGCAGGCGGTCATTGACCAGGAGATCCTGGCTTACGTCCAACGGGTCATCACAGGGCTGCCCGAAGATACGGCGGTGGACCCCGTCGCTCTGGTCGCCCAGGGTGTGGAAGAGGGGACATTCGTGGGCGTGGAGGACACGGTGAGGCGCTTCCGTGACTTCTACGCTTTCCCCGACCTGTTCCGCCACTGGAACATGGGCCGGTGGCGCGGCGAGGGCAGCCGCAGGATTCTCGATGAAGCCTGGGCCCGAGCCCGGGACGAGATCGCCTCCTGCACTTTTGCCTTGACCGACCATCAGGCGCGCGAGGTGGACCAAGTCTACGCCGCCGCCGTGGAGTACCTCCGTGGGTAGACTTGTGCTCATGGCAGCGCTCGCCCTGGCTCTGCCGTCCCTGGCTGCGGCGAACCTGGTGAAGAACCCTGGCTTCGAGGCAGGGGCGGAGGGCTGGGACCTGCCTGAGGGCTTTGCCGTAGACACCGCCGTGGCCCATAGCGGGGCGGCCAGCCTGCGCTTCGCCTGGGACGACGCCGCGCGGCGCAGAATCGCTACGCAGAAGCTGCCGCTGCGGCCCGGCCGGCGCCATCTGATGTCGGCGTGGCTGAAGAGCGAAGACGTCCACGGGGCAGCGCTGGGGGCGACCTTTGGCCTGCAATGGTGGCGGGGCGACCAGTTTCTGGGAGGCTCCAGTCCCCTGGGTGTGGGCTGGACCACCGACTGGACCGAGGTGCGGTTCCTGAGCGAGGTAGTTGCCCCCGGCACGACCTGGGCTGAGGTCTACGCCACCCTGGACTGGAACGGCGTGGGCGCGGCATGGATTGACGACATCTCAGTCACCGAAGTCCCGGTTCGGGAGGTGCTCCGCTGGCGGGTGCTGACACCGGAGGTGGTGGGGGCAGCGGATAGCCCGCCCTTCCGGGTGCAGGTGGACCTGGCGCGGGGTGACGTCATCCCTGGTGACGTGGATGTGGCGGTGGAGCTGTGCACGCCCCCATGGAACGGCCCACTCAAGGGCCACGGTCAGGCCGCGCCGGCCGGGGGCGGGCATGACTTCGAGTTTCCTACCGGTGAGCTGCAGGAGGGCGTGTACCGCTTCCGCGCCCTGTTGCGAGACCGCACCACCGGCCGCGACCTCATGGCTCCGGGAGTCCTGCAGCCTGCCGTGAAGCGTCCCCCCGTGGAGTGCCTGCTGGAGCCGCACAGCGGAGTGACCACCCTTGGCCAGCCAGTGCCGCGTCTGAAGGTCCGCGCGTACCGCGACGGCGCCCTGACCGCAACCGTCCGCGACGCCGGCGGCCGCCTGGTGGGGGAGAGCCCCGCGACACGGGTGCCAGCCGGAGCCGACCGTAACTTGCCCCTTCCCGTCCGCAGCCTCCCACCGGGGCGCTATCGGGTGCAGGTGAAGCTCGCCACGGAAAGGTGTCCGGACTACGCGAGCGCCCTGGACTGGACCATCCTGTCGCCCGCCGAGGCGGCGCAAGGCACGCTCATCGGCCCCGACAACCTGCTGCGCGATCGAGGTCGGACCTGGCTGCCCATGTTCGTCTATGCCGCCACGGCGCTGGACCCCCGGACGATGGCGGCCAGGGAGCAGCGGGACCCGGAGTACGTCACCTATGTCCTGGACCATCTGGCGGGGACGCCCCTGGGCCTGCTGGACTACTCCGCACTGGACGGCGGTCCGGAGGCGCTCGAGGCCTATGCCGAGGAGTGTTCCCGGCGCGGGGTGCGGTTCATCCCGGCGGTGAACCTGTATGAGACGCCATGGGCGAAGCCATTGGGACACTACTTCCCGGGCTTCAGCAGCCGCGAGCAGGCCTTCCGCGACGTGGCGCGGCGACTGCGCGACTGCCCGGCCATGGCCGGGTACTACATCAACGATGAGCTGTGCACCGAGTACTTAGCGGCCATGCGCGACCTGCGACGATGGCTGCACGAGGAGGACCCGCTGCACCCGACCATCCAGGTGCATGTGGACCTGACCTGCATCCGCGAACTGGCCCCCAGCTACGACATCTTCGGGCCCGAGCTATACCCCTGGCGCGACTGGGACCAGATGATGCTGGAGATGCCGGGGATGTGCGACACGGTGCTGCAGGACCTGCCGCCCACCGCGCCCTTCTGGGCCTGCCTCTGGCACTTCAGCAACGCCCCCGATGGTAGCGAGCGTCTCCGGGCGCTGACCTATCTGGCTCTCGCCAAGGGGGCCCGCGGCCTGCTCTTCTATGCGTTTCACGAGTTTCAGCGCGATGCTCATTTTGAACGACGGTGGCGCGACCTGGTGGCCCTTTCGCGAGAGATCGAGGCCCAGGCACCGATCCTGACGGGGCCAGAGGCCCAGCGCCCCTGTCGGACCAACACCCCGGGCGTGGTGTTGCGTACCATCGAGGGCGACCCGGGATGGGTGCTGGTGGTCAACCCCATCAGCAAGTCCCGGACAGCGGCTATCACTTTGCCGCCAGGCGTAACCCGCGCTCGCTGGCGGAGGCACGATCTTCCCGTCCACCAGGGAACCTTGACGCTCCGCTTGCGTCCCTATGATGTGCGGCTGATCCGGCTTGACCAGGGCCGCACGCAGGCGACCCTCTGAGGGAGCAGCCTCGGCGGGCGCCCACCGCTCCTGTCGCGGTGTGAGTCTCGACGCGGTCAGCGACGGGGAGGCACCAGAGACGTGGGCCCCGTCATCGAACCAGTGAAAGGTGTTGTTTGGACAGCGAATGGCAACCGCAGGCACACCCAAGGGTTTCCGACTCCACATCGGCCTCTTCGGACGGAGGAATGTGGGGAAGTCGTCGCTGCTTAATGCCCTGACCCGCCAGGACGTGTCCATCGTCTCGGACATCGCCGGGACCACTACCGACCCGGTGGAGAAGCCCATGGAACTGCTCCCGCTGGGGCCGGTGCTGTTCATAGACACCGCCGGGATTGACGACGTGGGGGCGCTGGGTGAGCTGAGGGTAGCGCGAACGCGCCAGATTTTCGATCGCTGCGACCTCGGTGTCGTAGTGGCCGCTGCGGGGGAGTGGGGGGAGTTCGAGCAGCAGATACTGGGCGAACTGAAGCAGCGCGAGATCCCCACCATTGTCGTCTTCAACAAAGTGGACGTGGCGGCGCCGTCGGAGGAGCTGCTGGCGGGGTTCAGGTCTGCCAAGACGCCAGTGGTGCAGACCGTCGCCACCTCCGGGGACGGCCTGCTGGACTTGCGCGAGGCGCTCATCCGCAACGCACCTGAGGATTTCATCAACGCCCCTTCCATCATGGGAGATCTGGTGCCCGCCGGCGAACTAGCGGTGCTGGTGGTGCCCATAGACCTGGAGGCGCCCAAGGGACGACTCATCCTGCCCCAGGTCAATGCCATCCGGGACGTGCTGGATGTGGATGCCTACTGCATGATCGTCAAGGAACGAGAGTTGCGGGACGCCCTGGACCGTCTGAACCGCCCGCCGGCCATCGTGGTCACCGACTCCCAGGGCTTCCTGAAGGTGGCCGCCGACACGCCGCCCAGCGTGCCCATGACTAGCTTCTCGATCCTGTTCGCCCGGTACCGGGGCGACCTGTTTGAGTTCGTGCGGGGAGCGTTGACCATTGACCGTCTCCAACCCGGTGACAAGGTCCTGATCGCCGAAGCCTGCTCCCACCACCCCATCGGCGAGGACATTGGCACGGTTAAGATACCGCGCTGGCTGACCCAATATGTTGGCGGCAAGCTGGAGTTCACCAATGTCCAGGGGCACGACTTCCCCGAGGATGTGACACCCTACCGGCTCATTGTGCATTGCGGCTCCTGCATGTGGAACCGCCGCGAGATGCTGTCCCGGATTCTGCGATGCCGCCAGCAGGGCGTGCCGATAACCAACTACGGGGTCACCATTGCCTACAGCCTGGGCATCTTCGAGCGCGCGCTGGGGCCCTTTCCGGCGGCACTGGAAGAGTACCGACGCTTCCGGGCGGCCGAGCGGGAGAGGGCGCGAAGCCGGACCTGAAGGCCACGCGAGCGAGGGAGACTGCTATGGAACTGGGCATGATCGGACTGGGTCGCATGGGCGGCAACATGGCCGAGCGGTTGCTGCGTGCGGGTCACCGGGTCATCGGCACCAGCCGGACCCGAGGTACCGTCGAGGAGGCCATGAAGCGCGGTGTGGAGGGGGTCTTCTCGGTCCAGGAGCTGGTCACCGCGCTGACACCGCCGCGAGCGGTGTGGGTCATGGTGCCGGCGGGCCAGCCTACCGATGACATGCTGGCGCATCTGGCGGACTTGCTATCTCCCGGCGACATCGTCATTGACGGCGGCAACAGCAACTACCGCGACACCATGCGCCGGGCGGCACGGTTGGCCGACCGGGGGCTACGAATGGTGGATGTCGGCACCAGCGGGGGCATCTGGGGTCTGGAGCACGGGTACAGTCTCATGGTCGGTGGCGAGGCCGAGGTTGTGGAACACTTGCGGCCTGTGTTGGAGGCCCTGGCGCCGGCCCCCGACCGGGGCTGGGGCCATGTGGGCCCGCACGGCGCTGGACACTTCGTCAAGATGGTGCACAACGGCATCGAGTATGGCATGATGCAGGCCTTTGCCGAGGGTTTCGCCATCATGAGCCGCAAGACGGAGCTGGGCCTGGATCTGCACCAGGTCGCCGAGATCTGGCGGGATGGCAGCGTTGTGCGCTCCTGGCTGCTAGACCTGATCTCTGGTGCGCTGGAGACTACTCCCGACCTCACCACCATCGCCCCCTATGTCGAGGACTCCGGCGAGGGACGATGGACCGTCCAGGAGGCCATTGACCTCGACGTGTCCGCTCCGGTCATCACGCTCTCCCTGCTGCAGAGGCTTCGCTCTCGGGACGAGGAGAGCATCGCTGACCGCCTACTGGCGCTGATGCGGCAGCAGTTCGGTGGACACGCCGTAAGGCGGGAGGGTGAGTAGCCATGGCCCCGCGTGAGGTCGAGCCGCATCTGTTCGTGATCATGGGCGGCAGCGGTGCGCTGGCCCGCCGGAAGCTGCTGCCGGCGGTGTGGCAGCTTGCGGCCCAGGGCAGCCTGACGGCGAAGAGCATCATCCTGGCCACCGCCCGGCGCCGCCACCTCGATGATGAGAGCTACCGCCAGTGGGCGCGCGAAGCCCTCGCGGCCGCGGGTCTCCCGGCCGATGAAACGTGCACTCACTGGTGTGATGAGTGTCTGCACTACCACGCCCTGGGAGAGGAAGGTCCCGAGGACTTCCAGGCGCTGCGGTCTCGCATCGAGGCCCTCGAGCGCCAACACGACCTGCCGGGCAACCGCGTGTTTTACCTGGCCATTCCGCCCGCAAGCCTGCCGCTGGCAGTGGAAGGGCTGGGCGCGGCAGGGCTGCACCGAGCGCCGGGGTGGACCCGCATCGTCGTCGAGAAACCTTTTGGGCATGACCTTGAGTCGGCCAACGAACTGGACCGCCTGCTGAAGAGGTATTTCAGCGAAGAGCAGACTTACCGCATCGACCACTACCTGGGCAAGGAAGCCGTCCAGAACCTGCTGGTGTTCCGGTTTGCCAATCCCGTCTTCGAGTCACTCTGGAGCCGCGACCGTATCGCCAGTGTGCAGATCACGGTGGCGGAGACCGCTGGGATCGAGGACCGGGCTGCCTTCTACGACGGGGTAGGTGCGCTGCGGGATATGGTCCAGAACCACATGATGCAGTTGCTCACGCTGGTTGCCATGGAGATCCCCGCCTCCTTCGAGGCCGACGCCATCCGGAATGAGAAGGCCAAGGTGCTGCAGGCGGTGGCGCCGATACGCCAGCAGGGGGTGTGCTTCGGCCAGTACGTCGTCGGGGAGATAGACGGCATCGGGGTGCCCGGCTATCTGGATGCCGCAGGCGTGCAACCGGCCTCCAGCACGGAGACGTTCGTGGCCCTGGAGTTGAATATCAACAACTGGCGCTGGCAGGGCGTGCCCTTCTACCTGCGCACCGGCAAGCGTCTGGCCAAGAGCACCCGCCAGATCGTGGTCAACTTCCGCTGCCCGGTGCTGTCGGTGTTCGACCGCTACCCGGATGCGGCGGTGTCAGCCAACTCACTGGTCATCACCCTGGAACCCGACGAGGGATTCGAGCTGGAGTTTGTGGTCAAGGCGCCGGGGGACATGCTGACCTTGCAGCCACAGCGGTTGCGGTTCCGCTATGACGAGGTCTTCGGGCGTCTGCCCGAGGCTTATGAGGCACTGCTGCTGGACATACTGACCGGTGATCAGACACTGTTCGTGCGCATTGACGAGGTACTCGCGGCCTGGCGACTTCTCACGCCGCTTCTGGAGATGCGACCCAGGCCGTACCCGTATGCGGCTGGCACCTGGGGCCCCCGTGAAGCCGATAGTCTCCTGGCGCCGGTCGGCGGGGTCTGCTGGCTGAACTGGTGACTCCCCGCGCTCGGCGCCGTCAGACCGCCTCGAACTCCGTCCGCGCGATGACCTCCTCCTGCATCTGCTCGCTCAGACCGGTGAAGTAGTCGCAGTATCCAGCGATGCGAACCACGAGGTCCTTGTACTCGGAAGGGTTCTCGCGGGCACGCAGGAGGTCTTCGCGTCGCACGACGTTGACCTGCACCTCCTGACCGCCGAGGCGCAGGTAGGTCATCAGCAGGTCCGCCAGCTTCCCCTGGCTCTCGGGCGAGTCCACGGCCGACGGACTGAACTTCAGATTCAGCACCAGCCCCCCCAGCATCATCGTGTGGTCCCAGGAGGTCGTTGACTTTATCGCCGCCGTGGGGCCGCTGCGCTCCCGGCCCTGAGCCGGTCCGGCGCCGTCGGCGAAGGGGAAACCGGCCTGCCGCCCATCGGGGCTGGCCCCCGTTACCGCCCCGAGCTGCTGGTGCATGATCCAGCAGAAGAAGCCCGGGTAGTAGCGGTCACCCAGCAGTACCGTGTGCTTCAAACATTCAGCGGTCACGAACTCAGTGAAACGCGCCGCCAGTTCGTCCACTTCCGGGACGTCGTTACCGTACTTGGGCTGCCGCAGGCAGAGTTGTCGGAAGTCCTCGCAGCCTGCAAAATCCGCCGCCACGCGGTCACGCAGCTCGCGGAGCGTGACGACCTGGTCCTCCAGGACCAGGCGCCGGATCACGGTGAGCGAGTCCACCAGATTCGCCAAGCCCACGAAGCTGCACTCGATCCAGTTGTGGCGGGCCCCTCCCCAGTCAGCGTCCAGCCCACGGGCCAGGCAGTCGTTGGTGAAGCAGGACTGGAGAGGAAAGCCCCCGAAACGGCGCCGGGCATGGCGGTAGGTGTTCTGGTCGCGCACCGCCTGCGCGATCTGGCCGCTCAGCCGGCGGAAATAGGTCTCATGGAGCTCCTCCAGGCCCCAGCGAGGCGGCTCATTGTCGCTGTAGGGCAGTTCGGGCACCTTGCCTGCCACAACATCGTCCACAAGTTCCAGAAGCAGTCCTGTGGTGTTGAAATAGGGGCTGGCGACCCAGACATTGCTGCTGGCAATGGGTGAGATCTCCACGCAGGTGGAGTTGATGTACATGCAGGCCTGTTCGGCACTGCAGCCCGCACGGCGCAAGCCCTCCTGGATGACGGCGTCGTTGAAGAAGCAGGGGTTGCCCTTGCCCAGGGCCATCACCCGGCAGGCCTGTGAGGTCAGAGTTTCGGGCGTACCCTCGTGCCAGCACACACCGACACTGGGGTAGGCCAATCCCACATGTGCCACGGCCTCGATGCAAAGATGAGATACCTCGTTGGTGACGTCCTGCCCCGCGGCGTCGGTACCGCCGACCATGAGGCCGATGGCGAGGCCGCGCGGCACGTATTCGTTGATCAGGATGTAGTAGCAGTCAATGAGCTCTTGGGCTTGTTCGCGAGTGAGACGGCCCGCCGCGAGGTCCGCGTCATAGTAGGGCCCCAGCCAGCGATCCATACGTCCAGGGTTGAAGAGTGGCTGCCCCTCGCCGTACACCAGCGCGATGGTGAGAAAGTGGACCGACTGCAGCGCCTCATGGAAGGTTTCTGCCGGATGTGCCGGCACGCGCTCGCAGACGGCAGCGATGCGCTCCAGCTCGGCTTTGCGCGCGGGGTCAGGCTCTTCGGCCGCAGCTTTCCGGGCCATGTCCGCATACCGGCGGCCCAAGGAAATGAGCCCCTCCAGGGTCTCGAGACAGGCGCGATAGAAGGCGTCCTTCTCCAGGCTCTCGGGGTCCGAGAAGTCTAGCGCCCGGCGGCACGCCTCGACCTCTGCGCGTACCCCCAACGCGCCCAGGCGCAGGAGCTTCTCGTTGTCCACCGCCATGTGGCAGGTCTGGCCGGCCACGCGCGGTTGGGCGGCCATAAACTCGTTGGCTGCGGCCAGACGCTCCTGTTCTTCTGGTGTTGGCGGCCTTAGCGAGGCCCGTCCCACCAGCAGCTCGTCAGGCCCCAACTCCAGCGGCAGATGCTCCAGCACGTGCCGACAGGCGATGCCCTTGCGCTCGATCCACCAGAGGTTGCCGATGGTCTCGCGCCAGCTCTCTCCCCAGAGCATGCTGCGCGTCCAGGGCACTTGCACCTGGCGATCCAGGGCGACCTGTCGCAACCGTCGGACACGCTCACTGACCATAGGACGCAGCTTCTCCCCTCGTGGGCCTCTGGTCCATGCGCGGTTCAGGCCCTGTTGGCTTTCAGCGTACTTCGTATGAGCCGGTAGGCTCCCTCACGGGCCGTATCGCTGAAGTCATGGTCGCCCGGGTCTTCATAGTAGGCCAACCTGGCTCGCGACCCCAGCAAGTCATAGAGACGCCCCAGCTGGCGCATGTCCTCAGCCACTGCCCTGCTGTTGGGGAAGATGCTGTCCTGCGCGGCGTAGGAGTAGTAGAGCGCTCGCGGGGCGATGAGCCCCAGGACTTCGACCCACAGAAACGGCGGGTGCAACCCCTGGTCGATGTATGGGCGCAGTTGCGGCATGTACACAAACCAGTGGTCGCGGCACCAACGGTTTGGCTCGGGGTCCACGGCAAAGGGCACATAGGCACAGCTAACCGCCGTGACCTTGATACGGTGGTCGAAGGCGCCCAGCATCATCGCATTCTCACCGCCCAGCGAATGGCCGATGACACCGAGGCGATCGGGATCAACGTAGTCCAGCGAGCAGAGCAGGTCCAGAGCGCACTGGTGGTCCCAAAGCATCTTTCCCAGTGCACTCCACTGGGGGTGCCGTTGGTAGAACGGGGCCGTGTCGAAGGGGTTAGACCCCGGATAGACGCGTTCTCCGGCCGTGATAGAGTCCGGCACGAGGCAGACGTAGCCCTGTCGCACCAACTCGACGGCGTAGTGCATCGAGGGTCGTCCAGCCAGCCCAGCCGGCTCGTCCTTGCCCTCGGGGACTGTCTGGTGGCAGCATAGCAGAGACGGCAGGCGGTAGGTCACGGGCTTGGGCACCAGTAGCAACGCGCTGCAGCGTTCATCAGGTTCCACCTGATAGCTGATCCTCTGTCGCAGGTACTCGCCCACATCGTCTTCGGAGTGGATCTCAGGCGCCAAGGGGGGGCGAACGGTCTGGCATGGCCCCAGCACCCCCTCCAACCGCTCTATGATGTCACGGCGCTTGGGCGGCCAGTCGCGGCTCACCAGGATGCGCCTGGCGCGGCCGGTGGGATCGCGATAGGTCAGCAGTTCGGGCAGGTCCGGTGCAGCCAGCACGCCAGCAGTCCTCCTCCGCCTGAGAAGCCGTCATGCCAAGGCATCAGGTGGCAGCCTTGTGGGGGCAGATCGCCCAGGCAATTCGCCAGGAGCGCCGTCGGACCTTCCCCGTGCGGCCTCCCCCTGCCCTGTCAGAGCTTTGCCATACACGGCAGGAGGAAAGACCAGCGTGCCGAGGAACACGCAACTGTTCGATGCCACAGGGGTGATCGGCACTAAGCCCTGGAAGGATCTCACGAGATGACACCACGCCTGCGCTGTCTGATGATCGGGGCCGGGGGCTTTGCTGGCGCCTATGCCGCGAACTTCCTGCCCCCCTTCCTGGACCGCCTGCAGATCACCGGGCTGGTGGACCTGGCGCCTGAGCCCCTGCAGCGCTCCGGCGACCTCCTCGGCGTCCCGGCCAACGCCCGGTTCGCCACCATGGAGGAGGCCTTCGCTCGCATCGAGGCCGACTTCTGCCTCATCGTGGTCCCGCCGGCCTTCCACAAGCAGGCCGTTCTGCTGGCGGCCGCACGGGGGATGAACATCCTCAGCGAGAAGCCCATCGCCGACACCTGGGAAGGCTGCCAGGCCATCTATCGAGCGGTCCAGGCAGCCGGCGTGCGGATGCAGGTCGTCCAGAACTACCGCTACAACCCCGCGATGCTGACCTTCCGCAAGCTCCTGCGCGATGGCGTCGTGGGTCGGGCGAACTACCTGATGGGCCGCTTTGCCGAGGATTACCGGCAGCGCAACTCATGGGGTAAGTTCCGTCATGAGATTCCGCACTCACTGCTGGTCGAGGGGGCGGTGCACCATTTCGACATGCTGCGCAACCTGGCGGGCGCGCCTTGCGAGACCATCGCTGGCTGGGAGTGGAACCCGCCCTGGAGCAGCTTTGACGGTGAATCCAGCGCCACCTATGTCATGCGCATGGCCAACGGGGTCTTCGCCCACTACGAGGGCAACTGCAGCGAGGCGGGGCGACCGAACGGCTGGCACCAGGAGTACTACCGCGCCGAGTGCGAAGCCGGAGCGGTGGTGGTGGACAGCGACGGGGTGGTGCGGCTTCAGGAGCACCTCGGCGGGCACCGCCTGCGCGTCACCGACGTCCCACTGGAGCAGCCGCCCTATGTTGGCCACCAGGCGGTGCTCGATCAGTTCCTGAACTGGATCCACGGCGGACCGACACCCGAAACGGTACTGGACGACAACATTCTCAGCGCCGCCATGCTCTTTGCCGCGACCGAGGCCTCGGCGACAAACCAGACTGCCGATGTGGCCGGTCGCGTGGCCGCGCTGGTCGCGCCAGGAGGCGAAAACGATGGTCATTGATGCCCACCACCACATTCCCGCCCAGGACCCGGAGGGCTACGTCGCCCGGCTGCGCGCTGAGTGTATCCGCCTGGGGATAGACCGGGTGGTGGTCTGCAGCGCCGGGCCCCCGGACTGGGCCAGCAACGAGAAGATCGCGGAGCTGCAGGCTGCCAACGCCGACCTGCTCATCGGGCTTGGGTACCTGCAGCTGGGGGCCGTGACGGTCAAGGACGTTGATCGGGTCCACGAACTGGGCCTCAAGGGGCTGAAGTTCATCTGGCCGCTGCGCGACTACGACGATGACGAGTTTCTGCCCATCTACGACCACGCTGCGGCCCTGGGGCTGCCGGCGCTGTTTCACCTGGGCATCGTCGCCCGCGAGCCCAACCAGCGCTTCCGGGACGTCTCTATGGCACGGATGCGCCCGGTCTTCCTGGACCGTATCGCCAGGCGCCTGCCGGAGCTGCAGATCATCGGCGCCCACTTCGGTAACCCCTGGTACGAGGAGGCGGCAGAACTGGCTCGCATGCACCCGAATGTCTTCTTCGATCTGACCGGGTCCAGCATGAAGAAGAAACCGCCACAGTACTTCGCGGAGCTCTTGTGGTGGGGTCGCGACGAGCAGTACGGGCGGATGGGTGACAACCACCCCTACCAGAAGGTGCTCTTCGGCACTGACGTTGGTGTCGAGATGATGGAGGATGTGCTGAACGACTACCGCCGCCTGATGGACCACCTGCAGATGAGCGACGAGTTCCGGGCCCTGGTCATGGGCGGCACCGCCGCGCGCATCTTCGGGTTGGACCGGTCCGCGTAGGTCTGACAGCGGACTGGCGGACCGACGCGCCCACTCACCTGGAGGCATCGGCCATGCGCGCACGCACCCAGCGCTTCATCCCCGCCAGCGCCAGCCACGCCTTCCGGCTCGAGCTGAGCCTCGACTTCGTGGCGCCGGTCAGCAGCGAACAGGCCCGACAGGTGGCCCGGCGGCTGCTGGAGTCCCTGCGCATCGAGGCCCAGCCAGCGGTGGGAGGGGTCTCCGGCCTCGACCTGCGTGCCTGCCGCCTCACTTGCCATGATCTCCGCCAGGTCATCACGCTGTTGCCCTCTGCAACGAGGTCGGACGACGGTGCCGACTGACTTGCACGTGGCGCTGCAGCGCTATTACGCCGGTGACGACGGCCTCACCGAGGCCTATCTCGATGGCTATCGGGCCGATGTGCTGCGTGACGGTGTGGTCTACGAGATTCAGACCGGCTCTTTCAGCAGCATCCGCCCCAAGCTAGAAAAGCTGGTGCGGAAGTACCCCGTCGTGCTCGTCTATCCGGTGCCGCAGGAGAAGCGCATCGTCCGCGTGGACCCCGAAACGGGCGCCGAGCTGTCTTCGCGCCGGTCCCCCAAGCGGCGTGATATGACCGAGGTTTTCGACAACCTGCTGCATCTGCGAAGGCTGCTGCGCCGCAAGAACCTGGCGCTGGAGGTCGCGCTCACAGTGGAGCGGGAACTGCGCTGCGACGACGGTCGCGGAAGCTGGCGCCGCAAGGGGGTGTCGCTGGTCGGGCGGGAACTCGTCGAGGTGGCCAGCACGCACCGCTTCACCGAGCCGCGTGACCTGTTGGCCCTGCTGCCTGACGATCTGCCCGAGGAGTTCACCGTGGCCGACCTGCACCGCGCCACCGGGTGCCGCAAGGCAGTAGCGGGACGCATGGCCTACGCGCTGCGCCAACTGGGGGTCATCGAGGTGGTGGGGAAACGGGTCAACGCGTTCGTCTACCGACGCCGTGGGTAGGTGTGGAGGCGCATGGCAGTGGGCTCAAACCACCCCGCGGACCACCCCATGGCCCGTCACTCCACCGCTCGCACCGCTTCCTCCATGGCGATGCGAGACCACTCGTCAAACCGCCACGGCTGGTAGTTGCAGGTGTGGGTATCCTTGAGGATGATCTCCAGCACGCAGCCGTGCTCGCGCGCTATATCTACCGTCTCGCGGATGTCTTGACGCACCCACTCCGGGTCGAAGTCTACCGCCGCCAGCGTCGCCGGGTTGGGCTTCCAGGAGTAGATGCAGTCGCCGCCGAGCTTCTCAGCACTCATGCGCTTGTCGGCCCAGGGGCTGATGGACACCCGCCGCAGCCGTGGCACCTGCGCCTTCAGCATGTCCAGCTTCAGGTGCAAAGGCTCGCAGCAGCCATAGCAGTTCAGTCCGAAACGCTCCAGGATGGGCAACTGGTACTGCAGCACGAACTCCTCGTGCATGGCCGGCGACACTTCGGACATGGTCTGGGCCTCGCAGAAGCCCCACAGGTCCCGCAGGCGCGCATAGCCCGGATAGCCCTCCTGCGGCAGTTCGTCAGTGAAGCCGAAGCCGCCGGAGCCCACGTAGTCATTGTCATTGTTGAGCGTCATCAAGCCCTGATCTTCCAGTGACTGCAGCCACTCCAGCTTGCCCTCCATGAGCCGCCGCATGCCCGCGTGCACGAACTCGGGGTCGTCGCTCATGTCCCAGAACGTCTGGGTGATGCCGCGCAGGAAGGTCCACTCGTCAATGAGCCCAAGAGCCCACCAGAAACGGCCGCATAGTTGGACATCAAGGATGTCGCCAAAGAGCTCCTGGTGCCATTCCAGGGCCCGTTGGCTGCCTTCCGGGTCATGGATCGCCTTGGGGGTCTGGATGCGGTCAATGTCGGCCCGCGTCTGGATGGGCGCGTCCCAGACGTAAGCTCCGCGTTCCGCCTCCGGCCGCTGGTAATCAGGCCCCACGCCCCAACCGGTGTTGGTCACCGCCTTGCCCACCAGGTAGCGTGCGTCGCACACCTGGTCGTCCATGAAATGCTCCCAGGCATACAGGCGCATCAGCAGGGCGTGTTCAATGCCCCGGGCGTCGTCGTCCTCGCAGTTCAGCGCATCGGCCGGCAGGAGCTCCACCCAGGAGCCCTCCGGCGACACATAGACCAGAGGCCGGATGGGCTGCAGCGAGTTCTGGGCGTACCAGAGCCAGCGGCGCTCGTCCTGAACTGGATCAGCGGCGGCCTCGGCAACCAGCTTGGCGAGATCGCGGATGGTCTGGCGGTCCTTGGCGGTCATGGTGGCCTCCTGTGGGTGCAATGGTAACGCCTTCGCCACCGACCAGTCGTTTCCTCCGCAGCACCGGCGGCAGGTGACGTCTACGTGCCCAGCGAATCTGCTGGCCCACTCACTGAGCTAACAGGAGAACTCCATGACCCCGCGCGAACGCATTCTCGCCGCGATCCGCTTTGAAGGCCCGGACCGTGCACCCATTCACCATTACTGCTTCCCAGGAGCCATCTGGCGCCATGGGCAGAAGCTCCTGGACCTGGTTGAGAAGTACCCCGATGACTTCGGCAACGAGAACATCGTGGCCAATGCCGCGGGCTATTCCCTGGGGGAAACGGAGACGGCGGAGGACATTGTGGAATGGGTGGATGCCTGGGGCACCACGTGGCGGCGAATGAGGGGGTACACGTCGGGGGAGGTGCACATTCCCGCCATCCCCGACTGGGATGCCTGGAGGACCTACGAGTTTCCGCCGCTGCCGCCCGAGAGCAGCTACGAGGAGTTCGCCGCCTCGGTGCCGGCGCGCAAGGCCGCCGGGGAGTTCGTGCGCGGCAGCGGAGGCGGCTTTTTCCAGCACATGCAGCACCTGCGGGGCAACGCCAACTTCTACCTGGACCTGGCTGAGGACAACGAGGGTGTCCATGAGCTGGCCGACCGCATGGTCGAGTACAACCTGCACACCATCGAACGCCACGTAGCGGCGGGCGTGGACTGCATCTGCTTCGGCGATGACTGGGGTGAACAGGAGCGCCTGCTCATCAACCCCGAGATGTGGCGGCGCTTCTTCAAGCCCCGCTACGCCAGGATGATGGCCCCCGCGCGCGAGAACGGCATCGAGGTGTGGTTCCACTCTGACGGCTACATCCTGGACATCATCGAGGACCTCATCGAGATCGGAGTCACGCTGCTTAACCCGCAGCACCCCTGCATGGGCACCAAGCGCGTGGGGGAGATCGTGCGCGGCCGCTGCTGCATCCGCACCGACATCGACCGCCAGTGGGTCATCCCCTTCGGTACGCCCGACCAGGTGCGCGAGGCGGTCAAGGAGGCCATGGAGGCCTTCAGCACCGACGCTGGCGGCGTCATGCTGCACGGCGAGATCGGCCAGGAAGTCCCCTTCGAGAACATCGAGGCACTCTACGAGGCCTTCTACGAGTACGGACAGTACCCGCTGACATGGCGGTAGCGGTCTACGCACAGACACGATCAGTTCCAGAAAAGTTTCGATATTGGCAGCAGGAGGTGGCCATCGGAGTCCGAAATCAAGAAAGATGACAGGGCCAGTCGTCCCTGATGCGTAGGGATGAGAGGCCGGACATCCGGTTGTGAGCAGGCCCAGGAGGGCTGGTCTTGGGTTTTCTGTTTCACCGGATTCACAATCAGAGCACCCTCTTGGGCCGTGCCGCTGCAGCGTGAAGAAGCTGCAAGGCACGGCCGCTTTGCCTGGGGCGGACGGCGGCGTGGTCAGGCGGTGGAGGACTAAGGTGGACAAGACAGCGCTCCGGATTGTGATGTTTGCCGCAGGTGGGCTGCTGAGCACCGTTGCTCTTGCACAGGACCCATCTGCATTGACCTTCGATGTCACCTGCTACGCTGGCCTCGCTAGTGGCACGGCAGAGGAAGGCAACATCGTGCTGCCGTACAAGTACGAGCCCGCGTACAATGGGTGGATCGCCTCCCCGGCGGCCGGCGGAAGCGTGAAGATTTGTAACGGTCTCGACGTCACCGTCTGGGCCCGTCTCAGGCACGTCATGTGGTCCTCCACCAGCACTTCACGGCCGCACGGCTGGCTCACCTGGTACGGCGATGACGTGATCGAGATTGGCGCTGGTCACTGCTATGAGGGGGAGCTGTTTGCGGTCGAGCTCCCCCAGGTCGCTAGCGAGCACAGGTTCGATGTGGGCCCGGGCGAACTGCAACGGGGGGAGTTCACGGCTGAGTTCGCGTATTCGCCCGAGGACCTGGGGCAGGACTCCTGGAGTGATACGCTTCCGTACTCGATCTCAATCGACGCCAGCATCGGGGTCACCCCCGAACTCTCCACGTGGGCGCTGCTGATCTGCAGTGGGCTTGCGGCGCTTGTGATGCGGCGAAGGAGGTGCGTATAGATAGCCAGGCCAAGCGGTGAAGCAACAGACCGCCCGCGTGCGGGCGGTCTGTTGCTGTGTCGGTTCCGGGAAGGGGCGCGGGGTACGGGTGCGGAAGCTATGGCGCAGACAGGTTCGTCGGGGAGGTCACCATGAGCTTCTATGAGAACGCCTTCGACGCGCTGCCCGGCCTGGTCGCCCGGGGACAGGGGGATCGGCAGGGGCTCATGCGTAAGGAGACCGAGGACTACCTGCGGTGGCTCTGCGAGCAGTACCCCCGGCGTGCGGAGCACTACTGGCAGCGTGACTACTCGTCCCTTGAGGCCTATGAGGCCTCGGTGGCGGGCAACCGGCGGCGGTGGCTGGAGGCCGTCGGCGACTTCGGTGATCCCGTACCCGACATGGCGCCGATGACCGAGCCCTTCGCCGAGAACGAGCATTTCCGCGCCGAGTGGGTTACCCTGAAGCTCTATGGCAGTCTGCGGGGGCGAGGGGTGCTGGCCCTGCCCAAATCCGGGACGCCGCCATATCCGCTGGTCATCGCCCAGCATGGCATCGGCAGCTCCCCGGAGCGCGTCTTTGGCTTTGGTGACGACCAGGACCTCTACCACTCCTACGGCCAACGGCTGGCCGAAGCGGGCTACGCGGTGCTCGCGCCGTGCAATGTGACCGAGGCTGCGCCGCGTGAGCGGCTGACGCGGTTGTGTCTCCTGCTGGGCAAGACATTGTGGGGTCTGGAGATCGCCAAGATCAGCCGCCTGCTGGACTACTGCGCTACCCGCGGTGAGCTGGACATGGCTCGCGTCGCCATGTGGGGCATTAGCCTTGGGGGGGCCTATACGATCTTCACCATGCCGCTGGAGGCGCGTATCCGGGTGGGCATCTGCACGGCTTGGTTCAACCACCGCGTCAAGAAGATGGCGATCGACGATCCCCGTTACAGTTGCTTCCTCTCGGTCAATGAGAACCACATCTTCATCCCCGGCTGGCTGCGGGAGTTCTCTGACAGCGACCTGGTGTCGCTCATCTGCCCGCGGCCCTTCATGTCGCAGACCGGCAAGGCCGACGGCATCGCCTGGTGGCCCTTCGTGCAGGAAGAGTTCGATCTGGCCCAGCAGCACTATGTGCGCCTGGGGCTTGAGCCCGAGCGGATGGAGCTGGACCTGCACGAGGCCGGGCACGAGATACGGGTCGAGTCCGGCCTGCGCTTCCTGTCGCGATGGCTGGGGCAGGTGTGACCGGCGACCTGCAAGGGTAATCTGTGACCATGCGGCATCTCCTCCTGGCAGTGCTTGTTGCCCCGGTACTGGCGCACGCCGATCAGGTCGTTCTCACCATGAACGACCCCTTCAGCGTGACCTGCGACAACCCGACCAAGCCCTCATTGCGCGAGGGCGCGCCCGGCGGCCTGGATGAGGGCCTCCTCGGCGATACCGACAACCTGCTGCTGGGCGCCCACGACGTCGGCAAACAGTGGTATGGCAGCAACGACGCCTGCACGGTACATTTCCGCGCCGAAGGGGCACTGACCATCGAGGTGGGGGTGTGGCTATCGCAGTTCGGCTGCCCGGAGGCGGCGGCACTGCTGGACGGCGTGGAGTTGGGGCGGTTCAGCGCCCAGGGTAGCCCTGATGGCCCCACATCGCACTCCTTCAGCACCAACGGCACGGGGCAGGTGCAGACGCTGACCATCCGCCCGCTCACCGGCAACGGCTATGTGCATGTGGATGCCTTGCGCCTCACCGCACCGGGAGACGTAGAAGTGACTGACGCCGAAGGACGGGGCGTCCTCATGCCTTCGACCGCTGTGCCCCCGAGCGAGGCAGCCAGTCTGGCCGAACGCATGAAGACTGCGCCGAACCTCGCCCTGGTGGGCGAGGCGATGACCTATGCCGCCAGTGAGGAGTTTGCGACGGGCATTGACGGTAGCCGTGCCTATTCGGCCCAGATTGCTCTTGACGGAGACCCCGACAACGAATACTGGGCGGGAGGCACGCCACCGCCGCACGCCCTGATCTTGGCCTGGAAGCAGCCTGTCACCCTCGACACCAACCGTATCCTGTGGCTGGGCGAGAACCGGGGCCTGTGGTACGGGCTGGAGTACTGGGACGGCGTGCGCTGGCGATTGCTCTACGAGGAACGTCGCAACCTGCAGCCGGAGCCGATCTACCGCTTCGCGCCGGTCACCACCACACGGGTGCGCTTCACCATCTACTCGGTCCTGGGCCAGCAGCGGGTTCTGATGCGGGCCTTTGAGCTGTACAGCCTGGGCGAGAGTGGAGGTGGGGACCAATGAGAGGACCGGCTGTCCTGCTTGCTCTGACGCTGGCCGCTGCGGGATGGGCGGACCGGTTGCAGCCCGTGGGCTGGACCGCAGACCCGGCCGCAGCCGCCGCGGTGTTCGACGGCGACCGCTCCACCGCCTGGCAGAGCGCCGAGCCACAGAGTCCTGACCTGAGCCTGACGCTTGACTTCGGGAGGCCGCTGCTTCTGCACCGCGTCGTCCTGCATGCCGGGGCCAACCTGTCGGGGTTCGCACGGGCGATCGAGGTGCAGGTAGGCGATGACCTGACGGCTCTGCGACCCGTTGCTGCCACCGAGACGCTGCACGAACCCGACCTCGACCTGCGCTTCAACCCGATCGTGGGCCGCCTTTGCCGCCTGCAGTTGACCGCCTCGGCGGGGTATCCGTGGGCTCTGGCTGAGGTGGAGCTGTATGGGAGCCCCGACCCGGCGTCCCTCGACAAGGGGACCGTCATCCTCCTGCCTGACCCACCGAGCCCGCAAGCCGTATGGGCTGCGGAGGAACTGCGTTACTATCTCGGTGAGGCGACGGGTCGCTTCCCGGCGGTCAGAGCGGGTGGCGTGGTAGACGCTGAGCTTATCATCGCCCTCAACCCCCGGCCCACGGCCGAGGAGCTCCAGCAACTGGAGACGCTTGGCGAGGAGGGGTATGTCATCACCCGGGCGGGGCACTTCGTCAGGGTGGTTGGTGCCTCGCCGAGGGGGCTGCTATATGGCTGCTATGAAGTCCTCGACCGGCTCGGCGTGAAGTGGCTGGACCCGACGCCCGAGGGTGAGTACATTCCGCGCGGTGCGGCGCTGGACCTGAGCTACCTGCCGCTGGCGGCGAAGCCCGCCTTCGCGTGGCGGCACCTCAACGGCTGGCAGTTCTCTGGCATGCCGCGGGGCTGGGTGCTTTGGACGGTCCGCAACCGCCTCAACTTCGTCGGCCAGAGCGACTGGTGGTTCGGCAAGCTGGACCGCTATCTCGGGCGGCTCCCCGAGCGGGGGAGCTATCTGTACGGATACTATCCGCACTCCTTCTCCCGCGTGCTGCCGGCGTCCCTGTTCACTAAGCACCCCGGGATGTTCCCCATGGTGGACGGGAAGCGAGTGCCCTACGACGCGGTGCCTGGCGGCGGGCTGCAGTTCTGCACCACCTCGCCGGAGACCCTTGATTACGTTAGCCAGCGGGTGGTGGAGACGCTGCGGGCGCGGCCGGGTGACGTCTTCCCCCTGTGCCCCAACGACGGCGGCGTATGGTGCGAGTGCCCAGACTGCCAGGCGCTGGACGAACCGGTCGAACAGGAAATGTACTCCGACGGACGACACTCGCGCAATGTCTCTGACCGCTTTTTCACCTTCATGGACACCGTCTGTCGCCGGGTGGCCCGCGAGTTGCCGGGGCGTAAGGTGGTGACCATCGCCTACTCCAACTTCGACCAGCCGCCACGTCGCCTGGAGCGCCTGCCCGATAACTTGCTGGTGGATGTCTGCCAGTACGGGTGCAGCAGTCACGGGGTCAACGAGTGCGCCGAGAACGCGGAGATGAAGCGCCGCCTGGAGGAATGGACGCGCAAGTGCGCGCATGTCGGCATCTACGACTACGTTTTCGACCAGATGCGAGTGCAGAAGCTGCCGCTACCCTACTGCCGGGCGATCAACAGCGAGTTGCGCTGGCTGGTCGAGCAAGGCATCACCGCATACAGCACCGAAGGTTCGGGCAGTGGCGAGGGATGGCTTTACAGTCCCTGGGCTTACTGGGTGATGGCGCGGTCGCTGTGGGCCCCCGCTTCGTCCTGGGAGGCACAGGAGAGAGAGTTTTTCCAGGCCTATTACCAGGAAGCCGCTGAACCTATGCTGGCCTATTACCGCGCGCTGGAAGACTTCACCTACGAGACACCCGTCCACTGGGGCAGCTACAACAACGTGCCCACAAGCGACAAGTTCCCGCCGCAGCTCCTGTCGGTCCTGCATGATCACCTGAGGGCGGCCAAGCAGGCAGCCACCACGGCCCTGACCAGGACCCGGGTTGCCCGACAGGTCGAGGCCATCGGCTTTGTGGAGAACTACCTGCGGACCCACGAAGCGCCGTGAGCATGGGGCTAGCGGGGCGCGTAGAGCTCCACCTCACGGAGCCACAGCAAATCCGGACGGTCTGCCGGTCCCTGGCCCCGGGGCTGCAGCAGCCGAAATAGCCGGCCGGTGACTGGTTCGGCCAACCTGAAGGCACTCTGGGGCACAGGCTCCGCGCCCTCGATGGTGGCAACGGTCCGCCACTGGTCACCCTCGCCGACCTGGAACTCGAGGCGGCGTGATGTGTGCGGCACACCGGCGTCGAGTGACCAGTAGATCGTTCCGGCGGCGATGGTCACCGCATCCGGGAAGGCAAACACCACGAAGTGTTCCCCGGGTTTGTCGGCGGACGCCCAGGCCTCCTTCGTCCAGTGCAGCCCCTCCCCCGCAATGACGCCGTCGGTGATCGGCGTGGCATCATAGCCCGTGTAGCTGCTGTCCACGGATACATCGGCCAGCCCGGCGATATTGCCCTTGCGCCGCGGGTCCTCGACCACTGACACATCATCAAACCAGGCCTTGCCCGCCTTGCCCCGCAGCAGCAGGTACACGTTGACGTTGCGGATAGGCTTTTCGGGTTCGATGTAGAGCTCTCCGAGCTGCCAGTCGGTGGTACCGGTCTGGAAATCGTGCGTTATCCCATAGCGCGGCGTGCCATCGGTATAGTAGATGTCCACATAGAGAGAGAAACCGCTGTCGGGCGCCCCGGTAACATCCTCTCCGCGAGCGGCGGCCTGCACCAGAACGGCGCAGGGCGCGGCCTGGTTCAGGGTTACGCTCTGCGAGACCTGGCTCTGCAGGGGTGCCGGGTTGTTAATCAGCAGAGATGCACGGCCGCTGCGCCGGATCTGCTGGTCAGCGCCGATCTCGCCCTTGGTGAGCACCGACCAGCCGTCCGTTCCGCTCTCAAAGCCCGGGTTGGCCAGCAGGTTGGCTTCAGGGGGCAGGTAGAGCATCACGATCCGGTCCTGGGCCGCGTCCTGGCCCATCGTGGCGCGGACCGACACCTCCAGTGATCCAGCCTCGGCCTTCGCCTGCGGGGTGAGGGCGACATCCGCGACGGCGACCGCCCCCGCGGCGACCTCCAGCGGAGCGCCGGGTTCGGGGCGCCAACCCTCCGGCGCCTGCACCGCCAACCGGATCTCTCCCGGACGGTGGCGGTTGTTGCGCAGGCTCACCCGGACGCGTGCGGCGCCGGTCTCCTGGTCGAAGCCCTGGCTGGCCAGCCGCACCTCCAGCGGCGCGACCACGGCCACCGTGCGGCTGGTCCGTACCACGGCAGCCGCGCCCGGCGGACCGATCAGCATGCGTCCCTCCAGTCTGATCTCCTGGCCTGGCTGCAGGTCCGCGGGACAGCGCAGCCGCCATCGGCCCTGCTCCTCAGTGACTGTCGCTTGCTCACTGCTCACCTCCGTGCGCGTCGTCAGGCCGGGCACCGCCGGCGGCGCGAACGACAGAGCGACATCATCCCCCGGACAGATTGCGAGCGGCGCGCCGATGACAGGAAGAGTGAGACCGTATGCGGACAGGGTCACGGCACTCAGGTGCCCCTCGATGGTCTCGAGGTCACGCAGGACCCGACGACAGCCGTTCTCGGCGCCGGCCTGCCGGATAGCAGCCCGCAACTGCTCGCAGCGACCGAAGGCTGAAGCCAGCGCCTGGTGGGTGGCATCGCTGTCCAGGGGGCTACGCGAACTCGCCAAGTCGGTCAGAATCCCGCGGAGACCGGCCATTTCCTGCGTCACCACCGGACGCAGGTCCGGCGGGATTGGCTCGTACCATTGCCTGAAGCGCCCATCCGTGACGTACTCCTTCCCCTCGGCGTCGGTCAGGGACAGGCTGGCGATACTAAGGCGTGCCCCTGCAGCGGCCTTGCCCAGGTTGACGAACACCTGCACGGCGCGGAGTGCATGGGGATCACTGATGGTGAACTCCAGGTCGCGCCAGTCCCAGGTGCCACCCGGCAACGGGAATCGGACGTCCTCATAGTGGGCATAGCTGGACGTTACCCAGGCAGGTTGGCAGCGGATGGTGGCGGCTCCGTCCGGCAGGTTCTCTGCGGCAGCGCGCACTCGCAGCTTTAGCTCAGCCGGGTCTGACTGAAAGAGCATGACCCACTGCCAGACACGGCTCTCGGTCGCGTCGTCCGTCTCCAGAACCAGCGCATCGCTCTCACCCCCGGCACCACGCCGCACGCGGCCCGCGGGGCGCCAGTGGGTTGGCACCGCTGGCTTCTCCGCGTCAACCCGGCGCATCAGTTCCCCGCGGTCCAACGTCTCCAGTGCCATCGCCACACGCCACTGCGCCGCATCCTGGGGGCGCGCGAGCTGCAGGGCCATGACTCCGTCGGCAGGGATCGCCAGTTCGGCCTTGACACCGTCGCCCTCGGTTTGGAGTGGCACGGTTGCCCCGCTGACCAGGTCCACGACGCTCACTTCTGCGGGCTTCAGGCCGAAGGGCCGCAGGTCAATGCTGAGCGTCGTGGTCTGCGCCCGTTGCTCCTCATTCAGCAGCGTAAACCACAGGACTCCCTGCTTCGGGCCAAACCGCTCTACGAATACGGACGGATTGGAGCTTCGGGCCCGCGTCGTGGGCTCCCAGCCAGCCAGGGCCAGTTGCCGGCACAGCGGCTGGTACTTGCGGAAAATGTCCCGGTCGCGCTCATAGTACTTCGCGTGGTTCCAGTACTGCCCACCAGGTCCGAGGCCGCTGGGAGGCCAGTCAAAGAAGCCCGGGTAGACGCCATAGGCGAGACACCGCTTCATGAACAGCTCCATCTCCGGCCGGCCAATGGACTGCTCATAGTTGCCCTTGAGCAGCGTCAGGAAGGGCTTGTGATGGATGATCGTGCGGATGTAATTGAAGTCCTCACGCGGGATACGCAGTCCCGTCTCGGCTCCCAGGACGTCGAGCCACGGCGCGACGTAGTAGCTGGAGCCGATGGCGCCATTCATCATGGTGATTTTGCCCAGGGGGCGCAGCAGCTCAGCGGCCGCCTTCGCGAACTTGCACGAGGAGAAGAAGTTGTTCAGATACGGCTTGCGGTTCGCCGGGTCCCACAGCACCGTGGCATCAGCCGTCCGGAAGTGGGCGGGATTGTAGTCCACGCCGGTGGACAGGCCATCGTAGTAGAAGCCGTCGAGCTCACCGCCGCGCTGTCTGATGCTCTCCAGTGACGTCATCGCCCGCCGCAGGGTCCACTCGCCATAGGGTAGCTCCGGATCCAGGGTGAACTGGGCGATGAGATGGGCGTAGACGGACCACTTCTGCACGTCCAGCCGGCCCTCCGCGTTCCAGAGACCGACCCTCTCGTAGATGCCATCCTGCCCCGTGGTTCGCTTGAAGGCCGCCTCCATGGCGGCCACCTGCACGTCGTAAGGGGGCAGGGGGTCCTGCTCCGGGTCGTAATCAGGAATGTTGGCGCCCATGCCCGCATGGGTGAAGTAGGTTGCCGAGAGCACGCCGATCTTGTCGTCATACTCAGGCTCCGGGGCTCCCTCCTGCAGGGCGAAGCAGAACTCGTTTGCGTTGTCTATCTCCGAGAGCCGGTTGAAGGCCATCCACTGCCCCTGTTCCCGGACATGGACGGTGAAGGCCTCAGGGTACAGGGCATAGTAACGCTGCAGAGCCCCGCGCAAGCCCCAGGCGGGGTCACAGGCGTAGAGGTCGAAGCTGAAGCTGGCTCGGTTTGGGTGCCGGGAGTCCGGGGTCAGGGCGAAGTCGTAGACCAACTCGAGGCGTCCCGCGGCCGCGTCATAGGCGGTACGGAAGATGCGGGGGCTGTCGAGCGGGACAGCCAGGCAGAGCCCCACCGGACCGGTGATGACGGTACAGAAGTTGCGACTGGCCAGTCCCATGCGCAACGCCGGCTGGTCGGCCCACTCGGGGAGGTCCGCGAAGGCCCGCAGCGGGACGACGTTCTCATACAGCGCCCCGGCCTCGATCTTGCGGGCTGTCTGCATGTCATCATGCCATTGCCATCCGGTCGCCGTCACCGGCACCGCGAACCGCAGCAGCATCCCCCGGGCGGGCAAGTCGGCCCCTTGCAGGTCGCAGGTGAAGTGCAGGGCGCCCCCCTTGGCGGCGGCCGTGAGGGTCGCCTGAGCCCCGGCGGACCCGAAGTCTAGCTGAAGTCCAGCCTGCGGCGTTCCGCCGGTGACCCGAGCAGCGACGTACTGACCGCTCTCAACGTCACAGAGGGCCACGAAGGGCGAGGGCGACATTGGGACTGCGCGGCCCCCCACAGCCATTGCCGTCAACCGCGCCTCCCGGTCCATGGTCAGCGTGAGCTCACCCGCCGTCAGGTCCCAGGCGACGACGGGCTGAACTGCGACAGCCAGGGTGGTGAAGGTGACTGAGGCCAGGAACAGGGCTCGCATCTCGGTGCCTCCCGGAGTGTCGGTGCGCTCTGTGCGTGGCGGGCTCGCAATCCTATTCCCGGAGGCTCGCGGCGTGGCCTTCTCCAGCCTGTTGGCTGCTGGCTGAGCCCGGAACAGAAGGCACCCGTGCGGCAACTGAGGAACCACACACTGGCCGCGCGAAGTCCCCGACAGGAGACAAAGCCATGCGTTCCCCCGTGACGCTGGTGCTGGCACTGGCCGTCTGCTGTGCCGCTTCCCTGAGTGCTGCGCCCGTCGCCCAGACACGCCCCTGGCGTATCGCCGTCATCGGCGGCTACCCGACGGGCTATCTGGGTCTACTGGCCCTGCATGGTCTCCCGCGGGTTCGCCTGGATGACAGCGAGATCGCCAACCCCGAGCGTCTACGCCAGTTCGACATTGTAATCACGTGCCAGCGCGGTCCGTGGGCCACGGAAGAGGTCGCACGATTGCTGGAGCAGTACGCTGCCGACGGTGGCATCGTGGTGGTCGAGCATGTGCCCCCACCGGGCACCGACGTGCTTCCCGGACAGCGGATCGGGGCTGCCGCCTCAACCAACCTGCGCTTCGTTGCGTCTGATAGCCCCGTCAGCAAGGGACTGCCGGAGCTCGGACTGCTGAGAATCGCTGGCAACGGCGCCGCAGCCGTGGTTCCGGACCCCTCATCCAACGCGGTCATCCTGGCCCGCTTCACCGATGAGGACGCCCCGGACAAGGTTCGCAACCACTTCATCGTGGATGGTCAGGGAGCACCCGCCATCCTGCAGATCCCGCATGGCAAGGGGCAAATCATCTACTGCGGCCCGGCGGTCTCGCAGCACCTCGCGCTGCGCGGCCGGGAGTTCGAGCCGTTCGTCTGCAACCTGCTTGATGCATTGAGCGACGGTCAGCTTCGTGACCGCATGTTCAGCGGCAGCATGGACCCGGCAGAGCTGGTGAGCGCAGCCCCGCCCCCGGCCGAGCCGCCACCCTATCCCATCCCCAAGACCACGCCAGGGTCCCCGCCTGAGGGCTTTGAGGTCCTGGAGGAGGCGGCCAGCTTGCAGGACTTCCGGTTTACCGGCAACCTGCCCGAGAACGGAGAGGCTCGTGTCCTCATAGGACACTGGTCGCCCGGCGATGTGGACGAGCTAACGTTCGGCTCCGGGAAGCTGGTCCTGAAACGCTCGAGAAACGGCAAGGTTCTGGGACAGAAGTCTATGGACCTGGCAGCGGCGACCGGCGAGGTGGCGATCATGCGTCGGCAGGGCCTGCTGACAGTCACCCAGGGTCGGCAAGTCATCTGCAGTCGCCTGCTAACCCCACTGACCCAGGGCAGTCTGGCTGTGCAGGGCCTCGGTGACCCGGCTTACCAGCCCCTCGCCCCCGTCAGCTTCTCCGACGACTTCATGCGCGAGAACAACGTGGCCGGAGAGTGGGAGGCCCAGAGCGGCAACTGGAGCGTGGTTGCCTCCGAGGGGAGGCCTGAGATGGGGGCCAACCCCTTCAACTACCAGGTGAATGCCGGTGGAGGCGGCGCCTTATCGCTAGCTGGCAGTGGCTTCTGGACCGACTACGCCTGCAAGGCCTCCGTGCAGGCCGCCGCGCCCGCCGTCGGGGTGATCGCCAACTACGTTGATGCCAACCACTATGACATGCTGAAGCTCGTCCTGGCTGATGACCCCGGGGCCTCGCGCCTGCAGATCGTCCAGCATCGCGACGGCAATGACAGGGTGCTCGTTGAAAGCATTGTCAGCGCGGCGAAGGCAGACTGGCACGACCTGGAGTTCCGCACCTCGCGCGGACGACTGCAAGGTCTCCTGAACGGCGACCTGGTGGTCGAGGCAGCCGCGGAGCGCGGGGATGTGGGACGCATAGGGCTGTTCTGCCAGCAGGGCAGTGCCAGCTTTGACGATCTCGAGGTCTCGTCGTGGCTGGCCTCACCGCCGGACCCCGCCCCGCGTGTGGAGGAGATGATACCCACCGGTGGCTCCTGGGCTCTCAAGGACGGTGGCGAATGGCTCGTGGGTTCGGCGAAGAGCGGCGCCCGCCTGGCGCTGCCCTGGCCTGCCGTCACCGATTGCCAGGCCAGCGTGAAGGTGGTACTGAACCAGGCTGAGGCCGCCGGACTGGTCGTCCGCAGCACGGGCCAGACCCATCTGGTCGCGGCCCTGACCCGGGATGGCGGGAGGCTGAGACTGAGCTTGTTTCGCGAGGGCGCCGGGCGTGCCACGCTCGCCAACCAGCCGGTCGCCGGACGACCCACGGACGGGCATATCGTCGGCGTGAGGTGCTACGGCCCGCATGTAGAGGCCAGTGTGGACGGCAAGGTGGTCGCCGACCTGCTGGATGACGGCCCCTGTGCCGGGGTCGTGGGGCTGTATGTCCGGGGCTCCTCACCGGCCCTGTTCCGGCTCATGCGGGCCTGGCAGGAGCCGTCGCCGGAGCGTCTTGTGGACGAGCCTACTCCCAGCTTCGCTGGCGTCATTGATCGGCACACCTGGGCTGGCCGCAGCGGCGCCTGGAGTCCCGACCCCGCCCAACTGGACTGTTTCTGGCACCTGGGTTTCTTCCCGGGGGAGGTGCGAGCCGATGTTGGCGTTCACCCCACTGGAGCCGATGAGACGGTGACCCAGCTCCATCTGGGGCGCCGAATGGAGCCCGACTCCGGGTACACGCTCCGCGCCCGGCGACAGTGGAGCAGTGATGCGGTGGAGCTGCAGTTGAGTCTGGCCGGTCGCCCGGTCGCTAAGGCCACCGCCAGGGCAGCGCCGAGCCAAGCCTATGCGCTGAGCCTGCAGCGCAGCGGCCGTGACCTTCTGGCCCTGGTGAACCACCGACCGAGCCTGCTGTACCGTGACAGCCAGTACCGACCCTGGCTGGACAGCCTGGGGCTGGACAACGGTGGACAGCTCATCTACCCCGACGATGTGGCGGTGTCTTCGCCCTGGGTGCACGACTACACCTTCGAGACTGCCCCCAGTGACTGGACGGTCAGGAGTGGCGCCTGGAAGGTCTCGAGCCGCTGGTCCTGCAATCCCGGATGGTCGTGGTTTGCAGGGGTGAACCAAAGCGGTCCAGCCCTTATCTCGACTCGCCAGGACTACGTCGGTGACATGGACGTCGTGACTTACGTAGCTGCCAAGATGCTTCCTGCGGGCGGGAGTTATACTGAGACGCTGACCGACGTTCACTTCGGCTGCTGCGCACCTGCCTCTGACCCGGCGGGTGGCTACCACTTCGTGCTGGGCGGTCAGGGCAATACCTGGACAGGCTTGCTTCGCAACGGCCAGGAGGTGGCGACCTGCACCTACAAAATCCCACAAACGGGCATCCACAATGACTGGACACGGCTGACGATCCGCAAGCGGGGCGCCAGGATCGCGTTGTGGGTCTGGGACACTCTGGTGCTGGAATGGGAGGACCCCGAGCCACTGACCAGTGGCTCGGTGACCGTCGGCACCTTCAACAACGGTATCCTGGTGCCGCGAGTGAGCATTTTCGGGAGCCAGAAACCGCGCGAGACCCCGCCCACGGCCATCGCCGTCGCCGGGACGCAGGGCGGCGCACTGGCCGTGGCTCCACGGCCGCTGTTCACCTTCGCGGCGGACCAGGCCAAGCCTGAGTTCGGCGGCAGCTTCGGTCTGTGGCCGCAGAAGAACGACTGTCAGGGCACGGCCACCTTCATGGCCGGCGAGGACGCAGAGGGCGGTCCTGGTGGGGCGATGAAGATCGAGTACACCATCAAGGGCGAACCGCGGAGCTTCTCGCTGTGGCTGACTTCGGGTAGTATTGGCGCTGACCTGACGGCCTACGACCGTTTCGTCATCTACGCCCGCGGGGACGTGCCCTCTTTCACGCTTGTGGTCAAGGACACCTCGGCCACCGACCCCGATGCGCCCCAGGGCATTGCCGACTACGTGGTCAAGGGCCTCAGCGACCGATGGAAACGCTTTGAGGTGCCTTTCAAGGACTTTGTGCCACGCCAGTCGGGAGCCGGGATCAACTGGGCCGCGATAAACCACATCGGCCTGGCGATGATCGCGCCAGCCAACGCCGAAGCCGGGACCTTCTGGGTGGACAACCTGAGGGCGGAGCGGGGCGGCAGAGGAAAGTGAAACGGGGCCGCTGACAGCAGGCGGCCCCGTTAGGGATTCAGACCAGCCGGCGTTCTAGAAGCCGAGGCTGCCGGTGATGGACCAGACACCGTCGGCCACATCACCATAGGCTGCATCCAGCCGCCATCGCTCCCAGGCGTAGCCCGCCCCCACGGTCAGGTTGTGGTCTTCACCATCGTCGGCAAGCCCCGCGCGGAAAGCCCAGTTGGCGAGCTTGGCCGGCTTGTACTCGACGCCGCCGCTCAGGTACGGGCCGTTGTCGGACTCGTCGGTAATGTCGCGCAGGTCAAGCGCCACCAGCCACTCGGGGGTGGCCGGCCAGGCAACACCAGCCGAGAACCACGGGCCCATGTCAGTCTCGTCGGTCAGGTCCTCGACCAGCAGACCGAGCCGGACCGGGCTGCCCTCCTCGCGAGCCACCCGATAGAGGAAGCCCAGGTTCAACAGTGTGTCACTCCCGCCGGAGTATCCGGTCTGCGCGGGGATCAGGACGTCATCATAGTCCTGATTGACGATGCTGATGCCGGCGCTGAGTTCCGTGTCGCCAATGCCCATGCCAAAGCCGCCACCGATGATCGTCACATAGTCCTCGACATCTCCGAAGCCGAGGCCGAAGCCCATGCGCTTGGCGGGCTGCCAGCCGGAACCCAACAGGCCCCAGGAGTCGATTGAGCCGCCAGAGGTGTCCTGGCTGGCGTAGATGCCCGCCACGTCAGCGCCCCACAGCTTGCCTTCCTGCACAGGGACGTTCAGCGCCGCCAGACCGGCCGGGTTCTGGTACCAGGCGGCGGCATCATCGGCCACACCGATGACGGCACCGCCCATGCCCAGGGAGCGCGCCGTGCTGACACCAGATCCCTGAGCCCAGGCCCCGGACGCGATCAAGCACACAGCCAGAGCGGCTAACCACAAATTCCTCATGTCCTGTCCTCCTATCTCACTTTCGTGCTGCCTTGTCGTGCTGCCATTGGCGCCCTGCCTGGCTCAGGCTGGCTGTCACAACCTGTTCCAGCACGTGAGGGGAGGGGATTGGCCGCCGAGTTGCCAGGGTGTCCTCGTTGCCCCTGTAGCCCTACGCGACCAGACCAGACCTCTCTCAGGCTGGCTAGCCAGAAGCAGAGCTAAAACGCGATACCAGCGTCAAGCAGCCAGGTGCCGTCCGCCGTGTCGGCCCAGCCGAAATCGAGACGCCAGTTATTGCTGCGGTAGCCGGCGCCCAGCGTCAGGTCGTGACCGTCGCCGGAATCCACGGCGCCACCGCGGATCGTCCATTCACGCTGCTGCCCCAGACGACACTCGGCGCCCACGTTGAAGAACGGTCCCGCTTCGCTCTCGTCAGTGATGTCAACCACGTCTACGGCTACGCCCACCACAGGGGTCGCCGGCCAATAGACGCCAACGTCGAAGAGGGGCCCGACCTCGCTCTCGTCGGTCAGGTCACGCACGCGAGCACCAATCCGAAGCGGAGCCTTTTCGGGCTGTTCGAGCAAGTACATGAAACCAAGATTGAGCGTGGTATAGTCATCGCCGGAATCCGGCTCATTCCAGATGGCGTTGGCGCCCCAGCTGAAGGCCGAGTCGCGGAAACTGGAGCCATAGCCCACACCGGCAGCCTTGCCGACGTCCTGCAGGTCGCCGATACCGGCCCCCAGGCCCCATTGCTTCTCGGGCTGGCGCCCGGACACGGTGAGCTGCCACATGTCGGAGTCATCGGGACCCCAATCGGTCCGGCCGAAGGTCCCGATGGCGTCCGCGCCCCAGGTGTTGCCTTCGCGAGGGGTGACTGCCAATGAACCGAGGCCGGCGGGGTTCTGGTACCAGGCCGCTCCATCGTCAGCCACGCCGACGACAGCGTCGCCCATTCCCAGGGACCTGGCAGTGCGCAGGCCAAAATCAGAGGCCCAGACACTGGTTACAGCCAGGCACAATAAGAC
>JABLXH010000129.1 GCA_013178155.1 Armatimonadota bacterium | reverse complement strand
GGGCCCTCCAGGGCGAACTGGCGCGAACCATCGGCGCGATGGAAGGAGTGCGCAGTGCTCGCGTACACATCGTCCTGCCCGAGGAAAGCCTGTTTGCCGAGAGGACCAAGGCCAGCGCTGCCGTCGTGATCCAGCCCCAAGCGGGCGTCAGCCTGCCGGCCGATGCCATCACGGCCATCGCGCAACTGGTTGCCAGCGCTGTCAAGGACGTACCGCCTGGCGAAGTCACGGTCGTGGACGCCAACGGTCGTGTCCTGCATGGACCGGACTTGGGTGGTAGCTCGGGGGCGCTGGCGGGGACACAACTGCAGATCAGGCAGCAGTACGAGGAGCGGCTCGCGCACAGCCTGCAGACCATGCTGGATGCAGTAGTCGGACCAAGCAAGTCGGTAGTGCGAGTGCGTGCGGACCTGGACTTCGATACCCATGAGGTGAAGACCGAGGCGCTCTCTCCCGCGGCCAATGGGCGCGGGCTGGTGGCTACAGAGAAAATCAAGTCAGAGCACTACCAAGGTAGTGCCGACGGGACGGGGGGTTCGGCGGGGCTGGAAGCCAATATCGCCGCGCCTGTGGTTACCCTTCGCGAGGGGCGCGCCGGCACCTATGTCCAGAAAGATGAAACACGCGAGTACCAGTACTCGCGTAACTCCACCTCGATTGTCAAAGCACCGGGCCGGATTCGTGCGCTCTCAGTGGCAGCCATCATTGACGAGGAGTTGCCCGGCACTGCAGAAGAGCAAGTCCGCCAACTGCTTACCGCCGCCGCTGGCGCACAGCCCGACCGCGACACGGTCACGGTGCAGCGAATGAAGATCAGCGCCGCAGAGATGGCCAAGAGCCAGGAAGAGGACCTGGCGCGTCAGGAGCGCAAGGCGAACCTGCGAGCCTGGGGACGCACAGCTCTGCGCAGCGGCATGAGCGTCGTCGCCGCAGTCATCCTCTTTCTGACCGTCACCACGGTGTTCAGGCAGATCCGTGCTACCCCGGGGCTTGCGCCTGCTGCCGATGCGTTCGTGTCCGGCGGCAGGGATGTCCAACCCGCAGTGGCCTCATCTGCAGAGGTCGAGCTGACAGGGGGACCGTCTCCTGACGCGCAGGAACTACGAGAGAGCCTGCGCGAGGTGGCTCGCCGCGATGCGAGTCTGGTAGCCGATCGGTTGCAGGCCATGCTGCGTGAGAGTCAGCCGGCGGGGAGGGGCTGACAGGCCAATGTGCCCCACCTTCGCGCCTCTGGCGACCTGGACCCGGGAGACGGCTGGTTTCGCGCCGCTCTGGTCTGGTGACACGCCCTGTTCGGCTGCGGTAGACGCCCTGGAGGCCGAACGCGAGGCGATCCTGGCGGCTGCCCGAGAGGAGGCTGCCACTCTCCTGCAGGAGGCCCGGGAGCAGGCCGCTGCCATGGTTGCCGAGGTCCGGACTGTTCGCGAGCAGGAGCAGGCAGCTTTCCGCCAGGCGGCCGAGAGCGTCATTGCGGCGCTGCGCCAAGACTGGCAGCGGCACCTGGGACAACTCGAGCGCGAGACCGTCCATCTGGTTAGCGCTATCCTGCGTCGGCTGCTGCGTGACCATTTCAGCGCGGACCCGGACCGCATTGTCCCGGTCGTGCGCGAGGCGCTCCAGAGACTCAGTGACAGCCAGCGGGTCCAGGTGGTAGTGGCCCCCGCGCATGAGCCGGCGATCCGCCGGGCGCAGGAGGAGCTGGCTGCGCTGCTGTCCGCTGAAGCGCAGTTGGAGGTCCGGGTGGACGAGGCCCTGACGGCCGGGGACTGCCTTGTGCACGGGGAAAGAGGGAGCCTCGATGCCCGGCTGGAGACGCGGCTGGAACTGGTGAATGAAGCCATAGACAGTGCCCTGTCTAGGAGGACAGCAAGCGGTGACTGTGGTTAGCGAGGTCATGCAGGCGCTGGATACTCTTGAGACGATGCGTTCCATCGGCCGGGTTACGCGCTCCGTGGGCCTGATCGTCGAGTCAAGTGGACCGCCGGCGCGTCTGGGTGACCTGTGTGAGGTCCGCAGCCCTGGCCGTCCGCCAATGCTAGCCGAGGTGGTCGGGTTTCGCGACGGAAGCCTGCAGATGATGGCTCTGGGGCCCACGGAGAGCATCGCCATGGGCAGCGAAGTCGTGACCGTGGGGCGTTTTGCCTTGCACCCGCATGAGGCCTGGCTGGGCCGCGTCCTGGACGGTCTGGGGCGGCCGCTGGATGGACGGCCTCTGCGCCAGGGAGCAGCCCCTTGGCCGGTGAACGGGGCTCCCCCTCAGCCTCTGCGCCGACAACGCATCCTGGAGCCGATGCCCCTCGGTGTACGAGCCATTGACGGCCTGCTGACGTGTGGGCGCGGGCAACGCCTGGGCATCTTCGCTGGGGCAGGTGTGGGCAAGAGCACGTTGCTGGGCATGATCGCCCGGACGGCTCGCGCCGATGTCAACGTCATCGCGCTCATCGGTGAGCGTGGCCGTGAGGTGCGGGAGTTCATTGAGCGCGACCTGGGGCCGGAGGGCCTGGCCCGGTCGGTGGTGGTAGTGGCGACCAGCGACGAGCCGCCTCTGGTGCGCCTCAAGGGTGCCTACGTGGCCACTGCCGTCGCCGAGTATTTCCGCGCCCGCGGATGCCATGTGATGCTGATGATGGACTCCGTCACACGCTTCGCGTGGGCGCAGCGGGAAGTCGGTCTGGCCAGCGGAGAGCCACCTACGCGCAACGGCTACACACCTTCGGTCTTTGCCGCCTTGCCCCGGCTGCTGGAGCGGGCGGGCTGCGCCGAAGACGGCAGCATCACGGGCCTGTATACGGTTCTCGTCGAGGGTGACGACCTTGCTGACCCGGCCGCTGATGCCGCCCGCAGTATCCTTGATGGACACGTGGTGCTCTCCCGCCAGCTAGCTGGCAAGGGCCATTACCCGGCCATTGACGTATTGGCCAGTGTCAGTCGCCTGATGCCGGAGGTGACGACCGCCGAACACCGGGCGGCCGCCGACAAGCTGCGCGAGGTCTTGACGCATTACCAGGAAGCGGAAGACCTCATCAACCTGGGGGCCTATGTGGCCGGCAGCAATCCCCGGGTGGACGAGGCTATCGCCCTGCAGCCGCGGGTCATGGCCTTTCTCCGACAAGACACCCACGAGTCATCAGACTTCGCCCGTACTCTCGACGAGTTGCGGCAGGCGGTCGGGACGGCTGGCTCCGATGCGCAGGCGGTAGCCTAATCTGCCACCACGGCCCTCAAGCCCGTGCACGGGCTGCCGACAGAACACCACGGAGGCAAGGCCCATGTCTGGTTTTCGCTTCGGCCTGCAACGCCTGCTTGACTTGCGCTCACGCTCCGAGGACGAGGCCCGTGTGCGTCTGGCTGACAGTCAGCGCCAGGTCTTCCGCACTCAGGATGCCCTGATGGCGTGTGAAAGCGCCTGGGAGCAGGCCGCGCGATGCGTGGCCGCACAGCCAGGAGCAGTCTGTGACGGAGACAGCCTGCTTGGCACCAGCCTGCATCTTGCTCATCTTTGCCACCGGCGTGCCGCCCACCAGCAGCAGCTTCTCGAGCAGACGCGGCAGGAGCACCTGCGCCGCCAGGAGCTCCTGGCTGCAGCGCGGGAACGGCAGGTGCTCGATCGGCTGAAGCTGCGGCGGTGGCACGCGCATGTCACGTCCCAGAAGCGGGCACAGCAGCGCCTGCTGGACGAGGCCGGTCTGCTTAGCTACCTGCGTTCCGACGACGCCGGCTAGTCTATCGCCACCTTGACGTTGCTGCCATCACGTGCACCCTGGGAGGGAGTGCCGGGATGCTGCCCCAGTTGGCTTCTGTCCTGTGTCGAATCGCCGCCATCCAGGAGCGGCTCCACAGTCTGGAGCCGTCGAGTGCGGGCGCCCATGGGTTAGCGAGCTTTGACGCTGAGTTCGCCAGGGCGACGGCGGTTCTCGAGACGCCAGAGCGCTGCCCCCGAACCGCCGGCAACGCACCGACTACTCGCTCGGACTTCGACCGTCTCATCCAGGCGGCGGCGACCCGCCACGGCGTGGATGCCGACCTGGTGCACGCGGTTATCCAGGCCGAATCCGGCTATGACCCCAACTGTCGCTCGAGCGCCGGCGCCCTGGGTCTCATGCAGCTCATGCCGGGGACCGCGCGCGCTTTGGGGGTCAGTGATCCGCTGGATCCCGAGGCCAACATCGAAGGCGGTGTGAAGTACCTGCGGCAGCAGTTGGACCGCTTCCATGACGTGGACCTGGCCCTAGCGGCCTACAACGCAGGGCCGGGGGCGGTCCGCCGCTATGACGGCATACCGCCCTACCGCGAGACCCAGGCCTATGTCCGACGGGTGCTGCAGACGCTGTGGCAGCGGAAAGCGGAGTGAGCCCATGACCTCTGTCCTGGCGGCAGGCGCCTGCCCGGATACCCTCGCCCCCACCGATGAGCAGACAACGCGAGAGCCCGAAGGCGACGGACTCTTTGCCGCCATGCTCGCTGCGTTGCAGGAGGCTCCCCCGTTACGCGGAGCGCTGCCTTCTCACGACGCCGGCGACCGGTCGCCCGAGCAGTCGGGTGGTGTGGCGCTGAGCGGACTGAACGCACTCTCGCTTCCGGCTGACGGGCCTCCCCGGGGGGTGCCCGGCGCGCAGCTCGTGCAGGCACCGGCTCAGGCCCCGCCGGGAGCGGCAGGGGACACGGCGACACCAGTGCCGGCCGGTCAGCAGCGCGACTCGCAGCCAGCTTTCAGTCTTCCCATGCCGCGGGGTGATAGCACCCACATCGCACTCCCTGCCGCCCAGAACCACGGCTCGGCGGTCCTGTCAGGAGCTGCGGTCGGAGCCAGCGCCCCGGGTCTTCCCCAGCCCGCTTCCCAAGCCGCCCCGGAGCTGCCTCCGGGACCCCTGGCCGCCACTCCGGGCCGGAATACGCCGGTGACGGAGCGACGCACCGGTACGCGGGGGCTGGTCCCGACGGAGCGCTTGGTGCCCAAGGTCAGCGAGCCGCCCTCCGCTCAGGTCCCCAGGCAGCCCGAACTCCTCGATGTGCAGGACAGTGCCGCAGACTGGCTACCGGCCGCCCTGCCGGCCATTCAGCCAGCCTCCGCGCCGGCTCCGTCGCCCCATACCGCCCTGGTCGGGGAGCGAACTGGACCGCCCGGTGGATCGCCTGCCGAGACACGAACGGCGCGGTCGCCAGCGTCCGTCGCGGCGGCGACCTCTGGTGCCGCCCTGGCGCCCTCGACGGTGCTCCACAGGCCTCTTGCGCCGCGGTTAGTGCCAGCGGCTGCCCCTGAGCTCACCGTCACTGAGGCACCGCAAGCGGTGGCTACGGCTATGGTGGCGCATACCGCGTTGGCGCCAGACTCGCCGTCGCACGCTGGTCAAAGCGCAGACGCCACACTGCAGCGCGCCTTCGGGCCACCGCAGGGGCTCCGCCGCCCCACGGAAGCCGTGCCCGTTCTACTGCCCGACCCGATGGGGTCAGTCAGGGGCAATACCGTGAGCGCATCCGGGGCGGAATACGGGGTTACCGGCGAGTCAGACGCATGGGCCGAGGCTGCGCGGCAGGCGTCAGGTAGCGAGGCGAGGCAAGCGGTCCAGCA
Source organism: Armatimonadota bacterium (assembly GCA_013178155.1). Lineage (GTDB taxonomy): Bacteria > Armatimonadota > Zipacnadia > Zipacnadales > UBA11051 > JABLXH01. Next base: position 10,767 of record JABLXH010000129.1, on the reverse strand, counting down.
AGTCCGCGGGAGCATCAAGGTCCGAGCATCGGGCGGCGCGCAGGGGCTGTTGCAGGACATGCGCGCACCGTCTGCCTCGTCGCAGCGCAGGGACAGGGGGTCTTCGTGGTCCGTGGCGGCGGCTCTCTCGCCGTCACGACGCTCGCTGGAGATGGCGGAAGCGCAAACGGATCCCGTCGGTCCGGCCCTGGTCCTGTCCCGTGCGGACGACATACCGCCAGTAAGCGAGTTGCAGGTCGAGGTCCATCAGCCTGGCGCCGGAGAGGTGACAGTGCGGGTGCGGGAACACGAACACCAGACTTTGGCCGCCGCGGTCGCCGTGGATGGCCCTGTCTTACGGCAGATGACGCAGCACCTTGAATCAGGTGTGCGTCAGGCGATGGCTCAGGAGGGGCTCTCGTTGAGCTCGTTTGTGCTGAGCGAGCATGCTGGAGGCCACCCGTCGCCGCCCTCCTCCCCCCGCCACGCCGGGGAGCCTCCAGCGGCCCGCCGCCGTGCGGCCCGCTCGGTGGAGTCCCCCACGTCCCTACCAGGCCCCGTGACAACGACGGACCGAATAGACATCTACGCCTGACAGGAGGCAGGATGCCATGTCAGTCAACGCTGTGCAGAGCCTCACCCAGGCGAACCAATCCCACACGACAGGCCTCAGCAGTCTCAGTGCCGACAGCTTCCTGACGCTGCTCATCGCCGAACTGCGCCTGCAAGACCCGCTGAGCCCCATGGACACCCAGGCGCTGGTCCAGCAACTGGCGCAGATGGACATGGTGGCCGAGGTCCGTCAGACCCGGGAGAGTCAGGAGTTCGGACATGCTGTGAGCCTCATCGGTCGCACGGTCCAGTGGGAGGACGCACAGACCGGGCTTATCGCCAGCGGGGTGGTCTCCGGAATCGCCAGAGATGGAGCCACCACGACACTGGTCGTAGATGGACAGAATCTCGCGCTGGACCAGGTCCGGGTTGTGCGGTGAGTGCTGTCGGCCAGCGGCGAGGTCGCTGAGAGCAGATTGCGCGGCAAGGTCTTGCCGACCGAGAGAGGAGAAGCCATGAACCGTTCGCTCTACGCAGGTCTTTCCGGCACTCTTGCCAACCAGACCTACATAGACGTACTTGCCAACAACGTGGCCAACGCCAACACAACCGGCTACAAGGAGGGCCGGGTGACGTTCCAGGATGCCTACTACCAGACACTGCGCGGAGGACGCGGCGGGGACGTTGCCGGCCCGGGGGGCATTGACCCGGCGCAGGTGGGCAGCGGCGTCGCCGTCGGCCAAGTACAGACGGTCCACACACAGGGGGCGCTGCGCTACACCGGATCACCCCTGGATGCTGCCATCGAAGGCCCCGGGATGTTCGTCCTTCAGGATCGGGAGCGCAGTCTCTACACACGGGATGGCAGCTTCAGCCTGGATGACACGCACACTCTGGTCAGCAGCGGCAGCGGGCTCAAGGTGATGGGGTGGCTGGCCCAGGAGGGTGTGGTGAACACCTCGGGGGCCCCTTCGGCACTCGTCTTTCCCCTGGGACAGGTGCGCGCGGGGGTGGCGACGAGCAACGTCACAGCTCGCGGCAACCTCGACGCCAGCCTGTTGGCCGGTGAGACACAGCACGCCACCATCTCGGTCTATGACTCGCTGGGGAACCTGCACGAGACGGTGCTGACGTTCACCAAGTCGGCCACCGCCAACCAGTGGACCTGCACCGCCCAGCTCGGCGCCAGCAGCGCGTCCACCAACCTCACGTTTGACCCGGACAACGGAGCTCTGACCGCCGGTAGCCCGCTGGAACTGAGCGCTGATCTCAGCACCGGCGCCGCGAGCCCGCTGGTGTTCCGTATTGACCTCTCCGAAGTGACCCAGTTGGCCGAAAGCGGGAGCAGCGTCCGGTTGGTCTCCCAGGACGGTAAGCCCAGCGCGATACTCAGGGGTGTGAGCATCATTGAGGGGGGCGACATCCAGGGCGAGTACTCCGATGGTCACGTCGAGGTGCTGGGCAGACTGGCGGTGGCCAACTTCGGCAATGTCGGTGGCCTGGTCCGTGCGGGTAACAACCTCTACCAGGCTGGAGCCAACAGCGGAGAGCTGGACATCGGCGCGGCTGGCATCGCCAGTCGCGGGCAGATCCGCTCTCGCAGTCTGGAGAACTCCAACGTCGACCTCACCCGCTCCTTCGTAGAGATCATGACTGCCCAGCGCGGCTTCCAGGCCAGCACCCGCGTCATCTCGGCAGCGAACCGTCTCCTTGACGACCTGATGCAACTGCAGATCTCCTAGGTTCCGCCCCGGCGACCCCGGGAGGCAAGGTGATATGCATCCTCCCGGGGTCCAGGCGATTCTGGCACGCCACTTGCAGCTATCGCACTGGGATGATTACGCTAACCCGCCTCAACGGCGCCCGATTGTGCGTGAATGCCTTCCTGATCGAGCACCTGGAAGAGACACCGGATACCGTGGTCACATTGACGAACGGTCACCGCTTCCTCGTGCAGGAGTCCATTGACGACGTCATCGCCGCCGCCACCGCCTTCCTGTCGCGGTTGCGCGAGGATGGCGCCAACCCCATCACCGTCGGCCAGTTGGGACGCGTGCGCTAGGCGATACTGACTGGCTCCAGACAGAGGTACGACGTGGACCTCGGAACCCTGATCGGCTTGTTGGCGGCTTTTGGCTCACTTGGTCTGTCGGTCGTTCTGGAGGGTGGAAACCTGCGCGCGCTGGTGAGCATGCCTGCCGCGGTCATCGTGTTCGGTGGCACGCTAGGAGCCACCCTGGTCAGCGTTCCCCTGAGCGAAGTGCTCAAACTGCCGCAGCTCGTGCGGCTGACGTTCTTCCCGCGCCCCGTTAACCATGCCGGCACCGCCCAGGACATGGTCCGACTGGCTGGCGTGGCGCGACGCAAGGGTCTGCTGCAACTGGAATCGGAGATGGCCGAGATCAAGGACCCGTTTCTTATCAAGGGCCTGGCGTTGGTTGTGGACGGAACCGATGCGGAGATGATCCGGGAGACACTGCAGACAGAGATCGAGGCCATGGAGGCGCGCCACCGGGCCAGTGCCAAGCTCTTTCTGACCATGGGAGGTCTGGCGCCGACATTGGGTGTCACCGGGACGGTGATGGGCCTGGTCAACATGCTGGCCCGCGTCTCCGACCCCGCGAGTATGGGGCCAGCCATCGCTACAGCCTTCCTGGCCACTCTCTACGGGGTTGCCTCGGCCAACCTGATCTTCATTCCTCTCGGCAACAAGCTTCAGGCTCGCAGCGAGGAGGAGACGCACCTGTACTACATGCTCCTGGACGGTCTCCTGAGCATCCAGTCGGGGGCGAGCCCGATGGTCATTGAGGAACGCCTCAAGTCGTTCCTGACACCGCGCCAGCGAAGCTGGGGTCGGGAGGCCAGCGCGCCGCAGGAAGAGTCCAGGGCGGCCTGACCGACAGCCAAGGACCAACCCCATGGCCGCCAGACGACGCAAGCCTGAGGAGCATGAGAACCTGGAGCGGTGGCTCCTCACCTATGCCGACATGATCACGCTGCTTATGGCCTTCTTCATCATGCTCTACGGGATGAGCCAGCTTGATATTCGCAAGTTTCAGGCCATGCTGGGCGGCGTACGAGCCGAACTGGGCGGTACCGGGGTGCTCAGCGGCGGTGCCGGCATCAACTCCGGCGGCGCCTCGCCTGTGGGACAGCAGAGTCGGGGCTTCGCACCCCGTCCTGACCCCGGTGCGACGGCTCAGCTTCGGCAGTTGGTGGACAAGTCGCTGGCTGAGCTACCGTCGCGGGGGGACGTAGAGGTCACTACCCACGACGATACGGTCGTGGTGCGGATTCCCACTGACAACGTGCATTTCGCGCCAGCCAGTGCGGAGCTGCTACCCGGCGCCTTGCCAGTACTGGACCGCATTGCCGAGCTTGCCAACCAGCAGCATTGTCTCATACGGGTCACCGGTCACACTTGTGACCTGCCCCTTCGGGGGGGGCCCTATGGCTCCAACTGGGAGCTCTCTGCCGACCGCGCACGGAATGTGGCGCTGTATATCGTGCGCCACTGGGGGGTCGTCCCCGAGCGTCTCTCCTGCATGGGTTACGCTGATACACGCCCTCTGGTTGCCAATCGTGACGAGCGTTCGCGTCGTCGTAACCGCCGGGTCGAGCTGGCGCTGACGCCCCAGGCCGCAATGCCCGCAGGAGCCACGGTGCAGGCGACCTCTCCGGTACCGGCTTCGCGGCCGCCCGACATCCGCCCGGCGCCCGTTGACCTGCGCCGTCAGAGCCTGACGCCCCGAAGTTCGCGCGTCTCAGGAGTTCAGGCGAGGCAGGTGCACTGATGCACAGAACCAGGTGTCGTTCCGGCCGCAAGATCGTTCTGGCGGTGGTGATCACCGGTACGCTCGCCGCCGGGCTGGTCGCAGGCCTGGTTCTGGCGCCCCGCGTGACGGCAAACCGCGGCTGGGCGGCGGAAGGTGGCAAGAACGGCGATGCCAAGGTCGCACCGACGCAGACAGAAGAGGAGAAGCCCCAGATCGTTGTCCTGGGCGAGTTCACTGTCAACGTGCGGGCCAACGGGGCTCTGCGGTATCTGCAGACCGAGGTGGCCCTGTCGCTCAGTGGCCTTTCTGAGCCCAAGGGAGGCCATGGGGGCCATGGGGGCGCGCCGTCGGCGCCCTCACTGCCCGAGGCCGAGATGGCCCTGGCCAAGGACCGCGTTGTGGCTGTCTTGAGCGCCGCTGACTTCAGGGACGCCGGCACACCGGAAGGGCGCGAGGCTCTCAAGCGGCAACTGGCCGCCGCTATCGGCAAGGCCCTGCCGTCCTACAAGGTCCACGAGGTCCTCTTCACTTCGTTTGTCATGCAGTAGTCGGGGCCATTGGGCCGGACAGGAGACAAGGATGTCAGAGACAACTGCATCACCCACCGCAGCCAACGCCAGCGAGGCGCTCCCCGAAGTGGTGACGCCAGCACCCGTATCACCGCCGGAGTACACCGAACCGGACACATCGAGACTGGCGACCATGCTGGATATTCCGGTACGCCTGACCGTGGAACTGGGACGCGCCGAGCTTACCCTGGCAGAGGTGCTTGCGCTGCGGCCCAGTGCGGTCGTGGAGTTGGACCGCCTGGCTGGCGATCCGGTGGACCTGCTGGCCAACGGCCGGCTCATCGCTCGTGGTGAGATTCTCGTGATCAACGAGGGCCTGGCGCTCCGCGTGCTGGAGGTGCTCCCCTCGCCCCCCGATCAGTACAAGGCTGCCTAGGAGGTGGTCTCATGGGTCCCGTAAGCAAGCGCTGCATACCACCGTTCGATAGCAGGCTGGCTACTGTCGTTGCCCTCGCTCTCCTGCTGTTCCTCGGTCTGTGGATGCGGCCCAGCGTGGCAGAGCCTCTTGACGTGTCGCCACTCTCGACAACAACCGCTCCAGAGAACTCACCCGCTGTCCAGCCCTCGGACGCCACTCCGGTGCGGGTCAGCGTGCTGGACTTGCTCGGCAAGATCGCCTTTGCCGTCTTACTGGCCTACGGAGCAAGTTTCGCGCTTTCGCGCTACCGCTTGCGGTCATCTCAGCCAGGCTCCCGGCGGTTGCGCCTCTCCACGCGGGAGACCGACCATATGCGGGTTCGCGATGCTCTCGCCCTGCCCGGGCAGGAAGGGACGCTGTATCTGGTGGAGATGGAAGGCCGGACGTTACTGATTGGCGCCACCGGTCAGCAGATCACGGTGACCTGGCCGCCGGCGGCCCCTGAGGATACCTCTACCTTCATGCCCCAGGGGCCCGCGGTGGGCGAGCCGACCCTCGAGGTATTGCCGGAGGTAGCCGGCAGTGTGGCGTCGAGGCCACGCCACGTTCCAGCCCCCGCGAGACCCGTCCGCAATCAGACGGAGTGGGCCCATGAGCGCCGGCGGCTCATCAATGCCCTGATGCGTGCCGAATGAGACCTCAGCTCCTGTGGGTACTGGCGGTACTGATGTCGCTGGCAGCGGGCGCCGCCCATGCCCAACCGGCGGTTGCGACCCTGCAGGGTCTGGTGCCGTCTCCTGACCAGCCTCAGGAAATGGCGGCAGCGCTGAAGCTCCTGTTGGGCCTGTCAGTGCTCTCCCTGGCTCCGGCCCTGTTGGTGATGCTCACCTGCTTCACGCGCATCATCATCGTCCTGAGCTTCCTCCGCAGTGCCCTGGGTACGCAGCAGACGCCGCCGAACGCCATCCTCGCGGGCCTGGCCCTGTTCCTGACCTTCTACATCATGTACCCTACCTGGGAACAGGTCAATGAACGGGCCGTGAGACCCTACATGCAGGGGAAGCTCAGGTTTGAGGCCGCAATCGTGCAGGGGGCGGTACCTGTGCGCGGGTTCCTGCTGCGGCAGACCCGCCAGAAGGACATCGCCCTGTTTCTCAACCTCGGCCGCCTGCCCCGCCCCGCTGGTCCCGATGAGATTCCGATGCGCGCTCTCGTTCCTGCCTTCATCCTGAGCGAACTGCGTTCAGGCTTTCAGATCGGCTTTGTGCTCTTCATCCCTTTCGTGGTCGTAGACCTGGTGGTTGCCAGCGTGCTGATGTCCATGGGCATGATGATGCTGCCGCCGGTGATGATCTCGCTGCCCACCAAGATTCTGCTCTTCGTGATGGTGGACGGCTGGCATCTGATCACCCAGTCGCTGGTACTGAGCTTCGCATGAGAGGGTGTCCATGGACGACGCTTTGGTTCTGGACCTGTGTCGCCAGGCTTTCAGCACCGCGCTTCTCGTCTCAGGCCCGGTGCTGGCTGTGGTCCTGGCGATCGGCGTTGCTGTGAGCATCCTGCAAGCGATCACCCAGGTGCAGGAAGCAACTCTGGCCTTCGTGCCGAAGATGCTCGGGGCGGGCCTGGTCATGCTCCTGGGGGGATACTGGATGCTTGAGCAGTTGCTCCATCTCACCCGGGGCCTGCTGGGCGACTTCGGGCCGTATACCCACTGAGGGATGGCCAGTGCAGGCCCTCGCTGACCAGCTCCTGCTTTTCCTGGCCGGCACACCGCGCCTGTTGGGGCTTGTGGCCTTGGCTCCGGGTCTCTCCAATGCCATCATGCCTCCGCAGGTGCGGGTGGCACTGGCCGTCGGCCTGGCCGTGGCGCTGGGGCCCCTGGTAGCCTCCCCTGACCCCGCGCTCTCAAGGCTACCCCTGGGTGCCTACCTGTTGCTTCTGCTGGGAGAGCTGGCGGTGGGCGTGGCCCTTGGCTTCTGCCTCTCGTGCCTGCTTGAGGCAGCCCGACTGGCGGGCGAGTTGGCTGACTTCCAGATCGGCTTCAATGCCGGCGAGCTCTATGACCCTGTGGCCGGTGGCACCAACTCCATCCTGGGCCGGCTGTGGTACCTCGCCGCCGTCTTGTTCTTCTTCCAGCTCGATGGTCATCACTGGCTCATCGGAGGACTGGCTCGCAGCTACGTGGTATGTCCGGTGGGAGAGGTTGTCCTCCAGCGCCATTGGGGGTTGCTGGCCGGCCAGGTGCTCCAGAGCTCCTTCGCTCTTGGCCTGCGCCTGGCGGCACCCCTGGTCGCTGCCCTGATCATGGCGGACTTCACGCTGGGCCTGGTCAGTCGTGGCATGCCTCAGATGAACGTGCTGTTCGTGGGGATGCCCGCCAAGATAGCCGTTGGCCTGGCCGCTCTGGCGGCCTGCAGCCCCGGCCTGGGCAGTGCCCTGGGCGATATTGTCGGTCTTGCGCGTCAGGTCATGCTGAGGGCAGTTGGCGGACCATAGTTAGCACTCGCTCCCCAAGGAGCCCGTTTCCCGATGGCAGAGGACAGGCAGTTCGAGGCTACCCCGCAACGCCTGCGGAAAGCCCGTGAGCGCGGTGAGGTAGCCCAGAGCCGGGAACTCACTGCGGCGGGGGTCCTGTTGTTGGCGATGCTGGTGGCCCCGTCGTTGGCGGGCGGTGCGGGCGGCAGCCTCCTGCGGAATGTGGCCCGGGCTCTGGGCAGCCTGCACACGGCCGACGTCTCCCCAGCGGGCCTGCGGGAGCTCGCCCTGCAGTGGGCGGCCGTTGCCGGCAGCGCCTTGGCCCCGCTGCTGGCGGCCGTCATCGCTGGTGCATTGTTCCTCAGTCTCCTGCAGACCGGCCCCCTGCTCACCCTCCACCCTATCCAGCCCAGATTCGACCGTCTGAACCCGGCCCAGTCGCTGCGCCGCCTCTGCTCATGGCGGGGTTGCGCCGAGACTCTCAAGTCGCTTCTGAGGCTGGCGGCGATTGCCCTGACCGCCTGTGTGGTGCTGAGAGGGCGTGTTCCGGAGCTGCTGTCCCTGGGCGAGGCGGAGGTGGGCTCCTCGTTGGCTCTGACCGGCCGACTCGTGTGGGAACTGGGGCTGAAGGTTTCACTGGTGCTGGTGATCCTGGGGGCGGCGGATTACGCCTACCAGCGCTTCGAGCATGGCCGCTCGCTGCGCATGACACGCGAAGAGCTGCGCCAGGAGATACGGGAAGGCGAGGGCGACCCCCAGATGCGCAGCCAGCGCCGGCGGCAGCGGCAGCAACTGTTGCGCGATGGCATCAACCGCCGTCTTTCCCAGGCCGCCGTCGTGCTGACCAACCCGACGCACTACGCCGTTGCGCTGTACTACCAGCCCGGGACCACGGAGGCGCCGGTGGTGGTGGCCCGGGGCAAAGGGCGTCTCGCGGCGCGGATCCGGCGGCTGGCGCATCGCTATGGCGTGCCGGTACAGCAGAACCCGCCCATGGCCCGCGCCCTCTACCGGGCCTGCCCCCTGGGCGCCGCCATTCCGGGCCATCTCTACCGCGCTGTGGCAGTTATCCTGGCGGAGCTGCACCATCAGGCCTTGTACCGACGGCAGCGCTGGCGGGCGTCCGCGCGTGGTGCTACCCGAGACCCACGTCCAGAATCATCATCACCGTGAACCCAAGCAGGGCCCCGATGGTGGCCACGTTACCGCGGCCGCTGCGGTGGCCCTCCGGCACGAGTTCCTCAACCACCACGAAGATCATCGCTCCGGCCGCAAAGGCGAGGGCGTAGGGCAGCAGCGCCCGCATGAGCAGCACCACCCCGGCCCCTATGACGCCCGCCACCGGTTCCACAAGCGCCGACCCCTGACCCCACAGGAAGGCCTTGCGGGCCGGCATCCCCGCCATCCGCAAAGGCATGGCGATGGCCAGACCCTCCGGAAAGTTCTGCAGACCGATGCCGATGGCAAGAGCAATGGCGCCGGTCAGACTCGCCTCTGGTATCCCTGCCGCTACAGCGCCGAAGGCAACGCCGACCGCCAGCCCTTCCGGAATGTTGTGCAAGGTGATGGCGGCAAACAGCAGGGTACTGCGCCGCCAGTGACTGGCCAGGCCGTGGGCTTCTGCGCTCTCCGCGAAAGCGGGGTGCAGGTGCGGCAGTAGCTCGTCTATCAGCCACAGGAAGCCACCGCCCGCCAGGAACCCCACGCTGGCGGGGATCCAGGCCGGCAGCGGCCCCCCTTCGGACATCTCGATGGCCGGCGCCAGCAGCGACCAATAGCTGGCCGCAACCATCACCCCGGCCGCAAAGCCCAGCATCATCTCCTGCACCCGCCGACTGGGCTCCCGAGTGAGAAACACTCCCGAGGACCCGACGGCGGTCACCAACCAGGTGAAAAGCGTCGCCACCAGCGCCTGCAGCAGCGGGTGCCACGCTGCGAAGCCGCCCGCCTCCATTTCAGCACCTCACGCTAGATTGCACAGCACCCCTAGACTGGACCCAAGCCAGTCCGGGTGACTTCCTCCAGTTCCTGCAACACGACACGCACCGGCTGCCCAGCCTGCCATGACAACGCCTTCTCCAGAGCCCCGACACTCCCCTCCATCCGCCCACGCACCCTGGCCGGCACCAGCACGACGGCGAGACCACTTTCTATATGCTTCAAGAAGCAAAGCGGCATCGCCAACGACCACTGCCCCCCGGTACGCAGGTCCGCCAGTGCTTCCTGCCATATTTTATCCACATTCTGTTCGATGCCCAGAGCGGCCAAGCGCGCCGAGCGCTGGCGCTGTAGTTCCTCCGTCGCCCGTTCCGCCTGGATTCTCGCTTGCTCCGCTGCAGCAGCGGCCGATTCGGCCTGCTCTTGCGACTGCTCGCGTCGGGTCCGGAAGTCAGCCGGCAGCTCATACCGGTGGCGAATTGCGGCTACGAGCCACCCCGCAACGCTCTCCTGGGGTGCCCAGCCCTGCGCCAGGCGCTGTGCCACAAACTCGCACATGCGCTCAATCAGCGCATGGTCGTGTTCGCGCAGCAACTTACTGGCTGTGTGGTGGTGAACCCCCAAGTCCCGCAGGGTGTCGTACAGGTCTGGTCGTCCGTAGGTGTTGTTCAAAGAAGCAACAACAGGGGGATCAGCTCCGGTGGAATCCGGCCACTGACCTGGCGCTTGTTGTTGTGGACCTGAGTCTTGTAAGGCTGAATCTTGTGGGTTACCCTGGGTTACCGGGGGTAGTGTACTTCGGTACCTGGGGTAGTTACCCGAGGTAACTACCCCCTCGCGGAAGCGTAGGCTGTAGACGTTGATCTCGTGCTCTCCGCCCTCGGCTACCGCTTTCTGAACGGTGATGATGCCCTTGCTAAGTAGGCCTTTGATGCCCCCGATGACGCCCTTGCGGCTCATGCCGGTCCCATAGTCCAGGACGCGGCCATCGCGGGTGACGGCCACCGCCGGCGATGGCGAGCGCCTGGCTCGCGAGGCGATAGACCAGGGCGCCACGCGCATCATCGCCGCGGGTGGCGATGGCACTCTCAACGAGGTGCTGCAGGCCCTGGTGGGC
>JABLXH010000128.1 GCA_013178155.1 Armatimonadota bacterium | reverse complement strand
GGCTGCTGCTGACCTCTGAGGACCGCGCTCTGGTGCAGTATGTGCTGGTTGACATCGGCGGCGCGACCCGGGGCATCGCCGTAGATCCGCCCGCCAGTCTTGACCGGTTCTGCGCGAATGTCTTCAGGGCGTTGCTGGCCGTGGTCCGAAACCCTCTGGTGGACGCTTTGGCCCATCCGTTCAACCTCGGGCGGTTCCCGGCCAATGTTACTCCGGCTCAACTGCCACGCTCGGGCTTGCGTGAACTGGCAGCCGCAATGTTCGAGCACGATGTCGCCTTTGAGATCATGAACCAGATGTGTTGGTGGTTCCCCGACGTGCCGGTGCATCAGTTCAGCCTCGAGTATGCCGATCTCCTGGCACTCTTCGCCGAGCACAATGTCAAGTTTGTCATCGGGAGTGATGCTCATTCCTGTGGCGCCGTGGGTAACGACCGCTGGTGCCAGCATGTGATGCGCCTGGCGGGTATCGAAAAGTCGCAGGTGCTTGACCTGTCTCGCCGCTTTGGCGTTGGACAGGACCGTTGAGGGTTCAGCGTCCCCAGTCCTTGCTGGCAAACGCTCTTGCTGCCGTGGGCAAGGCGTCTGCGGGGCCCTGAGTCGTGGCCTCGCCCCATTGTCCCAGGGGCAGCACCGATTCGGCAGTGACCGAGATATCAAGAGCGCCTTGCCGGACCAGCTTGCCTTCCACAAGCAAGACTGGACTGCTCACGATGTCCTTACCATAGCGCTGATATACTTCCTCGAAGCAGGCGACGTCTACCAGGCCCGTCTCGTCCTCCAGACTGATGAAAATCGCCGTCTTGCCACTGCGCGTCGGTGGGCGTGCGCGAGCGACCACGATACCAGCCACACGCACTCGCTCACCATCCTGATAGCGGTATATATCGGCACTGGTGACAACTCCACGTTGCCTTAGCTCGCGACGCCAAAAAGCGAAGGGATGACGGCCAGTGCTCAGACCCAGGAGATGTAGATCCAGGCTTACACGGCCATGTTCTGTCTCTGGGTCCAGCGGCGGCAACAGGCGATCCAGACATTCCCCCTCCGCAAAATCTAGCGTTTGCACCCCATGGTATCCCCGCCGATCCGCCACTTCTGCGGTGGGCATGGCAGCCAGGGTCCACATCAGCTCAGCTGGTGTCTTTCCCGTGAACGCGAAAGCTTGGGCCAGGATCAGGCTCTCAACCATCGGTCGAGGTACACTGGTGCGTCGGCAGAAGTCCCGCAACGACCTGAAAGGCCCGTCGGCTCTCGCACGCAAAATGGACGTCACCGCCGCCTCGCTCATCCCGTGCAAGAAGCTAAGTCCGTAACGGATGCCTAAGCTATTGCTCTCCCCTGGTCTCGCTTGCGACATGTGCTCCGCCATTTCCTGACTGCTCTCTGGAGCCATGCTTTCCACTGTGAATCGTCGTTCGCTGCGATTCACACATGGCGGCAGTATCCGCACTCCCAGTCGTTTGGCCTCCTCGGCAATCGTGCGAGGGGGATAGAAACCCATGGGCTGAGCCGAGAGGATTCCAGCCAGAAACTCAGCCGGATAGTGAGCCTTCAGGTAGGCAGTCTGGTAAGCGATCCTGCCGAAACATGCCGCATGCGCCTTGTTGAAACCATAGGCTGCGAAACCGGCTATGGCGTTGAAGATACGGTCCGCTACATAGCGATCCACTCCCCTGCCAATGGCTCCTTCGACAAACTGCGCTCGCAAGGCTTCCATCTCGCGCGGGGAGCGGTCGCTGGTCATGGCCCGCCGTAGCATGTCCCCTTGACCCAGGGAGAAGCCAGCGATGGCGGCGGCGACCTGTAACACCTGCTCCTGATAGATGATGACGCCATAGGTCCGACGCAGTATGGGCTCCAAAGCGGGGTGCAGGTAAGTTATCGGCTCCAGGTGGTGCTTACGGCGCAGATAGGGCTGGATCATGTCCGCCTGCACGGGTCCGGGACGGAACAGGGAGATGTTGGCGATGATTTCCTCGAACTCGCAAGGTTGTGCACGCCCCAGTAGATTCCTTTGACCGGGGCTCTCGAGCTGAAACAAGCCCACAGTCTGCGTCGAGCGCAACAACTTGAAGGTGGCGGCATCATCCAGGGGGATGCGTTCCAGGTCAAGTTCACGGCCAGTTCGCGTCGCGATGTGCTCCAGACAATCGGCGATCGCCGTGTGGATACGCAGCCCCAGGATGTCCATCTTCATCAGCCCCAGCGCCTCGATGTCATCCTTGTCAAAGGCACCAATCACAATGCCCTTCCTTGCTACCTCAAGCGGCATCAGTTGTGTCAGGGGCTGAGCACCAATGACCAGCCCGCCCACATGAACACTCAGATGGCGCGGAAAGCCACTGATCTGGCGGCAGAGCTCCAGTAACAGTCCCTTGCCCCGCAGGTCCACGGGACCATCACGCAACTCCGGCAACTCCTGGGCCGCTTCCTCCAGCCGGGCCGCACTTATGTGAGGCAGTGTCCTGGCCAGAGAAGCGATCTCGGCTTCCTCCATACCCAGAGCCTTCCCCACCTCCCTGATAGCGGCTCGAGCGCGAAACGTGTTCAGAGTACAGACCGCTGCCACTTGGTCCACACCATAGCGGTCATAGACATAAGCGGTGACCTCGTCGCGGCGGCGAGAGCAGAAATCCACGTCAATGTCCGGCATGCCTTGCCGCTCGGGGTTCAGGAAGCGTTCAAACAGCAGATCATGGGCCAAAGGATCAGCCTGAGTTATGTCCAAAACGTAACTCACCAGGGCATCTCCGGCGGAACCCCGCCCCGTGGCGCGGATCCCCCGGCTGCGAGCGAATCGCACGATGTCCCAAACGATGAGGAAGTAGTCACTGAGGTCTCGAGACTCGATGACCTGAAGCTCATACTCCAGCCTCTTCCCCACCTCGGCCGAAATCTCGCCATACCGCCAACGAGCTCCGGTGTAACACAGGCGACGCAAATACCAGCGACTGTCCTCACCCGGTTCCGGAGATGGGTAAGGCCCGCATCGCTCAGGCTCCACTGCCTCCAGGGAGAAACGTGGCAGGTGCAAGTGGTCCAGGTCCAGTTCCCAGTTGCAGCGTTCCGCGATCTCTTCGGTAGCACGCAGGGCCTCAGGCAGATCAGCGAAGAGCCGTCCCATCTCTTCCGGAGGCTTGAGCCAGTACTCGCTGTTGACCTTGCGTTCCGGCACTTCCTCATCTACGGACCTGTTGTGACGAATGCATAGCAGCACATCTTGCACACGAGCATATTCCGGAGTAACGTAGTGCACATCATTGGTGGCCACTATCGGCAAGCCCAGGCGGTAGGCGAGGTGGGCCAACTCGTAACGCAGGTGTTGCCGTGGGGGTGGCAAGAGCAGATTCTGCAACTCAAGGTAGAAATTCCCAGGACCAAACAGACCCCGATAATACTGAGCCACTTTCTCTGCCTTCACCATGTTACCGGCCTGTAGCCATTGCGCGATCTCCCCTTGTTCACAGCCCGAGAGCGCAATCAGATGGGAGGCATGACGCTGGAGCTGTTCCTGGGTGAGCAGGGGGCTTGCACGATCCAGACGCTGGAACTCAGCAGCAAAGGGGCCGCAACGACGACAATCTCGCAACCGCGCTGCGGTTACGAGCTGACACAGATTGCTGTAACCCTGGTTGTCCTGCGCCAACAGGATCAGGTGAGTATCACGAGACAGGGCTTTGGCCACTGGCTCAACGGTTATCTCTACCCCAATAATGGGCTTTAGACCAGCATTCCGAGCCGCCTTGTAGAAGCGTACTGCCCCATAGAGACCATCATGGTCAGTCAAGGCCAAAGCACGCATCCCAAGACCAGCGGCAGCCTTGGTCAACTGCTCCAGAGGAGCCGCTCCCTCGAGTAGTGAGAAATAGGAATGGACATGGAGGTGTGCGAAGCCCATGCAGGTATGGAGATCAGTCCAGGATTTCGGCCAATGCCCATTGCCCTGTCATCTCATCCTGGCAAACGTCCAGCGTGAGATTCTCATGCGTCACAAGTCGGAAAAAATGACGCTGACTCTCTCCCAGCCACCAACGACCAGTCACCTTCCACTCTCCGCAGCATTGCTGCACTCGGTGCTCACGGCCGCGCCAGTAGAAACGCTCAGGCCAGTTCTTCAATGGACTGAAAGCTAGTTGAGAAACGGGTTCATCGAAAACCTGTGGCATGGTAGCCGTGATTATATCAAACAAATGTTCTATAGTCAACGGTACAAGGCGCCAGCCTCGACTGCCACAATCCACACCTTGACCCACAGTCGACTCCCGGGAGAGGCAGTTGAGAGGGCATACCGGGCCTGATCCGCAGCGAAACAAACGGCACCGAAGGGAAGAACTCTGCAGTACCCGCTAGCGGCGCCTACAGCCACGCAATGACGCGGCCACTTCGGATAGGATGGGATGAGCTTGTCAGTCGAGGAACACGGCTACGTCTCCTGGGGTGAAACGAGGATTGGTCAGCTCACGAGTTCACACCCGGTCTGGTCGGTACTCGAGTTCCAGGTCCCCGATGAAGACGGTGTCTCCAGCCTGGGCGCCGAGGTCCTCCAGTCGAGCGATCACGCCCATGCGCTCCAGTCGCAGGTGCGTCTCGCGGATCCCTTCATCGTGCTTGATGTCCGCGCGCTCCAACACGCGTTCGACCTCAGTACCAGATACGGCATAGACTCCGGGCTCGAGCTGAGTTACGCGCAGATCGCGATGGGGTTCGGGGGGCATCTCCAGACGAACTGTCTCGCCGGCCTCCCTTTCATAAGTGACAGGCCCTCCGGCCTCCTGCAGTGCCGACCACATCAGCTCCACGAGCTCGGGCACTCCCTCGCCGGATACCGCCGATATGGCCACCCACTGGTAGCCCTGCCGACTCAGTTGCTCCCCATACAGGGGCGCGTATTCCCGTCCCTCGCTTAGGTCCACCTTGTTGAGCGCCACGATCTGTGGCAGGGACGCCAGGCGCTCGTTGTACTGCTTCAGCTCGGTGTTGAGGACCCGGAAGTCGTCCAGCGGATCGCGCCCTTCAGTGGCTGCGGCATCAAGGATATGGACGAGTACGCGGCTACGTTCCGCATGCCGGAGGAACTGGTGGCCTAGGCCGGCACCCCGGTGTGCGCCTTCGATGATGCCCGGCAGGTCCGCTACCACCATCTGTCGGTCCTCGCTGAGCACGACGACCCCCAGGTTTGGCGCCAGGGTGGTGAAGTGATAGGCAGCGATCTTCGGCCGGGCGGCAGATATGCGGGCAATCAGCGTGGACTTACCGACACTCGGGAAGCCCAGCAGCCCCACGTCGGCCAGGAGCTTCATCTCCAGTCGCAGCGTGTACTCTTGAGGGGGCTCGCCGCGCTCGGCGAATCGGGGTGTCTGACGGCTGGGTGTGGCAAATCGTGCGTTCCCCCGGCCGCCCCGACCGCCGCGGGCGGCCAGGAGCTCATACCCCGGCGCAATCAGGTCGGCAACTTGCTCGCCGGTGGCGGCGTCATAGACCACTGTTCCGGGAGGCACGCGGATGATCAGGTCCTGGCCGCAGGCCCCGGTCTTATTGGCACTGCCACCCGGCGCACCAGCTTGCGCCTCAAAGTGGGAGCGGTAGGTGAAATCCAGCAATGTCCGCATCTGGCGGTCCACCCGCAGGATGACGTCGCCGCCCTTCCCGCCGTCGCCTCCGCTGGGTCCACCGCGCGGCACGAACTTCTCGCGCCGAAACGACACCATGCCGTCTCCGCCCTTGCCGGAGCGCACCTTGATCGTCGCCACATCCACGAAGTCGCTCATGGCCACCCGTTACCCCCAAAGCGAAACGCCGGCAGAGATCCCGCCGGCGTTACCGAATCCTCCATGCGCTGGTTCCCCTAGCTGCCGCTAGCCTCCAGCGGGACAACCGACACAACACGACGCCCGCCAGCTCCCGCCCTGAATCTGACCACACCGGTCGTCTTGGCGAAGAGCGTGTCGTCGTTGCCACGGCCGATATTGTCGCCAGGGACAATCCGTGTCCCACGCTGACGCACGATGATAGTCCCAGCATTGACCCTCTGGCCGGCATAGCGCTTGACGCCAAGCATCTGTGGCTTGCTGTCGCGCCCGTTCTTGGTACTGCCCCCGCCCTTCTTGTGCGCCATTTTCCTGCACTCCTTTGCGCCAACCAGGCAAGCCCTGGGCCCGGCTAGCTGACAACAGAACTGATCTGAACTGCGGTGAAGGCCTGCCGATGGCCGCGGATCTTCTTGTAGTGTTTCTTGGGTTTGTACTTGAAGACCAGTATTTTCGGCGTCTTGCCCTGGTAAAGCACCTGTCCGACCACCTTTGCGCCAGGCACATACGGCGCCCCAACCGTGAACGAGTCGCCATCCCTGACCGCAAGGACCTGGTCAAAGGTCACTTGCTGTCCGGCGTCTGCGTCAATCTTTTCCACGCGCACTACATCGTCTGGCGTGGCCACGTACTGGTGGCCTCCGCTCTGGAATATCGCGTACATCGGCGTGTTGGTCCTTTCACGTCGCGCCTGCCGTCGGCGCAAGACAACTACCAGCCGATACCGTCTCGGCTGGCGCGAAGACATTTTACCCGGATATGGTGGGGCTGTCAATAGCTTGCAGACCAGGCCAGAGAGATAGGTGCCCGCATCGCTTCGGTCGGTCGCAGACGGGTCGCCTTCGCCGCCCAGACAGCACCCCTGATGCAGACATCCATGCTGAGCCTGAGTGGCACGTCTGGTCCATGATAGCGCCGGCATGCCAGTCCCGCGACCTGTAGGCGCTCAAGAGGGCTGCTACCGCTAGCGACGCTACCGAACCGCTCCGGCCGTGAGACCGCTCACGATGTGACGCTGGAACAGAAAGTACAGGGCGAGTATCGGCGCCATGGTCAAGGTGACGCCAGCCATGATGACTCCCCAGTCGGCAGAGTGCTCTCCCTGGAAGTTCAGGAGGCCGACGGGCAATACCTGCCAGACGCGGTCGCGGACCAGCACCAGCGCCAGAGGCAGCTCGTTCCACACCCACGAAGCCTGGAATATCGCCACAGCAGCCACCGCAGGCCGGGCGATCGGCAGGAGCACCTGCCACAGCACGCGCCAGTGGCCACATCCGTCAATCAACGCCGCGTCCGACAGTTCGGTCGGGATGTCCGCCAGGTAGGCGCGCAGCATCAACACCATGAGTGGCAAGCCAAACGCAACATAGGGGCCAATGATGGCGGGCCAGTTCACCAGGTGTAGATGCCTGCTCTGTACGTACAGGGGGATCAGCGAGGCGTGGACGGGCATGAGTATTCCGCCCACGATCAGGCCGAAAAGCAACAGGCCACCAGGCACACGAAGTCTCGCGAAGGCATACGCCGACAGCGCGCTTACCGCCAGGGCCAGGCCCACGGAGAAGGCCGTGACAGCGAGGCTATTCATGAGGTAGCGGCCTATCCCGCCTGCCCAGGCCGCAGCAAAGTTCCCCCATACCCAGGTCTCGGGCAGCCGCCAGGGCGCCAGAAGCAGGTCATTGACCGTTCGCACCGATCCCAGGACTGCCCACCCGACCGGCAGGATGAAGAGCACCGCCAGCAGCGCGAATGCCGTGTCCCGGACCACTGCCGCGGGCCTTCTCGGAAGGCGCTCCCAGACGTGGACCAATAGCCAGGCCGAGCCAGCGATCAGCCCCAGTGCAACCATACGGCCCACGATTGCGGGCCAGGCACCGTCGTCAAGCAGCATCGGCCAGGCGACCCATGCTGCCGCTGCCAGCAGGACTGCCCAGACAGAGAACCTGCTGACCCAGGGCGGCCAGACAACGTCCTCCACGCGAGTCAGCCGCAGATAGACCACCGTAAAGACCAGGGTAACCAGGAGCATGACCACAGCGATTGCCGCGCTGTATCCCATACGGTCCTCGACAAACGCCGCGCGAAACATCAGGGTGGCCAGCACCTCGCTGGCGTAGCCGGGTCCCCCATCGGTCATGACCTTCACCAGGTCGAAGATGCGCACAGATCCGACCGTGATCAGAAGCGCGTCCACGAGAAGCACTCGCCGCATCATCGGCAGCGTGACTTGCCAGAGGGTCTGCCACTTCCCGGCGCCATCCAGTGCCGCCGCTTCGTGGACATCGGCAGGGATAGACTGCAGGCCAGCCAGGAGGATCATCATGTGGAAGCCCACGTAGCGCCAGCAGGAGACCGCGATGACTGCAAAGATGGCGACCTCGCTCTCGCCAAGCCACCCCCGCGCCCAGTGCGAGCGTCCCACCATCTCCAGCAGCGCATTCAGGGCTCCCAGATTCGGCTCGTAGATCAGACGCCACATCAGCCCGACGGCGACGATGGGCAGGACGAAGGGGGCAAAGAACAGGGTCCGCAGGAGCCGATGGCGTCGCAACGCGGAACCGAGACCCAGGGCCAGCAGCAGGGCCAGCGGCATCTGCACGGCCACGGACAGGACGATGAACAGGCCGTTGTTGCGCAACGCTACGAAGAAGTGGGGATCGCTCAACAGGGCCCGGTAGTTGGCCAAACCCACCGGCAGCGCGGTGCTCTGGACGGCGCTCCAACTGAAGAAGCTCAGGACACACGTGTGGACGATGGGGTAAGCAACAAAGCCCGCAAAGAAGATCAGAGCGGGCAGAGCAAACAGCAAGGCGGTCGAGCTGGTCCCCAGCACGGGACGACACCATGGCGCCCTCAAGACGTGTTCTCGACCCTCTTCCCTTGGGCAAGGTTCGGGGATGACGTGCGGAGCCCCGGTCGCTGCCCTAACTGCCGCTTCTTGCCTGCAGCTCCCGTCGCACCTCACTCTGGCGCTGGCGGACCCGTTCCATAACTGCCTTCGGGGTCGTTCGACCCTCGAGCAGCTCCTGAACGCCCGCCATGTAGACCTGGGCAACCGACTCCTCCATCATCGTGTCTGCCCATGCCGATATCCGCGGTGCTGCCTCAACCATCTTCATGTATTTTGCCAGCCGCGGACCGGCGTTCTTCTCCATTACCGCGCCACGAACCTGCACCAGCTCCTGGCAGCGGGTAACGAAGCGCTGAGCTTGCTCTACAGAGGTCATGTGCTGCAGAAACTTCACGGCCGCGGCACGGTTGGGTGATTGGGCCGACACGACGTAGCCATCCGGAGAGCCCTCCAGACACCCCTGTTCGCCCTTGCCCCCCGGGACCGCAGGGAAGTTCACGAAGTCCCATGCCTCCCAGAAACTCTCCGGCGCCTCGCCCCCCTTGGACAACCGAGCGAAATCCCATGTACCGGTGTAGAACATTGCTGCTTTCCCGCTGTAAAACAGCACCCGGGCGGCTGACCGGTCCACCCCGTTGGGGCTCTTGGGAAATGCCCCGATGTCCACCAGTTCCCTGAACATGTCCAACGACTTCACCCATCCGGGGTCACTGTAGGTCCCTGGACCGGTGGGGTCATACTGGCGCTCCACGGCGTCAGCACCCATCAGTCGCTGGGCGAGTACACACGGGAAGTGGTGCGCTGGCCACTTCTGCAGGTTCCCCAGGGATATGGGTATGAGCCCCACCTTGCGGATCTTCTTGCACAAAGCAAGCAGGTCGGGCCACGTCTTTGGCACCGTCCATCCGTGCCGGGCAAAAAGCTCTTTGTTGTAGAAGAGGAAAGTGCACTGCAGCAGGTAGGGAACTCCGTACGTTTTCCCATCAAACTGGTACATGCCAAGCGACGCCGCCGGGAAGCGTTGTCGCCACGCGCCGCCATCGGCATCCAGGTCAGCCGTGATGTCCGCCACAGCCCCGCCTCGCACGAAGCTGTGGAGCATCTTCTCGCCACTCCAGACGAAGAAGATGTCCGGAGGCTGGCTTCCCCCTAACGCTACCCGAATGGCAGTCTTGTAGGCGTCGGGTTCATGGGGCACGACCTGCACGTGAATATCCGGGTTGGCCGCCTCAAAGTCAGACACTATTTGAGCCAGTGCCGTCTGCCGCGGCTCTGCGTTCCAGATGGTCCAGAGGGACAGCGTTGTCTTCCCCGTGCTAGGCTGACTGACCAGAGGCCCCGCGCCCTTCGTTGGAGCCTGTTGCTGGGCTTCCTGGGAGGGCTGACAACCCCCTAACAATATGGCGACCAGGGCCCCAAACGTCAGGATAATGGCGCGCATACGATTTGCTCCCCTCCTGAAGCAGGGCTGGTGTGGTTTTCGCCAGCCTGGGACCCAATCCCTCCCCGCGTGCGTTCCGCCCAGGGCGGCCCATGGGAGACCTCTGGTAGACTGGAGTGCAAAGTACCGCCCGTACATTCCGGCGGGTGTCATTGGCGGGAACCATCAGCTCAGATAGGTAGTCAAACCCCCAGTCGAGTGACTACAATGACTGCCATGCGCCACTACCCGCCCAAGAGTACACTGATCACACTCCTGGTCGTGGGGTTGACCGTGCCTGCGGCCAGCCCCCCGGCCAATGCCAACCCGTTGAAGGGCATCCAGCGTCTGTTCAAAGACTGGGGGTTGTTCCAGGGGGTTCAGGTCAGCGGCCAGCAAAGCCTGACCTTGCAGCAGAGCATGCTACAGGGATCCCGCTACGCCTACGAGGGTCAGCGTTGGGACACCGCTCCGCTCATACGGACCAGCAGCCTGAGTCTTGAGGGCCCGATATGGAAGGAGTTTGCCTTCAAAGCCGACCTCTCATCCACCGGCTACGGCCCCAGCTACGGACGATGGGTCGTCGGGTATGTGGGGCATGACACCGCAGTCTACTACGGCGATCTCAACATCGACCTGTCGGGCAACCAGTACGTAAGCTTCTCCAAGCCGGTAACAGGCTGGCAACTCGATCAGCGCGTTGGCAAGGGTCTGGCCCGCGTATTCTATTCGGAGGAACGCGGCCTCACTCGCTACCAGACCTTCCCGGGCAACAACACAAGTGGTCCCTTTTTCCTGACGTACACACCAGTCATTGAGGGTACCGAGGTCGTCAAGATCAACGAGCAGGTCCAGGTGTTCGGTGAGGACTACCGACTTGACTACGACACTGGTCAGCTCTGGTTTGAGGTCGAAGGCAGACCACCCAAGATCATCCCCGACACGGCTACTGTCGCCGTGAGCTACCAGTCTTCGGGCTTCCAGAGTTCAGCGGGCACACTCTATGGCGGCCGTGCCGAGATCCCCCTGATGGGTGACCGGCTGCGGATCGGGGCCACCATGATCACTCAGGACCGAGGGAGTGAGGCATCCCGGCGCGACACTGTAGGGTACCAGGAAGACATTTTCCAGGGCTCAGGTTCGACCGGTCCATTTGACGTCAACTACCGACCAATCATCCCCAACGGTTCACAGGTGATCTACCAGGGCGAGACCAGGATCATCAACCAAGCGCTGACCGTGCTGGTGGACAACGTCGAGCAGAGCGAGGGGGTGGACTTCGACTCGTATCGCCAGATCGGGCGCATCATCTTCCGCCGGTCGGTGCCGGCGACCGCCCTCGTCGTCGTCCGCTACTACTATGACCTCAGCACAGACCTGGTCCCCGGCAAGCAGACGCTGACGGGTGTTGACGTCCTCTACCACTTCTCGCCGAAACTCAACTTGCAGGCTGAGTGGGGCCGCAGCGAGGGCGGTGACGCAACTAACACTGGCGACGCCTATCGCGCCAATCTGACCTACAACACCAGGAACCTCCGTCTGGTTACCGAGTACCGGGACACGGCCCCTACCTTCACCTACCTCGACGCCGTGGGGTTCTATCGCCACGACAAGGGTCTCGACTTGATGGCCAACTGGAAGGTGAGTGAGCACATAGACCTGGCCGCCAGGCACTCTGACCTGACCAGCAGTGAGGGATGGACCTTCGGCTACGGAGGCTATAGCGGAGGCTACAGCTCACTGAGCTCCGGAACAGCGCAAGATTCCGATGTCAGCGGACTGGAGATCAGTAGCTTGCGTGACGATCTGGAGCTCAGGTTCGATTTCCCGGGATGG
>JABLXH010000127.1 GCA_013178155.1 Armatimonadota bacterium | reverse complement strand
AGACCTCCGGCCAGGGCTGAGTGTGGGTGCGGAAGATGACGCAGTTGGCAGCTTTGATGGCCAGCATGCGCTCGCGGATGTATTCGCGGTCCTTGAACAGTTCCGGCCACCAGGAGGTGGCCAGCAGGTTGATGCGGCTGCCGTTGAGGTAGAACCGCGGCCCGTCCACCCAGAACTCCCGAAATCCAAAACGCGTCCGCAGCTCGTCCAGAGTCCGCCCATCGCGTTCCAGGCGGGTGACAAGGTGGTAGAGGTAGGGGTCTTCATGGGACCAGAGGCGCGGGCTTTCCCATGGCGCTTCGAGAGTGGCCTGCGCGGTGCCCTCGGCAGGCACGGTGACCTGGCGCGCAGGTAGACGCAGCGCCACCTCTCCGGCAGCTTCCACGGCTGCGGTCACGTCCACCGTCACTGCTTCGGGGCTGGCGTTGCTCACCGTGACGTCAACCACCAGCTTCCTCTTTCGCACCGAGGACTTGATGAACAGGTCGCTGACCCAGACCGCCGGGTGCGAGCGGAGGATCACCTCATCCCAGATGCCATACTGAGTTGTCAGTCCGCCGATGGGCGCCAGGACCTTGTCCTTGGGGATGTCGCGGGGGTCGGTAGGTCGTTCGTTCATGACCGAGAAGTCGGTCTCCCGGTCGCTGAATACCCCGGTCCAGTCGTGGCAGCCCACCTCTAGGCGATTGCTCTCGCCCACCCGGGCCACGCTGGTGATGTCCACATCGAAGGGCTCGTAGCCGCCGAAGTGCCCGCCGACCGTCTGGCCGTTGACGCGGATCGTGCTATTCCACTTCACCCCGCCGAAGTGCAGCTCCAGGCGCTGGCCGCGCATGGCCTCGGGCACCACAAACTCGCAGCGGAACCAGGCCCGCTCGTAGTCATACCCGCTGAGCACGCCTGGGATACGCATGGGCGCCCAGCCCGTGTCCGGCGGACCGGGGGCCAAGTCGGCCACCTTCACGAACTCCCAATCGCCGCCCAGGTCCACTTCCTGGCGCGACTGCGGCCAGGCGTAGCTAGCTACGGCCAGAATCAGGCTAGCCGACAGCAGGCAACGCATAGCAGACCTCCTTGGGTCCGGCCTTACTCCAGCTTGATGCTGCGGATCTCCACGGTCACCTCTGCCTGGTCCGTCGGGTCCAGGCGCAGGCCGGTGAGGCAGCCACCCCAGAAGTCACTGTCCCCGACCTCGAAGACGACGCGGTGGAACTGCCCATCAGCTACCGTTCGCGCATGGGCGCTCGCGGCCTCCTGGGCGCGCGGGTAGGAAGCGGTGGTCCAGAAGAGCTGCGCCCCGCCGGAGCTGCTGACCCGCATGTCCACCACCACGCGGCTGAACTTGCTGCAGCGGACCTTCAGCCCCGGTGAGGACAGGGCCGGATCTCGGCTGTTGGTGACCAGCCGCAGGACCCCGTCCACCACCTCCGCCTGTTCACAGCCCATGAACGCGCCCCATGTGCGCAGGAGGTCCCCGGTCCAGGCGGACAGACGTGAGACATCGGCCTGCAAGCCAGCCGCCTTGGCTTGCTGGTACCAGGAGTCATAGGGCCCGAGGCCCACATCCTCGGGGGCGATGTCAGTGTGTTCCTTCGGAGCGTCGGTGAAGACGTCGCGAATGACATCCAGATATGAGAAGCCGTAGCCGCGCGTGGGTTCGATGTAATGGCCCTCTCCGAACTCGTTCCAGCAGCAGAAGATGATGTTGCGGCGGTCGGGGCCATCGCCGGCCTTGGCATCCATGACCGCCTTGGCCCGCAAGCAGAGATCACGGAACTTCTCGGCAGTGTTGTCAGACCAGAAGAGGTTCGAGGAGTTCCAGGGGCGAGCGTCCCAGCCCATCATGGCCGCGGTGATGTCAGGCAGAGCGCCGATTCGGTTCTTGCCCCGCCAGATGGCCTCTTGCTGCTCCACGAACTCACTGGTGTCGCCGGTCACCAGGTTGCCCAGCACGCGGGGGTGTTCCGGGTAGTGCATTGCCGCGCCGTAGGCCGAGCTGGCGTCCCAGCCCTCCTCGGCCATGCGCCGCAGGGAGGCCTCGTCCGCTGCTCCCATACAGCCCACGATGTAGAGCCCCGGCAGGCCGCGTTCGCGGCACTTCTGGCGCATGAGGTCGAAGGTCTCACTTACCTTGGCACTCCCACCGAGATGCTGGGTCACATTGCCCGGCACCCAGATGTAGAGCACCGGCTTGCCATCCACCTTCAGGTAGGACGGATGGGTGAAGTAGTTCTCCAGCCAGTATGGAAAGACGTTGGTCATCAGGTCTTCGGCGGACCCCGCGCCAGCGCCACAGCCATTTTCCCACATGATGCCGAACTTGATGCGGTCGAGGTACCGGGCCTTGAGCAGGCCGTCGTGGATGGCGTGTCCCAGGTTCTGCTTGACCGGCTCGTTGATGCTTGCGCGATACCAGCAGTAGATGACACCGGTGATGCCATGTTCCAGCATCATCTTGATGTGCCAGTCAGCGACCTCCGGCGTGCCCTCGTTGTACCAGCCCAGCACCGGCTTGCGGTTGGGGTAGGGCTCGATGGCCTTCCAGCCGAGATGCGTCCCGTGCTTCCACAGCGGACAGTAATGGGTCCAGACCTCGTACTTGCTGCTGATGGCCGGGACGGGTTCAGGCACGTAGTCGGCCCTGGGCAAATGAAGAGCCGGAAGGAAGGCAACCTCGGTGTCCAGATGCGAGCGGATCAGGCCCCGCCCGGAGGCTTCAACACGGAAGCTGCCGGACAGGGGCCGCGTGGCGCGGACCGTCCAGGTCACCTCGCCGGTCTGTCGGTAGTCCAGCGCAGGCACAGCCTGGGTCTCGGGGCCTAGCAGCTCCACGCCCTCAGGCACCCGCAGCCGTAGCTGCAGACCGGTGACTGGCCCGGCGGTGTTGGTGAAGCGGGCGGTCAGGCGTTCCAATCGCTCCGCGCGCGGCAGGGTGGTGTCGGTGGCCAGGCTGAGCACCTCCACCTCTCCCCCTCCGGTTGGCTCGGCACTGACAACCAGCGACTCGAGACGCGCCTCCGCTCCGGCGGCATCCGATGGCGCCACGCCCAATGCCAGAAGCTTGCCGTCCCAGCCCAGGTGCTGCCAGGGCTCCAGGACGTAGTTGTGCGGGCGGCCGTCGGCCCGGATGGGGAAGCGTACCCGCGAGGCGCCCTGATCGGTAATGAAGATGAGATCGGCGCTGTTGCCGCGGTCCACCGCCATGCGCAGGGCCACATAGTCCAGTTGGGCCACCGGCACCGCCAGCCGGTCGCGCAGCACCACGCCCCCGGGCATCTCCCCCTTGACCTGGAGACCGTCGGCGGCCAGCGCGGCCGCTGTCCCTTGACACCCGCTCCAGCCGTGAGCCCCCTGGCGGAAGTCAAAGGCCCTCACATCCTCTCCCCCGCCGACCTGGTCCGCACTGATGCCGTAGGCAGCCTGAATGACCTCGCTGGTGGTCAGGGCGCGGGTGTAGAGCTTCACATACTCAATGTCGCCCACGAAGCCACTGGCCAGTCCCTCCCCGGCGCCGATGACCAGTGGACCATCTGTGGCCGCCGGCGCTTCGTAGCGACGTGATTGGGCGTACGGCAGGCCATTGACCCACAGCATGAGCTGGTTGCCATCCCAACTGGCGACCACATGGTACCAGTTGCCCACGGGCAACTTGTAGGCGCTGACCCGCGGCTCCCAGCCCTCCTTATCTCTGACGAAGAAGGAGAGTTGGCTGCCCTCCACCGGCCAGTCCAGGCGCAGGACGAACTCGTCACGCTTGGCCACGATCCCACGGCCATCGGAGAGGTCTGCGGGGCGGAGGCGTGTTTCGATGCTGAAGGCCCGGCCGGGTCTGAGTTCAGGTGCGGACGGGACCTCTACGCGGCCCGCGCCGTCAAGGCGCAAGAACGCGCGATCCCCTTCGGTGATGACGTGACCGCCCAGGACCCTGCCCGTGTGCCCCCGGCCCGACAGGTCCGCGACCACCGGACCGGGCTGATCGAAGCGCCAGTACCCGACAAGGCCCTCATCCGCGCTCCACGCCGCCACCGTCCAGCAGAGCAATAACAGCAAAGACCATCGCCAGTCACTCATGGTTCGGCCTCCCCGGCGCGTGAGTCAGCGCCGCCTGGAGATTCGGGCCTCCCGGCGCGGAGACCTGCCGGGAAGGGGCCACTGGTTCACAGCGCGAAGGATGGGGCCACTGAAGACCTGTAGGAGGAGGGATGGCTATGCGTGTGGTGGCCTTTGTTGGCAGCCCGCGGAAGGGTGGCAACAGCGACCAACTGACCGACGCCATCCTGGCCGGAGCCGCCGAAGCCGGCCATGAAACCGAGAAGCTGTACCTGTGCGACTACGCCCTGACGCCCATTGACGCGGTCTACGGCGCCGAGGAGAACTGGACCGACCCGCGCCAGGGGCCGGCGGATGAGCTCATCGAGCGCATGGTCGCGGCGGACGTCGTCGTCCTGGCCTCTCCCGTCTACTGGTTCAGCGTCAGCGGCCTGATGAAGCTGTTCATTGACCGCTGGGCCCTGTACCAGCGTGACGGACGGCGGCTGATGGACCTGATGCCCGGGAAGCGGGTGGCCGCGGCCCTGGCGCTGGCTGACCCGGAGCCCGGCTATCTGGACATGGTTCTGGGGCCGCTCCAACAGGCAGCCAAGTGGCTACGGATGACGTGGGCGGGCGAGGTGGTGGCCACCAGCGTCGCTGACCCCGGCGACCTCGCGGCACAGCCCGGCGTGCTGGCCGCGGCGCGGGAGTTGGGGCGGGCGCTGTAGGCCCACTGGACCGGGCGCCCAGGTGCCCGGCTGGGTGAGAGCGCGCCTCGGGGACACCAGGCTCTCCAACCCGTCGGGATGGTTCCCACCAGGCGTTGGATTCAGCCCCCGAGCGCCCAGGTCTCTCCTGAACGGTCTCAGTGCGCCAGGGCACAGCCGTCGCAGCGCGGGTCCGACCCGGCGGTCAGGACGCCCTCGTCCCCGATGGCGATGACCTGGGCGCGGCCGCCCTGGCCGTAAGCCGGGATCGGTGTAACCTCATGGCCGCGCTGGAGGAGACCCCCAAAGGCGGCCTCCGGCGCCCGGTCCTCCAGGCCCACACTCCTGCCCTCGCCGCGCCACCAGCGAGGGTCCTCCACGGCTTGCTGCGGATCGCGGCCGAAGTCGAGCAGGTTGGTGAGCACCTGCAGGTTGGTCTGGACCTGGATGTCGCCGCCCGGCGTGCCCCCGACGATAACCGGGCGACCGTCGCGGAAGACCATGTAGGTGTTGAGCGTGTGCACGGTCTTCTTCCCCGGCTGCAGGTAGTTGACATGAGCCGGGTCCAGGGAGAAGCCGCAGCCCCGGTTGTTCAGAATGACCCCCGTCCCCTCGGCTACGACTCCGCAGCCCCAGCCGTGGAAGATGCTTTGGATGTAGCTCGCGGCGTTGCCGTGGCCGTCCACGCAGCACATATAGGTCGTGTCCCGGGAACCAGGTGGCTCGCCATGCGGCGGTGGGAACTCCAGCGCTGCATCCAGGCAGATGAGCTTCGCCCGCTCAGCGGCGTACTGCTTGGACAGCAGGCCCTCCGGGAACGGTGACCAGGCCGGGTCGGTAGTGTAGCGGTCCTTGTCAGCATGGGCGAGCTTGTTGGCCTCAAGGCACACATGCAGTGCCTCTGCCGACAGAGGGCCCATCGCGGCCAGATCAAAGAGCTCCACCAGGTCTAGCGACTGCAGCAAGATGTGCCCCTGGCTCACCGGTGGCTGCTCGTAGACCGTGTAGCCCCGGTAGCCTGTCTTGATCGGCTCCAGGACTCGGGCGCGATAGGAGGCCAGGTCCTCGTAGCGCAGGACGCCCCCGTGGGCCTGCCAGAAGTCAGCAATGCGGTGGGCGGTCTCCCCCTCATAGAAGGCTCGGAAGCCGCCGTCGGCCATCATCTGAAGCGTCCCCGCCAGGTCCGGCTGGCGCAGGACCGCGCCCCATGAGAGCGGCTGGCCGCCCGGCAGGAACACTGCCGCGCTGGAGGGGAACTCAGCCAGCTTCTGGCACCCGCTTGCCAGGTTGTTGGCCAGGTCGCGCGATACCGGACAGCCCTCGGCGGCGTAGTAAAGCGCCTGGGCCAGCAAGTCGGCCGGGCTGCGAGTGCAGAAGCGGGCATGCGCCTCCTCCCACAGGCCGACTTGGCCGGGGACGGTGGACGAGAGGAAGCCGCTGACGGGAATGGAACCGGTGAAGTGCTCGGGCGTCAGGCCCATCGGCGCGGGGCCGGAGCCGTTGATGGCGGTGAGGGTCTGCGCGTTCGCGTCCCAGTACAGCAAGAAGGCGTCGCCGCCCAGGTGACTGCACATGGGCTCGACCACATTGATGACCGCCGCCGCGCTGATGATGGCGTCCATGGCGGTGCCGCCCTGGCGCAGCATGTGCATCCCGGCCTCGGTGGCGAGATAGCTGGAGGTGGCGATGGCTCCCCGCCGTCCGCTGACCGGCGCTCGAGTGGTGAAGTCGGTGGACATGTCTCTGCTCCCGGGATCGCCGGGTAAGCCCCGGCGCTGGTGGCAGTCTTTTCGCAGGGGTTACGCACTGTACCTGCCCGCCCGAATCAGAGCAGGGCGGCCCTCGGCGGGCCGCCCTGCTGTCCGTGTCCACTCGTCTCCCGGTCGCCTAAGGGCCGGGCATGCCCGTCACGGGAGCGAACTGGTTCTCCTTGAGGCTCTCGATCTTCATCCATTTGGCATGGCCATCGGCAAAGGCCACGTTGAGGCCATCGTTGTGCAGCAGAGGCGTCTGCCGGGGCCACTGACCGTTCTGCCAGTCCACGAATGGGTTGCAGGCATAGGGTCCGGTGCCCATGCAGTTGGAGTCCGTATAGACGACCAGTTCGGCCGGGTACTGGAAGCTGCCAATCTTCTGGAACGACAGCCAGCCGCGGTCACCATAGCAGCCACCGTGGCGGCCCCAGGCCCAGTTGTACCCGATACCGCCCCGATGGCGGTCCTCACACCCCGGGCTTCCGATGTTGGAGTTGTTGTAAGATGGGCACTCCCAGATCTGCTCGTTCTTGATGTAGGGGCGCATCAGGGTGGCATTCCAGACGCGCTCAGCTCCGACGTTGGCCCAGCAGGGCGCCGCTCTCTCATCATAGTCCTGGGCATACATGTGCCAGGCCAAAGCTAGCTGCTTGTGATTCGACAGACAGCTAGCCTGGCGGGCCTTCTCCCTGGCCCTTGCGAAGACGGGGAACAGAATGGCGGCCAGGATCGCGATAATCGCGATGACGACGAGCAACTCAATAAGCGTGAAGCCACGTCGCATGTCGCACCTCCGTGCCGTGGGTCCGGTCACACTCCGCGGCTGGACCCGATTCTGAAACTCCCTTGCTGACCGTATTTTGCCAACACGACCGCGCGAGAGTCAACCGTTGTTGCGCAGGAGACGGACGGAAACATAGCGAATAGGCCCACTACACTTGCAGCAGATGGTTTGTGAAAGGCAGGAACGAACATGAAACTGGGCGCAAACTCGGTGCTCTTCGGCGGCTTTGACATGGAGACCGCCTTCAAGTACATCGCCATGAGCGGCTATGACGGGATCGAGCTATCGGCCATCGAGGGCATGAGCGAACACCTGGTGCTTGGCCGCTGGCGCGAACTGGTCGGCGACATCAAGCGCCTGTCGGAGCAGTACGGGTTGGAACTGCTGGCCATGGAGCAGCCCTCGCAGGACCCGGCCATCATGGAGACCGCGTTTCAGGCCGCGGCGGAGATCGGTATCCCCATCGTCAACTGCGGTCCCGGTGGCACGAGCGGCGACGAAGACAGCCTCAAGGCCACCATTGACAGTCTGGGCCGGCTCGCCGACATGGCCGGGAAATATGGCGTGACACTCTGCGTCAAAGCTCACGTCGGCGCGGCCATCTACAACACCCCGACGACCTTGCGGGCCATGGAGGAGATTAGCTCCCCCCACTTCGGCATTGACATGGACCCCAGCCACATCCACCGTTCCGGTGAAAACCCGGTGGAGGCCATCGCGGCGGTCATCTCGCGGGTCAAGCATGTTCACATCCGCGACTGCAAGGGCCGACAGCAAAGCCCTGGCGCCCCGGCGGACCAGGCCAATGGCCGTGGCGACATTGACCTGGTGGGGTATGTGCGGGTACTGCATGAACATGGGTACAACGGGCCGCTGGACCTGGAGATCATCGGGGCCAAGGAGCTGCCGCTGGAGCAGTGCATCGTCATCGCGGCGGAATCCCGCGGCCACATGCAGGCCTGCCTGCAAGCCTGCGGGGCGAGGTAGAACCATTGTCGTTGGTAGGAGCGCTCACCAGAGCGCGATTACCGTCCGGAGAGGCCGGGCAGGGCCGGCCTTCCCAGGGATACAGGAGGCGTTTGGCATGGCACTCAAGGTTGGCATGGTCGGTATGCACGGCATCGGGCATTCGCATGCGCCGGTGTACAAAGAGGACCCGCTGGCGGAGCTGGTAGCGATCTGCGATGAGGTCAAGGAGCGCGCGGATAAGGGGGCCGAGCAGTACGGCTGCAAGGCGTACTACAGCCTTGACGACATGCTCGACAACGAAGAGCTGGACATCGTGGACGTGACCACCGGCGGTTTGGAGAACGGAAGCTGGCACTACGAGCCCGCCATGGTCGCCATGGAAGCTGGCAAGCATGTGCTGGTGGAGAAGCCGCTGTCCAGCGAGATTGAGGAAGCCCGCGAGATGGTGGCCCTGGCCACCGACATGGACGTGTACCTGGGCTGCAACCTGAACCACTACTTCACACCGCCGGCTGAGCGCGCCAAGCAGTACCAGGAGGAAGGCAAGCTCGGGGAGCTGGTGTTCTGTCTCTGCAAGATGGGCTTCCAGGGCGGACACGTGGACAACTACCAGGCCCCCGGCTCGCGCAAGGTCAAGGACTTCCCGTGGTTCCACATGAAGGCCTTCATGTCTCACCCGCTCAGCGTCATGCGGTACTTCTGCGGCGAGGCGACCCATGTGCAGGCCTTTATGAACCGCCCGGGCTTCCGCCGCAGTGCGGGTGACCCCCTGCTGTCCACCTGCAGCATTCATCTGCGCTACGCCAACGACTGCGTGGGCTACCTGCTCAGCCAGCGAGGCGACACGTCCTATGGTCTCGGCGGGTGGTGGAGTGTGGAGGTCGGTGGCACCAAGGGGACTTTCTGCATTGAGAACTGCATTGAGAAGGTCAGCTTCTGGCCAGCCCCCGATGGCCGTGGGCCGGGGCAGCCGGCGATCCTGCCGCCGGACAGCCCGGGCGCGCCACAGGTATTTGAGTCCGGCACGTATGATTTCGGCCTGACCTTCCGCAACCGCATTCACGCCTTCCTGGAAGACGTCAGCAACGGAGTGCCGAAGCATGAGCTGCGGGCCTCGGGGCGCGACGCCCTGGCCGTGCTGGAGCTGACCTTCGCCGCCATGGAATCCTATCTCAACGGCGGCGCACTGGTTCAGCCCAACCCGCTGCCGGTGCTGCCGGTGAAGCCGGAGGACCTTCTGGACTGAGCCTGCGGGTGCCGCGGCCAGGCTCCCTGGCCGTGGCTGGCGTGGCCGGACACTGCCAGCGGGGCTGGCAGTGGCACCCTCAGTGTACAACGGCGCCTTCCCGGCCACGGGAAGGCGCTTCCGTCCGGAGAGCCGGTACACATGATAGATCAGGAGAGGTTGCCATGCGCGTCCTATTGGGTCTGAGGCTTGGTCTGCTGCTGGTCGGTCTCGCGGCGGCGGTCTGGGCCGATGGGCCGGAGGCGTCCAGGCGTGCCTTCTGGACCGTGCCCATGGTGGCGACGATCCCCTCAGCGACGGACCTGCTCACGCCAGACGCCTGGCCAGAGGCAGCCGCCCTTACGGGCCTCAGTGGCTTGGTGAGCGGCCAACTGAGCCGCAGCCAACCGGTCTTCTACCTGGGGCGCGACGCCACCGGGCTGCTGATTGGGTGGCGAGTACCACGTCTTCCCGGTCAGCCCCTGCGGGCGACAGCCCAACGGGACGGAGCGCTCTGGGAGGACGACACCGTAGAGGTCTTTGTGGATCCGGGCCACACCCATTCCGACGTGCTGCAGTTCATGGTCAACGCCGCCGGCACGCAGGGCGACGCACGTGCCAAGGACCTGGGCTGGAACGCAGCGTGGACCGCCCAGGCCGTCCAGGGCGAGTTCGCCTGGGCTGGCGTCATGCATCTCCCCTTCGCGACCCTGGGTTCCGCGCCCCCTGCCCCTGGTACGGTCTGGGGCTTCAATGTCGGTGTAGACCGCAGTCCGCCGCAGCGGCCGGTGGCCGGCTGGCAAGTGGAGGAGACCAACCTGACCTGGGCCGACCTGGGCCAGACCGGGCAGTTCCATGAGCCGTCTCGCCTGGGACATCTCATCTTTCGCGACGGGCCTCCGATACGGCTTCTCAGCCTGGGGTCGCCCTGGTGGCGGGACCTGCGGCTCGCTGGCCGTGGCCCGGCAGGCGACGTGCGGGCGGCGGTCCAGGAGGTCGACGGCAAAGGAGCGTGGTCAGGAGCAAGTGCCGCCGAGTCACCAGACTTTGAACTGCGCGCCAAGGCTCTGACCCCGGGCGAGTACCGTCTGGCAGTCACCGCTGCCAAGGCTGCCTACCTGCCGATGCGTTTCCGGGCCGCCCCCGCGCTGGACCACCGCCTGGATGCGCTGACCCTCCACCAGACCCTCATCGTGGACTGCCGCCTGGACATGCCGGAGTTGCCGGAGAAGACGACCGTGCGCGCCGAACTGCAGACAGTGGGCCGCAAGGTCTTGCGCCAGGCAGAGTTCCAGTTGACCCACGGCGTCAGCCAGGGCCCGGTGTCCTGGAGCTACGCTGGGCTTCGGCCGGGCAGATACCTGCTGGTGCTCAGGGATCTCAGGGACCCGGAACTGGAGACGACCACTGCCGTCCAGCCGCCGCCGTTGCCGGGCTGGCTGGGATCCACGGCCGGCAGGTACGGATACGATCATGTCCCCAAGCCCTGGCCCCCCCTGAAGGTCCTCAACCGCGACCCGCTGCACATCGCCTGCTGGGGTAGGGAGTACGGGTTCGCTCGCAACGGTCTCTTCGGGACGGTGAAGGCCCGTGGCAAACGGCTGCTAGCGGCCCCGGTTGCCCTGATGGCCGAGACCGCCCAGGGGCCCATCGTCTGGCAACCAGCGACGATGCGCCTGACGCGCGAGGCTCGGGGCGCTATCGGGTTCAAGACAGAGCAGGCCGGCGGTGACCTGCGCCTCGCCTGCCAGGGCCGAATGGAGTTCGATGGCTTCGTCAAGCTGCGCCTCAAGGTCAGCGGCAGGTCGGCGGGGGCCGAACTGCGGAACCTGACACTGAGTATCCCCTTCCGCCGCGAAGTGGCACGGCTACTGCATCACTTCCCCAAGCCCTCGGTATGGGTTTCGGTGAACATGCGCAAGTTCAACGCCCGCGCCGTGCCGAGCGAGGGCTGGGCGGCGCCCTTCCTGTACCATGTCTGGGTGGGCGATGAGCAGCGGGGGCTGCAGTGGCTGTGCGAGACCGATGAGCTGTGGCGGCCGGCTGACCCGGAGCGGGCCATCGAGCTAATCCCCGAGGGCGACCGCATGACCCTGCGGCTCAACCTCATCGGCAAGCCGACCAGGCTGGACCAGCCTCGCGAATACGTGTTCGCCTTCCAGGCCAGCCCGGTCAAGCCGACGCCGCCCGACTACCGCCACTGGCGCTACGCGCAGGTGGGGGGCTATGGGATGGAGACTGCTCCCTACAGTCCAAAGGGCATCGAGCGTGCGGTGACCTATCCGGCGGCGGGCAACTTCGACCCACGCCAGGGCACGCTGGAAGTCACGCTTGTGCCCAAGTTCAACTCGACCGCGGAGGGCGAGGTCAACCGCAGTCTCTTCGGTGTGGCCTGGCCCGCCGACACGGCACCGGAGCCAGAACGCGGGATGTGGTTCTACTGGAACCAGGATGACCGCGGGATGC
>JABLXH010000126.1 GCA_013178155.1 Armatimonadota bacterium | reverse complement strand
CGTGAGACGGCCGCCGCACCCAACCACCCGGTGGCACGGTATGACAAAGGGCAGCGGATTGCGTGCCATGGCCTGCCCGACTGCGCGAGCGCTTCCGGGGTAACCTGCTCGTTCCCCCAGCTCGCCATAGGTCATGGTCTGGCCGCAGGGGATGTTCTGACATGCCCGGAGCACCGACTGCCGGAAGGGTGTTATTCCTGTCAAGTCAACCGGAACAGTGAAAACCTCCAGGTCGCCAGCGAAGTAGGCCCGCAGTTCGCTTTCCGCCGTCTCCAGGATGGCCTTGGCCAGCGCATTGTCGTCCCGCACAGACCGGTCTGGCCCTAAGGGCCCCGGACCGCTGGCAGGCAGTTCAACCCGCACCAGCCCGCCCTCCGAAGCTTGCAGGTGACACCAGCCCAACGGTAGCTGAAACCACCGTTCACCCGCAACCGGCACTTGCCGTCGCCCCAAGCCAGTCATGCTACATCCTCCAACAACTACCCCCGGTGAAGGTTCTTGATTTTTCCGTGAAACCTTTGGGGCAAGTCTTAGGTTGATAGCTCAACACCACGGACGCCGCGGCTGATAGCCAGGAAGCTGTTCTGCCAGCGGTGTGCCGGCACATCCTCCGTGATGCCGATGAGCAGTGGCCCTTCGCCCCCCGCCGCCACCAGCTCCCGCGTTGTCTGCCAGACCATCTCGTCCGGAGCCAGATGAACGGAAGACGGGAAGTTGATCCAGAGGATCTTGTCCGGCCACGCCTGACGGGCCTCAGCCATGGTCATGTCCGTGTCGGGGGCCGGGGTGAAGGCCTCGATGATGTCAATGCCCGAGGTCCCGATGAGGTCGGCCAGAAGCCCGCAGTTGGCATCCAGGTGCACAAGCAGCTTCTTTCCGTGGCGGTGCAGCTCCTCAGCCAGTTCCTCATAGTGGGGCAGAATATAGTCTGCGAAACGCTCGCGACCGACGATCTCCGGGCTGACGTTACCGCCGTGCTGGATCACCTCGTGCGGGCTTTCGGCCAGAATCCGGTAGCAACGCCGGTTACGCTCATGCAGTGCGCTGTAGAGCCGGAGCACCTCTTCGCGCCGCTCCGCCCACTCCTGAGCGAAGACCTCGACACCAAGGTAGCTGTAGATGATGGCCTGCAAGGGGGAGTAGCCGGGCATCCCCCCGCGCAGGTAGACGTCCTGGCCCAACCACTCCTGGGCTCGTACAACGGAGCTATAGGCTGGCCGAAAGACTGTGTCATTGGCCACGAAGATGAGCTTGTCGTAGTCCTCGGGGCCCTTGAAGGGCAACTCGTGGCGCCAACTGGTGAACCCCGCCGGCTCGCTGACGCTCTCGAGGTCGCCCACCGGGGTGCGAGTGATGCTGCGTACCAGCGTCTTCCCGGTACCCGGATCCGTATAGGTGTGGGTATCGGTGCGGCAGTTGGGCGTAATGGTCTCGTAACCCGGATAGTGCCGGTTGACAATGCACAGGCCCTCGTTGCGCAGTTGCCGCTCTACGCTGCACTGAGGGATCATGCACTCATAGACGGTGAAGGGCACGTGGTCCACCGGACACCCGTGCAGCACCGCTTCGACGCGTTCGCGCGGTGAGTACATAAGAGCCTCTAGCGCCCCGGAATCGCCCACCACTCGCTGCAGCCTAGTTCTCCGGTGGCAGATGGATAGCGTGGCCCAGAGCAGCCAACGCCGCTTCCCCGACGGCCTCGGCCAGGGTTGGGTGTGCATGAATCGTGCCGGCCACATCACTCGCCGTAAGACCGGTCTGCACGGCCAGCGCGATCTCGGCTATCAGGTCGGTTGCCGCGGGCCCCACTACCGTTCCCCCGAGCAGCCGGCCGTCGTCCGCTGAGGCCACCAGCTTCACAAAACCCTCGCGTTCGCGAATGGCCGTTGCCTTGCCCAGGGCCTGGAATGGGAACTTCCCGACCTTCACGGGCACCCCCTGGGCCGCCGCCTCGTGTTCGCGCAGGCCCACCGAGCCAATCTCAGGCCGTGTGAACACGACCCCTGGAACATACATCGGGCCATGGTGCTCACTCGCGCCAAAGAGGCGCTCCGCAACTGCGATGCCCTCGTGGGAGGCCCAGTGGGCCAGCCCGATGCCCCGCACACAGTCGCCGATGGCGTAGATGCTCTCCACGCTGGTTCGCAACTGGTCGTCCACCTGAACGCAGCCCTTGGTCAGCGCCACCCCGCATTCCTCCAGGCCCATGTCGGCCGTATCCGCGCGCCGGCCGGCCGCCATCAGGACCATATCTGCCTCCACAGTCCGCTCCTCACCGTCCTGGGTGTAGACGAGCACGTTGGTTCCGTCGCGTTGTTCGATGGCGCTGGCTTTGGCTCCGGCAGCGATCTTTACCCCTGCCTTGCGAAGCGACTTGGCTAGCACTTCGCTGGCCTCCGGGTCCTCGGTCGGCAGAAGGTTTGGCAGCATCTCCACAACCGTCACCTTGGTCCCGAATCGGGAGTAGATGTAGGCAAACTCGCAGCCGATCGCGCCACCGCCGATGATGGCGAGGGTAGCGGGAGGCCCTGGCAGGTTGACAGCCTCGTCACTGGTGAACACACCCGGCCCGTCCGCTCCCGGTATCGGCAGGACAAAGGGCACGGAGCCAGTAGCCCAGATGATGTGTTTGCCTGTGAGGCGAACCCGGCTCTCCGCGCCCAAGACTTCGACCTCCGTGGGGCTGACCAAGCGGCCACGACCCTGGAAGACCTGCACCTGGCGCGCTTTCAGCAGCAGCTCAACCCCCATGACGATCTGCTTGACGGTGCGGTCCTTGTGCTTACGTATGGCATCAAAGTCGGCACTCGCATCAGACACCGAGATGCCGAAAGTCTTGGCGTTCCTGACCTCGTCCAGCACTTCGGCACATTTCATAAGAGCCTTGGAGGGAATGCAACCGCGGTTGAGGCAGGTTCCGCCCACCTCCCGCGCCTCCACCAGGGCCACCCGTCCTCCCAACTGGGCAGCTCTGATGGCCGCCACATAGCCCCCCGGCCCTGCACCAACAACAACAACATCGAAATCGGTCTGACTCATTGCCTTCATCCCTTCAATCATGGCGGCGTCCGGGCCCAGCGGCGCGTCACCGGGCCTGGTCAGTCAGGGGTCAGTACCACCTTCACGGCCTGGCGGTCACGCAGCAGCCGCAGTGCCTCATTGGCGGCAGTCAGCGGCAACACATGGGTCACCATAGCGTCCAGGGGATAGCGCATGGCGCTGGCAACCTGCAGGGCCTGCCACAGGTGGCGTGGCTCAGAGACCCACACGCCCTGCAGGCGGATCTGTCGCCGGGACAGGTCGTATGGATCGATGCCGACGCTGGCCATCGGCGCTGCCACTCCTGGCAGTGCCACAACGCCGCCAGGGCCCACCAGCGCCAGCGCTTCGGCGAGGCTCTCGGTCGTACCAGCGCAGTCCAAAACCACATCGGCACCCCGGCCCTCGCTGAGTCCCCGAACCAGTGCAAGCCGGTCGGCCGGCTCCGTCTGGCTCAGGTCCACGGGGACAAAGCCACCTGCCTCTGCGAGCCGCAGAGAAGTCGGGTTGCGCCCGGTGCCGATCACCACTACCTCGCGCGCTCCGGTCTCCCTGGCCAGAGCGGCGGCATACTGCCCGAGCGGCCCGGGCCCAATGACGACCACCACGTCGCCCAGCTTCACCCCTGCCAGCTCCACGGCGTGGGCTGCCGTGGCGCCGGAGCAGGTGGCCGCCACGAGCCCAACCGGGTCGAGGTCTGAGGGCAAGGGGAAGACCTCACTTTCCGGTCGCACGTACACGACCTCGGCATAGCCACCGTTCAGGTACGGTGCATCCGCGCAGGACATATTGATGCCATAGGTCTTGCGCTGAGGACAAAGCGCCGGGGTCTGTCGAACGGCGCAGTACACGCAACGACCGCAGGTGACCCCGCGGCTGAAAGCAACCA
Source organism: Armatimonadota bacterium (assembly GCA_013178155.1). GTDB lineage: Bacteria > Armatimonadota > Zipacnadia > Zipacnadales > UBA11051 > JABLXH01. Next base: position 8,055 of record JABLXH010000126.1, on the reverse strand, counting down.
GCTCGCCGGCTGCCAACGGTTTGCCGAAGACATCGATCCTCCCCGGCGCAGCCGCCAAGACCTCCCCCACGATCTCATGCCCGGGGATAAGCGGTAGCGGTACCCGCGGGTCGCGTCCGGAGACAATATGGAGGTCGGAGCCGCAGACGCCCGCCGCCAGAACCCGCACCAGCAGGGATCCTGGTCCCGGCTCGGGCAGGCCAAAGACCCGTTCGCCGAGGGGCGCCCCGAACGCCTCCAGAACCATGGCGCGAACAGCGTCCGGCATCGTCTACTGGCCCCTGCCTGCCATCTCGGCCCTGACATGCGCCACCGTGCGCGCCACGCCTTCGCGGAAGCCCACCTGAGGAGACCAACCCAAGACGTCCCGCGCACGATTGCAGCTCAGCGCGATACGCCGCACCTCGCCCTTGCGCTCGGCTGAGTAGTTGGCACGCCCACTGAAGCCAACAGCCTGTGCGATGGCGTCAAAGACCTCCTGGTCCGTGGTCTCGATGCCGGTCCCGATGTTGAGCGTCTCGCCCCGCCCACGGTCCAGGGCGAGCACGTTGGCCTCGGCCACATCGCTCACAAACACGTAGTCCCTGGTCTTGTCGCCGTTCCCAAAGATCGTGGGCGTCTCGCCGCGCAGCATCAAACCGGTGAAAATGGCGTTGACGCCTGCCTCACCCTTGGGGTTTTGGCGCGGACCAAACACGTTGGCATACCGGAGGGTGGTGTAATCCAGGTCGTCGAGAAGCGCATGGAGTTCCAGGTAATGCTCCAGCGTGTGCTTGGATATGCCATAGGGCGAGATGGGACGGACCGGGTGCTGCTCGTCGCAGGGCAGGTATTCCGGATTGCCGTAGACTGCGCCCCCCGTTGAGGCATAGATGAACTTCCGCACCCCCACGGCCAGCGCGGCCTGGATGACCCTTATGCCGCCAATGATGTTGATGTCCGCGTCGTATGCCGGGTCTGCAACGCCACGACGCACGTCAATCTGGGCGGCATGATGGTTCACTACTTCAGGCCGTAAGCTCTCGAAGGCAGCCCGGACCCCGGCCTCGTCGGTGATATCCAGCTCCACAAACCGAGCCTCCGGGTTCAGGTTCTCCCGGCGTCCCGTTGTCAGGTTGTCTATTACAGTGACCTCGTGCCCCAGTTGCACGTAGCGATCTACGACATGAGACCCGATGAAGCCGGCGCCGCCGGTGACGAGGATGCGCATGCCAACACTCCTGGGATGGTCTGCAATAACAGTGCAACGTCGTTTCGCCGGTCACCCCGCCCTGCCCTTCCCTGGCGACCGGGCGCTGTCCCAAGCGAAAAAAGGGGCCCCGGCCAAGTGCCGGAGCCCCTTCGTTGTGCTTTGGTCAGTGTCGCGGCTTACTAGAAGCCGATCTCGACACCGGCCTGCAGCAGCTGCAGGTCGTCCAGTCCGCTGTAGTTGGCGTTCTGGCGAGCATAGGTCAGCTTGGCGTTGACGCCTTCGGTCAGCGGCACGCCCAAGCTCACAGCCATAAGCGCGTCGTATGGCACCTCGACGCCAGACCAGCCATTCGCCATGGCGACGCTGTTGTGATACCACCACGAGTCCGTGCTGGTGCCACGGTCCTCCAGGTCATAGTAGCAGACCATGAAGGGCAGCTTGCCCAGGCGGAAGTCCAGGGTGCCACCGAGTACCCGGGTGTTGGGCATGGCCAGCGGGTTGCGCAGCCACTTCTCCCAGGGCACGCCGGCGCCCGTGCCGTCGATGTGCTCGTAGTACGGGTTGATAGCCGAGTAGAAGACATCGTACTCGGCATCGGTGCAGGAAGCAAAGCCCGTCAGCTTCCAGTTGCTGCCGCGCCAGATGTCCGCACTGGCCATCCAGGCGGCCGGCTTGTTGTGGCGCATGTCGTCGGTCCAGCGGCCACCGCGGTCGCGCAGAAGCTGAGCGTACTCGAACCGGACGTCGCGGTCCCAGACGTTCCACGCCAGGTCGGCGCTCCAACCCTTCTCCTGAATGTAGCCGTTGATCAGGTACTGGCCACCCAGGGTGAAGCTGGAGCCGCTGTAGGCGATGCGGGCGCTGCTATAGGTGTCGCTGCGGAAGGAGCCGTCATTCGGCAGCATCTCAAACTCGCCGCCACCGAAGAAGAACTCCCAGTCCAGACCCAACAGCGCGTCCGGCGCCTGCCAGCGGATGCCCTGCTGCGAGCGGCGGTCATTGTCAACCAACAGGCCCATGCCGTACTTCTGGTACTGGCGGCCGAGCGTCCAGCTGCTGTCCCACAGGAAGTCCGTGTTGACGGTAATGCAGGCCTCGTCCAGCCAGAACTCCTCCCCGCTGTAGCCATCGACCAGCGGGACGCTGTTGATACCGGTGGAATACGGCACGTAGGCATCCAGCGGGCCGCCATACATGCCGTACTGCGCCGTCGCGATCGGGGTGTCGATGGCCGACCAGGCACTGCTCGTCCAGATGTCGCTGGTGTCCCGGACCTTCAGGGCGATCCGACCCGAGACGTTGTCCCGGATCTTGCCCTGCACGCCGACCATCGCCGTCAGGTTGTCAAACGAGTTGTCAACCGTGACCGCCTCGCCCGAGGTGCCAATCCGGTAGTCGAGCCAACCGAAGACCTTGGGGCCCTTGGCTTGCTCTTCCAGGTAGGTGACCCGGTCAGCCAGGTCAGCGACGTCGTCGGTCAGGTAGTCCAGGTCCTGGCGGATGTCCGCCAACTCGTCCTTGAACTCATCCATCAGCTTGTTGACGATCGCGGCTACCGCGGCCTCGTCAACAACACCGGGGTCGCCCTTGGGGCCCTGGGGGCCTGCGGGGCCAGCCGGGCCAGCCGGACCAGCCGGACCAGCCGGGCCAGCGGCGCCCGCCGGACCAGCCGGGCCCTGCGGACCGGCCGGGCCAACCTGGCCGTCGCCGATGGCATCGAGCAAACGGCTGATGGCCATCGCGAACTCGTAGCGGGTCATCGCCCGGTCACCCTTGAACGTGCCGTCCGGGTAACCGATGATGATGCCGCGGTCCACAAGCTGCTGGACTGCGTCGTAGGCCCAGTGGTCAAAAGGCACGGTCTGCGCCGGGTTCGCCTGCGCGAAGCACGGCACCGCGACCACTACGGCCAGTGCGGCAACCAACATCATCTTCTTCATGTCTTCCGTCCTCCTTGGCTTGGTTCGGAGGCAGTGAAAGGACCGGAATAACTCCGGCTCCCTTCGCCTCCCCGGAACAGCCCAGGCAGGATCGGCTGCAACAGTGTTGTTGCCATGTTTCCTCACCGCTGCAGTGCCGACCCGACCTCACTGTCCGGTCCCCGACGCGAACCCCTGATGACCCGGCAGGAGTCCCTCCCTCCTTTGCCAGTCTCGGTCACCAGCACGTCGAGGCATGCGCTGCAAGCGGAAGGTGACCCTCCCACTCGACAGTCTACGTTAGCACAGCCCCCCGCGCCAAGTCAACCCCGCGTCACCGGGGAACCATCTCAGCCGTCCCCATCACCGGATCCCCCGTCGCTACCACCACTCTCATCGCTCTTAGACAACCCCGCGGTTGGTACGTTTCGCACCTCAGAACCCAACTCGCAGTCCTGCCGGCCGCAGTAGACCATAAGGATATCGCCAGCCATGCGCACCCGCTGTGCACTTCGCTCCCGGGCTGCGCGGAGCCAGGCCTGGATGCGCTCTGGCCGCGTCGGCGGTGGTGGCGACACGACCTGTTCCACTATGCGTCCCGCTTCCCATCCGGGCGGCGCCATGCCCAGGTAGTACCAGGTCGCCCACCGCTTGCCTTCGTCAGACCGCAGGAAAGCCAGCTCCGCTTTGAGGGCAGCATTGTCCAGGCGTTGCTGCTCAAGCCTGGCTCGACCCTGTACGATGGCCGCCGAGACGGATAATCCGCGCCAGACCGGCCGGATCAACTTGGTCCCCAGGCTCAGAGACAAAGCGAGGACACCGACCGCCGACCAGACCAGGATGACCCGGCTCAATCGCGGCGCGGTGCCCTCGTTGTATGCCTGCTCCCGCATCTCTCGCCCCACGATGTCTGCGTTGTCTGCTGCTGGAGAGAACACGGACTCAAACCATAACCCGAGTATGGAGCCTAACCCAGGTTGTAGAACGCTGCTGCCCCCGCGTAACATGCCATCGAACCCAGTCGCTCCTCGATGCGCAGCAACTGGTTGTACTTCGCCACCCGGTCTACACGACAAGGGGCCCCGGTCTTGATCTGCCCGGCGTTCGTCCCTACCACGAGGTCCGCGATGGTCGCGTCATCGGTCTCGCCACTCCGGTGAGAGACCACGGCCGTCATCCGAGCGCGTTTGGCCATCTCGATGGCCGCCAGCGTCTCCGTCAGTGTCCCGATCTGGTTCACCTTGATCAGGATCGAGTTGATCGCCTTCTGCTCGATGGCCTGCGACAGGTACTTGACATTGGTGACTGTCAGGTCGTCACCGACCACCTGCACCTTATCCCCAATGGCTTGCACCAGCTTCGGCCAGTTGTCCCAGTCGTTCTCGTCCAGACCATCCTCGATGGAAACGATGGGATACCGGCTGCACAGGTCGGCATAGAAGGCGATCATCTCCTCCGCCGAGAGTTCCCGGCCTTCGCCTTCCAGGACGTACTTGTTCTTCTTGGCATCATAAAATGAACTAGCGGCAGGGTCAAGCGCTATCTGAATGTCGCAGCCCGCCTGGTAACCGGCCTTCTCGATGGCCTGCATGATGACGCGCAGGGCGTCCTCGTTGGACTCCAGGTTGGGCGCAAAGCCCCCCTCGTCACCGACGGCAGTGGACAGCCCGCGGTCTTTGAGGATGCTGGCCAGCGAGTGGTAGATCTCGGCGCACATCCGCAGCCCCTCACTGAAGCAACAGGCCCCCACCGGCATGATCATCCATTCCTGCAGGTCCACATTGTTATCGGCATGCTTGCCGCCGTTGATAATGTTCATCATCGGCACCGGAAGGGTCCGGGCCGAAACGCCGCCGATGTACTGATAGAGCGGCAGCCCCAGGGCCTCCGCAGCAGCCTTGGCCGTGGCCAGCGATACGCCCAGCACAGCATTGGCACCCAGCTTGCTCTTGTTCTCGGTGCCATCCAGTGCCAGCATGGTGTCGTCAATGAGGATCTGCTCGGTCGCATCCATGCCCACCAGTTCAGGGGCGATGACCTCGTTGACATTGTTGACGGCGTTCAGACGGCCCTTACCCATGTACCGCGACTTGTCACCGTCTACCAGCTCCAGCGCCTCACGCTCGCCCGTAGAGGCCCCCGAGGGGACAGCCGCCCGGCCCACGGCGCCGCAAGCCAGCTCAACGTCCACCTCAACAGTCGGATTCCCCCGCGAGTCCATGATCTCGCGGCCGTGAACTTCTACGATCGTGTTCATCACTAAGACCACCTCCAGGAAGGCTTTTCGTCCTGCTCCAACCCGACACCTGCCGCTCGCGCCGCAGCTTGCCCGGACCCCGCGGAGCCGACACGCGGAAAGTGGGCAAAAGAGAGCGCCGTGCTACGCTGCACGGCGCTCCCTGCATCCCTGACAACCGCTCACTCTCCGATGGCGCCGGGACCCCCGATATTGGCCTGAGCAGCGGCCAGCCGCGCGATCGGCACACGCAGCGGGCTGCAGCTCACATAGTCCATGCCGACCTTGTGGCAGAACTCCACAGACTTCGGGTCACCCCCGTGCTCGCCGCAGATCCCGACCTCGAGCTTGGGATTGGCCGCGCGTCCCTTCTCGACGCCCATCCTCACCAGTTCACCCACGCCCTGCACATCCAGGGTCTCAAAGGGGCTGACCTGGAAGATGCGCTTGTCCACGTAAGCCGGGAAGAACTTGCCCTCCACGTCATCGCGGCTGAAGCCAAAGGTGGTCTGCGTCAAGTCGTTGGTGCCGAAGGACACGAACTGCGCGATCTTGCCGATCTGGTCGGCAATGATGCATGCACGCGGCAGCTCGATCATCGTGCCGATCATGTACTCAACCTCGACCTTCTTGGCAGCCATGACCTCCTTGGCCACGCGGTTGGTGTACTCAAAGCAGATCTCCAGCTCTCCAATGAGCCCAACCAGCGGGAGCATGACCTCGGGGATCGGGTTGAGGCCCTTCTTCTTGAGCTCGCAGGCAGCCTCAAAGATGGCCCGCACCTGCATCTCGTAGATCTCGGGGAAGGTCACACCCAGGCGGCAGCCACGGTGCCCCAGCATCGGGTTCAGTTCGTGCAGGGACTGCGCCTTGTCCTTGATCTCCTTGACCGACTTGCCAGTGGCCTCCGCGCACTCCTTGATCGCCTCGGGCGTGTTGGGGAGGAACTCGTGCAGCGGCGGGTCCAGCAGGCGGATGATGACGGGCTTGCCGTTCATGGCCTTGAGAATGCCCAGGAAGTCCTTCTTCTGGAACGGCAGCAGCTCCTTGGCTGCGGCCGCGCGCTCCTCGTGGGTGTCGGCCAGGATCATCTTGCGGAAGATCAGGATGCGGTCCTCGGCAAAGAACATATGCTCCGTTCGCGTCAGACCGATGCCCTCGGCGCCCAGCGCGATGGCCAGGGCACTGTCCTCAGGCGTGTCGGCGTTGGTCCGCACACCCAGGCGGCGGTTCTCGTCGGCCCACTGCATCAACCGGGAGAAGTATACGTACAGCGGGTCCTTCTGCGCCTTCTTGTTGCCCTTCAGGGCCAGGATGACGGGGCTGTCGGTCGTGGGCACATCGCCCAGCATGACCTCGCCAGTGGCGCCATCAATGGAGATGAAGTCGCCCTGCTTGACTACCTGGTTGCCGATGGTGAACTGCTTCTTCTTGTAGTCAATCTCGATCGCGCTGCAGCCAACGACGCAGGGTTTGCCCATCTGACGCCCCACCACGGCGGCGTGCGAAGTCTTGCCGCCGAACTGGGTCAGAATGCCCTGGGCTGCCGCCATGCCCCGGATGTCCTCCGGCGAGGTCTCGTGGCGAACCAGGACCACTCGGTTGCCCTTCTCGGCCTCGCTCACCGCGTCAGCAGCAAAGAACACGACTTCGCCCGCCGCTGCGCCCGGAGACGCCGCCACCCCCTTGCCGGCGGCCTTCGGCTTGGCCTTGGGGTCGAACTGCGGATGCAGGACCTGGTCGAGCTGGTCCGGGGGAACCAGCATGACGGCTTCCTTCGGGGTGATGAGGCCCTCGTCCACCATATCCACGGCGATCTTCAGGGCTGCCTGTGCCGTGCGCTTGCCGTTGCGCGTCTGCAGCATGTAGAGCTTCCCGCGCTCCACGGTGAACTCCACATCCTGCATGTTCTTGTAGTGCTTCTCTAGCTTCTCGCAGATGGCCACGAACTGGTCGTAGACGTCTTTGTTGATCTTGGCCAGCTCGGCGATGGGCATGGGCGTGCGAATACCGGCCACGACATCCTCGCCCTGGGCGTTTTGCAGGTACTCACCGTAGAGGACTTTCTCGCCTGTCGCTGGGTCGCGGGTGAAGGCCACGCCGGTACCCGAGTCGTCACCCATGTTGCCAAAGACCATCATCTGCACATTGACCGCGGTGCCCCAGTCGTGCGGGATCTTGTTCATGTTGCGGTAGGCCACCGCGCGGTCGTTGTTCCAGGACTCAAATACAGCCCGGACACCGGCTAGAAGCTGCTCCCGGGGGTCCTGCGGGAAATCCTCGCCAATGGCCTTCTTGTAGACGGCCTTCTCCAGCTCCACAACCCTCCGCAGGCCAGCGGCGGACACCTCGGTGTCCTCTTTGACCCCCTCCTCCTGCTTCACCTTATCGAAGCACTCCTCGAAGTCGTGGCGCTTCACGCCCATGACCACGTCGCCAAACATCATGATGAGGCGGCGATAGGCATCAAAGACGAAGCGCTCATTGCCGGTCATCTTGACCATGGCTTCGGCGACTTCGTCGTTCATCCCGATGTTCAGAACGGTGTCCATCATGCCCGGCATGGAGTCGCGCGCCCCGGACCGCACCGACACCAGCAAGGGGTTATTGGGGTCACCGAACTTCTTGCCGGCCTGCTTCTCCAGCTCGGCGACGCACTTGTCGATCTCCTTGTCCAGTCCATCGGGCATCTTCTGCCCGGCCTTCAT
>JABLXH010000125.1 GCA_013178155.1 Armatimonadota bacterium | reverse complement strand
GCCATCAGCACCAGGCCGCGGCCATGCATCTGGCGAGCCAGGTCGCGCACCCATTCCACTGAGCCATACCACAGGGGCAGCACCGGTGCGTGATCTCCGGCGGCGAAGCTCAGGGCGAAGTCAGTGTAGCGGAAGTTCTCTCGCCGGTAGTCGGCGCCACCGAAGTGGCCGTAACCGCCAAGGGAGTCCAGGGCTATCCCGTCATAGCGCGCGCCAGCCTCGCGCATCTCGGCCAGGCCACTTTCCAGGTAGATATCGGCGTCAAAACGGCCCTTACCGCCGGGGATATCGGGGTCCAGGTTACAAGGGAAGATGACGCCCCACTTGCTCTCACCCATCCACGGCATCTGTCCGACCCCACCCCGCGGATCGCCGGAACTGGTGTAGCCGACAGACGCCAGCGCGGCTCGCGCGACGGTGACCACAGATTCCTTGAGCGAGTGCTCCCTGATCCATTTCCCTGGCACGTAGGAACTGGCGTAGGCCAGTTTGGCGTACTTCTCCAGTTCCGCCTCGTCGCCGGCCGCCAGCTTCTTCAGGCGCTCAATGCACTCGGCCATGGTCGGCTCGCGGTCGAGGTCGCCCATCGTCTGCTGGAAGAACTCGGCCTCGATGTACAGCAGGCTGATGACCTTGTGGGCGTTGTCCCACTTCACCGCCTCCGGCCCGGCCGGGCCCCAGTGGAAGCCGAAGCCCGCGTCAAGGGCCCCTTCCATGTCCTGCATCTTGCCCCACACAAACCAGCCGCCCTGGCGGCGGGCCGGAATGCGCTGGGTGAAGAAGCCAGGGAAGAAGTCATAGTAGCGTTGCAGGGCCGAGCGCATGCCCCAGGTGGGGTCATGGCGATAGACCAGGATTCGGAAGGGGGCTTCGGACAGGGAGCGGCCGTGGACTGTCTTCTCCGCCACCAGGCCGAAATCCAGTGCGAGGTACATAAGCCCCATATCGGGGTTGTAGCCGATGCGGTGCACGACCGGCTCGTCCATGCGCACGGCCAGCGTCAAGCCTGCTTGTTCGGGCAGCGACAGGGCGCCCAGAGGATACTTGGAGTGCAGGCCGTTGAGGCCGTACTCCATGCCCCCTTCGAGGTAGTGCAGCTCTCCCATCTCGTCGGCCTCGGTGCGGCAGGTGGCGGGGTTGTCCCACCACTGCCACAGCGCCCGGCGCAACGGCACGGCCAGATAGACGGTCACCGCCCGGTCACGGCCGGTGCGGTCCATAACCTTGCCAGCAATCTCCAGGTACGGCCCCAGCGAACGGTAGGTTGCCTCCAGGCCCAGACCAGTGGGCAGTTCGGCTCTCTGCACCAGGGCTGCGCCACGCCGGGTGACGGTCCCGCCTGCCGGCTGTGGGGGGCCGCCCTCGGCCACATCCCGCAGCAGCAGGCCACTGGCGTGACGGCCCTGGCCGCCGACGCGCCGACCGTCCACTTGTACGGCCGTGATGGCACCGTGCGCACCCAGCTCAAGCTGGAGCCCATCGGCTGTGGCGACGCGCCCCGCCGGGCTGTCGGGCTGGGTCAGCAGCGTCTCCTGACCATAGACCTCGTTATCGAAGAACGTGCCCTTCTCGCCCATGCCCTCCACGCTGAGTTCGGCGATTTCCCAGGTGTAAGTGTGTTCGCGGGAGGGCGGCAGCTCGTACAGATAGAGCTGGCACATGGCGATGCGACGGCGCTGAATTTTGAGCAACCAGGCCCGCTGGTCCACCCACTGCCCCTCGCGTCCTGTGACCCCGATGCACTGCTGAGTCATGGGGCGGTCGGGCAGGTCTGTGCGGCGGAGGTTCTCGTCATATAGCACGACGTTCATCTGTTTCGTGCGGATCTCGCGGTTGTCGCACGTCACCCGGACCTTGACACGCAGGCGGGAGTAGGGGCTCCAGTCCTGGGGCGTACTCCAGGCTAACGTCACCTTGGGGTAGTCCTCGCTATTCCCATCCGCGCGCACCTGCACCACCAGGGGGGCCTCGGCGGTCGCCGGGAGGATGGTCATCGTCGAGCCGCCGCTATCGGTGCCTGGCTGCCAGGCGGCGGGGTTGGCGAGGAGATTGATGGACTGAGCGGCTGCAAGGGTCGCCCAGGTGAGAGCGACAACCACAAAGACACAGCGCAACATAGCTAACCTCCGGGTGTTTCTTGGTGCCGAGCAGTTCGTGACAGACGCGAGGAGCACCTGCTGGCGAGCGTTCCCCATTGCCCCCTGCCGCCTTTCCCATGTACAATCCCCCTGCCTTCCCATCTTGCACCGGAGTGCCGAAATGCCTGACGAGATTCGCTGTCGCTTCGCCCCGTCGCCCACCGGGTACATGCACGTGGGCAACCTCCACACCGCGCTGTTCAACTGGCTCTTCTGCCGCCACGAGGGCGGCAAGTTCATCCTGCGCATCGAGGATACCGACGAGGTGCGGTCCACGGAGTCCGCTCTCGCCGTCATCTATGATGGCCTGCGCTGGCTGGGTCTGGACTGGGACGAGGGCCCAGATGTGGGAGGCGACTTCGCCCCGTATGTGCAGTCCGAGCGTCTGCCCATCTACCAGGAGTACCTGGACCGCTTGCTGGAGGCCGGCCTGGCCTACAAGTGCTACTGCACCCGCGAGGAGCTGGAGGAGATGCGCCGCGTGCAGCAGGCCAGCGGCCGGCCGCCGCGCTATGACGGGCGCTGTCGCCTCGCCCGGCCGCGGGAAGGCGCCGAGGCTTGCATTCGCCTGAAGATGCGAGAAGCCGGCAAGACGGCTATCAACGACCTGATCCAGGGCGAGGTAGTCTACGAGAACGCGCTGGTAGGCGACCCGGTCATCTGCAAGACCAGTGGCTTCCCGACCTACCACTTCGCGGTGGTGGTGGACGACTACCTGATGCAGATCACCCATGTCATCCGCGCGGTCGAGCACCTCCCAAACACCCAGATCCACGTTCAACTGCAGGACGCCCTGGGCTTCCCGCGCCCGGTGTATGCACACCTGCCCATCATCCTGGGCGCCGACAGAAGCAAGCTCTCCAAGCGCCACGGAGCGGTGAGTGTCACCGAGTACCAGCAGATGGGTTATCTGCCCGAGGCGATGTTCAACTTCCTGGCACTGCTGGGTTGGTCGCCGGCTTCCGAGCAGGAGATATTCAGCCGGGAGGAGATCATCCAGCGCTTCACCCTTGAGGCCTGCAGCAAGTCGCCAGCGGTCTTTGACCTGGAGAAGGCCGAGTGGCTCAACGGGGAGTACATCAAGGCGCTCACCCCGGAGCAACTGGCGGACCGGGCGCTGCCCTACCTGGTGCAGGCCGGGCTCTTTGAGGCCCAGCCCACGCCGGAACGCAAGGCCTGGCTGGTGCAGGTCTGCGGCCTGATGCAGGAGCGGGTGCGCCTGCTGACGGTCTTCACCGACTGGGCGCGGTACTTCTTCACCGATGACTTCGACTATGAGGACCGAGCGCGGGAGAAGTGGCTGAGCCGCGAGGACTGCCCGGCACGCCTGGATGCCCTGGCGGATCGCCTGGCGACGACCGACTGGAACGCGGAGGCGCTGGAGGCGGCGGTCCGCGGGCTGGCGGATGAGCTCGGGCTTAAGGCCGCGGAGCTTATTCACCCGTGTCGCGCTGCCGTCACAGGGACCACGATTGGCCCGAGTCTGTTCCACTTGCTGGAGTTGTTGCCGCAAGACGATGTCGTGGCCCGACTGCGCCGCGCGGCTGACCTGAGCCGCAAGGGAGAGCTGGCGCCACGAGGAACCGGTGAGGAATGAGGGATGGCGGATGCGGGATGAGCGGCGGCCGTCGGCATTGACAGTCTGCCTGGGGCTGATGCTGGTGTTGTGCCTGCCATCGTGCACACGGCCACAGGCCGACACTGCACCGGTGGACCGCACGGCAGAGGCCAAGGCCTTTGTGGACCTGCTGGCGGCGGGTGACTTCGCCGGCGCCGTCACCCGATTCGACGAGACAATGAAGCAGGCCTTGCCTGCGGACAAGCTGAGGGAGACCTGGGAGGGCCTGGTGGCCGCGGTGGGCCCATACCAGGGCCAACTGCGGACGCGCACCGCGCACGAACAGGGCTATGACATCGTCTTTGTGACCTGCCACTTTGACCAGGCCGACCTCGACATCCGGGTGGTGTACAACGGCAGGGGCGAGATCAGCGGCATGTGGACGACGACGGCGGACCGGTCGGCCGAGTACCAGCCCCCGTCCTATGTCCGGCCGGAGAGCTTCGAGGAGCACGAGGTGACGGTGGGCACGGGCGAGTGGGCCCTGCCGGGGACGCTGACGCTGCCTCGCGGCAAGGCACCCGTGCCCGCCGTGGTGCTGGTCCACGGCTCTGGACCACAGGACCGCGACGAGTCCCTCGGACCCAGCAAGCCCTTCCGCGACCTCGCCGAGGGGCTGGCCTCGCGCGGCATCGCAGTGCTGCGCTATGAAAAGCGGACCAGGCAGTATCAGTCCAAGCTGGCCCAAGACCAGGCCGGGCTGACTGTGAAAGAGGAGACGATCGACGACGCCGTGGCGGCGGTGGCCCTGCTGCGCCAGACCGAGGGCATTGACCCGCAGCGGGTGTTCGTGCTGGGCCACAGTCTCGGCGGCACGCTCGCGCCGCGTATCGCAGAAGCCGCGCCAGAGGTGCGGGGGCTCATCATCCGCGCGGGCGCGACACGGCCTCTTGAGGACCTGACTATCGAGCAACTCGACTACATCGCCTCGCTGCCGGGCGAGCATAGTCAGACCGAACTGGACAAGATCGCGGAGATGAAGGCCGAAGCCGAGCGAGTCAAGGCCTCAGACCTCAGCGACGACACCGAGGGTGGCAAGCTCCTGCTCGGCGCTCCCGCATCCTACTGGCGCGACCTGCGAGCCTACAGCCCCACCGAAACAGCGGCGAGGCTCAGCCTGCCGATGCTCATTCTGCAGGGCGGCCGGGATTACCAGGTGACGGAGGTGGATTTGGAGAACTGGCGCCGGGCGCTGGCCGGCCGCGCCCATGTGACGCTGAAGCTGTACCCGGACCTGAACCACCTGTTCGCCGAGGGCGAGGGCAAGGCCACACCCAAGGAGTACGAGAAGCTGCAACACGTAGCCCCACAGGTCATCGAGGACATCGCCAGGTGGATAGACAGCCAGAAGCCGCGCGAGCAGTAACTGGTTCACGGAAGCCGTTTGCAGCCCATCGAGGAGGTTCCTGCCCATGAAGCAACTCTTCGCCTGCAAGCCGCTCAGTCTGCTGCACGAGGAGATGGCCGGCGAGAATCGCCTGCGCCGCGTCCTGGGGCCGGTCGGCCTCACCAGCCTGGGCATCGGCTGCATCATCGGAGCCGGCATTTTCGTGGTCACCGGTCTGGTCGCCCATGACAAGACCGGGCCAGCCCTGATCCTGTCATTCGTGGTCGCGGGGGCGGCTTGCGCGCTGGCTGCGCTTAGCTATGCCGAGTTCGCCGCCCTCACTCCGGTTGCCGGCTCCGCCTACACCTATTCGTATGCCACCATGGGCGAGCTGTTCGCCTGGATCATTGGCTGGGACCTGATCATCGAGTATACGGTCGCCTCAGCCTCGGTCGCCCACGGGTGGTCGAAATATGCCCAGAACTTCCTCAGCATCTTCGGTCTGCACTTACCGCAGTCGCTGACCGCTGCCCCCTTTGACTTTGACCCCGAGGTGGGACGGATCGTGGCCACGGGGAGCGTCATTGACCTGCCAGCGCTGGTCGTCGCGGCTGTGCTCACCACCATTCTGGTCATCGGGATTCGCGAGAGTGCGCGCTTCAATACCATCATGGTGGTCATCAAGCTGGCGGTGGTGCTGCTGGTCATCGGTCTGGGCGCCGCCTTCGTGGACCCGCGCAACTGGCACCCCTTCGCCCCCTACGGCTGGGCCGGAGTCAGTCTCTTTGGGCATACGGTCTGGGGAGCGGAAGCGGCGGGAGGACAGCCGGTGGGAATGCTCGCCGGTGCGGGACTGATCTTTTTTGCCTACATCGGCTTTGACTCGGTGTCTACTCACGCCGAGGAGGCCCGAAACCCCCAGCGCGACGTGCCCATCGGCATCATTGCCTCGCTGCTGATCTGCACCGTGCTCTACGTTGCCGTGGCTGCCGTCCTGACCGGCATGGTGCCCTACGACCAGATTGACGTCGAGGCGCCGGTGGCGGCCGCCTTCGCGGCGCGCGGTCTGACCTGGGCGCAGTTCGTCATCTCCCTGGGCGCAGTGGCAGGGATCACCTCGGTGCTGCTGGTGCTGATGCTCAGCCAGCCGCGGGTGCTGCTGGCCATGGCGCGGGACGGTCTTCTGCCGGAGAGCTTCTTTGGCGCGGTCCACGAGCGGTTCCGCACGCCGTGGAAGTCCACGATCCTGACGGGCTGCGTGGTCGCCCTCGGCGCGGCGCTGGTGCCCCTGCGCATCCTCGCCGAGCTGGTGAACATCGGGACACTGCTGGCGTTCGTGATGGTCTGCCTGGCGGTGGTGATCATGCGGCGTACCCACCCCAACGCGCCGCGGCCGTTCCGCTGCCCCCTCGTGCCTCTGGTGCCACTGCTGGGCGTGGCCCTTTGTCTTTTGTTGATGTTCTCCTTGCCGCCGGAGAACTGGCTGCGGCTCTTCGTCTGGCTGGGTCTTGGGCTGGTGGTCTACTTTGCCTACAGCCGCAAGCACAGCAAGCTGCGAGCGCGCCTGGCGGCGGGTGACGTCAGCGGGTGCGTGGCCAGTGCCGGAGGGCCTCAACCCCCGCCCGGCTAGTCGGGGATCATCCGGGCGGCGATCTTTTCGGGGTCGACCTGGTATGTCCCGGCCGCCATCTGCGCCTTGAGCGTGGCAACCCTTTCGGCCCGCACCTCGGGCGTCTCCGCCAGGGCCTGTTGCGCGGCCTGAACCTCTGCGGCCTGCGGGCTCAGTTCCAGGCGGCTGGCGCCGGCAGCGGCGGGTGTGGCTTCCGCTGGCGACGTGGCGTCCATCTGCGCAGGAGCCACCTTCTCCAGGCTGCTGGCAGTGATCCTCTGAGCTCGAACCGGGTCTATCTGCATAGTGTCGTCTCCTGCCCCCCCTGCTGGTGTTCCACTCCTCCCACTGATGCTATCGGCTCCCAGCGGCGATAGCTTGAGGGGAATCTTGCACTTTTTCTGCGGCCCCGCTCATTCGCTCTTGAGCGCTGGCTCGTCCCGCGGGTACCACCAGAACACCGCGGCGGCTACAAGCGCCGACAGCCCTGCCGCCGGACCGAACAGTCGGCAGCCCAGTTCGGGGCTGCTCCCGGCGGCCGCCACCTCCATGATCGCCGCCACCATCAGCGGCGCGAAGCCGATGCCTGCCTTGAACATCATGCCCTGGAACCCAAAATACATGGCTTCCCGGTACTCACCCGTGCGTTCATGGTCGCGGTCACAGACCTCGGCGAGGATAGTGTAGGGGAGCGCGAAGAGGCCGGCGATGGCTGGCCCCAGCAGTACGGCTCCGAGACGCGCCAGCCACAGGCCTGTCTCGCGGTCCGCGTGCCAGCCTACCAGCCCCAGGGCCGGCGCCAGCACCACAAACCATAGCTGTGCGGCCAGGAAGGCCCGTCGGTGCCCCCAGCGCAGGGCCAGCCAGCTCGCCAGTGGCAGGCACAACAGGCCGCACAGTAAGCCCCAACTCAGAATCAGCGCTGAACCGCCGACGCGAACCCCCAGAAACTCAGCGCAGGTGTACTCCATTCCTGATAGGAGAATGAGCAGACCCAGCCAGAAGAAGTAGTACCCTCCCCAGTAGAATAGGAATGGTAGGTTGGTGAAGGTGCTTAGCAGCGACCTCCGCAGGCCTAGCTGGGAGCTGCGGTGCACCGCATGCCCGCCCGCTCCTTCGCGCGGGCCCAGGCAAGCGGCGACGAGGGCCACAGCGGCGAGGACGGCCACGGCGTGGGCGGCGTGCGCCACGCCCCACCGGGGAGCGATCCACGAGAAGAACAGGGCCGCGGTGGCGATGCCCGCCAGGTTGAAGGCGCCCTGGATGCCGGCCAGTTGGAGGCGCTCACGCTCTGAGGTCGCAATCTCTGCCAGCAGCGCCAGGTACGGCGCGCCGAATCCCGCGATGAAGACGAAAACGGCGGCGCACGCGATGCCGGCAAACACCGCGTTGGCAGCCGAGGGCTCACCCACCGGCGGGTGCCATAGCAGCACGAAGGAGATGATCAGACCGGGCGCGCAGGCCACCATGAAGGGCTTGCGGCGACCCCAGCGGCTACGCAGGCGGTCTGACAGGAACCCGGCCAACGGGTCGGCGACATAGTCTACGTTGCGGCTCAGGAGAATGATCAGCCCCATCAGGGCGCCGGAGACCACAAGACGGCGCGCTCCCTCGGCCTCGGCGGCCTCCGGCGGGTCATAGAACGGCATCACGTAGGCCACGACGACATACCCCACGAGGCTCAGCCCGAAGTGACCCATGGCGTAGGCGGCCTTGCCGGTCAGCGTAAGCGGGCGCACTGGCGATGGCAGCGGCTGCCCGGTGCCGGGTTCAGGGCGCTGGGCGGTCACGGTCTCACCTGGGCCACGACCCCAATGCCGCGCGGCCCCAGTGTGGTGCTTAGGGTGGCAATACCGTCCTTGCCGATAGACGGGTGCAGCTCCCGCTCGTTCCACAGGTCCAGGTACCGCGCGCCGGAAGCGTGCGCGACCCTCAGCACCGGGCCGGTCAGGGTGCGATACCGGGCGTTCCAGAGGGTCCAGACGGTCTCCTTGGGGCCGGGGAACTGGTTGGCGAAAAGGTCCGCGCGCTCCGTCGGCACCAACGGCTTGGGCGTGGTGGTCAGGAACGCCGCCTCGTGGTCGTGCAGAATGGCCGACATCTTCCGTACCAGCGGGTAGACGGCCTCGTCATGGCCCCAGGAGAGCGTGTAGAGCGGTACGCCGCTAAAGAGGCTGTACTTCAGGCCTTCCCAGATGCCATCCGACATACCTCCCGCATTGCTGATCGTGAACACTCTGAAATCGGGGAAGACGAACCGCGCCAGTTGCAGAAAGCCCGGCGACTGATGGATATCGCAGTGCGCCAGGTTCGCCTGGTAGGCCCCGTCCAGGTAAGGCACCATGGCGTCCGGCGGTGACCACTCGGTGTAGAGCGCGACACCCTCCGGCAGACGCTCGCGCACCTTCCGCGCCAGCTCGATGAGACCCAACTGGTTGACACCGGGCACCGCGTGCCCGTGGTCCGGGCTGTAGCACCAGTACTCCCGCGAATCGGTCATCCCCTCATCCAGGTAGATGCCGTCACACCCGGTGTCGCGGGCCACACGCGCGCAGGTCTGGGCCAGGTGGTCCTGCCACCCCGGATGGAGCACACACATGCCGTACATGGGCTCCTCGGGGGTCGAGTAGGCCCGGCTGGGATTGCCCGCGATGTCAATGGCCGCCCACTCGCGTCCATGGGCCTTGCCGATGTCGGACTTCTCGCTGCACAGGTAGCAATCCAGATACAGCCCCACCCGGATGCCCTCGCGCTGCAGGACCTGAATGGCGCCCCGAAACGCCTCCAGTCCTCCCACCCCATCGTAGGTGTAGTCACCCCAGGTGCCGCGCGTCGGGGAGATGCGCCAGTCGAAGAAGTGCACCATGTCCACGTCGCCGTACAGCTCGCGGTCGCGTCGGACGAAGGCCTCGGTCTGGAACTCGCCTGTTTGCCTGTTCAGCAGATTGTGATCCGGGTTGCCGTCGCCCATGGTATGGGTCCACCAGGTGCGGAAGTTCCAGACGTGCCGGTACCATTCAGGCCGCGGGTGCGATGGCCGGTACCAGGTCTTCAGCCACGCCGCGTAGGCGTTGTAAGCGGGACGCCAGTCGCCGCCGTGCAGACCGATGACTGCCGGCGGGCAGGCCACGGCCTCTTCGGGCTGCACGGGCGGGTTGTCACGGTATTCGACCATCAGCCGCACGGAGCCGCCGGACTTGGTGAGCTGGTAGTACCGCTGGCGCAGCGAGGTGTCCCGCGTCCCCACGTAGAGCCCCCCGCCGGCACGCCGGTCATAGACGTCGGCGAACTGGACGGGGAACCAGCCGCTGTAGGGCTTGTCATACGTCGCTTCGGCGTTGCTCCAGACCGGCGAGGAGGTCGGGTAGAAGTAGTAGACGTCAGCCGGCCAGGGATGATTGACCACCACCTGGGGGAAGGTGACCCGCAGGCTGCGCTCGCCTCCGCCCTGGTTGACCACGAACAGCTTCAGCCGCGCTTCGGCGGCAGTCGCGTGCAGCACCAGCGTGGCCCCCAGTCTGGCCTCCGGGTGGGCGAAGTGGATCTCTCCGGTCGTCCCCTCGAAGTCCAGCGCCGGCTCGGTGATGGTGAAGTCGGCGCTGCTCCACGTCTGGTCACCCTCACGGATGACGAAGATGGGACAAGGGTTGGCGATCTTCAGCGCCGCGCTGGGGTGTGCCGCGTTGTCCATGGCCGTCAGGGTCAGGCCGGCGTCGGTTAAGCCGAAAGCAAGCTCTCCCCACGGGCCCTGCATCAGGATCGCCCGACCCTGCCGCAGCACCGCCGGCTTCATCTTCCCCGGCCCCTGCCCCGCCGGCGTGCGCACGGGCGCCTCCGCCTGCGCCGGGGCCAGGCTGGTCTCGCCCACCGTTGCCGCCAACAGGTGGAAGGACGAGTACACCATCCCGTCGTGGAGCGTGAAATCCCGCACGGTCTTCGTCGGATCCAGGGGCAGGCAGTAGGTCCGCAACCCCCGCCAGACCCCGTAGGCCCGCCGGCTCAGGCAGTAGGGCACCTGCTCCTCAACCGTCCCGTCCGCGTAGCGGATGCTGACCTGGAACTGCTCCGGGCGCTCGGTCATGTCGCCTGGGTTCCACCCGGCATAGTTGAGCATCTTGTACGGGAACTTCGCACCCATCAGCAGGTACAAGGCCCCCCCCTGGGCCGCTACCGGTACGGTGATGGTTTCATTGCCCTTGTCCGTGGTCGCCACGGCTCCAAGCCCGCGCACGGGAGCCTGGAAGTTCACCCCGTCCACCGCCACCCGCGCCTCCGGGAACCAGTCTGCCAGGTCCAGGGCTCGCTGTGCATCGGCCTGGCTCTCGTTGAGCATGCCTCCCAGGTCGAGGCCGAAGGAGCCGACGCCCGTGTCCCCCACCTCCCACTGCACGAACTCGCTCAGCGGCGCACGCGGTGGTGTGGCCGAGAAGCGCAGGTAGGCCACATCCAGCCGCCCCTCCTGGCCCTCCAGCGCCCGGAAGCGCAGGGCCAGGGTCCCGATCTCACCAAAGGGATAGAGTTGCGTCGTGGCGGTGTGCCACTGGCCGTCGTGGATGAGGTCACTGGCCGCGAAGATCAGGTTGCGCGCATACATCCCGCCACTGTCGCCGGTGTCCAGGTAGAGCAGATAGGAGTACAGGACCGGGTCAATCCCCTGACTGCGGTAGCGCAGGGTCACATAGCCCATCTGGCCGACATTGAGCCGCGGTTCGGCGTGACGCACCCAGATCATGGTACCCTTGCCGCCGCTGGCGCGGAAGCTGGTGTAGCCGTTCTGGAAGCTCTGGGAGTAGCGGTCGGCCTGCTCGTAGGCGCACCACTCGGGAGCTGCGTTCCACCCCTCGTCCAACGGCACGCTGATCTCGGCCTCCTGCCCCCACGTCCCGGACGCCCATGCCCCCAGCAGCAGTAACCCCGGCAGATAGCGCATGGCAGCGATCCTTTCGCACTCAGACACCTTCGATGCTGTTCGCCGGGGGGCAGTAGGGGCCCTTCCGGCGGAGGGACAGGGAGAGTAGAAAGCCCGCGCCGGAGGCCAATGGAGGGCCTCCGGCGCGCGTTCGGCTCTGGTAAGCAGGCTCACCGGGAGCCCGAATACCCGAACTGGGGCTTCAGCTCCTCGCCAGTCACGGCATCGATGAGCAGTTGCTCGAGAAACCCCCCGTCGCGGTTAGCGTAGTCCATGCCTACGAACCAGTGTGGCTGCTCCATGAACGGCTTGCTCAGGAACAGGTCGGCCTTCAGGACCCACGGCTTCTCAGCGCCGCGCTCCTCCAGGAGCTTGAGGGCGGTCTGCTCAGCTTCCTCCCT
>JABLXH010000124.1 GCA_013178155.1 Armatimonadota bacterium | reverse complement strand
CGCGATACCCGATGCCACCTTGGCGTGGCCCGTGATCTGCCGGCGGCATTTTTTCAGGAATCTTCATAAAAGGGTATTGCGTTTTGCCGAGGGGTTCGCTATAGTGAGACCAGACTAGTGAGAGCCTATCATAATCAAGCATACGTTTTGCGACTGAGCCTGCACCCCCGATATTCGCTCCCCCCCGGATATCGCCATACGCGGGCTCAGTTGCTTTTTGCCCACAGGCCTGCCTGGGGCTATGTAGACCGCTGCGGGCCGCTGAAGCCGTTTGCCCTCGCTTGTACCGGCGGTTCTCTCACTCCCTTCTACGCATACCGGGAAGGTGCGCGCCGGACGTCGCACTGCTGCCTCCAAGCCAACCTCACGACCGCATTCGAACCGCTGCCATTCACTAATCAAGCTATACATTGAGAGCACCGCACGCCATCTTGGCGTCACAGAAAAGCCACAAGTAACGAACGGCCTGGGTAACCTGTGCACAAGCACTGATGTCAGGGGCACACGATGGCGCGAACGATGGCTGAGTCGCGCCGGGAGGCGTCTGCCAGCGCAGCGGGCGACTCATCGAGAGCATACCGGCGGATCGGATAGGCGCTGGCGTCAAGCTCGCCTGCAGCGATCATCCGAAGACACTCATGTAGCGTGTCACGCGAGCGCCGGCAGAAGACAACGGTGAGTTCCTTGCGACGGGGTACCTTGGCCGAGTACTGCTGGAGGTCGGGGGTGGGGATCCCCACGACCATGACCTTGCCTTCGGGCCGAGCAAGCTCCAGCGCCTCGGCGAAGCTGCGCTCCGCTCCGGCCGCCTCAAAGACGACGTCTGGCTCCTGGCCCTGCGGACACAGATCCAGGAGTTCGGCCCAACTGGCGCGGACGGTTGCGCCGAGCGACCTAGGGGCTTCCTGACGGGGGCCACAGGGCTCTGCGACAAGCACCTCGCCTGCCCTGTGGGCCTTCACCACCTGCAGGATCGACAGGCCTATAGCCCCGGCGCCAAGGATGGCGACCTTCATGCCAGCTTTTAGACCGGAAAGACGGACGGCGTGCAGTGCGACTCCCAAGGGCTCCGCCAACGCCCCGCCGATGAAGTCCACCCTCTCGGGGAGACGCGCTAGCGAGAAAGCCGGAACCGCGATGTACTCGGCCATGGCTCCGTCACGGTCAGGGTAGCTGGGGAAGACGATCTCTCGGCAGAGGTTAGTCAGCCCCTCGCGGCACATGTCGCAGTGGCCGCAGTGCCAGCTCGGCTCGCAGGCGACCCGGTCGCCCACTTGCCACTCCGTCACGCCCTCGCCCAACGCTGCTACCTCTCCGGAGAACTCGTGGCCGAGTATGATGGGCCCGGACGGGTATACGCCGCTGCTGTGTCCTTCCTCGTACATGTGCAGGTCCGAAGCGCAGATGGCGCAGGCTCTGACGCGCAGAAGGACCTCGCCGGGACCGGGCTCGGGTGTCGGGCTTTCCACGACGCGGACGTCGCGGACACCAAACATGCGTGCGCATCTCATGGAGCATACCTCCCCCTGCTCTGTGCTGCCGGCTACCGTCGGGTGTCTGGCGCTTTCCTGCTGCCTGCCCGGGTAGTCGGCTTCGTGCTACCAGACCTGCCAGTCTGGGGTCTAGCTACCGTTGTCGCCCCCAGCTTGCTTGTCTGACCACTGGTGCCCGTGCTGGGCTTGCCTGCCTTGGTAGCACCCTTCGCAGCATCCGGGACAGTGCTGGGTGCCAGAACGTCCGGCTTCACCTCCGGCTTCTTCTTGCCCACCAAGACGATCTCCTTGTGAGGCCGGTAGATGTCCGTGTGCAGCGTCTCACGTCTCTCGGAGCCATCGTCTTCGACGGTTACACGGTATACCGTGACTCGTACGCCCTTGCGCCCCTTTTCCTCGATCTTGCGCTTTCCCTCTTCCAGTGTCGGGTCTGGCTTCTCGACGATCTCAAAGGGTATGCTCGCGATCCCGCTGCGCTCGATGCGCACCGCCTTCTTCGCCGAGCGCTTGCCCACGATGCGAACATAGACGCGACTCCCGCTCATCGAGGCGAGCACGACGATGGGACTGCCGGTGTCGTTGCGGAAGCGCAGGTCAAGCTGTCCCCAGTAGACTGTGGCATCGCGCCCAGCGTCGGCATACGGCACTGGCATGGAATGATGGTGTCGTTCCACGATGGGCAGGCCGGCCAGCAGCGCCGCGTTGTAGATGGTGGTCCCGACCTGGCAGACGCCGCCGCCGGTAGAGGGGGTGATTTCACCGTCCACGAAAATCGGGGCTTCGCGGAAGCCGCGGGCCTCATCACGCCGACCGATGGCCTGGTTGGCCGAGAAGGTCTCGCCGGGCATGACCACGGTGCCGTTGATCGCCTTGATGGCCAGTTGCAGGTTGTGGGTGCGGTCGACCTTGCTGGCGCTGTAGTGGGTGCTGAAGCTGCCGAGAACGACCTCCAGATGGGCAAGGTCACTAGCAGTGATGTTCGGGTCTCGCCTCTGGCTGATGACCACGGTCTCCGTCTGCTGCGGATCGCTCAGCGCAGTGCAAAGGGCCTGCAGGGTTGCTTTCTCGTCTACCAGGATCCCCTGCTTGCCGGGAACCACGTCAACCTCTTCGCCTCCCGTAACCGTGACCTTTGCGTCGACAGGTGGCCGATTCACCCGGGCAGCTACCTCGGCAACCTTGGCCGCCGCCCGCGTCTCGTCAACAGCCACGCGAACCGGGACGTCAACGCTCGCGCGCAACAGGCGGATGCGGTCCACAACCTGCTGCAGCGCGCTGCCCTGGCGGCCGATGCGCAGGGCAGCATCAATCGCCTCCACCAACTGCAGTTGGGCTCCCAGCTCCTGGCGGCTGTAACGGAAGTGCTGGTCGCCATGAACCAACGTCATCTCTGTGGGTAGCGCCGAGACCCACTCGTTCTCCAGACGGGTCAAAGCCTCACCGCGTGGCAGACCACCGACGTCTACGCCGGCTACAGTGATGTTGCGGGCGATAGTGTCGCTATTGCGGAAGTGGCTGGCACTCAGCAGGAGGGCCAGCACGCCAATGGCGCAGGCCAGGAGCACAGCCAGCACAATGCCGGTTAGCAGGCGCACGAGGTTACGCGTATTGCCTCTCGACTTGGTCATCGTCTCTTCGGGGCCACGTCTCTTTCCGCTCGGCGCTCGGCCGCAAGAGGTGGGGCTCCGGGGGCGCCCCGTGGGCCAGCGCGGGCTGCGTCGCCACAGTCTACTCCAGCTTGGTATGGCGTGACAACATGCTCTCTTCGGTCACACCCAGGCGATCCATTAGCAGCATGACAATGCTGTCGCAGAGCAGTAACAGGCACTGCTCGAACAATGATCCAGGAGGCTGTTGGCTAAGGCGCGGTCCTGAAGCCGAGCCCGGGACTGGCGCCGGGATCTGCACGACCAGATCGGCCTGCCGAGCCACCGGCGAGTCAGCGTGGGCTGTGATCGCTGCCACCCGCGCCTGTCGTTCGCGGGCCGCCTCTACCATGGCTAGCGTCGTTCGGGTCTGGCCCGAACCGGTGCCGGCGATGAGAAGATGTCCCCTTTCAATGGCTGGCGTAATCGTCTCGCCGACCACATAGGCATTGAGCCCCAGATGCACCAGGCGCATGGCAAAGGCCTTCATCATCAGCAGACTACGGCCAGCGCCGCACACGTAGACGGCCTCGGCCTCCTGGATGGCCTGCGTGAGACGCTCGACCTCTTCGGACGACACCCGGGCCATGACCTGGGCGATCTCCTGCGGCACAACACTTGAGAAAGGCATTGCCGCTGGCCCTCCGTCAGCGTGTACTGCGGCCTCACAAGACCGCCTCAGGGAGTGGTTACCACAATGACGCAGTGATCCAGGTCCAGCCACTTGCGAGCCTGTTCCTGAACCTGTTCCGGCGTCACCTGCTGCACACCCTCGGCGTAGCGGAACATCTCCTCGGCACCCAGACCCAGCAGCTCGTCCAGGCCGGCAGCCTGCGCCCGCGCACCGCTGCTCTGCAGCTCAACGGCATGGTAGGCGAGGGCGACACTCTTGGCCAGGGCCAACTCGTCGGCGGTAGGCGGTGCGGTCTGGAGATCACGGACGATGCTCTCGATCTTCTCGCGGGCCGCCGCCACACGGTCGGGGGCCGTGCCGGCGTAGACTACGAAGAACCCCGTCTCGGGGCCAGGGACCGCATAGGCCCAGGTGGCGTAGACTAGCTGCGCATCGCGCAGCGCCTTGTGCAGCCGTCCCCCCGGGTACCCCATGCCCGCGAACACGGCGGTCATGACGTCTCGCTGATAGCGGTCGGGGTCAGTGACCTGTGGCCCACGGAAGCCGTAGTTGATGATGGCCTGCTGCTGGTCACGCCTCTCCTCGATGACCCGCGTCTGTGCCGGAGCTGGCTCCGCCGGCGGTGAGGCAGGCACCAGGGCGCCGGCGGGCCAGTCCCCGAAGGCCTCTTCCGCCAGCCGCCTCGTCTCCTCCAGGGTTGTGTCACCGAACACGGCCATCACCATGGCGTTCGGCTGGCAGACGCGCTTGTGGAAGGCGAACAAGTCCTGTTTGCCCAGGCTACTGACACTGGCCGGTGTCCCGGCCACAGGAAAGCGGTAGGGGTGCTTGGCAAAGAGATGGCTGAGCAGCAGGTCACCGGCATAGGTGTCCACGTCGTCACTACGAGCGGCCAGAGCCGCCAGGGTCTGTCGTTTCTGCTGTTCCAGCTCAGCCGCCGGGAACACGGGGTTCCGCAGCACATCCGCCGCCACCTCGAGCGCCAGGGGCAAGTGCTGGCGCAACACCTGCAAGGACAGCCCAAAGCTATTGCGGCCGGAGAAGGGCGAGAGGCTTCCGCCCACGTCCTCGAGAGCTTGGGCGATCTGTAAGCGCGTGCGCGTCTTCGTGCCGCGGACCAGCATGTGCGCCATCAAGGCGGTAATCCCCGCGTTGTTCTCCGTCTCGTAGCGCAATCCGCCTGGCGCCGCGAGAAACACGTTGACCACCGGTACGCTGTGGTTCTCCTGCACCAGCAGACGCAGGCCGTTGGCCAGTGTCGCCCGGTCAATGGTTGCCGACCTCGCTGGCGCTGCCGCTACAGTACCTTCAGTTGCCTTGGCGGGGGGACGGAGTATGGCCACGTTCAAGCGGTGGTCCACGAAGTACTGTCGGGCCACGCGCTGCACGTCGGCGGCCGACACCCGCTTGATACCCGCCACATAGCGCTCGCTGAACGCCACGTCACCGGTCAGGAGCAGGTCCGTGGCATAGGTAGTCGCTCGCCCTTCAGCCGTCGTCCGGCTGAACACGAGGTCTGCCTCCTTCTGTCGCTTGGCCCGCTCCAGTTCAGTTGCGCTGACCGGCTCGTTCTGGAGGCGCTTCAGTTCACCGATGATCTCCCGTTCGGCAGCCGCCAGCTTGGAGGGGTCCGTCACCGCTGACACGCCAAAGATACCGCCCTCTCGCGCCGGAGTGTGCGAGAAAGCGGAGATACTGTCCACCAGTCCCTTTTCGTCACGCAGCCGGGACACCAACCGAGAGGCGGCGCCATTCCCCAGCACGTAAGCGGCCACGTCCAGAGGGTACATGTCGGGGCTGAAAAGGCTTACCGACGGGTAGCCCAGCATCAGGTAGGCCCGGTTCAGGCTTGGGTCCTCCTTCACGGTGCGCCGTGGGCTTACCTGAGGGGGCTCCACCGGCAGCGTAGGCCGCCGGTAGGCCCGGGCCGGCTCACGGCCCAGGAACTGCCGCGCGTGCGCTATCACCTTCTCCGCTGAGAAGTCGCCGACGACGGCGACCACGATGTTCTCGGGCACGTACGCGCGCTCATAGTAAGCGACCAGGTCCTCGCGGGTGAGCCGGCTGAACTGGGCCTCGTAGCCGATGACTCGATGCCGGTCGGGGGCCTCGCGGAACACCGTAGCGACGAAGGCGTTGTACAGGGCCCTCCCAGGGTCATCTTCACCGCGGGCCATCTCCCGTTGGATGATGCCTTGCTGAATCTTGACCTGCTCCTCCGGGAAGGTGGCGTGGAACACGTAGTCGCCGACGTGGTCAATGGCCTCCAACACCTGCTCACCGGAGGTCACGATGAAGTACGAGCAGAGGTCAGAGGAGGTCCAGGCGTTGGAGTTGTTCCCGAGCCGGGCCTCATCGGCCTCGATCTGCTCCCGCGTTCGCGTCGTCGTCCCCTCGCTGAGGCAGTGCTCCAGTAGGTGGCTCAGACCCGCTCCCAGCCAGCGGTCCTCGTAGTTGCTGCCGGTCCCGACGTAGAAGTACACCGCCGCCACCGGGGCGCTGTGATCCTCCTCAACTACGAGCCGCAGGCCGTTGTCGAGCGTAACGCACTGCGGCGCGGCCAGAGCCGCGAACGGCATCGCCGCCAAGACCATGACGATGAGAGGGAGCAGCTGGCGTCGCGACATGATATCCCTCCGTTTCGATCGCGTCAGGAGCCAGTGATTCACTTGCGGGCGAGCAATGGACGCGCAAGGGGCCCCCTGGGTCGCTACGCACCCGCCATAGCCCGCGCCATCAGCGCAGCGCGGCCCCCAGGCGCTGCATCTGGGCCAGGCTGCCGGCAGGGATGAGCCCATCCTGGCCGATGGGCAGATTCAGGGTCACCGCGCCCCTGACCGACTTACAGGCACGGACGAAGCCGAACAGCTCCTCGTCACTGTAGTGGTACGGCTCCCCGCCCTCAAAGGTGCTGTCTACCGGTACCAGCGCATGCCATTGCACGCCGTCAATGTACTGAGCCTCAGGCAGGTAGAGCGGCGAGTCGGCGTCATGGCCGAGTCTGATCTTGCCGTCCACCAGCATGTGGACCTCACCGGCGTGGTAGTCCTCCAGCGACGTCACCGGCTTGACCTTGTTGATGCAGAAGGCTCCATCGTTGAAGGCGACGACGGCGTCGGGGTTACCTGCCCGCGCCGCGGCAAACCACTGGGGCCAGTCGTAGAGGCTGTTGTTGAAGTGCGGCCAGTCATAGCAGCCGTCGAACCACCAGCCATCCACCATGCGCCCGAACTTCAGGGCGTACTGCCGGACGAACTCGCAGTAGCGCCGCTGGAACTCGGACTGATCGGCCGGTGCCCAGGCGAAGGCTTCATGAACCGCCTCGCTTTGGCCGTAGACTTCCGAGGGCAGGTAGGCGATCACTCGTTTCCCGAAGGCCTTCAGCCTGACGGCAATCTCCAGCATCAGGTCCCGATCGGAAGTATGCCCGGGCAGGATGCGGTCCAGATAGCGGTTGGGGCTGCAGTAATACCCGGTGTTCTGGCCGATGGTGAAGATGAGCCAGTCGGCGCCCGTGGACATGAACTGCTCCACAAAGGCGTCCAGGTGAAAGCCTGCAACGGTCTGGTTGAAGGCCGCCGTCCTGGCTTCCTCGGTCTCGCCCGACGGCGCGATGAGGTAATGTACCATGATCCCATAGGATCCGTCGGCCATCCAGGCGGCTCGGTGCGGCGTATCCACAGGCGTCACCTCCGCGGCGTCTAGGGCGGCAGTTTGGGCCAGGACCAGCAGCATCAAGAGAGGAGCACGTGACGTCATGGTCCGGCCTCCGCAGGCTTCAGCACTGACCGCAGCGCCTCCAGCCGCGCGGCACCCTCGGCCAGAGTCGGGCATATCCAGCCGCCCTCTGAGAACTCATTCCAGGCATAGATGAGCGCGGTGTTGGCGGGGCAGGTTTCCCGATGCTCGCGCATCCAAGCCAGGCACCCAGCCACGTGCGCCGCCAGTTCGGCAGGGGTGGCATGCGCGATCCAGCTATTGTCCGGATTCCGGTCCGGGAACTGCGGCAGCTTCATGGGCCGGTAGTCCCAGCCGGCCGTGACCGTCGGAATGAGTGGCACGCCTGCCTTGCGCGCCTCCTCCCAGAACCAGCGGTTGAGCGCCACCGCGTAGCTGTAGGGCTCCTCGCGGTTATCGTTGCCGGGCGGGTTGACATAGGCGCCAATGGCGTCGGCGCCCAGGGCGGACACGAGCCTGGCGTCCGTCGCTGGGTTCCAAACCATCAGCGTCAGATAGGGATTGCCGGCGCCCGCCGAAATGCTTCGCTCCCGAAGCTGCGCCAGTCCGGCCTTCGCCTCCGCCTCGCCGCCCCAGTACGCCACCAGGTTGGGCATGTCGAAGACGTACACCAGGGGGCGGGCGTTCAGTACCTTCTGGTAGTTCGTTTCGGCGAACCGCGCCACCAGGTAGTCCACCGTCTGAGACCATTCTTCTCGGGGGCCGAGATGCGCTCCACCCATCAGGATCAGACAGTAGTTCACCTCATTGCGGCGCTCACTCTTCAGGTAGAGGTCCAGAGACTTGGTCATGTTGTCTGCGCTCTGCCAGCCGCGCGGGTGGTACCAACCGAAGGCCCAGTAGCTCAGCCCACCCGCCGCGGCGTAGCTGATCTCCTGGTCCATGACCGCCTGGGTGTCAGCGCGAATCTCGACCTGGTCTGCACCAACGATCCGGCCGTAGAAGGGTACCCGATAGTGCCACTGCCGCGGCCAGAGCGTCTTTTCGTATCCCCCCCAGCCCGTCTCGCCAGCCCAGTGGGTCCAGGCATCCCAACGTATGGCACCAATGACCGGCCGCTCGTCGGAGGCGTCCTGGGCAAGTCCCGCGACAGCCAGAAGCCAAGGCATCGAAACAACAGAGAGTAGTGAGGCTCCAGCAAATGCGCGGCACATATGGCCTCCAGCCGATCAGACTAGGTGCATTATACAGCACAGGGGCGCGGTGCACGTCGCGCCCCTGTGGACGGCTCCTTCTCGTGCCTCAGTCCTGCATGTCACGAACCAGCAGACGATTCACGGCATTGAGGTAGGCCAGCGCCGAGGCCTTGACCACATCGGTGTCGGCGGCTCGGCCTACGGTCTCATCCTCTCCCCGGCGGACGTGGAGCGTAGCCTCCCCGACCGCATCCTTACCCTGGGTGACGCTGCGCAGGCTATAGTCCTCAAGCACCAGCGTCATGCCAGTAATGCGGTCGATGGCGCGGAAGGCGGCATCTACGGGTCCATTCCCACAGGCCGCATCCTGCAGTACCTCGCCCTCTTTCTGAAGCTTCACTGTCGCCGTTGGCATCGTGGAGTCGCCGGAAGTCGTCTGCAGGCTCACGAGAGTCCACACTTGCGGGACCGTGGCCGTAGCCTCACGCATGATCAGTTCCAGATCTTCGTCATAGATCTGCTTCTTGCGGTCGGCCATCTCGATGAAACGCTTGTAGATTTCCTCCAACTGCTCGTCGCTGACCTTGTATCCGAGATCCTCCAGACGGTGGCGCACGCCGTGCTTGCCGGACCGTGGCCCCAGCGTCAGCACCGAGTCACTCCAGCCCACATCCTTGGGCTCCATGATCTCATAGGTCTGTCGGTCCATCAGCACACCGTGCTGATGGATGCCGGCTTCATGGCGGAAGGCATTGGCGCCCACGATGGCCTTGTTGGGCTGTACCGGGAAGCCGGTGAAACTGGAGACCATACGTGAGGTTTTCACAATCTGGGTAGTCTGCACCCCAGTGGTGCAGCCGAAGACATCGGCGCGGGTCCGCAGCGCCATCACGATTTCCTCCAGCGACGCATTACCGGCGCGCTCGCCAATGCCATTCACAGTGCACTCGACCTGCCCGGCTCCGGCCCGGACCGCAGCCAACGAGTTGGCCACTGATAGCCCCAGGTCGTCGTGGCAATGCACGCTGATGACCGTCTGCTTGATGTTTGGCACGTTGTCAAACAGGTAGCGTATCGTCTCCTCCATCACCCAGGGGACCGTATAGCCCACGGTATCCGGGATATTGACCGTCGTGGCGCCAGCTTCGATGACCGCCTCGACCACGTCCCGCAGATAGGCCAGCTCAGTGCGCATGGCATCCTCGGCCGAGAACTCGACGTCGTCGCAGCGCTCGCGAGCGAACTTCACGGCCGCTACCGCCATGTCCAGTACCTCTGAGGGCGACTTGCGCAGTTTCTTCTCCAGATGCAGCGGTGACGTCCCCACGAAGGTGTGGATACGATGTCGCGGAGCGTGCTTCACCGCCTCGTAACAGGCATCGATGTCCTTCTCGATGGTGCGGGCCAGGCCGCAGATGACCGGCCCCTCCACCTCCTTGGCGATGGTGCTGACGGACTCGAAATCGAGGGGGGACGAGAACGGAAAGCCGGCCTCGATGACGTCTACGTTCAGTGCCGCCAGCTGACGGGCCAGAGCCAGCTTTTCGCTCAGGTTCATGCTAGCGCCGGGCGATTGCTCGCCGTCGCGCAGGGTCGTGTCGAATATGACGATCTTGCGGGGCATGCTGATCTGTCTCCTTGCAGTGTATCCGAGGTTGCGGACAGACGGATGGGTCCGCTCCAAGCGTTTGCCCAGAAGCGCGGGTCCGCCTCCCCACCAAGATCGTGGCCGGAGCTTCCAGTCGGCTCGGCCATGGTGCACCACCTCCTCAGGGCGCGGGCAATCGGCTGCTACGCCCAGAACAAAGGCCCTGCATCTCCGAAGAGACGCAGGGCCACAGTCTCCCTACGCGGTACCACTCTTCTTGGTGCAAGAGCACCCTCTCGTGCGGGCACGGGACGAATCCGATGCCCTCTTCCCGATAACGGCGGAAGCCACCGTCTCCCCTACTTGAGTCCGCCAAGGCGGGCTCTTTCAGTTCGCGACTCCAGGGCGAGCTTCAGCGGCGCTGCGTTGGCCACCTTCCAGCCTGGCGCGTCCGCGCACGGGATGGCCTCTCTCCAAACGCGCTCCTCCGCCTACTGTTCCCCTTCACGGTCTTTTGCGAGCAGTTTGTGTCAATAAGTATAGATGTGGGCCCACTCAGTGTCAAGGACGCTGACGCCGATCCTCCACGCTCACAGCCAGCCAGCTTGACGTGCCCCCGGGACCGCCGTATAATGCAAAAAGATGTACTATAGTTGCGCGGCGGACGTCACCAAAGAGCATAACAATATGCTGACTGAGGAGGCCAAAGCCTCATGGCCACCGACAATGGCGAGAAGAAGGCGAATGTCGACGACATTAGCTTGGAAGAGCAGCGACCAGTTAGAAAGTCAGGCGCCGGAATCGGGTGGCTGATACTTGTCATCGTGTTGGTCGTCGTCGCGCTTCTGGCCTACGGCGCCTATGTCAAGAAGCAGCAGGCTGACGCCGAGGCCAAGGCCAAGGCCGACGCGGCTGCCTCAAGGGTCGCCCAAGTTGGCGCGGCCAACGATAACGTGAGGGAAGCGGTGGCTCTCGCGGAACAGGGGAACATGGTTGCCGCCATCGCTAAGCTCCAGACCGCGGAGAGCATCTATTCCACCGTTATCAGCGGCGCCAATGAGATGGGCGAGCAGGACGCGGCGGCAGACGCACTGGCAAAGAAGGGGATCATCCAGGACGCACGCCAGGCGCTTGAGTTGGAGCAACAGCGTTTCCAGGAGGCCGTCAAGACACAGCTGGACGCCCTCCGAGCCGGCTTCGGCATCCCGGCGGCGGCAGAGCCGACGGCAACAGGGACCACCGAGACCCCGGCTGAGGCACCACCGAGTGAAACAACTGAGCAGGCCCCGGCACCGGCGACTGAGACCCAACCGACAGCCGGCGCGGAGGCCCAGCCCGCACCAGCGCAGCAGCCGGTCGCGCCCGGGTCTGAACAGCCTAGTGGTGCGTCTGCGCCTGCCGCTGGGGCGACGCCCGCAGCCGGGGCGGCACCCGCCACTGGCGGCTAGTGACGGAGCTTTGGCGCAGGACGCGCACTTTGCAGGGTTAGGGAAGCAACCGCTGGCTATGACCCGGGCTTGGAGGCCCGGGTCGGTGTTCATGTTAGGAGGGGCATATGGCCGCCACCAGCAGAAAGGCGGCACAACTGGTTGCGAAGCTGAAGTCCAAGAACGCCATGTCGCGTGACGATGTCGTAGACGACCTCGTGACCCTCGGTGACGAGGCGGTGGGGCCACTCCTCAAGGCCTTGGAGAGCAAGGACTACAAGGTGCGCATCGCCTCGGCTGAGGCCCTGGGGCGCATCGGCGACCCCCAGGCCGTGACCATGCTCATCGAATGCCTCGCTGACTCTAGCAAGAACGTGCAGGAAGCTGCCGCCGAGGCTCTCACCCGCATCGGTGACAGTGCCGTGCCCGCCCTCCTTGATGCGCTGATCGGTAAGGACCAGTCTGCTCGGCGTTGGGCAGCTGAGGCGCTGGGCAACCTAGGCGATGAGTCCGTGGCGATGCAGCTTATCGCCCGCCTCAATGACCAGAACGTGGAGGTGCAACGGGCTGCCGTCACCGCCTTGGGCGATCTCAAGAGCAAGCGCGCCATCGAACCGCTCATTGGCGTACTCGCTTCGGAGAACGTGGAACTGGCTCGAGCTGCGGCCGAGGCGCTGGGCAAGATAAGGGGTACCATCGCGATCGAGCCGCTCATCAATGCTTTGTCCTCTGCCAGCGTGGATGTCCGGGCGGCGGCCGCCGAGTCCCTGAGCCATGTGGGCAAGCGGGCAGTACCGGCGCTGCTCAAGACAGCCAACCACCCAGACCCTACGGTCCGCCGTTTCGTCGTGGAAATCCTGGGGGAGATCGGTGCCGAAGAGGCCCGCGAAGTCCTGCTCAACGCACTGAAAGACAGCGAGGACCGTGTGGTTTACTATGCGGCCATTGCTCTGGGCAAGATTGGCAAGCCCTCCGTCATCCCTCACCTCGTAGCTTTGCTGAAGCATGAGAAGGAGGACGTTCGCTGCGCGGCCGTTCAGGGGCTGTCGGGGGTGGGCACGCCTCAGGTTGTGCAACATCTCTCCAAGATGCTAAACGACCCGGACTGGGCCACGCGCCTGACTGCAGCACGCGGGTTGGGACAGGTGGGCAGCCGTACTTGTGTAGAGCCGCTGGCAAAGGCACTGACTGACCCCGAGTGGAGTGTCCGTCGCCACGCGGCCACAGCGCTGGGTGAGGTGGGCGTCAAGAAGGGAGCGGTGGGGCCACTGATCATGGCTCTGGCTGATCCCAAGCCTTCCGTTGTCCGTGCTGCCGCTGCGGCCCTGGCCAAACTGGGCGCCACCGAGGCAATTCCTGAACTCAAGAAGCTCACCAAACACAGTGACGACAAGGTAGCAACAGCCGCCAAGGAGGCCATTGAGGCGTTGGGGGGCAACTGATCACGGTTGCTGCGCGGATGCCACTGGAGGGGCCGGCCCAACCGGCCCCCTTTTTGACGTCTGGCTACTCGAGCCTTGCTCCGGCCCACACCGCATGGTCCGAGTAATGGTTGTCATCGGCATCGGTCGCGGTCAGGCGCAGCAGAGTGCTGCCGGTGATGTCCAGGTCCACCTGTTGGGGCTCATCGCCCCCGCGCAGCACGCCACTCTCAAACAGCAGTTCCCACCGGCCGTTGCGGAAGGCTTCCACACGGAAAAGGCATGACCCGGCCGACCCCGCTGAGTCATCTATACCCACGACGGCCCGAAACCGTCGCGCCTGCGAAAGCACCCTGGGAAGGGAGTAGGTCACAACGGAGTCGCCCCCGGCCTCACGTGCCCGGGGATGGGTAGACAGCCCTCGGGCAAACTGGCGTCCGCGGAGCCGGATGGGACCATCGACGTAGTTGGCATCTCTTCCCAGCACACCATGCACCACGCAGGACTCCGGTTCCAGGTCACTAAGGTAGATCGGCTCGCCTGGCCGGAGTGCCAGCACCTCATACCTCTGGGTCACCACTTCAGAGCGCGATCCCTGCGGTCGGCCGTCCAGGAAGGCGGCCGCCTTCACCGTAACGCTCGCAGTGATAGTCAGGGGTTGGGTGAACAAGGGTGACCTTGAGTTCGGCTCTTGGCCGTTCAGCGTGTAGCGCACAACCGCGCCAGAGGTGCGGGTCCCCATAGTCAGAAGGAACTCACCAGCGTGCCTGTGGTGACTCGGCTCGATCCAGGGCGGATGGACGAACGCTGTAGTGCGGTACTGGTCTGGTCGAAGCCCGATCTCCGCGAAGGGAATGGGCTCCAGCTCTTTCGCCTCCTGGTAGGCCGGAGACCCTGCAGCCAAGGTGAAGTCCAGATGGACGGCGTCGGCGAAACCCGGATCCTCCCTGGTCTCCCAGTTGTGCTCGAAACGACCTAGGCGCTCGGCCTCGGGTGCGAGGTTCATTGGTCCGCAACGGACGATGACGTTATCCAAGACCTGGTTGCCTTTAGGGTAACCCGGATCGTCCGTCAGGTAGGAGGCCAGGCGCGGGTAGCGACTGCGCCAGGGCTCGCGGTCGTAAGGTAGCACACCGAAGTCAGCCGTCAGCGTCTGCCAGTTCTCGTCGTCTGTGCCCGCGATCCCAACACCTCGCTGGTCGATGTGGACGGGGATGGGGCAGTCCACGATGAGGTTCCCGCGCACGACATTGTCGCGGCCACCGCCCAGCAGGAAGGCCCGGTAGACCTGGTAGATCACATTGCCGTAGCAGGTGGTGCCGGATGCGCAGTCGTCGAGGTAGATGGCCTGGTTGCCCACAGCAGGCCCACCACCGATATGGTGGAAGAAGTTGTGGCGGATCAAGGTTCCCTGGGTGGCGTACCGGCGGCCGGTATAGATTGCCCCGGCATCGTCGGTCTCCAGGCAGACATGGTGGATCTCGTTGAACTCGATCACATGATCGTTGCCCAGGAAGTCGATGGCGTGGTGCGGCGCGTCGTGGATGAGGTTATGCGAGGCTCTGCAGCCCACGCCAAACAGATAGATGGCATCGTTGTGTGTCCGCGACAGGCGTGCATAGTGGTGGATGTGGTTGTTCTCCGCGTAATGCCCGGAGGGGGTCAAAGTCGCGCGGTCCCCGCCGTCCAGTGTGACGCCGGACCCACCCATGCTGTGCATCTCGCAAGCTACCACTCCGTGGTTCCTGCCGCCGGACACGCGTACCGCGTGCGTCGCGATGTTGCGGATGGTGCAGGCGGCAACGAGATTGCTCTCGCCCCCACTGATGCTGACAGCCATGTCTCGCGAGTACTCGAAAGTGAGGCCCCGCAGAGTGACATACGAGACGCTGTCCATGGCAACCAGGGGCTCCGATAGCAGCGACAGAGCAACCTCTTTGCCAGCCAGCGGCCCCGGGGGCAAGAGATACAGCATCCCCGACTTGCGGTCCACGAAGTACTCGCCCGGGGCGTCGAGCTCCTCCAGCAGGTTGAGGGCGTACCACTCTCCACCAGAACCCCCGCCCACGCCATAGACGTGTGGGGCGGCAAAGGTGATGGACCGACGCTGCGGATCGACGTTGGCCACGCGAATGCCCTCGTTGAACCACTTGAAGCACCAGTAACCCATCAGATAGAGGTCTTCAGCCTTCAACCAGCGCTCGGGGCGGTCGCCCTCGTATTGGAATGACCCCGGTCGATCGGGCTTCTCACCCCAGCGTGGCTTGGAGCCGCTGTCCAGAACGCGGCCCATACGCGCAAAACCTTCGTTGGGCCAGCGGGCCAGAGTCATGGGCTTGCCGTCCACGAACACCTCCGGCCAGCCAGCATAGCCGCGGAAGGTGAGGGGCAGTTGGTAGTCCAGATGGCCAACCCCCAGGGTGCGGAGGTCGGCTTGCAACACGCGGTCGCGAACAGTGGCATCCAGTCGGCTGAGCACAGCCGAGTCGGTCACCGGAGCGAAGGCAGAGGGGGGGACGAACGGTCCGCCCACCAGGCGCGGAGTCTCCCCCGGGTAGGCGGCGTAAGTCACGCGGGCGCTCGATCGGCCAGAGTCAACCTCACTCAGCGCAAAGCTGTGCTCCAGCCGATAGGCGCCGTGCCGGACGTAGACCGTCACCCCGCCGACGGGCAAAGGCCGCCTGCCTTTCAGCTGCCGGATGGCATCACGGGCCCCTTCCAGGGTGGCCAGCGGGCCATCCGTACCTGCGGCGTTGGGGCGCTCCAGACGGCCCGACCAGGCATCGCGCCCTGCAGGCGAGACGTACAGGGACAGCGGTGCCGCTTTGGCGCTGCTCCCGAGCAATAGCGCGGCAAACACCCCAACGCCCAGTGGACTCACCTTCATACGGATGCCTCATTTCGGGCGGTGGCGGGCACCACCGTCTCACCATATCAGCAACCCTTGCTGATCTATGGAGCAGTCAAACACCCGAGCATCTGCCTCGCGCAGGGCATTGCGTAGAGCGTACTCCCTGTTCGGCAAGGCGATGAAGACCATAGCACCTCCGCCGCCTGCCCCACAGACGCGACCGCCACTGGCCCCCTCCCGCAGAGCGAGACGGTAGAGATCCTCGATCCGATCGTTGGTGACCTCCGGGTGCAGGCGCTTGTGGTACTCCCAGACCTCGCTCAGCAGCAGACCCAGGTCGTGGATAGCCCCGGATTGCAGCTTGCTGCGGACCTCGGCAGCCAAGCGGCTCATGCTCTGCAGCGCCTCGACCGTCTCTGGCCTGCCGGTCTCAACACCCTCAGCCA
Source organism: Armatimonadota bacterium (assembly GCA_013178155.1). Lineage (GTDB taxonomy): Bacteria > Armatimonadota > Zipacnadia > Zipacnadales > UBA11051 > JABLXH01. The sequence continues at coordinate 5,326 of JABLXH010000124.1, read as the reverse complement.
CTGCATCAAGGATAACCTTGGCAGGCCGCGAGATACCCGAGTAGCAGACAACCATACAGCGTTCCAACTCGGCCATGTACGCCGGCGAGAGGGTGATGCGGTTGACCTCGATATGCCATCCCAGGTTCTCAGGCCAGTACCGCATGAACTTGACGCCGCCGCCAGTGACCGGGGAATACTGGTCTTGCCAGCCGTAAGTCACCCCCAGGGCCTCGGTCTCGCAATCTCGAGCCAGCTCGGCCATCTCGTGAGCGGTCATGCGGCTGCCAGTCAAGGCGTCGAGAGCTGCGATGACACAAGTGGCGATCGTTGATGATGACCCCAGCCCCGCGCCTGCCGGCATCTCGGAGTAGGTCGTCAACTCAAGGCCACGATCCAGCTCAAAGCGGCTGATGATCTCCTGGACCAGGCCCAGCTCCCCTCCCCCGTCAAGAGCGGCCAGGTCCTCGATCTCAACCCGCTTGTTGCCCTGGTCGGGGGCGTTAAGAACCACGCGCCGGTCATAGCGCGGCGCCAGCGTGGCGTAGATATACTTGTTGATCGTGGCGTTAACGATACTCCCGCCAAAGGCTTTGCAGGCGGGCACGTAATCGGTCATGCCGACGAAGTCCACCCGCAGTGGTGACCGCACATTGATGATCTTCTGCTGGACCAAGATTCTCACCTCGCCAGAAACGGAAGTGTGTACCAGCCGATTCACCACCCTCGGTAGCGTGTCCTTCCTGCCGCACAGCGGGAGGTTTGGCAAACACGGAGGGGAACCTCATGGGCACTCCAGCCGCAAACAGTGAGGAAATGCCATGCCCCGCAGTCGCCGCTTGTGCGTGCTTACCAATGCCCCGCAGAGCGCCTTCGTGATCAACCTCGGAGTCCTGTACCCGGGGCGAGTGACAGCCCTCGACATCGCCAACCAGCCACACGGCCTTGAGGCCCTAAGCGAGTACGGCTCGGTGGTCACAATGGTGACCCATCGCGGGGCCCTAGACAAGCTCGACTACGGTGCGGTTCGGGCCTTTGCGGCCCGAGGGGGCACCGTGGTGTCCTGCCTGGCCGAGTATGCTCGGTCCCTGGGCCTAGGGGTAACGAAGAGTCTGGTCCTGGACGGTAGCCAGATGCCAGCCATCCGCGTCCGCGAGCTGTCCGAAGTGACCAAGGGCTTTGCCGTGGGGGACGAAGTGCTCTGGTTTGGGAAAGTGTCCGGGGCGACCTACAACGACTGCAATCCGAACCAGTATTACCAGCGCCAGGTACTGGGGTTGGAAGGACGGCCGGGAGTGAAGGTTTTGGGTGTTTCGACCCTCAACGGGGGAGCGGTCCTGGTGGAGGAGCGAGTGGGTCGGGGGCGCATCGTGGCCATGGACCTGCTAAGCCTCAAGGAGCCGTTCTACGATTCTTGGGGCAGCACCAACAAGTATCTCTTCCTGGGCAACGCCATCGGTCGCTCGGTGCGCTACGGTAAGCACTACCCTCGCAAGCTGCCTTACGATGCACTCCTAGATCACATGCGGCAACTCGCCGCCCGGCTGCCGGCGCTCACCTTCACTGAAGAGGGGCCGGCTAGCGACGGGCGCCCCCTCGGCAGCCTCACGGTCGGCAACCCCGATGCACCGGCGTTCCTGTTCACCAACGGTATTCACGGCTGGGAGTGGGAGGCCGGCTATGGGCTGCTGCACCTGGCCGAACTGCTGGCCTCCGACCCGCCTCCGGAGGGGCTATCACGGGACATGTTCCACGTCAAGGTGATCCCTCAACTCAATCCCTACGGCTACGACCATGACGTGCGCCACAACGCCAACGGGGTGGACCTCAATCGCAATTTCGACTGCGGCTGGGCCGACTATGTCGGTGGCGATGATGTCTACCAGCCCTGGGACTTCGATTACAAGGGCCCATACCCTGCCTCTGAGCCTGAGACGCAGATAGCGATGCGGGTGGTAAGGGAGATGCGCCCCGTGTGCCTGCTTGACTTCCATACCGCACACTACATTTTCTGCAAGCCCCATCGCGGTGACCGCCGCCTCATGAACTCCATCCATGCCGAGGTCAAGCGACGCCTGAAGGATCGCTACCTGCTGCAGCGGCCGTACTCCACGGAGTACTGCCAGGCCAACATGGACCGCGAAGTGGACTGGCTCCAGCCGACCCCCCACTTCATCCACTGGGCCGCGGAGGCGGGCGTGTCGGCAGCGGTGCTGATCGAGATGTCAGGCAACCGAAATCTGACGCAAGCCCTGGTCATGAACACCGACACGACCGTTGAGATATGCCTGGCGGCGATGAAACAATGCCTGAAGCGTGCTCGCAGGTGAGAGAGAGCGCCTCATGCGTCGGCTGACACTGGTCTTGGCCCTGGCCGCAGCGACCTCCTCGGGTGCGGAGTTGTCCTGGCGGGCTGTTTGGGAGTGGTCGCTGCCCAAGCGCACGGACGCCGACCTGGTGCGACTGGTTGAGAGCGCCCAGGCTTTGGGCTTCAACGCTCTGCTGATGTCGGTACCAGCGGGCAAAGAGCAGTTCGTGGCCGACGAATGCCACCGGCGCGGCATGCAGCTCTATCTCTCCACAGTGTTCACCGGTGGCGACCCTAGCTGGCAGCAGGCCTTGACGCCGGCTCAGGAGGCGCGCCTGGACCTCCCTCTGCCCGCGGACTACCAACACGGCGGAGAGCCCCTCACGGCTGAGGAGGTGCTCCAGTCACCGTTGCCCTGCTGGAACCGGCAGGAGGTGCACACGCTCTTCGCCCAGAGGGTGCGCCGCATGGCGGCTCTACCCGCTGACGGCCTGGCCTTTGACTGCATCGGCTACCGCAACTATGAGCGCTGCCACTGCCCGACTTGCGACGCCGGGCTGAGACGGGCTCGGCGGACCGATCCTGGCATGACCGTGCCAAGGTGGGCTGAGGACGTGTTGGTGAGTTTCACCAATGAGATGGCCGAGGTCGCACGGGCCGCGCGACCCCTTATCGGTCTGACCGTCCACGTCTATCCGGTCTTCGCGCCGAACCCTTACTACGGCCATCGCCTCAATCTCCACTACACGGGGGAGACAGTCTCGTGGTTCTTCCATCCCCACTGGCCCCTGACCAAAGTCGAGGCGCGGCTACAGCGGGTACTCCAGAGACAGAGGTCGGTATGGCCGGACCAGACCGCCGCCCCATTCATAGGCTTTGATGCCCGTCAGCTTCGCCATTACCGCTCCACCCGGAGGGTGGTTCAGGAGCTGGAGGCCGTGCAACAGAGCGGCGCCTCGGCTCTGCAGATGGCAGAACTGGGCTACCTGCTGGACAAGCCTCTGGTCGCCCAGGCCGTGGCTGAGAAACTGGGAGGAAGCTACCGAGCTCACTGGCGGCAGCCGGGAGGCAGACCATGAGACCGGTTCTGGCTGGCGCTGCGTCCGCGCCACTGGGCATTCCGGACTGGCCCCATACGACCGACGGTACTCCCCTTCTCGCCCGCTGCCTGCTGCTCAGCGACGGAGATACCTCGTCTTGCCTGCTTTCCCTGTGCGTCTTAGCTCTCACCAACGAGGACTCCGCAAGGGTGCGCATCGCCGTGAGTTCGGCGACAGGCTTGCAGCCCGACCAGGTCATGGTAGCTTGCACCCATGTTCACAGCGGCCCGCCGGTGCTTTCTGACATCCCCGAGACCCGATCGGAACTCGTGCCACACCTGTGCACTGCGGCCGCAGAGGCGGCCAGCCAGGCTCAAGAGCAACTGCGCCCCACATGCCTGGGGTACTTCGCGGATAGCCTGCCCGGCATTTCCCGCGTGCGACGCATCCGGCGCCGCAATGGCACCATTGTCACAATCCGCCGGGCCTGGCCGCAGGGCTGGGGCTGGGCCCGCGATCCGGAGACAGTGGGTCCGGAGGAGCCACTCGACGATCTGCTCACTGTCTTGCGCGTGGACGATCAGGCGGGCAACCTGCTTGCCGCTGTTGTGCACTTCACCTGCCACCCGCTACCGGATTTCCTGGGCTGGGCGGCGCGCCTGGTCGAAGCTCAACACCCGGGAGCTGTCTGCCTGATGCTCAACGGCTGCCTCGGCAACGTGGACACCCCATTTGAGGTGCCCATGCGGGGTCGTACTGGGGCCGATCAGTTGCCGGTTCTCGGGGACATCCTTGCGTACCGGTGCCTGGAGCTTCTGGCACGAACCGAGACCCGACCAGAGGCCACTGTGGCTGTGGCCAGCCAGCCGGTCTTCTTGCCAGCGGACCCGACCTTCCTGAGCAGGCCCGGAGACAGGGCTGGTCTTTGGCCCGAAGCGCTCTCCGCCGGGGGTTTTGCCGCTGAGGTGCACGCTGCTGTCGTAGGCGACCTGGCACTGGTCGGTATTCCGGGAGAGATAAACGTCGGTTTCGGAGTGGAGGTGGAGCGTAGTTCGCCCTTCGGTCTTGCGCGCGTCGTGGGTCTGTGCAACGGCTATGTCGGTTACCTGCTGCCAGAGAGCTCCAGAAGCCGCGGCAGCTACGAGGCTGACCCCACCCAGTGGGGCGTCGTTGGCGGAGAAGGAGTGCCGCGACTGCTCTATGCAGTGCGGGAGTGTCTGCGGCGCCTGAGCAGGTAGCGCAGGAGGAACTGGGATCTGGCGCCGGGAACCTTCTGGCTGCGGGACAACTCTCCGAAGCCAAGAGGGATGGGTCACACGATGCTCGTAGGCGCCGCTGAGACAACCATCACCCCACCGGTGGGCACGCCGCTGGCCGGCTACTTTCATCCACGGATCTCCGAGGGAGTCATCTGGGACCTGAAAGCCAAGGCCGTGGTGGCCGGAGAAGGCAGTCAGGCCGTGGGCCTGATTGCGTGCGATCTGATCAGCATACCGAGGGAGATTGTGGCGGAGGTGCGTGAGCGCCTGGAGGCCGCCACCGGGATCCCCGGCGGGCGGGTCATGGTCTGCGCCACGCACACGCATACCGGGCCCGAGACACGCCCCAGCCGTCTGGTGCCGACGAACGAAGACTACCTGGCAGCTCTGCCTGCAATGATCGCTGAGGCGGGTATCGAGGCCGCTGCTAACCGGCGTCCGGCACAGCTTCGTCTGGGGCGAGACCATGAGGAGGGCCTGGCCTACAATCGCCGCTTCCGCCTGCGCGATGGCACGGAGCAGTTCGGCCCCGGCAGCGATCTGGACCGTGTGGCCGGCGTGGCGGGGCCGACTGACCCGGAGTTGGGCGTCCTGACCTTCGCGGCTGAGGGCCAAAGCGACCCCTTTGCGGTCATCGTCAACTACTCACTGCACATCGATGTCACGGGCGGAAACCTTATCTCGGCCGACTATCCGGCTGTGTTGACCGAGGTGATGCGCGGGGTCTATGGACCCGAGGT
>JABLXH010000123.1 GCA_013178155.1 Armatimonadota bacterium | reverse complement strand
CTGGTCATCGCAGTGGCGCTCTGGGGAGCGGTGGCAGCGGCGGTGCTGTACCTGGTGTGAGCGGCCGGCCCTCATGGTGCGACCTTCCCCATCCTGGAAAGAGGGTAACATGGAGATCTCCCTTCCGTACGGCAACGGCCGCCTCGCCTTCGGCGTGGCCTCCGAGCGGGTAGCCTGGGTGCTCGAGGCGTCGGAGCGCCCGGGCGTGTCCGATGTGACGGAAGCCCTGCGGCAGGCCCTCGCCAACCCCATCGACAGCCCACCTCTCGCCGACCTCGCCCGCGGCGTGCGTGGCGAGGTTGTCATCCTCGTCGACGATGGGACGCGCGCCACGCCCCAGTCGGTCCTCCTGCCGGTCGTGCTCGACGAGCTCAACCGGGCCGGCATCGCCGACGAGCGCATCGTGCTCCTGATCGCCCTGGGCACGCACCGCCCCATGACTGTGGAGGAGCAGCGATCGCACTTGGGGCCGGAGGTGCTCTCGCGGGTGCGGGTCGAGAACCTGGACGCCCACAACCCCGCGGCCTTTGTGGACCTGGGCACGACCCCTACAGGTGTGCCGATCGAGGTCGCGCGCCGGCTGTGCGAAGCAGGGCTCAGCCTGTCGGTCGGAAACATCGTGCCACACATGTACACCGGTTTCTCCGGCGGCGCCAAGATGGTCCAGCCCGGTGCCTGCAGCGCGCGGACTACGGCACGGACGCACCTCATGGCGGCGCCGCTTGTGCACCGTATCCTCGGCGTTGCCGAGAACCCGGTGCGGGCCGAGCTGGACGCCATCGGGCGGCGGGCCCGGCTGGGGTTCATCATCAACACCGTCCTCAATCGACACAGGCAGGTCGTGGGCATCGTGGCGGGCGACATGGTGGCCGCGCACCGCAAGGGGGTAGCGCTCGCCAGTGAAGTCTATGGCGTGCGCGTGCCCGAGCAGCCCGATATCGTGGTCGCCGGCGCCCATCCCGCCGACCGGGATTTCTGGCAGGGGGCCAAGCCCCTGAACACGGCCGCCATCGCCGTGCGAGCCGGGGGCGAGGTGATTCTTGTCATCGCGGCGCCGGAGGGGATCGCACCGGACCATCCCTACCTCAGGGAGGCCGGCAGCCTCCCGGCAGCGGAGGTGGAGGAGGCGGTCCGCAAGGGCACCTGTCCGGACGAAGTCGCAGCCGCCGCCTGCATTGCCTATGAGCTGAGCCGGCGCAAGGCGCGCGTGACCTTTGTGTCGGACGGAATCTCGGCGGACGACGCCCGCTGCCTGGCTGCAGGGCACGCGCAGACCGTTGAGGAGGCCCTCGAGGGAGCCTTCTCGCGGCTTGGGCGCCGGGCGCGGGTGGGCATCATGCCGGAGGCGGCGGAGCTCCTGCCGATCCTGTAACGGAGGGCCCCAGATAGCGAGGGCACCGGCACGTCCGTTGCCGACCCGGCGGAGGCTCCGGGGAACCCGGGTAGCTGCCTCCTCGCCGGCGGGCAGGCAGACACGCCGGGGAGACCCCCTACCGCTCCCCCGAAACGGGGGAATAGGAGGGCCGAGTCGGCTACAGCCAGTTGGCCGCAGAGGGCGAGACGGGCCTATCCCCCCGCGTCGGGGGGACGGTGGGGGGTCCCTCCCCGGCAGGATGGCAGACACGCCAGGGAGACCCCCTACCGCTCCCCCGAAACGGGGGAACAGGAGGGCCGAGTCGGCTACAGCCAGTTGGCCGCAGAGGGCGAGACGGGCCTATCCCCCCGCACCAGCAGGTGCGCAAGCCCGAGCGGGGTTGAGAGTACCGTTCCGTCGCAGCGGGCCTCCCTGAGAGCCGGTAACGCCCCGCGGCGGCTCGGAGCCCGGCTGAACCCGGAGGCCTGGTCCATGCCCTATCACGCGGTGATCTTTGACCTCTTTCACACCCTCATCTCGCTGGAGGCGGTCGGTGCGGCCGGGCCGGCCCTGCACGAGCTCCTCGGGGTGGCGCCGGAGCGCTGGAACCCGGTCTGGCTGAAGCACGAGGACGGCCGGGCGCGCGGGCGCTACCGCACCAACGCCGAGGTCCTGGCGCTGATGGCCCCCGAGCTCGGCCTCGCCCACGAGCCGGAGCGCTGGGCTGCGCTGTGCGAGGTGCGGAAGGCCCGCTTCCGCCGGGCGCTGATCGAGGTCGAGCCCGAGGTCCTCGAGGTCCTCGGCGCCCTGCGGGCACGAGGCCTGAAGCTTGGGCTTCTCTCCGACGCCGACTGCGAGGAGGTCGAGGCCTGGCCCGACTCGCCCCTCGCCGCGTACTTTGAATGTGCGCTATTCTCCTGCCATGAGGGTCTGCGCAAGCCCGAGCCCGAGTTCTACCTGCGGCTCTGCGCGCGGCTGGGGGTGAGCCCCGAGGCCTGCCTCTACGTTGGGGACGGCCGCTCCGACGAGCACCTCGGCGCCCGCCGCGTCGGCATGACCCCGGTCCTCATCACGCGCCATCTGGCGCAGATCGCCCCCGAGCGCATCCCCCTCCTCGCGCCGAGGTGCGACCACGTTGTGGCGAGCGTGCGGGAGGTGGTGGGGCTGGTGGGAGATACCGCTTAGTATTACAGCCGCAGTTAGCCCACGGTGGCTCCCAAAGCCCTGTCTTCTGGCTGCAGAGGGCAGCTGAGTGGAGCGATACGGCCACCACAGGGCCGAAATTGGCAGCCCACGCCCTAGGAATCGAGGGTTCCCAGCCAAGTGCGGCTGTAATATTAGGAGGAACTGCACAAGTGACAAGCACGCCTAGCTACCGTAGCCCAAACAGGCGCCCTGCGTTTTCTCCAAAGACCTTTGCTTTGTCGGCCTCGCTGAGGTCCTGGTATACGACCTGACGGATCCCCCACTCGTAGCGCATGGGCGCGAACGGAGTGTCACTGCCATAGCAGATCCTTTCAGGCCCTAGGCGCTCGAGCGCGAGATGAACTTTGCGGTAGCTTGCCTCCGAGTCCACCAGATACCAGTTCGGGTAGCGGGCGGCTAGGTCGATGACGGCATCATGCATGTTGGGTTCGCCGCTCCCTCCCATGTGGACCACCATGATCCGCAGGTCTGGATGTCGCTCCGATATTTTCGCGATCCTGTACGGGTGGGTCTTCTCGAAATCGTTCGCACCACAATGTACCGCCAGCACGATACCCGCTTCGGCAATGCGGTCGATCAACGGGATGCTGAGGACGGGGTCGTCGATGTAGTAACCGTCACGCGCCCCATTCATCTTGATGCCGCTGACACCATACACCTCGATGCAGCGCCTCAACTCATCGGTTGCCTCAGCCAAGCCCAAGCGCGGGTTCACTCCACCGAAGGCTATTATCCGATCCGGGTGCGCCTTCGCGCCCTCAAAGATGGCCCGGTTGTCTGCAGAGATCTCGCGGGTATAGGAGACCATCGGGAAACACACAGCCTTCTGCACCCCCACCTCATCCAGGTGGCGCAGCAACTGATCCACGGTGACCTCAAACCCGACCCCACGGGACGACACGTGGGTGTCACAGTCGATAAGCATGCTGCCTCCTAGAAGACTTCCTTGAGACCAGTGACGCCAATGCCCTGCACGAAATGACGCTGAAACAGTATGAAGACGGCAAGGGGCGCCAGAATAGCGATGGTATTGCCGGCCATCACGTGGCCGATGTTGGCCACCCCCTCCTCCTGAAAGAAGCTGGCCAAACCCACCGGCACCGTGCGCTTGCTCTCGTTGATAACCACGAGCAATGGCCAGAAGAAGTTGTTCCAAGAGCTCAGCCAAGTGAAAATGGCCAAGGCGGCCAACGCAGGCTGCGAAAGCGGAAGGACTATGCGGAGCAAGATGCCAAACTCGCCGAGGCCGTCGATGCGAGAGGCGTCGAACAGCTCGCCCGGGATCGTCTGGAAGAACTGTGCAAGCAAGAATACCCCGAAAGAGGACATGAAGTAAGGGGCAACGACCCCCTGCAACGTGTTTATCCAGCCAAGCTGTTTCACAATCATGAAGCGCGGGATGTATGTCACCTGTTCGGGAATGATCAGGCCAGCCAGCACGAGCACCCACAGCAACGAACGCCCTGGCACGCGACGGATCGCGAGCACGTAGGCCACCATCGCACCAAATGCCAGTACGCCAGTCACCTCGACGAGACTGACGATGGCACTATTAATCAGGAACCAGTCAAAGGGCACTTTTGTCCAGGCGGCGACGAAGTTATCGAAGGTAGGTTGCCTAGGAATGATCGACGGGGGCCATGTATAAATCTCCCGGCTGTACTTGAAGGCCGAGCTAACCATCCAGACCAGTGGCATGGCAGCCACAAGCCCCCAACCCACGAGCAGCACATATGACACGCTGTTCAGGATGATGCGTGTGGTCCGTACGCCTAGCTTGCCCATATCACCTCGCCACCATGGAGCAGAGAATAACGCGCCAGATCGCCCACCTACGCATGACCGACTTACGACGCACAGCGACGCCCCCAACAGCCCGCTAAGGAGGCGCACTGGCTACGCGTTCTCCGGGGAACTCAGGATCCGGCGCTGGATCAATACCAGCACGAGAACCAACGCGGAAAACACGACGGCGATCGCCGATCCGTATCCCATCTCGAGATAGCGAAAAGACTGATTGTACAGGAGCAACATGACCGTCATAGTGGCATTCACGGGACCACCACCGGTTATCACGTACATGGGGGAAAACACACGGAGCGCGTTGATCGAGGCGAGCACGATCACGAGCAGGGTAACAGGCGCCATCCATGGAACTGTCACGTGTCGGAACGCCTGCCAGCGATTCGCTCCGTCTATCTGCGCTTGCTCAAGCAAGACCTGTGGCACGTCCTGCAGCCCCGCCAGGAATATGATCGCATAGTACGCTACTCCTTTCCAGATGCTCATCCCGATCATCAACGGCATCGCTTGTGAGCGGCTGTTGAAGAAGGGCTGTGCGGGGAGCGCGTTGGCGCGGAGCACCTGGTTGATCAGCCCTATGGACGGTTCCAGCAGGAAGAGCCAGACGGTGGACACGATGACCCAATCGACCACGACTGGGAAATAGAAAACCGTGCGAAAGAGGCCTATGCCTCGTAGTCGCTGATTCAGCAACACGGCCATCGCCGCGCCCAGCAGGACCACTCCAGCGACGGTGAAGACCACATAGTACATGGTGTTGCCAAGCGCCTTGACAAACACCTCGTCACTGAAGAGGAGCTCGGCATAGTTACGGAACCCCACAAACTGCCACGTCGGCTTGTACATGGTCCAATCGGTGAGACTGAGGTAGATGCAGAAGCCTAGGGGAAAGATCAAGAACACGAGGTTGAACAGAACAAAGGGCGCTACCATGAGTGTATCTGATCCGTGCCGTCGGAGGGCGCGCCAGATACCCGCTGGCCTATGCCCGGTCGCTCTCGCGCTCTGGGTTGTCACAGCAATAGGAGCCGCCATTCTGGTCACCTCGTTTGCCGGCATCTAAGATTACTGAAGCGGCGTCGATTGGCTTGATGCTGTGGGGTGTGCCGCATACTCCAACGGCGCAGCACACCCCACATGAGCTTGCACCAGCAACCCAAGCGATGGGGCTGCCGTCCGAACTGTTTGTTCACCTGCCCCAACGGGCTCTCCCACAGATCGGCGGGGTACGGCGGCAGCAGGCGTCCTCGCAGCTACTTCTTCCCCTCAACTAGAGCATTGAACTCCGCCGCCGCTTGGTTGAGGGACTCTGCGGGAGGCATGCCCTCCAGAATTGCCCGCTGGAAACACCGCAGCATGATGTCGATCAACTGCATGAAGTAGGGCGTCGCATCCTTGGGCCGCACGAACTCCATGTCCAGAAGGGTGAGCTTGTACTCGGGGTTCTGATCCCACCAGGGGTCATCGAGCACGTCGCGACGCGGCGTCAGCCCACCCATCCCCTTGGTCACGAACATCTGCTCTTCTTTGCTCATGACATGTTGGATGAGCTTCCAGGCAAGCTCAGGGTGAGGGTTGGCCTTGTAGATCACCAGCGTGCGGCCACCAAGCGGGATTGCATGCTCACCGCCCTCTGGATATGGGAAACGAGCCACGCCAAGGTTGAGGCCAACCTCGTTCTTGAGGTGGTAGATCTCCCACTCTCCAGTGATAGTGCTGGCGACCTTCTTGAACTCCAGGCCGTTGTCGATCGAAGACTCGGGAGCGTACTGTGCCTTCTTGAGGTCCACCCACCACTGGAGCGCCTTGATGCCCGCATCGCCATTGAACGCTGCCCGCCCATTGTCGTCCAGCACGCGTCCCTTGTACCCCCAGATGAGCGGATACCACGCATGGAGGGTCCAGGAAGCGTTCTTGTTGCTGAACTTGTAGTCGTAACCGAAACACTCCACCTGACCAGTGGCGTCCTTTTTCGTCATCTTGGCAGCCCACTCCGTCAGGTCACTCAGGTACACCGGCGGAGTCTCCGGGTCAAGGCCGGCCTCCTTGGCCATGTCTTTGTTGTAGTAGTATTGCACCGAATTGGCACGGATCGGGACCGCCCAGGTCTTCCCGTCGATGATGAGCGGAGCCATGGCGCCGGGCCAGATTGCGTCGAAGAGCTCCTTGGCGCCCGGCATGTCGTCCAGTGGCAGCAGAACGCCGGTAGGTGCAAGCTGGTTTATGAACATCGTATCGACATGCACCACATCAGGAACGGTTCCCGCGGCGATCATGGTCAGGATCTTCTGCTGCACCTGCTCGTCGTTACCGACTAGTGGCTCCATCTTGACCGTGAGTCCCGGGCCGTTCGCCTTATTGAACCGGTCGACGCTTTCGCCATAGAGCTTGTCGCGCACGCCGCCGCCGACAACGAGGTACGAGAGCACCACATTCCCAACCTTGGTTGGCACCGCGGTGACTTCTCTCTCGACCACCTGGGGTGTGCCCGCCACCACGACCGTCTCTTTGACGACCTTCTCAACAACCTTGGGAGCACAGCCTGCAAGTGCGCTGGCACCTGCCAGCATAGCTGTAGAGCGCAGCAGAGCGCGCCGGGATACCGTGTGCGACATCTTGCCACCTCCTTCGCATCCCTCGAGTTCCCGTCATCTGACGCAGCTAGCCGGGCCATCTATCTGGTCTTTTTCGAGCAACTGCTACCCTCCTTCCTGTCACCTCCCAACGCGGGGCCGGACATTGCCACACGCCACTGATCGGCGCGTTCACTCCAACCCCTTGACCTTCTTGATGTACTTCTCTTGCTGTTCGCCTGCGTACTTGATCCATTCACGAGGCACCAGACCCATCCTCGCTCTGCGGTCTTCGTCCGTGATGTTCTCCTTGACTATCCTGGCAGGGACGCCCTCAACAATGCAGTTGTCCGGAATCACCGTGTTGTAGTGGACCGCACTCCCGTTGGCGACGATAGACCCCTTGCCAACACGGCAGTTGTAGTCCAGGCAAGCGTTGATGTCGACAACTGCTCCATCCTCGAGTTGCGACCCATGCATCGTTGCCCCGTGGTTAATCCAGCAGTAGTCGCCAATCACCGAAGAGTCCGGCTCATCGCATGTTACGCCACCAGTGCGATTGCCCGGGCGTCCCCCCTCGATGTTCACAAGATCGTAGATGTGGCACCAGTTCCCGATTCTGTTGGTACCCCGGATGACGACGTTGCACTCGATAAGGGTGTGATGGCCAATCGTAATGTTGCCGGTGAGGATTGTTCCGGCGCCGATCTTGGTGAATGCACCAACAGTGATGTTGCCCTCCATGATCACGGAAGGATGGATGAGGGCGGTCGGATCAATGTTGAGTTTGGTTTCCTCGGCCATGGTCTTATCCCTTTCATCTGTCGGAAACATCCGCGTGTTCTTGCCAGTGAGTGCCTGGCCTTCTATAATATAGCGGAAAATGGTGACTGCGTGGACACTTTCGGGCCAAGCGACGGACAAGGCGGGGACAAGTCGGGGCCATGTTGGACCGCAAGGAGTATGAGAAACACTTGAGAGCGTGCCTGAACCGGCTCCACGACCCTGCTTTCTTGCGTCGCAGTCCTCTTGCTGCCCTGTTTGGAGTGGCAAACCGACATGACACCCCCTCCGCTATGCGGCGCATACTCACTGAAGCGATCCAGGCACTAGAGCCAACTGCTGACGCACCTGCGGACTCCCGCGCATGGCGAATGTACGAATCTCTATACTATCGCTATGTCGAGCAAACACCACAAGAGGACGTGGCTCGGCAGTTGGGTATGAGCGTCCGTCAACTCAGGCGAGAGCAACAGGCAGCGCTCGAGGCGTTGACCCTTCAGCTTCAGGAGCGCTTCAACGTGTCATTTGACGGGACCACGGACCCACCTGCCAACGAAGAGACCGCTGAGACTGCACTGCGGGTGGAAGTTCCATGGCTCATGGGGATGCCACCCGAGACCCCCGCCGAACTAGAGCGTGTGTTGGCTAACGTGATTGAGGTGGCGCGTCCCCTCGCGGCAAAGCACGGCGTTGAGATAGACGTCAGGCTGAGTGGATGCCTTCCTCCTGTAGCAGTCGACCCCGTAGTGCTCCGACAGATCCTTCTTAGTTTGCTGGGTGCCGCCATACCTTGGAGCTCGTCGACTGGGCAGATCAACATTGAGGCAAAGACGCTGCAGTGGGAGGTCGAGACCGTAGTAAGCTGTATCTGCCTGGCTAGGCAGGCAGGGACCCTGCTGCCAGATGAGCACCTGAAGGTGGCAATGGCGCGCGAGCTTGCAGAGGCATCCGGTGGCAAGCTGAGTGTGACATCGAGCGACAGTTCTCTTCGAGCTGCCCTGCTACTACCGGCTCTGGAGCAGCTACCTGTCCTGGCGATAGACGACAACGAGGGTACGCTTCGGCTGCTCCAGCGCTACACGACAGGCACGCGGTATCGGCTCATCGGCGTGCGCCACCCGGAGGATGCGCTGGACGTGGCTACGAGGCTTCTTCCCCAGATCATTGTCGTGGATGTCATGATGCCGCGCGTGGACGGCTGGGAAGTGCTTGGCAGGCTCCGCGAACATCCGCAGTTGGGCTCGGTTCCGATCATTGTGTGCAGTATCTTGGCGCAGGAAGAGCTTTCTCTCACGCTGGGAGCCAGCGGTTTCGTCCAGAAGCCAGTCAGTCGGCGCGACTTTCTTGCAGCGCTCGACCACGCGATCCAACTGAAGGGGACAATATGTCCATGACGGCGTGGAGACAGGCCAATAGATCTTGCGTTGATAGCCCGCCGCTACGCATAAGGGTTAGCATGTCCGTCAGGATCGGTCCTCCCGTTGCATCGCGAGCCGAGATGGCGACTACCGGTATATCCCGGATATCCGCGTCCTGCTCCTTTTCCTTGAGAACCTCGAAGCCATCCATCCCCGGCATGACCAAGTCCAGTAGCATCACGTCGGGATGCTCCTGTCGTAGCAGGCTCAATGCCCGGTGCCCGTCCTTGGCCCTGGAAACGCGATAACCCCGCGGACATGATGCAAGAATTCGCGCAAACAGCCGCAACACATCTGCCTGGTCATCGACGATAAGCACGTGCTTGATATCACGCCCCAGATTTTCGAGCGTCGCTAGAAGGGTCTCGCGCGTGATCGGCTTGACGAGATATCGCACTACGCCGATTCGCCGGGCTGTCTCATCCTCGCTCGGCACCCAGCAGCTGACCACGGGTGTACCGTACGGCAGGGACGGAAGCCGGCTCAGGGACAGGGCATCTCGCTTCGACGGCGGCACGTTGGCGACAAGCAGATGGGCAGGCGAACGGGCAAGCTCGCGCACTGCATCGTCGATACCAGTGGCGGGCACGATTTCTGCACCGTCCAGATACCGTCGCAGCAACCGCTGCAAGGTCTCGCCTTCTTCCAGAACGACAATCTTCTTGGATACGACAGGGGCGGGAGCTCTGAACGGGCGTGTCCGCAGTCGGTATTCCGTGCCTGCGTCAGCACTATACCATCGCTTAGGGTCCGCTTGATAGTACTCAAGAAGTGGAACCTCCAGCGGGAGAGTGAAGTAGAAGGTCGTGCCCACGCCGACTTGGCTCTCCAGCCACATTGTGCCTCCGTGCATCTCGATGAACCGCCTGCTGATGTACAGCCCCAGCCCGCTGCCTTCATGCCGCCGTCGGATCGAGTTATCAAGTTGCTGGAAGGGTTCGAAGAGCTTCTTCTGGTGCTCAGGGGAGATTCCGGGCCCAGTGTCAGAGACGCTTACAACTATGCGATTCCCGTCCTTGTAGGCCCTCAGGCGGACTCCCCCCTTCTCCGTATAGCGACCGGCGTTGCTCAGTAGGTTCAGAACAACCTCCCGGATCCGCGTGCTGTCACAGAAGACGCGTGGCAGATCTGTCGGGACCTCTGTGTCTAGGTAAAGACCCCGCATCTGGTAGAGGGGGCGGACGGCTACAGTCGCGCTATCAACGATTTTCTGTAGCGAGATCCATTCCTTGCTCAAGGCCATGCGCCCTGCTTCCACTTGGCTGAGGTCCAGAACGTCATTCACCAACTGAGCTAGATGCCTGCTGTTCTCATAGATCGTCGCAATGTCGCTGAGCAAGGCCGGTGGCAGACTGCTACCATAGGTCTGTGGAGACTCGACAATGAGTTCGCTGAAGCCAATGATCATGTTCAGTGGCGTCCGCAGTTCGTGACTGACGTTGGCCACGAACTCTTCTTTCGCGCGACGTGCTTCCTCAGCGATTTGGTACATTGCCTCAAGACGAGCCGACATGCGGGCCAGTTCCTGGTTAGCCTTCACAAGGTCTTCCTGAATCTGCTTCAATTCGACCTGTCGATCCCGCGCCTCTTCCATCTTCTGCCGTGCTTGTTCATAGCTTTACAGGGACCACTGGGTTGCCGTAAGAAGGGCACGGCTTGACGCCCAGCCGAGGATACCGCAACATGCCCCTCCAAGGATCGTGGCAACGGAGAGAGTGGTGGAGGTAGAACCTCCGCCATGAGTGTGCAAGAAGACCCAGAACCCGAGGACTAGCAGGCCTTCTACGGTCACCCCTCCAGGCCATCCCAGGGTAACCGTAGCCATGAGCGGGAGAAGCGCGAAGAATAGCATTGATTCGGGGTGGCCGGAGAGTAGCAAAGCGAGAAGGATGCTACAGGCGAGGCCCGCTAGGAGAACGACCTGGGCAAGCAGGAAGCGCCTCGGCAGCAATGACAAGGCCCCAGCACAGGTTGCCACGATCAAGGGAAGGAGAGGCCATACTTTCATGGCCAGTTGTTCCGTCCATATCAGAGTGGCGTACAGGAAAGCAGCGTAGATTGCAGCAACCGAGAGGATTACGACACGGGACGTTTCTCGTAGCAGCTCAATTGTGGCGCGAGAAGACTGTTCAGCAATATCTGTGGCCGCAGACGAGGCGCGTAGCATAATCTCCTCCCATGCTCGATTCGCGAACTCACGGCTAATGGTCCTGGGTCACGCGCCTTGACACATCACTAAAGTGTAACCTCCTACTGGCTCAGCCAATCCCCTGTGCCTACCGGCATGTTTTCGGAAACTCCGAAAACCCTACGCACAATGCCGCCGACGAATCGGTCTCCGACCCGCAACCCGCTCGCGCCGCGTCACGACCAGTGTTTGTATTCTGAACAGCGAGTCTGGCAGCCAGAAAATGCGCCTCGCACGGGAGCTTTGGTCGCCGTGTTGCGGATCCGACGCGCACGAGTATAGACACTGCGTACTTGTGGGGCGAATCGCGGTAATCGCGGTGGTCGACCAAACACGATAGGCCTCCCCAACCTCGCGGCTGCTCCTAACCGGCAGTGGTCGGCAACGGACCAGTTCGAGCTCCGGTTGGCCGTCGCCCGCTCCCCGCCGCGTCTCACCCCCACGATTTGCACATTTCCCCACTTCGCGCCATATTCTAACCATCCACTCCGCACGGGCGACACACCCGGCACATCCCTGGCCAGGCGTAACCCACAGGAGGAAACACCATGGTCGGCGAGAAGTGGAGCTCGGAGATTCGCTCATTCCCCGATGAGAAGACCGGCCGCACCGTCTGGCAGCTGACCACCACGGGCAACAACGTCCACCTCTACTTCACCGAGAACTCGTTCGACGCCCAGCAGAACGCCATCATCTTCCTCTCCGACCGCGCCTCGGGCGAGGACCGCGCCCCCCACGAGGACCCCCTGTACGACCTCTTCCGGATGGACCTCGATACCGGCGAGATCGTCCAGCTCACCGATGAGGCGAGGGCCGGCACCACGGTCCACAGCGTGACCAAGACGCCGGATAGCCGCATCATCGTCTACACCGCAGGCAAGCGGATGATCAGGAT
>JABLXH010000122.1 GCA_013178155.1 Armatimonadota bacterium | reverse complement strand
CGGGACGCGATTGGCCCTCGTTGTAGCACTGGCGAACGTGATCGGCGAGACTGGGCTTTCCCCAGGCAATCAGGCGGTCGTAGGAGGAGACCTGGGACAGGTCGAAGGCCGCGGCCTGCGGGTTGGTCGCCTGGGGATGGTGGCAGCCAGCGCAACGCCGGTCCAGTACCGGTTGCACCAGCCGGTCATACCGCAGGGGCCACGACCCCTCAGGGCCGGGGGTGATCTTCGATGCTCCCCGGTTCAGCGCCTGCGGTCGCCGCAGTAGCGGCGCGGAGGTGCGGGGTTCATGGCAACCCACGCAGGACAGTGTCTGTCCCGGCTGGGCAGTGGTCACCGTGCGCATGGTCTGCACGGCCAGGCCTTCGTCGTTGAGGGCCTGAAAAAACACATTGACCCCCCCCGGCACCCGGAAATATGCCGAGCCGTCGTCGGCTACCGGGACCGTCCCCAGGACGTACTTGCCCGGATCGTCACTGGTGATGCCAAGATTCGGCGCGTTCATCACCGGCTGCGTCTTGGGGGGTACCCCCACGATGCGCAGCGCCCTGACCGTCCCGCGGGCAATACCGGTGAGGCCCTGGTAGACGTCCTGCAGCAGGAAACTGGCCTCGGGCTTGCGCCAGTCCACACTGCTGGCGATCACCGGTGGACGCGGCCGTGGCCGCAGTGGCTGCGGTGACATGGAGCCGATATCCGGGTCGCGATAGATCAGCTCCAGGTTGCCGAAGGCGTCATACAGATAGAGCCCCGGGCCGTTGGTGGCCGGCGCTCCTCCCTGGCTGATGATTGGGACGGGGCTCCAGCCCGTCAGGTAGTACCTCTCGGAGAGCGGATACGGGCTGACATAGTAGGTCATCGGCCAGCCCTCGGTCTCGGGGAAGCAGACCTCGGGCGTGAGCCGAGTCATCGGCTCCTGACCATCCAGGGCCTGCAGCGGGTCCAGCAGGACGAGACTGCCGGCAGTGATGGCATGGTGCGCCGACGCGGTGAAGAGGATCTTGTGCGAGTCCGGCACGTACCTCGCCTCGAACGTGCAGTGCGGGTTGGTGGTGAACATGCCCCACAGCGCCCGGGGGTTGGTGCCGTCAGGGTTCACCGACCACAGCTTCATGTACGGCATGTTGCTGCGGTCCACGTAATCCCAGCGCGAGTACATGATGCGCCCGTCGGGCATGACCGAGGGGGTCCACTCGAAGTTCTCAAAGGGCGAGATGCACCGCAGGTTGCCGCCGTCGGCGTCCATGACATGCAGGGTGTAGACCGCCACAGGACGATAGGGGTCGCCACCGCATCGCACATAGCAGTCGCCCAGCGTGTTGCTCAGCGTCGCCTGTGCCGCCTCCGGGCCACCACGGAGGAACTGCCCTCTTCGGGTAGACAGAAACAGGATGTCGCCACTGGGCAGATATCGTGCGCTAAAGTCGTCGTAGCGCCCCCGCGTGAGTTGGCGGAGGCCGGAGCCGTCCACGTTCATCTCAAAGACGTGATAGAAGGCATCCTCGGGCAGATTGGTCTTGGTCTCCTTGTCCGCGATGCCGGCGACGTTGGGGTAGTACCGACAGTAGGCGAACAGCACCCTGCGCCCGTCGTAAGACAGCTCGGGCTCCAGGAAGCTACCGGGGGCGAAACCCTCGGTCAGGCAGCGCACTTGCGGCTCGTCGCTCTTCAGGCCGGTCAGCACGTAGACGCCGCCGCCAGGGCGCGACCACCAGCCATAGTACTGGTCCGACATGTGGCTGAAGCTGGAGGGGGCGCGCTTCACGAAGACCAGGCTATCGAAGTCCAGGACAGGGTTGCGGAAGGCCAGCCGGCGTACCGCCCAGCGGGCCCGCGTCCACAGCGCCCGGCGGTCCGCACCATCGCGCACGGCGAGCGCCGCCACGTCTGCCAGCTCGCGTTCGCAGTCGGCAGTGTCCACCCCGGCCGCCCTCAGGTCAGCCACCAACCGCTGGCCCCGCTCAAGCACCTTCTCCAGCATGTAGACAGGCTTGGCCTCTTCGCCCGGGCGGGGGTGGAAGGCGGACCAGGTACTGGTGCTGCTTTGGTCAGCATCAGCCCAGAGGGCCAGATTCCGGGTCGGGTCGGCGGTGCCGTAGACCTCGACCTCATCAAGGTGCAGGAAGTTCTGGTCCGGTTGCTGCAGGCGCAGGAAGCGAGCCGTCTGGCCGGCCAGAGGCACCTGCAGGGGCTTGCCATCGGGGAAGCCGTAGAAGGTCTCACCATTGTGCTGATAGACCTGTCGCCACTCCTGGCCGTTCTCGGAGAGCAACACGATGATGCGGGCGGTACGTGGCGCGGCGCCGTCAGCGCGGTTGTAGATCAGGACGCGGTCAAGAGCATGTGTCTGCCCCAGGTCCACCTGCCACCAGGGTGGGTTGTCCAGGCCTGTGTGGAAGGCCCAACTGCCGTTCTTGACGCCATCCACGGCGCCAAGCGCGTCGTCGCGGGTGGTGATGGGACGGCGTTCGCGTTCCTGCAGCAGCCAGTCGGCCTCGACCTCAGCCATCCGAGCAGCGGACTGCGCCAGAGCCAGGCCGGGCAGGCTCAGCGATAGCAGGAGGCCGATGGAATATCCCAGCGTGCGCATCCGTCTCACCCCTGTGCGTCAGGCACGAAGCTGCTATTCGCCACCGGGAGGGACTTCCCCTGTCTCCTCAGCACCGCAACTCATGCCAGCGTCCTGACGTGCCTCGCCTGCTGGTCATCGGCGTTGACGGTATGGACTTCGCGATTACCCAGCAGCTCATGGCGGCCGGACGGTTGCCGCACTTGACCGCTCTGGCCACGCGCGGCGCCTGGGGGCCCTTGCGCTCCACGACGCCGCCGGTCACCCCATGCGCCTGGTCAACCATCATGACCGGGAAGAACCCGGGCCAGCATGGCATCTTTGACTTCCTGGCCGGGGCCGCGACCGACCCCGTTGCCGCGCGGCGGCGCGCCACCACCATCTGGGAGACCCTCAGCCGGACTGGTTGGCGGGTCGGCACCTTCAACGTTCCCACCACTTACCCCCCGCAGCCCCTCAGTGCGTTCCAGGTGTCTGGTTTCGACGCCCCTGCCTTTGGCCCGAGCATGGCCTGCCCCGACAGAGCCTACGACGCCCTGTGGTCAACGGTAGGCGACTACGATGTCTTTCCTGTGTCCATCCTTAGCCCCGAGGGCGACCCGGCAGCACTGAGGCAGCACATTGACCTTCCGCTGCTTGGCACGCGGGCATTGCTCTCGCAGTTCGCTTGCGATGTCTACATGGTCAGTTTCCAGGTCCTGGACTGGCTCCAGCACGCCCGCCTGGGGAAAGAGATGCCGCCCGGCAGCGGAGGACCGTTGGACCTGAATGGCAGCGTCGCCGAATGCTATGCGCTGGTTGATGACCGCATCGGTTCCCTGCTCGACGAATGGACGACGCCGCAGACCACCGTGGCCGTCGTGTCAGACCACGGGGCCGCTGTCGTGGATTGCCTGGTGAATCTGGAGCGTCTGTTCCTGGATGCCGGCTTCATGACGTATGAGACCAGCAAGGCCGGCGAACGCAAGTTGCGGTGGCGACGGCTGCGGAGTCGCGCGATGCTGGGGGCCTGGAACATTCTCAAGACCGCGTTGCCTGGCGTGGCGCGACGACTGCAGCCAGTTGCCCTGCGAGTGCGTGGATGGGCCGCGACGTATCAGACCAGTCTGGCCGTGGACTGGGGTCGCAGCGTGGCGGTGCCGTCAGGCTCCTTCGGGCAAATCCGCCTGAACATCCGCGGACGCGACCCCTGGGGGATCCTGGATCCCGGCGAAGCCCACATCCTGCGGCAGCGGGTGTGTGACCTCTTGAGTGCCCTTCGCGACCCGCGAACCGGAGAACCGGTCTACGCGTGTATTGCGGCCGTGGAGGACATCTACCAGGGGCCTTGCGTCTCTCAGGGCCCCGACCTCATCGCGCTCCCGGCCAGCGAGCGCTACCTGTCGCTGTCGGGACGGACCGGCGCCCCGGCCGTCCCGCTACTCGACGCCCGGGGCGTGGTCGTGCCCTTCCACCCGCCTTCTGGTTGGCACTCCATGGACGGTGTGGTCATTCTCGCCGGCCCGGACATCGCCGGCGGAGCCCGAATCAACGGAGCCAGTGTGGCAGATATTGCGCCCACCCTGCTCCACCTGCTGGGCGAGACAGTGCCCGGTGACATGGACGGCATACCCTTGAAGTGTGGCCCCGACGGGTGACCGGGCTGCGCCGCTGACCCCGGAACCGCCAATGCCGGCCCCCTGACGACACTGCTGGCAGCTATCGCCGTGGAGGTCCATGGGCACAACACCGGGAACCCTCATGCCGACGTGGGGGGCTGGGCCGGGATTGCCGGCCCCGGGAACCCGCAAGACCGGTGCGTGGTCGGCGCGTCACGTGCGCCGACCATCTGTTGCGATGGGGACTGACTGCTGGAGGACCTGCATGGACGATGCCCTGGCCGTAGCTGTGCGTACAGGCGTCTGCGAAGTAGTTCGCGACGACATGACGGAGCTGTTCCTGACGGTCCCGGGAGCGACGGCTGACCAGTTGCCGGCGCTGGCCCGAACGCTCTGCGAGGAGCGTGGCGCCGCGATTGTTCGGGCGGAGATCACGGGACCAGCCGGCGACCCGGCAGCCGCGTCCGGCGCGGAGTCGCTGGCCGCAGAGCTGGAGGCCCCCGTGACCTGGCTGCTTGGGGGAACCTACGCCCGGGGGGCCATGGGCGGACTGCACCTGCACGCCGTGGCCGGGGCCCAGGTGACGCCGCTGCAGCTTGAGGGGCACCTGGTCGGCACGGCCATCGCAGGCCGCTATGCCACCGAGGTCTTCGTCGGCGGCCTGGATTCCGCCCACCCCAAGGCTCCCCGCCCCGCCCAGGCCCGGCGCACCTTCGAGCGCATGGAGGAGGTGCTGGCGCAGGTTGACATGGACTTCAGCCATGTGGTCCGCACGTGGCTTTTCCTCGATGACATCCTGTCCTGGTACGGGGAGTTCAACCAGGTCCGCACGGCCTTCTTCCATGAACGTGGAGTGTTTGACGGCCTGGTGCCCGCCAGCACGGGGATTGGCGGCAGCAACCCTGCCGGCACGGCCATGCTTACGGGGCTTTACGCTGTCAAACCACTTGACCCCTCGGTCGTCGTGCAGGCCCTGCCCTCACCGCTGCAGTGCCCGGCGCTGAAGTACGGCAGCTCCTTCAGCCGCGCGGCCGAGGCGGACATGCCGGACCTGCGGCGGCTCCTCGTCTCCGGCACGGCCAGCATCGCAGCCAACGGCGAGACGGTCCATGTGGGCGACATTGACGGTCAGGTTGCCCGCACGTGCGAGGTGGTGGAGGCCATCCTGCGTTCCCGTGAGATGGGGTGGCAGGACGTCACGCGTGCCATCGTCTACGTCCGGCACGAAGCGGACAGGGAAGCCTTCGAGCGTTTTCGCGCGGCCGCCGGGATGCCTCCACTGCCGGCCGTGGTGGCCCATAACGTGATCTGCCGGGATGAGCTGTTGTTTGAGATCGAGGTGGACGCGGTGCTGGGCCGTTCGGGATAGTCGGGCACGGTGAAGACCCGTATGATCAGTGGCAACGAATGGGTTACGCGCGGCTTTGGGGCCTTTCGCGCGGGGACTTTCGACAACGGCGGCCAGAACCTGTACGTCTCACGCGCCGGCATCCTCCAGCGCATCCATGACATGGATGTGAATGGCGACGGCTACGCCGATCTGATCCTCTGCAACAGCCAGAACCACTGGGAACGGCCGCCCTGCTACGTCTACCTGGACCCGCTCGGTGAGGGCGGGCGGGTCGAGCTGCCGTCGGACGGCTCGGTCTCGGGCACGGTCGCTGACCTCAACGGCGATGGCCTGGATGATCTCGTGCTGGCCATGGACTACAACGGCTCGCGGCAGGACCTGAACGCTTACGTGTACTATGGCGACGCCGAGGGGCTGGGCGAGCATCGGAAGATCGAGCTACCGGCCCCCTCGGCCACGGCGGTGGCCGCAGGGGATTTCAACGGTGATGGCCGGCCAGACCTGGCTTTCGTCAGCGCTGGCAAGCTGCGGGTCTTCCCCCAGACAGAACTCGGGTTCGAGATCGAGCGCTTCGTGGACCTGGACATCCCGGGCGGCCAGCTCGCAGCCGCGGACCTCGATGGTGACGGTTTCGCTGATCTGTATGTCCTCGGTCCCGATGGCCGGGCGGCCATCTACTGGGGTGGCACGAATGGCTTGCTGCCTGAGGAGCATCGGGTTGTCCGGTCAGGGGGTGACACGTCGCAATCCCGTGATCAGGAAATGGTCCCCGAGACTGAAGCGATCCAGGCGGTCAGCCCCCTGGCCAGGATCGTAATCTTGGGTGGTGTCCCGCACCTCTTCGCCCCGGAACCCGACCGCGCCCTGCTGGTGCCGATTCTGGGGGGACGAGTGGCCGGTGAACCCCTTGTGTTTGCCTGCCCGCAGGCCCTGTCGGTTGCCGTCGGGGACGTCAATGGCGACGGCCACCCTGACCTCGTCTTCGCCACCCGCGGACACGACGGCGCCCGGGAGTGCTGCTGGGTGTACTGGGGCGGGAAGGACGGCTTCCGTGACGACCGCCGGACGTCGCTGCCCAGTCATGGCGCCTGTGACGTTGCCCTGGGTGACCTGACAGGCAACGGCTGTACGGACGTCATCATCTGCCAGGATCGCCTGCCCGATACCTTTGACTACCATAGCCTCATCTACCGCGCCACGCCGGATGGCATCGAGCCCGAGCCTGTGCTGCTGGAGGGTCACGATGCCCGGCGGGTCTTCGTCGCCCGCACTATGCCCGGCCGGCCACCTCAGGTCATCGTGGTCAACCATCGTGCCCGGCGCTCTGGCGGCGATATTGATGTGATGGTCTACTACGGCGGCAGCGACGGGTTCGCCCCTGACCGCTGCCAGCCGCTACAGGGCCGCGACGCTGTGGACGCTGTCTGCTGCGATGTGGACGACGATGGCGTGCCGGAGATAGTGACCGCCAACTGCTCTGAGAACGCCATTGAGCTGGACCCCGGTTCGTTCCTCTTCCGCCGCGGGCCTGGCGGGCACGGGTACGGTCCTGATCTGGTGTTCCCCACCACCCGCGCCCACGGCGTGTGCTGCGCCGACCTCAACCATGACGGCTATCTCGATCTGGTCTTCGCGGGGTTCGACAACCCGGAGATACTCGTTTTCCACGGCGGACCAGATGGTTACGACATCGGTCACCCGATACGTCTGGACATGACCGCCGCGGACAAGACGTGGAGGGAACCGCGCTTCCTGTACCTGGCAGACCTCAACAACGACGGCTGGTTGGACCTGGTGGTGCCCCAGATCACCAGCCAGCGAAGCTTCATCCTCTGGGGCGGCCCCGAAGGCGTCAGCCTGGAACGCCGACAGGAGCTCGCCGCCTGGCACGTCTGCAGCGTGCAGGCTGCTGACTTCACTGGCAACGGCTATCTGGACCTGGTTCTCGGTGGGCACACGCCCTCGCTGGTCGGGCCCCATGATTCCTTTGTTTACATCTACTGGAACGGCCCCGAGGGACTGAGTGACGACCGCCGGAGCCAACTGCCCGCCAATGCCGTCAACGCCATGGCCATTGCTGACTTCGACCGCGACGGCAACCTCGATCTCTTTGTGGCCAACTACCACGATGGACGGATGCGGGACATCGACTCCCACATCTACTGGGGCTTGCCCGGGGGCCGATTCAGCGCGGAACGGCGCAGTCGGTTCTTCATGCATTCCGCCTCCGGGGCCGTCGCCGCTGACTTCAACGAGGACGGCTGGGTGGACCTCGCCGTCGCCTACCACAAGGTCCACAACGACCACCTGGGCCACTCGGCGGTCTGGTGGAACGGCCCCGAGGGCTTCTCCGAGCAGCGCACGACGTTCCTGCCCAGCAACGGCCCTCATGGCATGACGCGCAACGGCACCGGCAACCAGCGTGACCGTGGGCCGGAGGAGTACTACATCTCGGTGCCGTGTGAGCTGCCCCGGGGGGCTCGGCTGTGTAGCGTCGCCTGGGAGGCAGTCACTCCGCCGAGGACCTGGGTCCGAGCGCAGGTGCGGACCGCTCTCAGCCGTGATAGGCTGAGCGACTCACGATGGGTCGGACCCGGTGGCGAGGGCACCTGGTATGAGACTGGCGCCGCCATCGGTGACGAGGCCTCGAGCGGGCCCTGGGTGCAGTACCGCCTGGCCCTTGGTGCCACCAATGGCTGCGGCACGCCACGGGTCAGCGAGGTGCGGCTGAACTGGACCTGAGGCGATCATAGGTCTGCGACAACGCCCTGGGAGCCACCCTCCCCCGCCTCCCCATGCTCCATTTCCCGTTGCCCGTTTTCGCCGTCCGCCGTATAATGCTCCCATTCAAGCGGCGCCCGACCCGGGCGCTGCTTTTGCGCGGAAGATGGAATGGCTCAGGTCACCCCGGACGTGCCTTCGCCGGAGCGGCAGACCTCGCACCTGACCACATACCTGTGGTTGGCGACGGTGCCGCTGACATGGGGCTTTAACTTCGTCGCACTGAAGATCCTCTACGGGACCTATCACTTCAGCGTGACCGGTCTGCTGTCGGCGCGATATGTGCTCATGGTGCCGCTCCTGGCGGTGTTGCTGTGGGTGACAGAGCGCGATCGGGGCGTCCGCCGCGAGCACTGGCGCTACCTGGGGCTGTTCGCCCTGGTGACGGTGGGCATCTACCAGTACCTCTTTGCCAAGGCCATCGAGCTCACGTCGGCAGGGGAATCCGCTCTACTCATCAGCAGCGCCCCTATCTTCACCTTCCTGATCACGGCGGCACTGGGGTGGGAGAAGCCCACACGCCTGGGCTTTGTGGGCGTCATCTGCGGCTTTGCGGGCATCGCGCTGGTCATCTTCGGCGGCAACGGCTCGGCGAATGTGCCGCCTACCCACGTGCTGGGTGACCTGGTGATGATTGCGGCGTCGGTGCTCTGGGCCGCCTATGCCATCTTCAGCAAGCCCCTGCTGAAGCATTATTCGCCGCTGAAGGTGACTGCCTGGGCCCACATCCTGGGCGCGGTTATCATCATCCCCGTTGGCTGGAGACCGATGGTTGCGGTAGACTGGGTGAGCCTGCCCTGGCCTGGCTGGGCCTGCGTACTGTACTTCGCCTGGCTGGCAGGGGTCTATGGCTTTGTGGTATGGTATCGGGGGGTGCGGGCCATCGGGGCCCACAAGACGATGCTCTTTCAGTACCTGGTGCCGCCGGTGGCGCTGGTGGTGGGCTACTTTGTGCTGCGCGAGGCCCCCAGCGCCTGGCAGATGCTGGGCGTCGTGCTGACGCTCACCGGCGTCTACGTCGCCAGCACGGCCCGAAGAGAGACAACATGACAGTGGATACCAATATCGAGCGCGCCCTGGCGGCGTTGCAGGCCGGCGAACTGGTGGCGCTTCTGGACCACCCGGAGCGTGAGGGTGAGGCAGACCTGCTGCTGGCCGCCGAGCTGGCCACGGGCGAGAAGCTCAACGAGATGATCAGCCTGGGCCGGGGACTGGTGACGATCGCTATGACCGAGGAGCGCCTCCTGGCCCTGGGCATTCGCCTGCTGGACCCGATGCACTGTGGTCCCAACTGGCCGCGCTTCGCCGCCCCGGTGGACTATACGCTGGGGACGACGACCGGCGTCTCTGCCTTCGACCGCGCGGTCACCGCTCGCGCCCTGGCGGACCCCGATGCCCGTCCGGAGCATTTCGCCCGCCCGGGGCATCTGTTTCCGCTGGCGGCAGCCCCCGGGGGCCTGCGGGAGCGCGCGGGGCACACCGAGGGGGCCGTGAGCCTGGCGCTGCTGGCGGGCCTGCGCCCGGCGGTGGTGATGTGCGAGATGCTGGCCCCTGACGGCCACATGGCCCGGGGCCCACTCCTGGCCGAGCTCCTCCAAGCCCACGCCCTCCCGGCAGTCACCGTGGCCGAAGTGGCGGAACGGCTGGGCGCTTCAGTCTGACCTATCGGCGCCGTTGCACCACACACCCCACCGCCTTCGGGCCGAGTTCCAGGGCAATCTCGGCCGTGTCGCCTGTGATCCGCGGCTGCAGCCTCTCCCCTCGCCAGGCATCCTCGTACTCCGCGCCCGGGGCGTGCTTGACCCGCAGCACGCCCCCGCGCACGCCCCGGCCATTGGCGTTGTACAGCGTCCAGACCGTCTCCCTGGCCGTGCTGAAGCGGTTGGCGAAGACACCGGGCTGCAAGGTCTCCACCAGCGGCTCCACGTCGTCTGAACCGAAGGCCTCCCGGTGGGCGCACTGCACCTCGATGGCGCGCTTCTGGAAGGCCAGAGATGGGGCATCCATACCCGGCAGGTTGGGCTCACCGAGCCGGTAGACCTCACCGTTGAAGAAGGGGAACTTCAGTAGCCACCAGTTCCCGGCGCGGGTGGGGACGTTGTAGATGATGTGGAACTGCTTGAAGTCCGGAAAGGCGAAGCGCGGCAGGTCAATGAAGTGCGGGGCCAGCGGCTCCATGTCCACGCTCCACAGCGCCTGGTAGCTGATGGAGCCGTCCTGGTACTGGCGCGTCACCTCCGCCGGGGCGTACTCCGTATAGAGCGCCACGCTGGGGTCCACCGCCTCCCGGATAGCCTTCATCAGCGCGACTTCACCGGCGTAGGGAATCTCGGGGGCGTTGTGGCCGTGGTCGGAGGCGTGGCAGATCCAGCGCCCGTCGGTGGCGCCGATCTCATCAATATAGAGGACCTGACAGCCCGTCTCGCGCTGCACCCGGCCGCAGGCGGCGGCGATGTAGTCGCGCCACTCTTTCAGGTACAGACACTGATTGTAGGCCTGGTATTCCGGGATGAACTGGGGGGAACCGTCGGGACGCTGCATGGCCCACGCCTCAGCGTGGGCGCCTACGTTACGGCCCTTGGCGCTGCTGAGATAACCGTCGAGGTAGAGGCTGACGGCAACGCCCTGCTCCTGGACCTTCCGGACGCTCTCGCGGAAGTAGTCAAGGCCCCCCAGTTCCTCGTAGTGGTCGTAATCGCCCCAGTCACCGTAGACCTTGGAGGCTCCCCACCCGAACAGATGTACCCGGTCACACAGCCCAATATACTGGCGGTAATGGTCCACCAGGCGCTGCACATCACCGCGGACCCGGGGGTCGGGCGCAGCGTCGTAGTGGTTGTTGCTGCTGGCAATGGCGAAGGATTCCGTGAACCATCGGCGGCGAGGGACTGCGGGGCGAAACCACGCCGCCAGCCAGTCGCGGTAGGCCCCAAAGATAGCTCGCCAGTCGCCCTCACGCAGCACCAGCGCCGCCTCGGTGGCAGTGAAGCTGGCACCGGGAGCCAGGTTGCGGTCCACATACTCAGGCGCCCACTCGCCTCCCTCGTCGTTCTTGCCCAGGTTCAGGAAGTGGTGCTGGGCTGCCGTGTCATGGGTCAGGCAGGCCAGGGCCAGGCCGGACGTGGGGTTGAAGAAGCCGTCCATCTGCAGCGGGTGGCGCTCACCCAGGGGGTCTCGCCACCGGCCAGGGGCCGAGTTGATAACGCCGCCGCGCTTGCCGTAAAGGTACCACGTGTCGGCGGCATGGCCGAGGGTCACCCCACGCAGGACCGGAAAGTGGATCGTGGCCTTGAGCGCGTTTGGGCCGTTGTTGGCCAGTGTCATGCGGAGAAGCAGTTCATTGCCCTGGCCGGGAGCAACCTCGATGATCGCCATGAGCTTAGCGGTCGGGTTCGCCACCCGGAACGTACGCGCCGCGCCGGCGCTCTCCACTTTCTGAACGGTCCAGTCCGCCGCGGGCAGCAGCCTGCCTTCCACTCGCACCTCGAACAGCGGGCTCTCCGCGCAGGCCAGAGCCTCAGGAAGACCGCTGACACTCAGGTCCCGCCAGGCCAGACCACCCTCAGTGGCAAAGCGAGCTTGCAGCAGGCCGGCGTTGACGGTCGGCTCACCGTCTGGTGCTGTTGTCGGACGACAGCCTGCCAGCGGAGCAGCCGGCGGCCGGGGATATGCCAGATGCTTCCAGTCTGGCTCGGCGATACGGGGGTCTTCCGTCAGCATGGTCGCCGCGACGATCCCGAAGCTGGCAGTCTGCATGCCCTCGCGCAGAACGACAGCTACGGCCTCCCGCGTCGGGTCCGGGTGCACGACGTTGACCGAGAGGCCGCGCTTCATACCCCACCGCCCGGTCGTGACGTCCAGGGGCAGAACCTGGTCGGGAGGGCCCTTGGCATACTGAATCTCGTAGTAGACCTTCTCAGGCACATCGAGCATCTCCTGAGGACGAGGGTTTGCCCAGTCTATGCCCCATGGCTCCGTGGGCGGCGCAGCGGCCGCTGTCAGCAGGTACAGCTCGCGCGCTTCCGCAGGCACCGCCAACCGTAACTCGCCGAAGTCACCTAGGCTGGTCACCGGCAGCCCACTAGGATCAGTCGGCACATGGAACGGGATCCCGCCGATGGTGAGGTCGGTGGCGTCGAACCAGTCCTCCAGCTCCAGCCTTGACCGGAGGAAGGGCGAGGGGCGTCCACCAGTGATCTGAAGTGGGAGAGGCGTGAAGCCCTGTTCCCCGGCTCCCCAGGGCCCCGACGCCTTCACCTCCGGCAGGACCTCGGCGATGCGCCAGTTTCGCGGGCCCGAGGTGAAGGTCAGATCACCCAGGGTCATCTCCACCGCAGCGCCCAGGCTATCGAGCCCGACCGCCAGGTAAGGCGCCGCGAACTGCCGCTTCACCTGCGTCTGGAGCGTATGCCACTGGCCGTCGCACCTCAGGTCCTGGGCGTGCAGGGCGATGACCGCCTCGCCCGCGCTCCCCCCCTCGTCTTCTCCAAGCCAGATGGCGTAAGTCTCCCGGCCGAGGTCGCCGCGGGCGCGGTAGCGAAGCGACAGGTAAGGCGTTGTGGCCAGATCCACGGGTTCAGGGAGCGAATACAGCCAGCGCATGCCGAGACCAGCCCCCTGGACACGGAAGACCATGCCATCGGCGCTCGGCTCACTGCTGTAGTCCCGGGCTGGTGTGGTCGTCCACTGGCGCGGACCAAGGGCGTGCATGTCGGCCCAGCGCACCTCGGTACGCCGAAGTGCCGGCTTCTGCACGACGCGAGCGACGGTGGCTCCGTCCGGCAGCTCGTTGGCAAACCAGATACGCTCCACCGTCAGCCGCGCGTTGCCGGCGCCGGTGGACCTCACTTTCACCCCCAGACCATGGGTCGTCTCCCTGGGCTGCACCGCCATCAGGTCAACGGCCAGCGTATGCCAATCGCCATCGGGCTGCAGGTCGTCGGCCATGGCAAAGGCCCGTCCGCCGTGAGAGCCTTCCTGACCGTGCAGAAAGTAGACGTTCGGCGCTGTGGATAGGCCCTCAGCCCGGTAGCGCACCAGTACGTAACGCTCCTCCCCGGACGTCTCTCCCGGTGCCACTTGGAGCAGCCAGACCATCTCCCGCTCGGCGTCAGTGACGGTAAAGACCAGGCCGTCGGCCTCGCGAGTGAGAGCGTAGGCCTCAGGCGGCTGCTGGATCCAGCTCGGCGTGGCCACCCAGCGTGATACGCTGGCGCCGTCAACGGCAGCCACGGTCGCCAGGGCCGAACCCAGGATCGAGACCATGACCAGAGACACAGCGGACTGGGTACGCATCGGCTACTCCTTGGTAAGCCTGTGGCACAGGGGGCGCGGCGTGCGCCGCGCCCCAATTCATGGCATCGTCTGCAGGTCGGCGAGACGGCCGCGGTCATCCTCTGGGCTGAGCCTCGTCGCCGCTGTCTCGCCTGGCGCCCGTCTTATCTTCCCTCTCACTGTTACCCGCCGCGCGGAGCGCTTCCGCGATGGCTCGCAGTCGGGCCTGCACCTTGCCGAAGACCGTATCGGGCGGGTAGTTCCCATCCCGGTCTGGCTTGCCCGCGGGAACGCCGGTGAGCACCTCGATGCCTTCCTCGATGGTCCTGACCGACCACACGTGGAACAGTCCTGCCGCACAGGCGTCCACTACCTCCTGGCGCACCATGAGGTGTCGCTCGTTGGCGGCAGGGATGACCACACCCTGTTCGCCGGTGAGGCCGCGCATCTGGCAGAGCTTGAAGAAACCATCTATCTTGCGGGACACGCCGCCGATGGCCTGCACCTCGCCGCGCTGGTTCACGGAGCCAGTGACAGCGATCCCTTGCTTGATCGGGACGCCTGCGAGACTGGAAAGCAGCGCATAGAGCTCGGTGGACGAAGCGGAGTCCCCTTCCAGCTCGGAGTAGAGCTGCTCGAAGGAGATGGTGGCGGTGAACTGCACCGGCTCCTTCTGACCGAAGCGCCCGCCCATGAAGCCCTGGAGGGTCAAGACACCCTTATCGTGGATGCGGCCGGTGAGCTTGGCCTCACGGTCGATCTGGATGACGCCGGAGCGGCCAATGGAGGTCTGGCAGGTGAGACGGCTGGGACGGCCAATCATGTAGTCGCCCAGCGTCACCACCGACAGGCCGTTGACCTGCCCCACGGCTTCGCCAGTCGTATCTACCATGATGGTGCCCTCGTTGAGCACCTCAAAGATGCGCTCCTCGATGCGGTTGGACCTGTAGATGCGCTGCTGGATGGCCTTCTCCACGTCCTCGGTCTCAACCAGTTCGTGGCCAGCCTTCTGTGCCCAGTAGACAGCCTCGTGGGTCAGGTCCGCCACGTCCATCAGGCGGGTGCTCAGCTTTGCCTGGTCACCGGCCAGTTCCACGCCGTGCTCGATGACCCGGGCCACGGCCGCGCGGCTGAAGTGGGGCAGCCCGTCCTGCCGGCAGATGTGGCCCACAAACTGTGCGTACTGGGCTAGCGCCCCATCGGTGACCTCGATCTCCGAGCTGAGGTCGGCCTGCACCTTGAAGAGCTTCAGGAACTCCTCGTCGTAGGCGCACAGCAGGTAGTAGATGAACGGGTTGCCGATCAGGGCCACCTTGACGTCCAGCGGGATCGGCTCCGGCTCGAGGGTCGTGGTGGAGATGAACCGCATCTGGTCTGAGAGCGACTCGATGCGCACTTCCCTGTTGGTCAAGGCGCGCTTCAGTGCTTCCCAGGCGAAGGGCCTGAGCAGCACCTGAAGAGCCTCCACGATCAGGAAGCCGCCGTTGGCCCGGTGCAGGGCACCGGCGTTGATGAGCGTGAAGTCGGTGACCAGGGCCCCCATCTGCGCCTGGTGCTCAACTTCTCCCGTGAGCTTGTCGATGGTGGGGTTGGGCTCAAAAACAATCGGGGCCCCAGCCTGCGGATCGTTGCTCACCAGCACGTTGACCTTGTAGCGGTCAAGGGGATGCCGCGAAGGTCCGGGCGGATGCGAAGTCGGTTGTATAGGGTTGCCATCTTCCTCGTCGGCGGCGCGCCGCAGGGCTCCCACGTTCTCGACGATATCACGGGCCACGCGTTCCAGGAACCCCAGCACATCGGGCATGGCCGCGTACTTCTGCCGCAGGTCATCAAAGATGGGCTGCAAGGCCTCGGCGACGACCTGCTGGTCCAGCCGGCGAACGCGGTCGCGGGTCTCCTTCTCGTCGCGCTGGCCGCGCCGCATGATGTCGCCCAGCTTCTGCTGCAGCTCCTCGCGCGTGGCATCCAGCTTCTGCCGGTCTTCGTCTGACAGCTCACCGTACTGCTGCGGTGTCATCACCTCGCCGTCAACGGCCGGGGCCACGATCAGGCCGGCCGGCGACCGGCCCAGGGCAAAGCCCCGTTCCTGGGCCTCGTTCTCAAAGGCCTGCAGCTCGCGGTTACGCGCGTCGCGGAACTCCTTGACGATCTCGTCGCGCTTGTCGTTGTAGTCATCGGTCTCAAAGACCGTGGTCAGTACCTGCTGCACGTCGCCAAGGGTCCGTGCCATGTCATCCCGCAGCGCGATACCCATGCCGGCGGGCAGGCGCAGAGCCCGCGGTCGGCGCGGGTCGTCGAAGTTGTAGACGTAGCACCAGTCATCGGGCGCCGGCATCTTCTGAGCCCGCTCAGCCAGTTGACTGCGGGTCATGTCATGCCGGCCGGTCCCCACTGGCCCGGCGACGAAGATGTTGTAACCCTGGGTCTGGACCCCCGCTCCGAAGTCCAGGGCAGCCAGTGCACGCTCCTGTCCGATCGGTAACTCGAGCTCCGGCAGGTCACCGGTGTGCTTGAAGCGCAGTTTGCCGACTGGACAGCGCCAGCGGAGGCTCCTGGGTTTGAGTTCCTTGCCTTTGGCCAAAGGGAAACCACTCCTCGAAGGGGCTGGGCAGCCACCCCCACGTGCTAGCACCACTTAGAGCGCTTATTGGCCGTGACGACCGTTAAGACCTCCTATCTTGCAGGGTGTTACGAAGGCCGATGGAGGTTCCTCCTTTCCCGGAAGCGAAGGAAGCCGCGACTACGGAGGTCAGAAGCCATGGAGTTTTTCGACTGCAACTGCTGGTACGGCGTTCCCATGTCGCCACCCCTGGACCCGGCGCCCACCCCGGCCGAGGTGCTGGCGGAGATGGACCGCGTGGGGGTCCAGCGCGCCCTGGTGCGCAACTGCGCGGTCTTTGAGGAGTCCCCGGAGGTGGGCAATCCGCTGACACTGCAGGCCCGCGAGGCCAGCGACCGGCTGGTGCCGGCCTGGGCGATTCTGCCCCCCCAGACTGGCGAGTTGGGCGATGTTGCCACCTTTCTCGCCGCCATGAAGGCCGCAGGCGTCGCTGCCCTGTGGGCCTACCCAAACGCCCACCGCTACCTGCTGAACACCACCACCTTCGGCGCCCTGTTTGAGGAGCTGCAGGACCGGGGCATCCCCCTGTTCCTGCCCCGTGAGGAAGGCTCCGGCGGGTTGATGTGCTATGCTGCCGCCAATGAAGTGCTGCGCGACTTTCCGCGCCTGACACTGGTGGTCGCGGGCCACGGCAGTTGGGGCGAGGACCGGTACTTCCGCCCCCTCATGGAGCGCTTTCCGAACTTCGCGGTGGACACGTCCTGCTACGAGCTCGACGGCGGCATTGCCGAGATCTGCCGCAAGTATGGCCCGCACCGCC
This sequence comes from Armatimonadota bacterium, assembly GCA_013178155.1. GTDB lineage: Bacteria > Armatimonadota > Zipacnadia > Zipacnadales > UBA11051 > JABLXH01. Next base: position 4,916 of record JABLXH010000122.1, on the reverse strand, counting down.
TGCTCTTCGGCACCGCCTTCCCGATCATGCGCATGGGCGGGGCGTACCTGGGCTTGCTCCACGCCGAGATCAGCGACGACCACCGGGCGTGGGTGGCCGGGGGGAACCTGAAGCGGCTGCTCGAGCAGGCGCGGCTGTAGCATGGGCCGTGCTCGGCCTGCCGGGGGTGCCACTGCCAGCCCTGCAGGCAGTGCCCGACGTCGCAAAGCCAGGGAACCTGGCCGTCGCACCCATCGTCAGGGCCGCTGGCTACGCCCCGAACACGAGGAGACCCAACCATGAACTTCACCTCCCCTATCGTCGAGGAGTATGTCGCACACGGCCGCTCCGCTGACTGCCCGGTCATCAACACCCATGCCCATTTTGGGCCCTACAAGGCCATCTACTTCCCCATGGACGCGCCGGAACAGGTCCTTCACACCATGGACGCCTGCGGGGTGCGGTGGCTCATCGCGGCGGCCCACGGGGCCCTGGTGGATACGGACCGGGGTAACAAGGAATTCGCGGAGGTCATCGCCCGTTATCCCGACCGACTCAAGGGGTACTGGGCCATCAACCCCGGCTATCCGGAGCGCGTGGTCCGGGAGGTTGCTGCCTTCGAGCAGTTTGAGGGGTTTGTGGGCTTCAAGTTCCTGTCGGACTACTACCAGTACCCGATTACCGGGCCAAACTACGCCCCGGCGCTGGAGTACGCCAACGAGCATGGCCTTCCGATCCTGCTCCACACCTGGGGTGGCAGTCCCTACGACGGGCCAGACGTCGTGGAGGAGACCGCCAGGCGCTATCCCAACGCCCGGCTGCTCATGGGCCATGCGGGGTACGGAGAGTGGGAGCGGGCCAGCCAGGTTGCCCGCGACTACCCAAACGTCTTCCTGGAGCTGACCGCCGCCTACCGGGTGCGCGGGGCCCTGGAGATCATGGTACGCGTGGCGGGCAGCGAGAAGATCACCTTCGGTGACGACCACCCGTGGTTTGACCCGCGTTATGGGATCGGTGGGGTGCTATTCGCCCACATCAGTGACGAAGACCGGCGCAACATACTGTACCGCAATGCCCAGCGGGTGTTTGGGTTGCCGGTGTGAGGCCAGACGGCATCCGGGCCACGGCCGGCCTTTGCGTTCGCGGGGGCCAATGCTACAATGCTAATGAGGTGAGACGGCTTGGCCGACGACACGCCCCTGCAAACGACCCTCAAGGCGATGGTGAAGCCACTGCCGCTGCTGGTGGCGGCGGGCGCCGTCGCTGCCGGTCTGCTGTCCGGGACCTGGGCCTGGGCCGTGCCGGGCGGTATGCTGTACCTGTTTCTGGTCTATCTGATGGGTCCGCTGGCCTGGAAAGCACGTCAGGTGTCGTTGGAACTGGGCCTGGACCTCAAAGACGCCCCCCCGGGACTACGGCGCTGGAACAGCAGCCTCAATGAGGCACTTCGTCAGGTAGAGCGCGACCTCGCCCGGGCGGACCGACACACGGCGCGGATGCTGGCGCCGGTGCGGGCCGAGGTGAAGGAGCTGGGGACCGACATCCGTCGGCTCATCCGCCGCGCCCATGCCATCCATCGCTACCTGCAGCAGACCAATCTCGCTGCCACCCAAAGCCGCCTTGCCCAACTTCAGGGGCAGATCGCCAATACCAGCGACGCCTTCTCCCGCCAGCAACTCACTGAGGCCGCTGAGGCCCTGCAGCGCCAGGTCCAGAACTGCGAGCAGCTCCGGGTCCTGCTGGGCCGCACCGAGGCCACGCTGGAGAACATGCAGGCCTCCCTGCAGTCCATCGGCTCGTCGGTGGTGAAGATCACAGCGGGCGGGCGCAGCGAGGCGCAGATCGTGCGTGACTCGTCCCTGGAGCGGGTGTCCAGTGCCCGCAGCACCGTGGCGGCACTGGAAGAGGTGCTGGAGCGGGTGGAGTTGGCGTAGGCTCACGGCAAGATGGCAGGCGCGGCTTCCAGCCGGGCAGCGAGCCCCTCAGGTGGTAGGCGCGGCTTCCAGCCGCGCCGCAGGTCAGGATGGCGCATTGGGCGGGGCAGGGATGCCCCGCCTACCGAGGACGGGGGGCAAGAACGCCGCGCCTGCCGTGGCGTTCAGGCGGTGTATTACAGGAGGGCTGAGCCATGCTTAGACGCCTGCGAGCGATCTTTCGGTCGTTGTTTGGCTGGATGCTCCGCGGAGCCGAGAACCCCGAGCTGCTGCTGCGGCAGTACATGGACGACTTGCGCGACCGCATCCCGAAGCTCAATGAACAGGCAGCGCAGATCATCAAGATCGAGAAGATGCTGGACCAGCAGGTCCAGCGGCAGCGAGCGGCGGTAGCCGACCTGGAACCCAAGGTGGAACAGGCCGTAAAGATGGGTCCCTCGGCCAAACAGGCCGCCCTGGCGCTCATCGAGGCCCTGGAGAATGCGCGGCGGGAACTCGCAGAGACGGAAGCGCAGCTCGCGCAGGCCCAGGAGAACTCGAAGCGGGTGCTTGAGGCACGGGTGGCCTATGAGCGCCAGATCAAGGCCAAGATCAACGAAGCCATGCAGCAGATCGGTCGCCACCAGCGGGCCCAGATGGAGCAGCAGATGGCCTCGCTGATGACCAGCTTCAGCGCCGGTGATGACAGCGACGTGCTGGAACGGATGCGCCAGCGCATAGACGAACAGCTCGCCGAGGCCCAGGCCCGCCAGGAGGTCGCCGGGCAGTCGGTGGAGATGCAGGTGGCTCAGGTAGAGACGGCCGCCCGGGAGGCACGCGCCGAGGCGATGTACGAGGAGTACCAGCGGCAGTTGGGCCTGATACCGGAGACGGCCGCTCCGGAGCGGACCATGGAGTCCATCCCCCTGCCCACACCGCCACCCCCACAGGAGGCGAGCCAGGAGCAGAAACAGGCCTCCACCGAGGAGCAGGCCCAGCAGTAAGGCCCTCACCGGTGCGTTTCTCGCGACCAGTGGGTCGCCGTCAGTGGCGGGCCGAGAGCGGCTCAGAGGTCTTCGTTCAGGATGCGCATGCGCGTTACGTTGTTGGTGCCGAGGCCCAGGGCGGCCGCCGTGGCCAGGTAACGCGGGGTGCGGCCGATCATCTCCAGCCGGGGCAGCCCCATCTTCGCCCGCTTGTTGTCGATGATGAGCCAGCCCAGCGTGTCCAGAGCCACGGGGTCCTGAGAGATCAGCAGGCGGCTGGGGCGCCAGAGGTTCTCCTGCTCGCACCGTGGTCCCCCGTTGAAACAGGCCTGAGATCCGTCGCAGACGATGAGCCTCTGTTTGGTGCGCAGGGGAGCGATCATGTTCAGGTGCGCGATGTAGGGGTTGCAGCCGTTCAGATGGTGATCGAAGGGGTTACTGATGGAGCCGTAATGGTTCTTGAGCGAGAGTGTCACGCCGGCATTGGCGTGGTGCTTGATGAGCGGCATGTTGATGATAACGGTCGCCAGATCCGTGACGATGTAGCTCACATCGCCCCGGAACTCCCCATAGCTGTAGGGGCCGCGGTAGACGTCATCGGTGCCATAGCACTGGACACCCTGGCGACCCCGGCGGATGGTGAAGCCGCCGGCCTTGAGCTGGCCCGTCTTCCGCTCGTAGATGATGACGTTCTCGGGGACTACACCCACATCCAGCAGCCGCTGCACCACGGCGTCCACGATGGTGGGGTGTGTGCCGATGCGGGGCACAGCTTGGCAGTTGACCTTGATGGCGACGACGTCATCGGGTGTGGCGATCTGGGCCCAGCCGTCCATAGGGTCAGTCACGCCCATCACGTGACACATGCCCAGGTCCAGCATCTCCAGCGCCACGTCGCGGTTCCGCCCGGTGCGGGTGAAGAGCCGGCGCGTCCGCAGAAGGGCTACGGGGCTCTTGCTGACGGCTTCCGCCTCGACCAGGTCATCGGCCGGCGGCTGCCACTCGTCATCGAGCGGCACCGCGCGAGCGGCTGGTGTGCGAAGGCACAGGTCGAGCCAGCCCATGGCGGCAAGGCCGGCGGCGGAGAGCAGCGTTTGCCGCAGGAACTCGCGCCGGCTCAGACTATCGGGCATTTCGTCTGTCGGCACCGCATCACCTCAGGGGTCACGCTTTGCCGCGGAGTTTCCGCCTTGGCCCGCGGCCCAGGATGGGCTAACATAGCCCTGATCGCAACAGTCCCCCACACGGGAGGTCGTGGGCATGAGCGACAGTGCCAGTCCGGCCTGGGTGGCGGACATCCGCAGAGCCTACACCTCGGCCAGTGCCTCGGTCTTTCTGCTGCATGGCGTGCGCGATGTCTACCCCTACGAGGGCCAGTACCTGCCGCTGCATACCTACCTGCACCATGTCTTCTGCGGGGACAAGCACACTGTCTACTACGACATCGCGCAGGGCTTGACCTTTCCGACGCCAGAGGACGAGCAAAGGTTCCTGGCCTTCCGCGAGGTCCTGCGCCGCAAGCAGCCTGACCTGCCGCTGCCGCGGGACACCTATCAGCCCGAGACCGCTATCCCGCTGCTGGAAGAGTTCCTTTTCACGCGCGACGGAGCGGCCGTCATCATTGACTACGCCGACAAGCTTGCGCCGCGTGAGGAGCCGCGGATGATGAGCTTCGAGGAGCGGCGCCTGGCGGCCACGCTGCGACGGTGGGCCGATGACCCGCGGTTGCAGCGGCGTAACAACTTCGTTTTCCTGCTGACCGAGACGCTGGCCGAGGTGGCTGAAGACCTCTATGCCCGCGGCCGCGGCGCCTACGTCATCGGGCTGCCGTTGGCTGACGAGACCGAGAGGCTGGCCTACATTCAGCACCTGCTGCAGCGGCCGGAACTGCTGGTCCGTCCCTGGGCGGCCCCCCATGACCTCACCGACCTGCTCGAGGTAAGCCCTGAGGTCCTGGCCAAGCAGACCAACGGCCTGACCCGCTTGCAGGTGGGGGCCATCGTCCGGCAAGCGGTTCAGGCTCGGGAACCCATATCGA
>JABLXH010000121.1 GCA_013178155.1 Armatimonadota bacterium | reverse complement strand
GGCATCGCCAGCGCTGCGGCTCCGGGCCGCCCCGTGCGCTTCTCCGTGCAGAAGATGGGCAAGGTCTCCGGCGGCCTCCACGGGCTGTCCGTCGGCGATACCATCGGCCTGCGGGGGCCCTTTGGCAACGGCTTCCCCGTGCTGGAGCATCGGGGCAGGAACCTTGTCATTGTCGCCGGTGGCATTGGTCTGCCGCCACTACGCTCGGTGGTCGAATACGTCCTGGAGCACCGCGAGGACTACGGGCGTGTCTTGGTGGTCTATGGCGCCCGCAACCCCAGCATGTTGGCATACAAGGACCGTCTCGCGGAGTGGCAGGCGTCCGACCAACTGGAACTGGCCCTGACCGTGGACAAGGGCGACGAGTCCTGGACCGGTCACGAGGGCTTTGTGCCCCAGTTTGTGGAGGAGCTGGCGCCGTCGCCCGACAACTCGGTGCTGTACACCGTGGGGCCGCCCATCATGATCCACTTCGTGCTGCTGGCCCTGAAGAACCTGGGGTGGCCGCCAGAACAGGTCTTCGCCTCCCTCGAGGCCAAGATGAAGTGCGGGTTTGGCAAATGCGGCCGCTGCAACATTGGGCCCAAGTTCGTTTGCATGGACGGACCCGTCTGGAGCCAGGCTGAACTCATGGCCATGCCCGAGTAGCGCGACCCGCGCCAAACTGCCACAACCGGTACGACGGCCCCCGGGGGCCGTCGTTGCCCTGTCAGAGGTAGCCGCATGCGTCGCCAGCCCGCCGTGTTCCTCGACCGCGACGGAGTCATCAACCGGGACAGCGACTATTTCGTCAAGTCCTGGGGGGAGTTTCACATCCTGCCGGGGGCGCTCGAGGCCCTGCGCCTCCTGCACGAGGCGGGCTGTGAGGTCTACATCGCCACGAACCAGGCGGGGGTGGGCCGAGGACTCTACTCCTGCCGAACGCTTCTGGACATGCACCTGCACCTGCGCCTGGTGGTCGCCCAGGCCGGGGGGAGGATCCATGGCCTCGCGTACTGCCCGCATGTGCCCGAAGACGGCTGCGCCTGCCGTAAGCCCCGACCCGGACTGCTGCAGAAGTTAGCCGCCAAGTATGGCCTCGACCCTCGCGGGTCGGTGATGGTGGGGGACAGCGACAAGGACCTGGAAGCGGGTCACGCCGTGGGCTGCCGCACCATCTTCCTGCATACTCGCCCGGCCGATCGAGCGGCTGCGCATCTGCAGCGGTGCCCGGTGAAGCCCGACTACGAGGCTCAGAGCCTCCTGGAGGCTGTCCCCATCATCGTCGCCGCACTGCAGACCCACCGGAGCCCTGCGCCATTATGGCCCTGATCGACTCGCATGCCCACCTCAACGACCCGCGGTTTGCGCCTGACCGCCCCGCTGTACTGGAGCGGGCCCGGCTGGCGGGCGTCACGGGAATCATCAACGTGGGCTACGACCTGCCGTCCAGCCGCCTGGCCGCGGAGATGGCAGAGCGAGAGCCGGATTGCTGGGCTGTCGTAGGCGTCCACCCGCATGACGCGGCGCTGGTCAACGACAGTGTCCTGGCCGATCTGCGAAACATGGCTCAGGGGAGCAAAGTGGTCGGCATCGGAGAGAGCGGGCTCGATTACTTCCGCAATCTCGCTCCACCGGAGGTCCAGCAGCAGGTTTTCGCGCGTTTCATCCACCTGGCCGCCGACCTTGACCTGCCTCTGGTCGTGCATTGCCGCGACGCCCAGGATGACGTGCTGCGGCTCCTGGACGAGCACGCTACAGGTGAACAGCGGGTCATCATGCACTGCTTCGCCGGCGGTCTGAGTTTCGCCCGGGCGTGTGTTGACCGGGGTTACTGGCTGGGGCTGGCGGGCACGCTGACCTATCCCAAGGCCCACGGGCTGCGAGAGGTCGCCGCCACGGTGCCCCCCGACCGGTTGCTGGTGGAGACCGACTGTCCGTGGCTACCTCCGCAGGGCCATCGCGGCCAGCGCAATGAGCCCGCTTACGTGGCGGAAGTTGCCGAACGCCTGGCCGTCGTGCGGGGGCTGACCATCCAGGCTGTGGGGGAGATGACCGCCGCCAACGTAGCCGCCGCCTTTGGACTTCCGCCGCACTAGACCACGCGAGGAGTGTCGCTGACCATGGTCGCCGCCATACTCCAGGCCCGCGTCGGAGCCCGCCGCCTGCCCGGCAAGACACTTATCCCCATCGGCGAACACACGCTGCTGGGCTGGACCATATTGGCGGTCAAGGCCTGCCCGCTACTGGACCAGGTCATCGTGGCAACCACTACCGACCCCGGCGATGACCCGATCTGTGCGCTGGCGGCCGACTACGGTGTGCCCTGCTTTCGAGGCAGCGAAGCGGATGTGCTGGACCGTTTCGTGCAGTGCGCCCGGGAGTATGGGGTGGACGTTATCTGCCGGGTCAGTGGCGACTCCCCTATGTGGTCGCCGCGAGCCGGCGCGTTCGTGGTCGAGCAGTGGCAAAGCGCCGGCGTGGACTATGCCGCCAACTGCATCCGTGAAGTGTACCCCCTGGGGGTTCAGGCCGAGGTCTTCTCCCGTGACGCCTTGGAGGCCAGCGTGCCCCTGGCCGACCGGGCGGCTGACCACGAGCACGCCACGCCAGCGTTACGCCGCCATTACCCTCGTTTCAGCCTGCTGTCAGTACTGGCACCGCCGGAGTTGGAGCGACCGCAGTACCGACTTTGTGTGGACGATGCCGAGGACCTGGCCGTGGTCCGCGAGCTGTTTGACCGTGTCCCACACCCGCGCGATTTGCCCCCGGACGTCCTGGACGTGTGCCGGTACCTGGACAGCAATCCGGAGTTGGCCGCGCGGAATGCGGGCGTGGTACAGAAGTACAAGACGGGGCAGGACGTCCGGAGCACCGTCCCCGAGGTGACGATGCCGGTCGGGTACCGAGCGGTCACCGTGGCGGCCCCGGCGGCCGGTTCCGGCGCCTAGCCCTCGCCCAGGGGCCGCGTCCCCACAATGTTATAGCGCCGCACGGACCAGTCCCAGCGGACATCCACCTCGGCCACGAACTCGCTGTGCGGGGGACCGATCATGATGGTGGCCTCGGTCCAGTCGGCGTTCCTCCGGACGACCTTGGCCACCCAGCCCTTCTCGGGGGCCTTGGCCAGGACTTTGGCGATGGCGCGCCGGGCTGAAGGCACCGGACCATCATTGCTTCGCGTACTACTCGCGCCGGATATCTGCGTTGTGCCGGTGGTCTTCACGGGGGGCTTGGGCGCACCCGGCGGTTGTTTCACCGTCCTGGTGGGCGGCGCTTTTGCCTTCGTCACGGTCTTCGGGGGCGTGGGCGTTGCGCCAGTCTTGGCTTCGCCCGGTGAGGGCAAGGCTTCCACGCGCACCACGTTGTAGACATTGTCCTGGGGGTCCCATTGCAGCGTGATGGCGGTGGTGAACTCGCTGCGGGGCGGTCCCACCCACACCTTCACTCGCTGCCAGTCGGCCGACGCATAGACCACTTTTGCGACCCAGTTTCTCTCCCCTGTCTCTGCCAGGGCCGCGCGCATCGCCTTTTCCCTGGATGGCTTCTCCGTCACAGCCGGCGCGGCTGGGGTCGCCGGCGGGTCCGTCCGGATGGACTCCGCCGGCGCGGTCGGCGGCGCTGGTGACGGCTCGGTCGCCTGTATCTCTGACAGTATCCGGGGCTGAATGTTGTGCTGCCAGTAGCGGTAGCCGAAGAATGCGCCAGCCGCCAATACGACCAACAGGCCCAAACAGCCACATCCGAGTATCCACGGCCAGCGCGCACCGCGGCGCGGTGTGGGCGGGGCGACCGGCGGCCGCGCCGCGTAGGCCGGCGCCGGAGGGGGCGTTGCCGGCGGCACTACAGGTGGGACCGCGGGTGGCGCTGGGGGTGGAGGTGGCGGTTGCGGTGGTGGGACGGGTGGTCCGGTCTGTTCGGTCATCGTGCTGTCTCCCTGGTCATATCGCAAGGGTGGCTCTTGCGACCCGGTGCGGCGGCCTAAGGGCCCATCCGAACGCAGCCAGCTTAGAAGGGCAAGGCAAGGTTTTGGCGCAAGATCAGGTGAATAGGAGTCTCAAAAATACGGGAGTAAAGCCAGCCTTGAATCACCTGACACTCCGCGGCGCGAAGGAAATCATCTTTGGCTCCGGCACTCGCCTGCAGACCGGCCAACAGGCGGCCCTGCTGGGCGGTCGTGCGCTGATCGTTTCAGGGCGCACGGCCATGCAACGCTCGGGAACCCTCGCGGAACTAGGCGCGTGTCTGGCCGAAGCCGGCGTGGCCAGCAGCATCTTTGCCGAGGTGGAGGCTGAACCCTCCCTGGACACGGTGGATCGGGGTCGGGAGGCCTTCCACAGCCAGCAGTGCGACCTGGTCATCGCCATCGGCGGTGGCAGCGCTCTGGACGTCGGTAAGGCCATCGCCGCGCTGGCCCCGTGCCCGGAGCCGGTCAGCCACTACTTCGCCGGCGTTGAGATCCCTGGTCAAGGCCGGCCCTGCATCGCTTTGCCTACCACCTCCGGGACGGGGGCCGAGGTGACGCCCAACTCGGTGCTGACGAACACCGCGGCGGCGGAGAAAGCCAGCATCCGTGGCCACTGCCTGCTGCCTGAAGTGGCGATTGTGGACCCGGAACTGACCCTAACCTGTCCGCCTGACCAGACCGCCTTCTCGGGCCTGGACGCGCTGACCCAGGCCATCGAGTCCTATGTCTCCACCGGCGCGAACCCGGTGAGTGACATGCTGTGCGAGGAGAGCATCCGCCGGATCGCCGGAAGCCTGCGCCGTGCCGTTGCCGACGGCAGCGACCGCGAGGCCCGCGAGAGCATGGCGCTGGGCAGCCTCCTGGCCGGACTGGCCCTGGCCAGCGCCCGATTGGGCCTGGTGCACGGGCTGGCGCACCCGCTGGGCGCCCTCTACGGCCTGCCGCACGGCCAGGTCTGCGGCGCCCTGCTGCCGCATGTCATGGTCTACAACATGAGGGCGGCGGGGCCGAAATACGCGCGCCTGGCCCGCATGCTGGGCCTCGGGGCAGATGCTTCGGCCCTGGTAGGCTGGGTCGAGGCACTGGTGCACGACTTGGGGGCGCAGCTCAACTTCGCGGCCGCGGGCCTTAGCGAGGTTGATATCCCCGCCATCGTGCCGCCCACGCTGGCCTCGGGCTCGTCCAGGCACAATCCCCGTCCGGTGGATGAAGCGGGTGTGCGTGAACTGCTCGCGACCCTGATCGCCTGAAGGAGGCATGCCATGGAGCGCATCAACGAAGCCGATTGCGAGTTCCGCTTCGGCGACCATGGTCCCAAGTACCTGCTGCGGGGGCCGCGGATCGAGTGGGGCGTGATCGTGTTCAAGCCCGGGCAGGAACTGGGGCAGCATTGCCACAACGAGGTAGAGGAGACGTTCTACTTCCTGGAAGGCACGCCGCAGATGGTGGTGGACGGCACGAGCCACCGCGTGCGGCCCGGAGACGTCTTCCGCCTCGAACCGCCAGAGTGCCACAACATCATCAACGACGGCGAGACCGAGACGCGGATCATCTTCATCAAGACCCCCTATCTCCCCCAGGATAAGGTGGACATGGCCTGAGGAGGAGCAGGAAATGGGTCCTGCCGAGAGATGGATGGGAACCGCGCTCTTCGGCTTCACGGGCGGGTTCGGGATCTACCTGGTCACCACTCGCTGGATGGCGCTGGCCTTGCGGCGCCGACTGCTGCGCGGCGGGGCGCGTGCCCAGGCCGTCGTGGTGGAACGCGAGGCGACGCGCGAGCGGCGAGCCACGCGCAGCTACTGGGCAACGCTGGAGTTCGCACTCCCCGATGGGCGTCGCCAGCAAGCCCGGTGTGAGACAAGCCACCGATTCTACCAGTTCCATCCCCGGGGTTCCACCACCAGCCTGCGCTACTGGCCGGAGACTCCCGATGCGGTGGCCATCGAGGGCGACGAGCCCCTGTCCGCCAAGCGCCGCGCCCAGATCGTGATGGGTGTCGTCTTCGCCAGCGCCGCCATCGTGCTCATCGTGCGCCAGTGGGGCTGAGCGGCACTCTACTGCCGCGCACTGTGTTCGGTCAGCGCCGACAGCAGCCCTATCCGTTCGTTCACCATCGCCCGGAAGCAGTGCGGCAAGTGGTCCGCGTGACCGCGGTGCAGGATAACGCACTCCACGCACTTGCCGTGGAACTTGCAGCCGTGCGGACAGGTGCAGTAATCCTCACCGGAGGCCTTCACCAGGGCCAGGAACTCGTCCTGCAGCTTCGTTGCCTCTGCGCCGCGCCCGGCCCGGAACAACTCCATGGCCTTCTTTTCAAGTTCGTGCCCGTCAACCAAGGTAGGTGCTCCCCTCGTCTGCCCGCCCAAAATCTAGGCGTGCCTAGCTTTGTGAGGCATCGCTAAGTCACGCTCACCCGCACGCCCGTCGCCGATGACTGGTAGGCGGCCTCGATGACTCTGAGGACCGCCAGCGCGTCGTGAGCCGTGGCCGGGGGCGGCCGGTGCTCGCGCCAGGCCGCCAGGAACGCCGCCCAGAAGTCCGCCGAATAGCCCTGTCCAGTTCCTGCCGCCGGTGGTGGCGCCTCCACGCGCTGGACGCCAGCGTGGTCCGGGTGGCTACTGCGGAGCAGATAGCCGGCGTCCGGGCCGCGCACGTACCACGTCAGACCGCCGCGACTGCCCTCAAACTGCAGGTACAGGTCGGTGGTCTCGTACTGGGGAAACGGGTTAAGGGCATAGCCCGCCCGGACAGTGCCGATGGCGCCCTGGTCAAAGCGCATGATGACGGAGGCGGTGTCCTCCACGTCGATGTCCTCGTCACACTGCGTGGCGACCATGGCCATGACCTCGGTGACCTCGGAGTCCAGCGCGAAGCGCAGCAGGTCAATCCAGTGGCAGGCCAGCCAGGGGAGGATGCCGCCCGCGCTGAACTGGCGGTGAAAGAGCCAGTTCTGGGCCCCGCGCAGGGAAACCTGGGAGGTCATCCACTGGGCGTTGAAGGACCAGACGTCGCCGATGGCGCCGGACTGCAACAGGCGCGACACATCGGCGGCTGTGGACATGAGGCGGTTGGCATAGCAGGGGCAGAAATGGTTGCCGGTGGCATCCGACACCGCCGCCACCTCGGCCATCTGGGCGGCGTTGTGGGCGCCCGGCTTGTCACCGTAGACCCACTTGCCGGCGCGGAGTGCAGCGATGGTCAGTGCCGCCGCGTCGCAGTCACGCTGCAGGTTGACGATGATCGGCACGCCGGCATCCGCCAGCAGTCCCTCCTGTCCGCCGGCGGCGAACTCGCCCTTATGCAGGCCTTCGGCCACGCGGCGGGCCTCGCCCTCGTCAGGGTCCCACAGCAGGATGCGATCTACATTCTCGCAGGCCGCCAGGGTCGCCAGGTGGCCCGGACCATGGGGGTGGAAGACCCCGATGACGCCGACTGTTGTGCCCATGGCTCAACACCTCCGCCCCGGCCTTCGCTATGAGCCTGGGGCTTACCTGCACGCTCCGCAGGCGCCCGGGGACCAAATGACGAACCCAACCAACGAAGGAGGGCCGACGCCATGCAACGAGTGCTCATCACGGGGGCCGCGGGGGTGCTGGGCCGGGAGATCACTGGCTTGCTGGAGCGCAGCGGCGACTATGAGTTGCGCCTCACTGACATGCTGCCGCTGGACACCGCGCGTGAGTTCCGGCCTGCGGACCTGACCGATCCGGAGCAGGTGGCCGGCCTGGCCGAGGGCATGGACCAGGTGGTGCACGTAGCTGCCATCCACCCGTGGAAACCCTACACGCCGCAGCAGTACCTGGACTGCAACATCAAGGGGACCTACCACGTTGTCGAGGAAACAGCCCGCGCGGGAGCGCGCCTGGTCTACACCAGCAGCGTGGCCGCCATGGGCTATGAGGTTGGCCCCGCCGCACCGCTCCCCTTCACCGAGGAGCGACCGTGTGAGCCTGTGGACAGCCTCTACAGCATCTCCAAGCTGGCCGGTGAGCAGTTCTGCGCCATGTTCCAGCGCAGCCATGGTCTACGCTGGGTGGCCCTCCGGCCGGGCACCTTCATTCCGCGCGACGAGGCCGATCCGGCCTACGGCCTGAACCTGCTGGGCATCGGGGTGCACCGTGAGGATGTGGCCCAGGCGCACCTGCTGGCACTGCAAAGCGACATCAACGGCGAAGCGATCATTGTGACCGCCGGTGTGCCCTTCAGCCAGGAAGAGAGCGACGAGCTACTCAGCGATGCGCGCACGGTGATCCTGCGCCATTTCCCGGAGGCGTCACGGCTGGAGGAGGCGGGAGTGGCGCTGCCGGCCAGCCTGCCCGTCTGTTACCGCATAGACAAGGCTCAGCGCCTGCTGGGCTACGAGCCGCAGCATACCTTTGCGCGGTGGTTGGCCCACTGGCTGGACGCTCGGCCCTGAAGTCTACGAACCGGCCAGGGCCGCCTTGCTGCGGGTCTTCTGCAGCTCGATCTCTTCTTCCATGCCCATCAGGAGGTTGCGGACGATCTTGGCGTCCTCCTCGACCTCCTCGGGCGACAGGCAGCCGATGGCCACAGTGTCTACGGGCTTAATGTTCTCGTAGACAAAGGGGAAGCCCGTGGGCGGCATGATGCGGCCGGAAGCCAGAGGCTTGATGGAGATCACAGGCTTCTGCGCGTTGCGGATGATACTGGCCACCCAGTCCGTCTCGACGCTGCACAGGAAGCCGATGGAGTTGAAGGGCTGGATGTAGCAGTCGCAGTCATACCCGGCCTGATCGGTGACCACGATGGTCTCGGGGCGATGGGTGGACCAGCCGGTGCCCATGCCCAGCTCGCGGATCAGGGCGAAGGTCTCCTCGGCGTGGACGATCTGGCGTTCGGCGACCAGCAGGTGGGAGTCGGTCCAACTGGTGTGCGGCATGCAGAAGTCCGCACCCCACTCCTGCGACTGCCGGATGCCCGCCTTCAGCTCCTCGAAGTCATTGCCGCCGGGCGTGGCGAACCAGACCATCTTCACACCCGTGAGTTTCCGCACGCGCTCGATGGCCTCGGGCATCTGCGGGATGGTGCCGCTGACCGTGCAGTTGATGCCCTCCTCCACCGCCGCATGCATGACCTCGACAATGCGGTCCATGGTGAAGTGGCGTACGAGCCACTTGCTGCGCGCGGCGCTGAAGTGCGAGTGGCCGAAGAACATGTTCGTCCCGCACATCAGCCGGGACACGGCCTTGCCGCCGATTTCGGTCATGGGCAGGGAACGGGCGGGCATGGAAGGGCTCCTCTTAGCTTCTGGATAGATGCGACTACATTGGCAAGTAACCGCTCGTAATCTCACACCGGCCGTGGCACGTTCTTGAAGTCCCGCATGTACGGGGCGACCGTCGCGGCCCAATCGGCGGCTCTGGCGAAGTCGCAGTCGGCGACGGCGACCCCGGAGCCTTCGCCGAGCTGGGCCAGGTACTCCCCCCACGGCGCGATGATACAGGACTGGCCGACGCAGCGCAACTGGCCGGCAGCATCATAGGGGCCGAAGTTGTTGGCCGAGGCGGCGAAGATGCCGTTCTCCAGGGCGCGAACCTGAAGCTGGGCTCGGTAGGCCTGGGCCGCCGGGTAATGCCAGCGCTGGCAGTCATCGGTGTCAACCCAGGCGGTGGAGTGCACCAGGAGCTGCGAACCGCGCAGAGCCAGCTCGCGGATATACTCGGGGAACACGTAGTCGTAGCAGATGGTGATGCCCGCCACCGCGAAGCCCAGGTCCACGACGCAGGCGCGCCCACCGCGCGCGAAGACCTGGTCCTCGCCCACGTAAAGGTAGCACTTGCGGTAGGTCGCAGCGATCTCCCCGCTGGGCCTGATAACGACCGAGGCGTTGTGGATGGCTTCGTGGCCACGCTCGACCATCCCCGCCACCACCCAGCAGTCCGCGCCGGCGGCGGCCTGGGCGAGGGTGTCACTGGTCGGGCCGGGGATGGGTTCAGCCAGGTCGGCGACGTTGGCAGCCAGGCCGGTGGTGAAGCACTCGGGCAGGATGACCAGCTCGGCCCCCTGACGACCCGCCTCGGCAATGAGGTCGCGGGCCTGGGCCACGTTACTGGCCACGTCGCCAACCCGGATGGCGATCTGCGCGACGGCGATGCGGGACATCAAGGCACCTCCGGCCTGGGTTACCGCCACAGCGCGCCCCCCTTCGGCGCCTGGAAGGCGGATTCCTGCCCGGCGCAGGTCGGGAGCGCACCGTGAGGGAACCTGCGCCCATGTGCACGACTTGTGGATGAGGTGCGCCAAACATGGAACTGAGGCCGAGCCCCCTCAAGGAGGCCCTGCGTGCCGGCAAGACCGTCATCGGCACCATGCTGACCGAACTGGTGACGCCCGCGGCGTGCCGCGTGGTACAGAACGCAGGCTTTGACTTCGTCATCTTCGATACCGAACACAACCGCGCCGGCATCGAGACCATGGCCTGGGTCATCCGGGCCGGTAAGGACATTGGGCTGCCGGTGATCGTCCGGGCGCCGGCCTTCGAGGGGCAGTGGCCCACGCGGTACCTGGACCTGGGCGCGGCGGGCAACCTGTTCCCCAGGGTCGAGACCGCGGACGAAGCCGAGCGCATCCTGCGCATGATCAAGTACCCGCCCATGGGCACCCGCGGCCTGGGCACCGGGTGCGGGCATGATGACTACGGCGGCCTGGAGGCCGCGGAGTTCACCCGATGGGCCAACGAGAACCTCTTTGTGGTGGTGCAACTGGAGACCGAACGCGGTTGGGCCAACCGCGACGCCATCTTCTCCGTGCCCGGCATTGATGCGTGTTTCATCGGGCCCAACGACCTCGCTCTGAGCCTCGGCCTACCGGGGCAGCTTGACCACCCGAGGGTGCAGGAAGCGATACGGGACATCTTCGACAGCGCTGCTGCCCACGGCGTCGCGCCCGGCATCCACGGCTTCTCGGTCGAGAACTGCCAGCGGTACGAGCGGATGGGCGCCCGGTTCCTGGCCTTCAGCAGCGAGCTGGGGTTCTTCTTGCAGGCCAGCCGGGCGGGTCTGCGCGAACTGCGCGGGGAGGTGAGCGGCTGATGGAGGGCACAGTGCTGGTAACCGCGGCCGTCTTCGTCGAGCGCGGTGGAGAGGCGAAGGCGCGGCTGGAGGCGGCGGGTCTGACGCTCAAGCCCGCCGCGGGCCCTCTGTCCGAGGAGACACTCATCGAGCAACTGCAGGGCTGTGTCGCCGTCATCGCCTCGATGGACCCCTACACCGAGAGAGTGTTCGCTGCTTGCCCGGACCTGAAGGTCATCGCGCGATGGGGAATCGGATACGACAGCGTGGACGTAGCGGCGGCGACGCGGCACGGCGTCATGCTCATCAACACGCCGGGGACGGTCACCGAGGCGGTCGCGGACATGACTTTCGCGCTAATGCTCGGCGTCGCCCGGAGGCTGCCCTACTGCGACGCGGCTGTGCGGTCGGGGGAGTGGCCGACGGTCTACAGCGGGCAGGTCTTCGGCAAGACGCTGGGGCTGGTCGGCTTTGGTCAGATCGGTCAGGCCGTGGCCCGGCGAGCGGCGGGGTTCTCCATGCGCGTGCTGGCCACCGACCCCTGCGCCGACACCGCTGTCGCCAGGGCCATGGGGGTAGAGCTGGCCACTCTTGAGCAAGTCTTGCGGGAAAGTGACTTTGTCTCGCTGCATGCTACTCTCTGTGCCGAGACGCGGCGGATGATCGGGGCAGAGCAGCTATCTTGGATGAAGCCGTCGGCGTACCTGATCAACGCCGGACGCGGGGGGCTTGTGGACCAGGAAGCACTGACCGAGGCGCTTCGGAACGGAAGCATTGCCGGGGCCGGGCTTGATGTGCTGGACCCCGAGCCACCGGCGCCGGGAGAACCCATCCTCGAGTTGCCAAACGTGGTCTTCACTCCGCACTGCTCGTCCTTTACCCATGATACGGTGGCACTGGTGAACAACCGCGTGGCGGACAACCTGTTGGAGGCGCTCTCGGGCCACCGGCCCCGTTTCCTGGTCAATGCCGAGGTCTGGGAGGCCAGGTCCTGACCATGGCCATCCGCAAACTGGTCATCAGCGATACGCCCGGCGTCTATGAGTGCTTCCCGTGTCTGACGCGAACGCAGAGCGGCAAGCTCCTGACGGTCTATCGCGAGAGCGACAGCCACTCCGCCGCGGCATACTCCCATCTGGTGACCCGGGAGAGCGCCAACTGGGGTGAGAGTTGGTCCGAGCGCCGGGTGCTTACCGAGAGCTATCAGGCAGATGGCGTGCTGTTCAAGTGGAACTGTCCGCGCGTCGGACAGCTTGCCGACGGCCGGCTGTGGGTGCTTTGTGACGGCTACCCGGTACCTCCGGGTGAGGCACGGACGCAGGACTCCAGGATCTACTTCTGGTGGAGCGGTGACGAGGGTCGGACGTGGTCCGGGCCGCAGCCCACACCCATCCCCGGCATTGTGCCCGACCGCCTGCTGGTGACACAGGCCGGGACGTGGCTGGTGGCCACGCACGTTCACTGCGCGGACAGCGAGGACATTGTGCAATATGTCTGCCGGTCGGAGGATGCCGGGCAGACCTGGTCGGAGCCTATCGTGGTCTGTCAAGAGGCAGGTCTGCAGCCATGTGAGGCCAGCCTCGTGCAACTCCCCGGGGATGGGCTGCTGGTGGCGTACATGCGGGAGAACTCGGGCCAGGGACGGCCGGGCCCCAAGTGCTTCTCTCGCGATGACGCGCGGACGTGGGAAGGCCCCTACGAGACCGATATGCTGGGCTGTCACCGCCCGGTGGCGGGACTCCTGCCCGACGGCAGGGTATTGGTCACCTACCGGCAGACCTCCCGCAGTGGGCCCAACTGGGCCAAGAACTTCGCGGCCTATCTCGAGGACCAGGACAGCGCCAGGGAGACCAACCCCTCACGACAGACGGGCGTGGTGTTGGTACTCGACCACGACCGGTATACGCCCGCCGACCAGGGTTACTCGGGATGGGCCGCCCTGCCGGATGAGCGCCGCCTGTATGTGGTGAACTACATCCGCGATACCGCGGCTCAGGCCCATATCCGGGGCTATGTTCTGGATGTGGAGGAGTTCTGAAGGGACCCCGGGGGACCGGGGCGAAGTAGCCTCAGGGAACCGCGGAGGTCCGCTCTGTGTTCTACCCGTGCGGTAGAGCGTCAGCCGCGCCGGTTGCAAGGAGCTAGGGATGTCCAAGCAGCGAGTCCTGATCGTCGAGGATGAAGCGCCCATTGCCCGTCTGGTGGCCCTCATCGTCCAGCAGATGGGTTTGGAGGCCGACATTGCGGGCAATGGCGCCGAGGCTCTCATCAAGCT
>JABLXH010000120.1 GCA_013178155.1 Armatimonadota bacterium | reverse complement strand
ACCTCGTTATCCTGGATCTCATTCTGCCCATTATGCAGGGCGAGGACGTGATCCAGGAGATCCAGGGGAATCCCGAATGGGCCGATATACCCATTGTCTTGATGAGCACGCGGCAGAGTGCCCGCGGCTACAAGAAGGACGACTTTCCGATGATCGCCAAGCCGTTCAAACCAGAGGACGTCAAGAACATGGTGCGGCAGGTCCTGGGCCTGCCGTGACCAGACCGCTATCCCGGAACGGAGCACCACATGTCGAGCCGCCGAGTACTGGTTGTCGAAGACGAACGTGCCATCAGCATCCTGCTGGAGCGCCTGGTGCGCGCCACGGGCGCCGAGGTCGAGGTGGTGCATGACGGGCTGGAAGCCCTGGCCAGCATCCGCGCGAGTCGTCCCGATCTGGTGCTGTTGGACCTGATCATGCCGGTGATGAACGGCGAGGAGCTGCTGCGAACCCTGGAACAGGAAGGCCTGCTGCCTGATCTGCGCGTCGTGGTCATCTCCACCAAGGAGGAGCTTGTGGGGCTGGAGCACCTCAACCTACCCCGGCTGAGCAAGCCCTTCGAGGCCACGGCGGTCAAGCAAGTCGTCAGGGAGCAACTCGCACTCGCCTGATCGCGCGGGCGCTGAAAGGGGTGCGGCTTCCGTGGAAATGACACGCATTTCCTCATGTACCTACCCCGTCCGTGACCGGTCGGTGGCGGAGGCGCTGCAGGTAATGGCCGCGGCGGGTCTGCAGAAGGTGGACCTTTGGGGGAACCTCCCACACTTCTCCATCGTCTCCACCGAATGTGACCTGGAGGGCTTGCGAAACCAGGCCGCGACCCACGGTGTCCAGATTGCCAACCTGGGCACCTATCCGGGCCGTCGGTTCGATAGTGCGGACCCCATGGTCCAGGCGGCTGAGTTGCAGGCACTGAAGGCGACCCTCTACGCCGCCAAAGCCCTCGGGGCGCGCTCGATCCGCGTCATGCCGGGGCGTGGGGAGGACCCGGCGCTGGTCGATCGGATCGCCCCGCTGTTTGCCGAGGCGGCGCCACTGGCCGAGGAGCTTGGCGTCTACATGGGGATGGAGAACCATGCCGGCAGCCTGGCTGGCGACCCGGTGGTGGTCACGCGTCTGTGTCGGGCCGTGGGGTCGGCTTACTTTGGGGTTCTGTATGAGCCCTGCAACCTGATGCACGGCGGCGTGGACTACCGTCACGCCTTTGAGGTTTTTGGCGAACACATTGTCCATGTGCACGTCAAAGACGGTCGAGACCGTGGTGAGGGATGGGAGCCGTGTCATCTGGGCGAGGGTGACATTGACTATAGCTGGGTCGTGGCCGCGTTGGAAAGCCGGGGGTATCAGGGGGACTACGCCCTGGAGTACGAGATTTGTGACTTGGAGGCGATAGATACCGGGTTGCCCCGGTGGGTGCAGACCTTCCGGGCCCTGTAGCGCCAGACGTGCCCGTTGTTCGGCACAGGTGAGTGATCCCGGGGGCTGGCTTCGAGGAGGTGCGCTATGGGCAAGGTATGCCGTCACTGTGGCATGGAGAGTGACCGGGACAAGGTCTGCTCCTGGTGCAACAAGGACCTGGATGAGCCGGCAACATCGGCCGCCCAGTCGCCGACGCCCGGAAGGACTGTGGCGCCCGTCTCGGCAGTGCCTGTCCCGCAGCCGGGTCGGACCCCAAGCATGGCTGGCGCGGCGGCAACGGCAGTGGCGCTGGAGGCCCAGCGGCGCTCACGACCGGTCTGGCTGTACGTGCTGATCGGGGTTGCCGCCGTCATCGTTTTCGTGCTGGCCGTGCAGTTCGCCGCATTCAGCAAGGCGATGAAGCCACCGGTCGAACCCGCCGAGTGGAAGGCCGTCACCAGCCACACGGGACATCTGGCCCTCCAGGTGCCGGCGACGTGGCGGTTCAGCACCGCCGGGTCAGAGGGCAGCTTCGAGTCGGTGCTGGTGCGTTGTGGTCCGCTGTGCAAGGTCTCAGTGGATGCAGGCCAGGCCAGAGGCGCGCTGAGCGACGTGGCGGCGGCCAGCGCGCGAGCGGGCGGCGGGCCGGCCGAGCTATCGCTGCACGAGACACTGGGCATGTTTGTCGCCAAGAGCGACACGACGTACAAGGAAGAGGGCGAGCCGCAGTCCTGCACCTTCGCTGGTCAGAGGGCCGCTTACTCGGTCTACACCGCCAGGAGACGGGTGGGACTGTTTGGCGCACAGGTGAGGGGTTGGCGCATCAGTTGCCCTGGCACCGATTACGGTTACGACGTGCGGATTGAGGCCCCCGCTCGGCACTGGGAGAAGTTCCAGCCGCTTGGTGCCAAAGTTGTTAGCAGTGTGCAGTTCGCAAAGAAATAGCACCACTGTGCCCAGCGGCCGTGGCCGCAACATGGAGACGGTACTGATGAGATTTGGCTGTTCCACCCTGCTGTATGGTGGGTTTGACCTGGCCACGGCCCTGGCCTCGATCCATGAGACGGGATACGACGCCGTGGAACTCGGGGCCATCCCTGGCATGGGCGAGCACCTCCGGGCCGACAACGGTCCGGGGGTATACGAACACATCAGGGAGTTGCTGTCGGCTAACGAACTGGTGCTGGAGTCCGTCGCTGGTAGTGGTGCGCTGGGGACAGAGCGCTTTGAGCCGCTGATGGCCGCCGCCGCCGCGCTGGGCGCGCCGTGCCTGACGCTGGGCACGGGCGGGGTCGCTGAGAGTGAGGTCTCCTGGGAGCGCACGGTGGAGCTCATCCGTCGCGCGCTGCCTGTGTGCGAACGCACGGGGGTCAAGCTTTCCGTGAAACCGCACGTGCGTGCGGCCGTCTACAACACAGCCACCGCCCGACGCTTGATCGAGGAGGTCGGCAGTGAATGGGTGGGCCTGAACCTGGACAACACCCATCTGGAGCGGGCGGGTGACGACCCGGTCGTCGCTGTGGAGGAGCTCAAACCCTGGATCCTGACGGCCCGAATCCGCGATTTCCGCTCCACGGACCTTAGCATCGGCTCTATCGAGAGCCAGATTCCGGGCAAGGGCCAGGCCGATGTGCAAGGCTATCTGCGGGCCCTGAGCACGGTGCCGGGGCTGGAGTACGTAACACTGGAGATGGTGGGCACCAAGGACTATGCCCTATCGGAGGTCCGGCGAGTAGTTGGCGAGGCCCTGGTTGCGCTTCGCAGCTACTTGTAGGCGCCCATCGGGGACAAGGGCGGGCTGTCCCCGACGGTTGGTTCCCACACGACACCGCGTCTGCCTGGCCTGGCCGGGCGGACGCAAACTGCCCTACGGGGGCCGGAGTCTGCTTTGATGAGTACATCGCCGCGACGCCGCAGACATCCCTTTCGACGGGTCTTCACTTTCGCCGTCCTCATGCACACGCTGGACATCATCACCACCCACTTCCGTGACCCCAACCTGCAGGGCGAGGGCAATCCGTTCTACCAGCTGCTGTCCAGCCACAATCTGACCGGCTGGATGTGGCTGATCCTCATCAAGCTGGTTGTGGTCGGTGTGCTATCTGCGGGGTACCTGTGGTACATCCGCAACCGGTACCACTACCTGCCACGGGAACCGGTGAATTCGGTTCGGGGGCTCGTCTGGCACGGGATGTGGGACGGCCGGCCCTACCCCAAGCAGCTCTGGCGCCGCATCCTCAACCTGCGCAAGTTCGAATTCGGCGCCCTGGTGATGATGGCCATCGCTCTGCCGCTGAGCGCCATGGCGGCTCTGTTCTTCTCAGTGGACAACATCATGGTGGGCTTGGGAAAGCCCTTGCCGTACCTGTCTTTTGACATCTACGTGCCACTGGCCACAATCGCCATGTTTCTCTGGTGGCAGCGCGCTTACTGGCAATACTACCAGTTCATGCTGCAGGAATACGGGCTACCCAAGGGCAAATAGCGGTACGGTGTACCTAACCCGCTACCCCGGAGGTGCCTCATGTGGTGGGCCACGCTGGCTGTTCCCCTCGTGCTGCTGCTTGCCACCCTGTCGGTCGCTGACACTGGCCTTCTCTTTCATGCTCCTCTGGACGGCACTCTGGACGCCTACAGCCTCGGCGGCAACGGCGCTCCGGTGGCCGTGGATGGCCCCCCGCCGGTCTTCGTCCCGGGACGCTTTGGCCAGGCTCTGGTGGCTGGCGCCGAGCAGACCCTGGTGCATTACGCCACGGCGGGCAACGTCTTTCCCCGCGCTGGTACGGTCAGTCTGTGGGTGAACCCTCAGAACTGGTCGCCAGACGACAACAACTTCCACTCCTTCTTTGAGTCCGGCGGCATGGGGCAGAAGACCGGCTGGCTCATACTGTACAAGTACTATCAGAACAGCTCGCTGCTGCTGCGCTACGCCGACGAGAGGGAACAGGTGGGCATGGCCAGCTACACCTGCCCGGCGTGGCCGCAGGGGGAATGGCGACATCTGGCAGCCACCTGGGCCGAGAACGGGCTGCGCCTCTACGTGGACGGTGAGCTGGTGGCCCAGGCGGCCACGCCGTTGGTGGCTGACACGCTAGCCGACACTTTCCGCGTCGGCGACAGCGGCTGGCACCTGCCCCATGAGGGCGCGCGGACCCTCGTGGACGAGGTGCGTGTCTATGGCTACCCGCTGAGCCCGGAGCAGATCCGCGACCTCGCGGGTACTGTCAAAGTCACGGTAGTCAGGGACCCGCAGGCCGATGCCTGGAACGTGAGCTGCCGTCTTCCCGCGGGTGTCGCAGCCAGATCGGCAACGGTCTCGTTGCAGGCGGCCGAAGGGGACGAGGTTCTCCAGAGCCAGATGGTCGTGCCCGAAGCGGGGCGCGTCCAGGCCGCGCTGGATGTGGCGGCTCTGACGCCCGGAGCCTACCGGGTGCGCGTGGAAGCCCTCGACGACGCGGGCCAGACGCTGGTGTCGGGCACGGCCCAGGTCACCCGTTCGCGGCAGGAGCGGCCGGTGCTGGACAACGGGCGGCTGCGCTTGACCTTCGACGGGGGGACAGGCGGGCTGCTGGCCATTGAGCGCCCGGACCTCGGTGTGAGCCTGCGCCAGCCCCTCGTGCCGGACCCTCCCTTCACCTTGCAGACGATCGACTTCGACCAGCATGCCCGGTTCTACCGGCCCACGGACGTGGCGCCGTTGCCGGGAGACGAGACGGCGCTGGAGGACATCCGGGTGTACCGTCAGGGCAAAGAGCAGCGCCTGACGGCGAGCTACCGCCTCGGTCCCGACGTCAAGGCTATCATGTCGGCGGCCCTGCCGGATGACAGCGCGGTGGCCCGGCTGCATCTGAAGGTGACCAACTCGCGCCCCCTGCGGCCTTCCGAGGCCATACGTATCCCCTCGCTGATCTTCCCGTCTATCAGCGGCCTGCGCATCGGCAATGACGCGGCCGACGACAACCTCGCCACCGGTCGCATCCAGGGCGAGGTGCTGGCCAACCCGGCGGCGGAGCTCCCCAAACAGCGGGTCCATCAGTATCCCGGCTCGTGCTGCGTCCCCTGGCAGGACCTCTATGACGACACGGGCGGGCTTTACCTGGGGCCCCAAGCGGACGCCAGCACGCAGCTTGAGGTGCTAGCGGGGGCGACCGACGGCCATGTGACGCTCGCCAACCGCTGGTGGTGTCTGCTGGAGCCGGGCCAGACCTGGCAATCGCCGGTCATCGAGTTGGCCGTCCACGAGGCCCCGTGGTACTGGGCGGCCGACCATTTCCGGGAATGGGCCCTGAAGGCCACGCCCCCGCGGCGTCAGCCCGACTGGCTGGCCGAATGCGATGGCTGGACCGGTTCAGGGGGCCCTGACTACAAGTTCCGTGAGCTGCCCAAGATGCTGGAAAACGCCCAGTACTTCGGCCTGGACTATCTGCAGCTCTGGGCGCAGATGATCATCGGCGGGGCCTATTACTCCTACTTCTACCCCAACCCTGAGCTGGGGACCGAGGCCGACCTCATCGAGGGCATCAAGGGTGTCCACGCCAGAGGAGGCCACATCGGCTTCTACAGCAACGCCATCTGCTTTGATGGCGCGGTGGACGGCAACCCGTTGCTGCAAGGCCTAATCGAGAAGTACAACATCACCAACGCCCCCCCTCGTCCGAAATTCTACGACGAGGCGGTCAAGAGCATCTTCGTGGGGCCCGATGGCGCCTACGGCAAGGGTGGCGCGGCCGGCCACAGCCTCTCGGGCTATCCTGACGGTTACTGGGCCATGGACCCCAATGCCAGGTGGTGGCAGGACTACCTGGCCTTCTGGATCAGCCGCTGGCATGACCGCTATGGCGCTGATATCTGGTACCTGGATAGCTTCCCGGTCCATGGCTACGGCCTGGGACCGGCATCGTACGCCCTGCACCTCGAGCAGCCGCGTGGCCTCGGTCCCGGGCAACTGGACCTGCTGCGGCGTATTCGGCAGGGCTTCGATGGCCCCATGCTGTACGAGGGGGTCGCGTGCGCGGCCTTCATGCCCTACACCAACTGGTGTCTGGGCACCGAGTTGTCCTTTGGCAGCGGAGCCTGGTCCCGGCCCGAGATCTTCGTCCGGAGCTTCGGAGATGTCTATCCGGTCTTCTCTGGCACCTGCAACACTATCCAGGGAGTGGCCGCCATCTTCCCGGACCTGGGTCCGAAGCCGCGACATGAGGACGCGCTCAACTATGTGTTCCTGATTGGCGAGCGCTTCGACATTCTGGGGTTGCACGGGGTGCCGCGAGAGAGCCCCTTCGGGCAGCATGTGAGGAATCTCATCGCACTGCGGAAGCGTATCCGCGATGTGGTCTATTCGGGTCGGATGTTGGATGTTCAGGGCCTCGGCGATACGCCCGAGCAGGTGGAGGCGCGGGTGTTTGTGCGGCGCAGCCCCGAGACGGCGGTCGTGACGGTGTGGGACCGGCGGGCGGAGAAGACAGCCTGGGAGCTGGAGATCGACACCAGGGAGCTCGGTCTGAGTGCAGGTATGTGCAAGATTGACTGCCTCATGCTAGACGGGACCACGGTTCGGGCCGTCAGTGTGGCACGCGACGGAATGCTGTCCGTAACGGTGCCAGGGCACGAAGCCCTGGCGCTGCGTATCACGCCACAATAGGCAGGTGAAACGATGGAAAGGGAAGTCCGCTGGGAGCGCATGTTCCCCGACCAACTGGAGGCGGCCTTCGCCGAGTGTCCGGTGGTCTATTTCACCTACGGCCTGGCCGAACCCCACGGGCCGGCCTGCGCCATCGGCCTGGATGGGCTCAAAGCCCACGCCATCGCGTGCGAGGCCGCCCGCGCCCATGGTGGCATCGTGGCCCCGCCGGACTTCTGGCACATCCACGAGCTATCCGGGTATGCGGTCTGGGCTTGGCAAAGCGTCGGCGAGGTGGAACGGACCTGGCTGACCTCCATGCCGCCGTGGCAGCACTTCAAGAACGTCTGCTATCACATCCGGGCGGCGGACGCCATCGGTTTCCATGCGGCCATCTTCCTGACCGGGCACTACGGGCCGAACTGGGAGGACCTCAAGACCATGCTCGGGCTGCTGCAGCCGCATGTGGGTACTCGGCTGTACGGCCTGCCGGACTTCGAGGCCAATGTGCCGGGCTTCGACAATGACAACCAGAGCGGCGGCGACCATGCCGGCAAGGTGGAGACGTCGTTGCTGTGGGCGCTAATGCCGGAGTGCGTGGACGTGTCACGCCTGCCCGATCCGCAGGCCGAGGGCAAGTTCCTGGCCCTGGGCCGCAACGCCTGGGAGTCCGACCGGCGCGTCGGCGAGCGCATGGTCGCCGATGAGGTGCGCTTCCTGGGAGAGAAGACGCGGGAACTGCTGGCCGCTTACGAGGCGCTGCGCCCCGCGCATACGATGCTGACCTTCGTGGATGTGGAGCGCGTGTGGGATGAAGTGGTGCGGCCAGCGCTGCCCGGCTTCCGCTCGATGCAAGAGCGCTGGGAGGGGCAGCCGGACGTCCCAGCGGACTCACGATGGCATGGTAACTGGCGCGTGCCCGAACTGACCGACCGGTAGGGGCGGCTTCCAGCCGCGCCGGCGGGGCAGGATGCCCCGCCTACCGGGGGGTAGGGATGGGGCAGGATGCGTCGCCTGCGCAAGGGAGACCGATGACCAACCGCGAACGATTCCATGCTCTGATGCACGGCGAGATCGCCGACGAGTTGTGCCAGTTCGAGGCCGGGTACTGGCCTGAGACCATCGAACGCTGGCGCGGCGAAGGCCTGGCGCCGGGTACCGCGCCCTGGGACCACTTCGGCATCACCTGGTACGAACATACGCCGCTGCAGTACGGGATCTTCCCGCACTTTGAGACTGAGGTGCTTGGCGAGGACGAGGAGACCGTCACGGTGCGGCAATGGGACGGCAGCACCGCCCGCTGTCGCAAGGACGGCCACTCGATGCCGCAATGGCTGGACTTCCCGGTGAAGACCCTGGCCGACTTCGAGCGTCTGGCGGAGGAGCGGTTGGACCCGACCACGCCCGGGCGCTACCCGGACAACTGGGACGAGCATGTGGCGCGCTGGCGGACGCGCGACCACATCCTGGTCGTCGGCAACGTCGCCGCCAGCTTCTTCGGGTGGCCGCGCAGCCTGATGGGTGTGGAGAACCTCCTGGTCGCCTACTATGACCAGCCCGAGCTCATCCACGCCATTAACCGCCAGCACCTGGAGTTCATCAAGGTGCTCTATGACCGGGCGCTACAGGAGGTGGAGTTCGACTTCGCCTTCATCTGGGAGGACATGGCCTTCAAGAACGGGCCGCTCATCGGTCCGGCGCTCTTCCGGGAGTTCATGTTGCCCTACTACCGCGAGATGACCGACTACTTCCGGAGTTACGGCATCGAGCTCTGCATCGTTGACACCGATGGCAACCCCACTGACCTGATCCCCGGCTACATCGATGGCGGCATCAACGGCTTACTGCCCTGCGAGGTGGCGGCGGGAACGGACGTGCGGGCGGTACGGGAGGCCTTTCCTGAGCTTCGGCTGCTGGGCGGCGTGGATAAGCGCGCCCTGGCGGCCGGCCCCGAAGCCATTGACGCCGAGCTGGAGCGCCGGATGCGGGGCATGTTCACCCCGCCGCTGTATCTGCCCGGTGTGGACCACCACATCCCGCCCGATGTGCCGCTGCGCCATTTCGCTCACTACCTGGAGCGGAGTCGCGAGCTGTACCACAGAGAGGTCGGTCATTGACCACCAGAGGAGCACACCATGTCTGAAGCCGCGCTGGGTCTGCTGTTGGCCGCCGCCATCCTGCTCGGGAGCGTCGCCTCGGCAGGGGATGAGCCGAAGCTCGCTATCACTATCGGCAAAGCTCTGCCACGCTGTGGGCAACCGGTAAGCGTCGGCGTGCGTTACACGGGGCCGGCCCCCTCCAGCCCGATGACAGTCGCGCTGTCAAACGATGGGACGTCGCTTGCCGAGGTGCAGTGTGTCGCTCAGGAGGACGGCAGCCTCTGGGGTGGGACTAACTGGACGCCGGGACAGGACGGCTTCCAGCGCCTCGTCGCTGTAGCCGGCGACTTGCGGGCCGAGCGCACCGTGCCGGTGGTGCAGCGTGACATGCACTTCGTCTGGTGGGGCATCGGTCCGGACCTGAAGTACATCACCGCCACGACGCCAGCCCCGACGACGCCGGAGGGCATGCAGTACTGCCGCGACAATGGCATCCAGGTGCTGGCCTGGAAGGGGGCGACGTCTAAGACGATGGAGGCACTGGCCGCCGACTGGGCCGACCCCGGTGACGCGGACGGCATCGCCATTGACGAGCTTGGGGCCTATGAGCACGTGCCGGAGCAGGAGGCGCAGATGGCCATCGCCTGTGAGGCCCTGGGGAAAGCGAAGGCCGCCAACCCCGAGAGCTTCCTGGCGGTCTGGAATGCCGGGTCACTGACCGTGCAGCGCGCCAACGCGTACCGTGACCATGCCGACCTGGTGATGCTGGAGTGCTACCTCAACTTCGCCCGCAACGCCTTCGGTGCTACGGACTTCCAGGAATACCTCGACCAGCGGCTGAAGATGGCCTGCCGCATGGACCTGCTGCGCAAGTGCGTGATCGGCCTGGGCATCACCGAGCACCTGGGGGGCATCACGCCCGGCGAACTGCGCACCGAGATCGAGCACATCCGCCTGACCGCGCCGGACTCGCCGGGCCTGGCCTGGTTCACTTACGGCGCCGATGAGACCGTGC
>JABLXH010000012.1 GCA_013178155.1 Armatimonadota bacterium | reverse complement strand
CTGTGCCCGCGGCGCCCCCTGGCCGTCCTCCAAAACGAGAAAGCTAACACAGGTCCGGCTGGCTGTCAACTGAACTGCGGTTCTCAGCGACCTGTGTGTCACTTCAGCCCGCCGGTTGGCTATTGGACAGGGCACAACCAAGGAGGTTTCGGCGAACTCGCCCGAGCGGCTGCAAGCGCGTCGGCTGGGCCATGCCGCGTCCCTGTGTCTCAGCGGGTCCCAGCGCTAGTAGTAGAGGTCGCGCTCGCCGGCTTCCAGCTCCCGCAGTTTCGCTTCGGTCTGGCGACGGAGGTTCTCTCCCTCGATGAGTTCCAGATGGTGCTGGATCACAAGCTCACCCACCGCACGCGTCTCAGGCGAAGCATAATCGAGAAGGTACTCCTTGAAGGTCAGGAGCGCATTGGGCAGACAGAAGTGGTGGATGGTGCCGGGTTTGGCCAGCTCCATGAAATCCTGTCCCGTGCGGCCCGAACGGTAGCAGGCGGTGCAGAAGCTGGGCAGATACCCGAGGTGGCAGAGGTCACGCATGATCTCGTCCAGACTGCGGTGGTCCCCGACCTGGAACTGGGCTTCCTCAAACTCGTCCTTGTCGATCTCGCTGTAGCCGCCGGGCGAAGTACGGGAGCCGGCGGAGATCTGGGAAATGCCTAGCCGCAGGCACTCGCGACGCATCTCCGGGGTCTCCCGTGTACTCAGTATCATGCCCGTATACGGCACCGCGAGGCGGATGATGGCGATGATGCGCCGGAATTGGTCATCGGAGACCGGGGCCGGTGGCGTCTTGCCCCAGGGTGCCATGAAAGCCGGCTCGATGCGCGGCACGGAGATGGTGTGCGGACCGACGCCATAGGTGCGGTCCAGATAGGCGGCGTGCTCCAGCAACGCCAGCGTATCCCAGCGCCAGTCGTAAAGCCCATACAGCACGCCCAGCCCCGTGTCGTCAATGCCGGCCGGGATGCACCGGTCCCACACTGTCAGGCGCCACTGGTAGTCAGCCTTTGGCCCCATGCCGTGGGCGCGCTCGTATGTGGGACGGTGGTACGTCTCCTGAAAGACCTGGAAGGTGCCGATGCCGGCCGGCTTCAGTCGGCAGAAGTCCTCGTATGAAAGCGGTGCCGCGTTGACATTGACGCGCCGGATCTCGCCCGGCCCCTCATGGGTGGCATAAACGGCCTCCACGGCCTCGATCATGTGCTCCACGCTGTTCTTGGGATGGTCGCCGAAGACCAGAAGCAGTCGCTTGTAGCCGTGGTCAATGAGCCAACGGACCTCCTGGGAGATCTCGTCCGGCGTAAGTGTCTTGCGTCTGAGTTCCCTGTTGCTAACGCGGAAGGCGCAGTAAAGGCAGTTGCCCACGCACTCGTTAGAGACATACAGAGGCGCGAAGAGCACGACGCGGTTGCCGTAGATGCGTTGTTTGACCTCGGCCGCGGCTGCAAAGAGTGCCTCGGTCTGCGCAGGCTGCTCAACGAGCATGAGTTCGGCCACCTCGTCGCGTTCCAGACCTGCGCAGGCCCGGGCCTTGTCCAGCAGGTCCTGCAGTCGCGCGTCGTCTGGCGGCCGAGCTGCCTCCAGGCTCCGCGATACGGCTGCCCCATCAACGATGCTCTCGACGGCTGGCTGGTTCACAGCAGTCACCTTCTTAAGGGAGTTGACAAGCTCCCTGTTGTGACAGGACAACGGGCCAGAGGGCTGGACACGGGGTCAGGAAGCCGGCGATGCCTCAGGCGTAGCTTCCCCCGGCTCAAAGACACACGGGAGCCATACCGAGAAGGTAGAACCCTCGTCTAGCTTCGATTGCACGTCGAGACGACCGTGGTAGAAATCCACGATGCGCTTCACGATGCTCAGTCCCAGACCTGTTCCTGTTATCTGTGAGGTCTCACGACGCTTCTCGCGGTAAAATTCTGTAAACAGGTTCCTTATACCTTCTTCGCTGATGCCTAGCCCGGTATCCGTGATGTCGACACGCACGTAAGGGCCATCGGCAGTGCCCGTCACCGTAACCGACCCGCCCGGCCGGTTGTACTTCACCGCGTTGCTGACCAGGTTGCCAAACAGCCGGATGAGCTCCTCGCGGTCCGCCTCCACACCGGGCAGGCCGGCCGGCAGCGCATTGTGCAATTGCACCGAAGCCGCCTGGGCCGTTGGCTGCATCAACTCCAGAACCTCGGCGACGACCTCCTCAACCCGCTGTAGCGCGATTTCCCTTCTGACGGTGCCCGCCTCCATGCGGGCCACGTCGAGGAGATCACTCACCAGGTCGAGGAGAGCCTTCAAGCGCTGCCGGGACCGGACCATCATCTCCCGCGCCTTCTCCGGGGAGGTTACCAGTCCCTCAACCAGCACCGAGAGATAGCCGTCAATAGCTGCCAAGGGCGCCCGCAGCTCATGGGCCACCATATTCACGAACTGGGCCTTGACCTGCTCCACCCGGCGCAGTTCGGTGATGTCGCGCAGGACAGTCACGGTACCCAGAAACGCCCCCGAGGCCTCATCCACCACCGGGGCCACATCAGCTAACACCCATTGACCACCCAGATCGGGCGGTAACTGGATCTCGCGCGACAGCCGGGTGTGGGTCTCACTGGCCTCGCGAATTGTCTGGCGCAGCTCCTCGGAGGCGACAACCTCCTCCACACTGTGCAGGGTCGCTTCAGGCTGCAAGTGCGGCATGACGCGCAGCGCCGCGGGGTTGTGCAGTACCAGGGCGCCTTCGCTGTTGCACACCAGCACACCGTCGGCCATTGAGTTAACGACACTCCGCAGGCGGCTCTGCTCGGTCGCCAGCTCCAGCAGACGTCGCTCGCGTTCGGCCTGGAGGCGTTTGTGCTCACGAATCAGACGCGCCTGCTCCAGCGCCTTGTTCGTTAGCCGTATCAGGTCTTCCGGAGTGAAGGGCTTGGCGAGGAAGTCGAAGGCTCCGCGTCGTGTCGCCTCGATGGCGCTCTCAATCGTCGCATAAGCGGTGATGACGACGCGCACCACATCCGGGGCCCGTCGGGACAGCTCACTCAGCAGCTCCATGCCGCCCATGCCGGGCATGCGCAGGTCAACGAGCGCCACCTCGATGTCCGGATCGCGCTCAACAACGGCCAGGGCCTGTTCGGCCGATTCGGCGGTCAACACCTCGAGTCCAGCGGCCGTGAGCACGCGCTGGCAGCCACGGCGTATGCCAGCCTCGTCGTCCACGACAATGACCTTGCTCCGGGCCTCAACGTCTCCCGTTATCTGAGTTGTCGGTGACTGTATGGCCTCGTCGGCCACTCCGTCAGACACGGCTTGCCTCCCGCAACTCGATCCGCGCCGCGCGCACGGCGCCTGTCGCACACTGCCTTCCCCCGGCCCCACTCATCAGGTTTCGGTGCGTCCCCGTCTCATAGGCCGCGATGTTCCCGGTTATTGTGCACAGCATGGGCGGCAGCGCGTGGTGGCCGCTGGCCCTGGCGATGTGCTGTCCGCTCTGGGGCACATTTCCACCAACGGACCAGTGTTCCCCGGCGCCCCGAGACGCTGGCCGGCCTGTCGCCGGTACGTCCGCTGAGACCACGACCACACCGGCACCGAAAAGGCAACTTGGGCTGGCCACGCTTGCTTCGGCCAGCCCAAGTGTATCACCCTGCGCCCCCAAACACCAGTGTGCTACGCGCGTTCCACGGCGTTGAAGCGGCAGACCTCGTAGCACTGGCCGCAGCGGATGCAGATGTCCTGGTCGATCAGATGCGGCTTGCGCGGCTCGCCGCTGATGCAGTGCACGGGACAGTTCCGCCGACAGAGCCCGCAGCCCACACACGCCTCGGTGATGATCTGGTACCGCACGAGTTCCTTGCACTTGTGTGCCGGGCAGCGCTGCTCCAGAATGTGCGCGTCATACTCATCGCGGAAATGGCGGATGGTGCTCAGCACAGGGTTGGGCGCCGTTTGCCCCAGGCCACAGAGGGCCGCCCGCTGGCAGGCCTTACCCAGGCGGGCGAGACGCTCGTAGTCGCGTTCCTCGCCATGACCGGAGGTAATGCGCTCCATGACCTCCAGCATTCGCTTGGTGCCCTCACGGCACGGCGTGCACTTGCCGCAGCTCTCATCCTGGGTGAAGGTCAGGAAGAACTTGGCGATGTCCACCATGCAGTTGGTGTCGTCCATGACGATCAGTCCGCCCGACCCCATGATGGCGCCGGCCTCGCGCAGGGACTCATAGTCAATGGGCGTGTCCAGGTACTGCGCGGGGAGGCAGCCCCCGGAAGGCCCGCCGGTCTGCGCGGCCTTAAAGCCTTTGCCATCAGGGATACCGCCACCGATGTCGAAGATGATCTCGCGCAGCGTGACACCCATCGGCACCTCGATGAGTCCCGTGTTCTCCACATTGCCGGCGAGGGCGAAGACCTTGGTCCCCTTGGAAGTCTCGGTGCCGATGGAGGCATACCACTCGGCGCCCTGCAGGATGATCGGGGGGATACTGGCCAGCGTCTCCACATTGTTGATGCAGGTGGGCTTGCCCCACAGGCCGCGCTGCGCCGGGAAGGGAGGGCGGGGGCGCGGCATACCGCGCTTGCCCTCGATCGAGGCCATGAGAGCCGTCTCCTCACCACAGACGAAGGCGCCGGCTCCCAGCCGCAGCTCGATGTCGAAGCTGAAGCCACTGCCGAGGATGTTGCTGCCCAGCAGACCAGCCTGGCGGGCGGCCTCCAGCGCGATCTCCAGGCGCTTGACGGCGAGCGGGTACTCGGCCCGGACGTAGATGTAGCCCTGGGTAGCGCCCACGGCATAGCCGGCAATGGCCATGGCCTCCAGCACCGTGTGAGGGTCACCCTCGAGCGTGCTGCGGTCCATGAAGGCTCCCGGGTCCCCTTCGTCGGCGTTGCAGATCATGAACTTCTCGTCGCCCTGGGCCTTGTAGGTGAACTCCCACTTGAGGCCGGTGGGGAAGCCTGCCCCGCCCCGCCCGCGCAACCCCGAGCTCTTCACGCACGCGATGACATCGGTCGGCGACATCTCGTCCAGGACCTTGGCCAGGGCCCGGTAGCCGCCAACGCTCAGGTAGTCGTCCAGTGACTCCGGGTCAATCCGGCCCACGTTGCGCAAGGCGACGCGGAACTGCCGGCGGAAAAAGTCCAGATGGTCCCAGTCGCGGGTGAACTTGTTCACGAGGTCGGCCTCGTGGCCAGGGCCAGCCACCTCAGTCCGCTCACCCTTGTCAATGAGCCAGTCGGGGATCGGCTCACCGCCGGTCAGGTCGCGGCGCACAATCACCTCCGCCATCTCCGGCGTGACCTTCACATACATCCGGGGGGGCTTGCCCGGCTGTCGGATCTCCAGGAGTGGTTCGAGGCTGCAGCGTCCTACGCATCCCACCTTGCAGACCTCCACCTTGTCCTGCAGGCCAGCCTTCTCGATGGCGTCCTCGAGCGCGGCGAGCATCTTGTCGGCGCCGCCGGCCAGGGCGCACGTGGCGATCCCGACCAGTAGCTGTGTCTTGTCCGTACTGTCCCGCACGACCGGCTGCGCGCCGGCAACCAGTCTCTCCAAGCTCGCTTGAGCTGTCATGCTGCTAGTCCTCACTTCTGCTGATCCAGGATATCCGCGACCTTCTGCGCCAGAACGATGGGGTCCACCGGCTTGTTCAGGAACTCCACGACCCGCAGCCATTCCGGCTTCGCCCCCGCCTGGTCCACACGGAAACCGGTGTCGGTCGTTACGGCCGACACCATAATGATGGGGATGTCGCGGGTCGTCTCGTGGGCGCCCAAAGCCTGCACGGCCGAGAAACCGGCGTAGAGCTGCTCCATCATCAGGTCCATCACAACCAGGCACGGCCTCTCGCTCTCCGCCACCTCCACGCCGTGGCGCGAATCCGAGGCCGTCAGGACCTCAAAGC
This sequence comes from Armatimonadota bacterium, assembly GCA_013178155.1. Taxonomy (GTDB): domain Bacteria; phylum Armatimonadota; class Zipacnadia; order Zipacnadales; family UBA11051; genus JABLXH01. Next base: position 64,838 of record JABLXH010000012.1, on the reverse strand, counting down.
CCCGCGCCTCCAGGGCGACCCGGTTGGCCTCGAGGAAATCCACGTCATCGTCTACCAGCAAGACCTTGCGGCACTCCTGGCTCATAGGTGTCACTCCCAGCTCTCCGGAGCGCGATGGCTCCAGATGATGTCTCCATACGGTGCGAGGTCCCGGGCCCAATGAGACCCGCATGAACCTGGACTGATCAGGTGCGTTCCGGCCGTCTGTCCCGGCCTGGCTTCCGCGCCTGCGGCCTAGGTGATGACCGGTGTCTCCAACATCTCGTCGGGCCGAGGGAGTGTGAAAACGAAGTCTATCCACTGGCCATAGTCGCTCTCGGCGTGGATGTCACCGCCGTGCAGGCGCACGATCTCACGGTCAATGAAGAGCCCCAGGCCCGTGCCGCGCTCCTGCTCGCCGGGCGGATGCAGTCGTGAGAACTTCCCGAAGAGCTGCCCTATCTGGTCGGGGGCGACTCCCTGTCCCTCATTCCACACGTGTAGCTCGACCATGCCGTTGCGGCGGCTGCCCGAAACACGGATCAGCCCGCCCTCCCGGCCGTACTTGATCGCATTGGTCAGCAGGTTCTCGTAGACGGTCTGCAGCAGCGTCGGGTCGGCTTGCGCGGTGAGTTCGTCAGGGATCTCCACCTCGACCCGCATCTGCCGATCGGCGATCTGTGGCTGCAGGTGCCGTATGACTGGCTCCACCGTCTCTTCCCGGATACGCACCGGGCGTTCACGCACCACCAGCTCGCCTTTCTCAATCCGCGACAGGTTCAGATAGTTAAGCAGCATCTCCTCGGTGCGGTTGACCGTGGCCATCACATCATCCAGGGCCTCCCGCTGTTCCGGAGTGAGGTCGCCGATGTACCCGTCGCGCAGCGCCAGTAAGTTCAGCCGGGTTGAGGCGATCTGGTTCTTCAGCTCATGGGTGATGAAGGCCAGGGTGCTCAGATAGCTTTCATTCCACTGCCGCAGCTCCTGAGCCGTCTCCTGGAGTTGCTGCTGGCTGCGTCGCAGCTCCTCGTCGCGACTCTGCAGCGCTCCCGCCATCTCATTGAAGACCACCTGCAGGCGCTTCAGCTCATCCTGCCGCGCGTGCTTGGGCAGGGGCACCCGGGCGTCGAGCTCGCCGTGTTCCAGGGCGAGGGCAGCATCGGTCAGCGCGGCAATGCGCTGCGTCAGCTTTCGGGCCATGAAGGCTCCCATCGCCAACGCCAGGACGACATTGACCAGGGCCGCACTCAGCAGTACGCCGAGCACCAGGTGTACATCAGTGTCGTCCGCCAGCGTGCACCGCAAGAAAGCTCCGCCCGCGATGACTGTCACCAAGCCGCCGACGAGGGCGAGGCTGACGAAGCTCAGTTCCAGCTTGGTTTTGATTGGGAGGTCCATGGCCTACCGCGGCACCGCTGCCGCACCCCTGCGGACCAGCCTAGGCCGACTCGGCCTGGGCCTCTGCTGTCAACTGGGCGATGATGTCCGGAACTTGTTCCGGGGTGACCCGCGCGTACACTACATCATTGACCATGACCACCGGCGCCTGCCCGCAGGCGCCCAGGCAGCGCGCCTCGTGCACGGTGAAAAGACCGTCTGGCGTACTTTCGCCGGGGCGGCAGTTGATCTGGCGACAGAACTCGTCCAGAACCGCCTGGCTCCCGCGCACGTAGCAGGCGGTGCCAAGGCATACGCTGATGGTGTAGATGCCCTTGGGGGTCAATGAGAAATACGAGTAGAAGCTGGCCACGCCGCAGACAAAGGCCGTGGGCACCCCCAACTGCTGCGCCACATGGTTGATCGCTTTGACCGGGATGTAGCCGAAGGTATCCTGCACGTGATGCAGCACCGGAATCAGCGCACTCTGGACGTGATCGCGGTTGCGCTCCTTCTGTTCAGCGATGTAAGCGTCCAGGGACTGCCACCATTCCGGGCTCTCGAGTGTCTTGCGCTGATACCGCATCAGACCTGTGCCTCCTGCGGCCGGACGCCCATAGGCACCCGCGGATAGTAGTAGGTATGCAACAGCTCATGCGCCTTGTGCCCCAGGGGGTCACCCAGGTACTCCTGATAGAGTCGCTGGATGCTGGGGTTATGGTGGGAGCAGCGTATCTCCCGGGCAGCGTCCAGGTTGTACAGGGCAGAGGCGCGCTGAGCCAGCAGGCACTCATCCAGCGGCACCGCATTGGCCCCCGCGTACGGCTGGCCGCCCCCGCCCACGCAGCCGCCCGGACACCCCATGACCTCGATCCAGTGGTACTCGCCACCGGCAATCAGCCGGTCCAAAACCTCGTTCGCGTTGCTCAGGCCATGCACCACGGCCAAGCGCACCGCTGTCCCCTCGAAGTCGAGGGTGGCCTCGCGCACCCCCTTGAGACCCCGGACCTGCTCGAAGTTGAGGGCGTCGGCAGGAAGGTCCTTTTGAAACAGGAGGTAGTAGGCGGTGCGCAGCGCTGCCTCCGTCACGCCGCCGGTGGCGCCGAAGATGACGCCAGCACCGGTGGATTCGCCCAGCGGGTTGTCCGCCTCCTCCGGCTGCAGGTGCGTGAAGTCAATGCCGTAGTTCCTGAGCAACCAGGCGAACTCGCGGGTGGTCAGCACGCGGTCAACGGCCGGGAGGCCGTTGACGAAGAGCTCCGGGCGCGTGGCCTCGAACTTCTTGCAGGTGCAGCACATGACCGCCAGTGAGAAGATGCGACTGGGGTCAATGCCCATCTTCTCGGCCCAGTAGGTCTTCACCATCGCCCCCTGCATGGACATGGGCGACTTGGCGGTGGAGAGCAGATGCAGCAGATTCGGGTGGAAGGTCTCGCAGTACTTGACCCACGTGGGACAGCATGAGGTGATGTTGGGCAGCGGACCGCCCTCGGCCAGCTTCTTGACGAACTCCGCGCCCTCCTCCATGATCGTGAGGTCAGCACTGAACTGGGTATCAAACACGTAATCCACGCCAATCCGGCGCATGGCGGCGTAGATCTCGCCCTCGTACGCCTTGCCGGGGGCCTCTCCGAAGGCTTCGCCGATGGCTGCCCGCACTGACGGCGCCATCTGGCTCACCACGATCATCTCGGGATCCTCGATAGCCTTCATGAGATCGGCCGTGGCGTCCTTTTCCAGGAAGGCAGCGGTGGGGCAGACGTTCACGCATTGCCCACAGCCTGTGCACACGGTCTCGACCATGGGGGCATCGTGGGCCGGCATGACGACGGTCTTGAACCCGCGGTTGACCTGGCCCAGGCAGCCCACTTCCTGGATCTCACCACACACCCGCACGCACCGGCCGCAGAGGATGCACTTGTCCGGGTCGCGGATGATGGCTGGCCCCAGGTTGTCCTTCTCGTAGTGCTTGCGCTCGCCAGCAAACAGCCGCTCGCGAATCCCGGTGGCGTAAGCCAGGCGCTGCAGCTCGCAGTTGCCGTCGCGCTCACAGGTGTTGCAGTCCTCGGGGTGGTTGTCGAGGAGCAACTCAACGATGTCACGACGGAGCTGCAGGATCTCGGGCGTGTGCGTGCGCACCACCATGCCGTCCTCGGCGGGGTAATGACAGGAGGCAACCAGGTTGCGCGCCCCTTCCACCTCCACCACACAGACGCGGCAGGCTCCCTCGATAGAGAGGCGAGGATGGTAGCAAAGCCGAGGAATACGGATGCCAACGGTGTCGGCGGCCTGCATGATCGTCGTGCCCCTGGGAACCGTAGCAGAGACACCGTCAATGGTCAGGGTTACGTCAGACATGGAGGGTTCTCCTGTGGAGACAGTTTGTGAAAAAAGTCACATAGGGAGACGCCAAAAAAGCGGACCGCATCCAGTCCGCTGATCGTCGCTTGTCTACGACGGTCATGCCTGTGCGACGGTTCAATATCGCAAATCGCCAACAGCTTGTCAATAGCCCCCGCGAGCTTTTGCACCGGTTTAACTGCAAAGCAGCGGTGCACGCCTTGGACCGCTGCTGGACATGGGTACCGCGGAGGGAAGGTGAACGATGGAATACTAGCGAAAGTCCAATAGGACAGCATGAGGCCAGCAGCGGCAGCGCTTCGAGCTGGGACCGCGGGTGCCGCGCGGCGGTTCGCGATGCCCCCGGGGTATGACTACAGCGCCAGAGGAGTAGTGCGTATGTCCAGTCTGGGATTGTTCTCGGCCGAGGAAGTCTACGACATGGCCATCCTGACCGAGCAGAACGGGCGCGCCTTCTATGAGGCCGCCGCCAAGGCAGCCAGCACTGAGAGCGTGGCGAAGCTGATGCACAACCTGGCGGAGGCCGAGCGCAACCATGAGGCGACCTTCCGGCAGATGAAGGAAGCATCACCCCAGCACCCCCCGCGCGAGTCCTATCCGGGTGAGGAGCAGGAGTACATGGGGGCCCTGCTGTTTTCGCGTGTGCTTCCCGATCAGGCCACCGGCACGCGGGCCGTGGCGGCAATGCGAACGGACGCAGAGGCGCTTGACTTCGCCATCGCTTTCGAGAAAGACACCATTCTCTTCCTCTATGAAATGCGGGATATCGTCAGCGCCGAGGAGGCTCCGAAGGTAGGAGCCCTGCTGGCCCAGGAAAAGAGCCATGTGCGCATCCTCAGCAAGCTCAAGCAGGATCTGCAAGAGGGCCGGTGAGAGGCGGGCGAATCCGGTCGAGGGAAGTGGTAGACTATGGCTGACTATGTGACACTGGATCGTATGACGTTGTCCACGGGCAAACGCGCCCGGCTGTATCGGCTGCTGTACCAGCACGGACCGGCCAACGGGACCGCCATGTTTCTGCCCATTGACCAGGGCATGGAGCACGGGCCGGTGGACTTCTTCGCCAACCCTGAGAGCAAGGACCCCGAGTTCCAACTTCGGCTGGCGCTGGAAGGCGGCTATTCGGGCATCGTCTTTCAGATCGGTCTGGCGGAGAAGTACATGCACCGGTACGCCGGACGGGTTCCCCTCATCCTGAAGCTCAACGGCAAGACGACGATACCTTCCGACGCGCAGGCCTTCTCGCCGCTCAACGCCACCGTGGCCGACGCCGTGCGCCTGGGAGCGGATGCGGTCGGGTATACGGTCTACGTGGGCTCCCCCGCCCAGGACCGCGATTTCCTGCAGTTCATGTCCGTGCGTCAGGAGGCGGAGGCCGCGGGCATGCCGGTCATCGTCTGGGCTTACCCCCGGGGTGAGGCGATCGAGGCCAAGGGTGGGCGCGACTCGCTTTACGCTGTGGATTACGCGGCCCGCATCGCCTGTGAGCTCGGGGCAGATGTGGTGAAGCTAAACGAGCCGAAGCTGGACAACCTGGCAGAGCTGCCGAAACCCTACAACACCTTGGCCGAGGACGAGGCGGCGGCGCTGCGCCGGGTCGTGGAGTCGGCCGGCCGCACCCTGGTGCTGTTCTCCGGTGGCTCCAAGCTGGGCGATGAGGACCTGCTGCGGAAGGCCCATCTGTGCATGGAAGCCGGGGCCACAGGCCTCATTTTCGGCCGCAATATGTGGCAACGACCCTGGGAAGAGGCGCTGGCCATGACGGCGCGGATCAAGTCCGAGGTGATGGCCAGGTACAGCCGCCCATTGGCATGAGCCGCTGCCTGACGGCGGCATCAGGGCGCTCGGGGCGCCCTATGACATGAGGAGAGAAGCATGGCAGACAAGAAGCAGCCCTACATCGTTGGGGTTCTGGGCAGTCCCCGCGTGGGAGGTAACGTGGACATCCTGCTGGACGCCGCCCTCCAGGGCGCCGCGGAAGCAGGCGCCGCTGTAACCAAGCTCGCGCTGAACGACTTGAGCATCCGTCCGTGCCAGGACTGCGGCGGTTGCAGCCAGACGGGGCGCTGCGTGATCCGCGATGACATGGACCAGGTCTATGAGGCCATCGAGCGCATGGACGGCATGGTCCTGGCCAGCCCGGTCTACTTCGGAGGGGTCACAGCTCAGACCAAGGCGATGATTGACCGTTGCCAGGCCCTCTGGGCCCGCAAATACCTGCTGGGCCATCCCATCTCAGCCGACGGCCAGAACAAGCACCGCGACGTGCTCCTGGTCTCTACATTAGCCGGCGACGCCGTCGAAGACATCGAGGGCATTCGCACCGAGGTCCGGTACTTCGTGGAAATTCTGGATAGCGAGTACACGGAGCTCATCTTCCCCCGGATCGCCCGGTCCGGCGAGGTGGGAGAGCATTGGGAGGCTGTTGGGCAGGCCCGCGAAGCGGGGGCCCAGCTCGTGCGCTCGCGCTGATCTGTGGGAGGCGAAAGCGATGGACAAGCCGATGCTGCACCACCTGAACGTGACCTTCGAGACGTGCGTGAAGTGTGAGTACGCGGGCGGCTTCCATATCGTGCTGGTGCAGATGCCACCGACCAAGGAGGTGCGGCAGCCGGCCGGCGTTGTCCTCAAGTGCCCCAACTGCGGCCAGACTTACGAGGTTGGTTGGGTTATAGACCTGCGCCTGAGATAGACGCTCAGAACTGCCATCACCCATCGTCTCGCAGGGGGCTGCCGCCGTGGCTGCCCCCTGCTCTCTTGCAGCAGGAGGAGTGTGTCCATGCGTGGACCGCTGTTTTGGCTGCGTGCAGCCCGTGCGCCTTTCTTCACTGGTAGCTTCGCCCCCATCGCGGTGGGCACGGCCCTGGCCTTCTACGACGGCCACGGCATTCACTGGCCGCACGCGCTTCTCGCCCTGATCGCCCTCACGGCTCTGCACGCCTGCGCCAATCTCGCCAATGACTACTACGACCACCTGTCCGGCAATGACGCTGCCAACACCACCTATGCCACCCCCTTCACCGGGGGCAGCCGGGTCATACAGCTTGGGCTTGTGGAGCCGTGGGAGATGCTGCTGGCGGCGCTCCTGGCGATGGGGCTTGGCGCCGCCATCGGTCTCTATCTGGTTTGGGCCACCGGCTGGCCCGTGCTGGCCCTGGGGGTCGTCGGGGGACTGACCGGGTTCTTCTACACGGCCCCGCCATTTCGGCTGGGCTACCGTGGTGCCGGGGAGCTCTTCATCTTCCTGGACTTCGGTGTTCTCCCCGTGCTCGGCGCATACTACGTGCAGACCCAGCAATTCACCGTCGAGGCAGCCATCGCCAGCCTGCCGACCGCATTGCTCATCTCCGCCGTGCTATGGGTCAACCAGTTCCAGGACATGGAGGCCGATGCTGCTGTCCGCAAGCGCCACTGGGTCGTCCGCCTGGGCCGGCGTGTCTCTGCGCGCGTGCACGTGGGGCTGCTGGTACTATCGCAAGCCATCGTCCCGGTAGCGGTGCTGGCGGGCCTGCTCCCGCCCTGGGCGCTGCTGGCGCTGGCCGGGCTTCCGCTGGCGCTGAAGGCCAGCGCCGTGGTGCTGCAGTCCTACGACGACCTGCCAAACCTCACACCCGCCAACGCCGCCACCATCGGCTGCCACCTGGTCACGTCCGTGGGCCTCAGCCTGGGGCTGCCTCTGGCCCGCCTGCTATAGCCCTATACCAGGCGCCGGAAGTGTGACCCCCACAGTCCGGCCTCGACTCTGTCCGCCAGGTCTCCCCGGTCCAGCCCCTCTCTGACCGCCACCAGGCCTCTTTCCGCCGCGGCCAGATAAGCTGCGATGTGCTCCGGCTGGTGGGAGTAGGAGAGATAGGCTCCCATCAAGCTCATGATGCCGCCCTTGACCAACTCCTGCAGGTACACCGTGGTCATCACGATGCGGAGCTGCTCATCAGGTTCGTCGAAGCCGAGGTGCATGACCGGCGGATAGCCTTCGCAGTGGAAGGCCACACCATGCTGCGCCGCCAACGAGGTCAGGCCCTCCTGGAGTAGCTGTCCCATGGCCCAGACATGCGCCAGTACCGGCTTGTCGCGCAGTTCCGTGACCGTGGCCAGCCCGGCTGCAAGGCCGATCGAGTCGCTGAAATAGGTGCTGCTGATGAACATGCTGGCGGCCTCGCTCATCACCTCGCGCCGGCCGCACACCGCCCCCAGCGGGTAGCCGTTGGACAGCGCCTTGGCAAACGTCGCGAGGTCCGGCTCCACCCCGAAGTACTGCTGGGCTCCACCGAGGGCCATCCGAAACCCGGTGACAATCTCATCAAAGATAAGCAGAGCCCCGTGGTCGTGCGCCAGGTCACGGACACCCTCCAGAAAGCCCGGTTCCGGCTGTTTGGACCGGCAGGCCTCCATGATCACGCACGCGACCTCGCCACGGCGAGCCTCCAGCACCGCGCGCAGCGAGTCCAGGTTGTTGTACTCAAAGGGAATGGCGGTGCCCTTCAGGGCCGCGGGAACGCCCCGCGTGTCCAGACCGGGCAGCAGGTGGGAGTTCAGCGTGTTGGGGTCCGCCAGGTTGGCCGCCAGATACCAGTCATGCCAGCCGTGGTAACCGCAGAAGGCCACGACCTGGCGCCCTGTGACCCCCCGGGCGATCCGGATCGCGGCCGCATTGGTCTCTCCGCCCGTCTTGAAGAAGCGCACCATCTCTGCGCACGGCACTAACTCAACCAGCAGCTCGGCCAGCGCCACCTCCAGGGGGTCGTTGGCGGTGAAGCAGTTGCCCTTCCGCGCCTGGGCGATGACCGCCTCGTTCACGGCCGGGTAGCAATGGCCCAAAATGACGGGCCCACAGCCCATGCCGAAGTCCAGGTAGTGGTTGCCGTCCAGGTCCACCACGTCGACCCCCTCGGCGTGGTCCACATACATGGGTGACAGACCGGGGATGAACCGGTCCGCACGGCGCGAGAAAAGCTGGGTACCGCCGGGAATCAGCTCCAGCGCGCGCTCGTAGAGTGCATTGGATTTGGGAACACCATGGTAAGACATCGCCCTTCGCTCCTCACCTATTGCAGCCGCGCCAACATCTCCAGCGCCTGCAGCCGCGCAGCATCCATGAAGTCGCGGTCCTTGTCCGGCTGGTGCCACGTGGCCGCGCCGCTGCTCAGGCGGCTGGTCACCTGCACGGGCAAGTCCTGCAGAAGCGCCTTCGCCTCGACCACCAGTGGCGTTGAAACGCCCTGCTGCTCGAGTTCGGCCACCCGCGCCCGCAGCATGCCGAAGTACTCGTAGTCCTGCGCCCCCTCGCGGATGGCCTCCATGTGCTTCCCCGTCACCACCTCCGTGGGCGTGATAAACAGCGGCGAGTACTGCGTCCGGCCCTGCGTGTAGGCCCGAAACGAGCTTCCGCCACCCTCGTCGCCGAAGGCCCAGTAGAACGACCCCCTCGCCCGGGTCTGCAGCGCCCACCAGAACTGGGCACGGTGGTAGTAGATGGGGTCCAGAAGCTTGCCCGGACCTGAGCAGGAGTAGAAGTAGAGGTCCTTGCCGGCGGCCTGCTGGGGCAGGTAGAAGTCCTGGAAGCCCTTGCCGTAGTTCATCCAGTGGAACATATTGGGACACAGGGCGTCGCAAGCGGCAAAGACCGCCGGCTTGACCTGTGCCGGGTCCTCATAGCAGGGGTCTTCCCAGACCACGACGCCCGGCTGAGCGGCATTGATGGCGTTGCCCCAGGCCGCGATGATGTCATTGGCCGGGCCCTCCGCCAGCCCGGGCTCGTCGTAGATGAGCAGCAAGAGCTGTTCCGGGCGCAGCCCCTGGGTGTCCATGTGCTCCACCCAGGCCGTGATCCACTCGCCGACCATGCGGTTGAACCGTGGCGTGCCGATGACCTCACCGTAGAAATGCCTGTCCTCGGCCAGAAAGACCGCATAATGCCGGGCGCCGGGCCACTTGCCAACCCACTCGTCCCAGTTGTCGAAGCTCACCTGGAGCAGTTCACCCTCCGGCCCAAACTGCACGTTGTTGGGCTGCACCGCGGCCGTGCCCCAGGGGGTGTCCACGTAGTGCTCCGTGAGGGTCTCGATCAGTGCCGCCATGTTGCCGGACCCTGCGTCATAGGCGCCACCACCGTTCAGGTAATCCCAGCCTCCGACAGACACCGAGGGCAGAGAGGGGAAATCCAGAGGGTAGAGCTTCAGCGTCAGGGGGACAACCAGACCGGCGTCGCTGCCGTCGGTCTGGAGGGTCACCTGGCCCCGATACTCGCCAGCATCCAGGTCCAGCGGCCGCAGTTCGACCCAGAGTTGGCGCGTCATGCCGGCCGGCAGTGAGACCTTGTACCCCAGGGCGCTCTGTCGCGCCTCTGGCAGCGCGGCCGCGATGGGCCGCATCTCGCGCGTGTCGGTGAAGAGCACCTCCCGCAGCTTGACGTAGCTGGGGTTGCGCCCTCCCGGCAGGCCCACAATGTTGACCGTGAGTGTCAGTGGCTCGTCAGTGCAGTTTGTGACACAGAACGCCTCCGCCCGGTATTCCCGCCGCATCATGGCAATGTTGAGCTCAGGCAGGGGGGGACGCTCCGCGGGAGCCTCGGTGGGCTCCAGTGGGTCCCAGCGGCCCTTCTGCCAGGCCACGACCCCCGACAGCCCCCGGGCCCGGTGCAGAGGCGCGTGCAGGGCGTAGATCTCCGCCTGCAGCTCATTCATGGGGAAGATGGTCTGCAGGTCCGCACCCGTCTCCGACGGCAGCGCCGTGATCCGTTGCGCCAGCTCATCGGCGCGGGCTTCGAGTTGTCGGCGCGTACCCTCATCGAGGGACTGCGTCTGCGTGATCGACTCCCGCGCAGCGCTCAGGTCGGTACGCAGTCGCAGGACTACTGCGTTGCGCATGCGCAGCGACTGGAAGAGCTTGGCGGGGTCGTCCACTCTCTGTCCCGGCGGTTCCACGGCCAACAGCTCGTCGGAGCCCCGGTAGACCTCTATCTCATCGCAGAAAATGTACTGCGGGGAGTCGATGGCGAAGCTTACGTAGCGGCCGCGGGTGCGTAGCGCGTCGGTGGCGAAACGATGGACAGCATACTGGTCCGGTGCCGGCATGCCCTGCTCGGTGGCCAGCAGCATCAGGTCCCCGGCCAGGGTCCAGCTCTGGCCATCGTCGCTGACCATCACCAGGATGTTGCTGGGCCAGGCCACACCAGCTACTCCGGCCGCCGTGTTATAGGACACGCCCGCAATGGGCTCCACCTGCCCCAGGTTCACCGTGATGATGACCGGAGCGCCACGGGTCCAGCCGACCGTCGTCTTCTGGACCCAGAAGTACCCTACGGTGCGCTCGCCATCGGTGAGCTGCGTGCTGTCCCCTTCGTCCGTGCAATAGCTGTAGTTGGGCGCCGGGCGCAGGGCGTAAGGCTTGCCCAGGGCGATGTTCGGTCCTGGAGCGACAAAGGGGTCCGCTGGCCGGATGGCTTCGGGTACGTCAGCAGCGGCGTAGATCTGCACGTCGTCCAGGCCCGAGGTGCCCACCACGGCCTGGCCGGTCTCCAGGATCGTGTGGTCCCCATAGAGCTCAACCCGCAGCCTCGTGGCGGCGCCGCTGTTGAAGTCCGCCACGAACAACTGCCAGCTATCGTCACCGCGGCCCACGATCCGCACCGCCTCGCGGTCGAGGTCAGGCGCGAACACCCGAACCAGCGGCCGGACAGTGCCATCACACTTCAGGGCCGCAGTCAGCACGTAGTCGGTGTTGGCGGAACACGCGATCGTCTGGGTTACAGCTTCGGCTGGTCCCGCAGCCCGCGCCGTATAGCGCAGCGAATGGGCCCCGCTGTAGCCGTCATCGTCCACCACAGCGTATACCGGGGGGTCGCTATCGGGAAGCGTCCAGGCCGCAGGCCCTTGGGCGTCGCCCTCCGCCCGTTCAGAGAAGTCGGGGTTGACCAGAAGCCCCCCGGCAGCCAGGACCGGGGTGCACAGGACGGCCAAAGACACCAGCGCAAGCAGCAGGCGGCGTGTCACGGCACTCACTCCCTCGACCAACAGCGTTGCCGCGTTCTTCGCGCCGGGTGCCGGGCAGACCTCCGCAGGAACTCTCCCGGCCAACAAGGGAATGCTCGCTCGACGCCGAACTATGCCGGCCAGCACCCCAGACCAGGGCTTCGGCCCGAGAGGACGATGGCTGTGGCGAACCCCCTGTCCCACCGCATCAACTACGTTGACCGGCCGCAACTCCCCCTGGACCGCGTAGCGGCGCTCGGAATCAGGTATGTGGAAATCGTGCTCAGGCTCGATCAGAGCGTAACTCAGATCCAGGACCTGCTGGGGCCGCATGGGCTGCAGGTCATGACCACCCACACCCCGGTGAGCCTCGCTCAGGACGACCTGCTGGAACAGTTCGGCCGTTACAATGATATGGCCGCCGACCTGGGCGCCCGCGGGCACTTCGTCAGCTTCCATGCTGGTGACATGCCGCTGGAGCGGGCCTATGAGCTGATCCGCCAGGTGGGCGACATCGCCGAGTCCCGCGGGCTGTTCGTCGCCATGGAGACCCACGAGGACCTTAGTGAGAACGGCGACAAGGCGCTGGCGGTCTTCAGCGCCGTCCGGCATCCGGCGGTGGGCTGGAACCTGGATACGGCGAACGTCTACTACTACAACGAGAATGTGGATGTAGTCGAGGAAGCCAAGAAGGCCCTGCCCTTCATCCGCAGCATCCACGCCAAGGACACCACCGGCGGCTACAAGGACCCCACTTTCCCCAACCTGGGTGAGGGGATCGTGGACTACGCAGCTCTGCACGCCGTGCTCCAGACGGTGAACTTCAGCGGTCCCTACACGCTGGAGCTGGAGGGTGTGGCCGGCTCGGCAGATACCGTTGAGGCCATGGAGGCCAACGTGGCCGCCTGCGCCGCACACCTGCGGAAGCTGGGGATCGTGGACTGATTAACGCCTGACGACCGCTGACCTCTGACGGAGGCACCTGACATGCCCGGACCGCGCGTCCATCTGATCTGCAACGCCCACCTCGATCCGGTCTGGCAGTGGGAATGGGAGGAAGGGGCCGCCGAGGCCATATCCACCTTCCGAACCGCTGCCGACCTGTGCGAGGAGTTCCCCGGCTTTGTCTTCTGCCACAACGAGAGCATTCTCTACCGCTGGGTCGAGGAGTACGAGCCGGCCCTCTTCCGGCGTATCAGGCGCCTGGTGAAGCGCGGGCAATGGCACGTGATGGGGGGCTGGCATCTGCAACCGGACTGCAACATGCCCAGCGGGGAGTCCTTCGTGCGCCAGGCCCTGAGCGGCTTGGCCTATTTCCACGAGAAGTTCGGTGTGCGACCCCGCACGGCCATCAACCTCGACCCCTTTGGTCATACCCAGGGCCTGGTGCAGATTCTGGCCAAGTGCGGCTATGACAGCTACATCTTCTGCCGCCCCGGCCAGGCCGACTGTGAACTGCCCGCCGACCGCTTTCGTTGGGTGGGTTACGATGGCTCGGAGATCATGGCCCACCGCGTCTGGCACTACAACTCGCCTCTGGGCGGGGCGCGGGAGAAAGTCGAGCGCTGGCTGCAGACCTACCCCCAAGATCCCGTCGGCATCGTCCTGTGGGGTGTGGGCAACCACGGCGGTGGGCCGTCGCGCCAGGACCTGCAGGCCCTGACCGAGCTCATTGCCGAAGTCCAGGACCACGAGATCATCCACTCCACGCCCGAGGCGTATTGGGCGGAGGTGCGGTCAAAGCAGGTCGAGATGCCGCGGGTAGAGCGCGACCTGAACCCCTGGGCCGTCGGCTGCTACACCTCGCAGGTGCGGCTCAAGCAGAAGCACCGCCAACTGGAGAACGAGCTCTACGCTCTCGAAAAGATGGCCGCCTCGGCGTGGCTGCAGGGCTTGATGGCTTACCCGGGGGCAGAACTGGAGGAGGCCGAGCGTGACCTGCTGACGGCTGAGTTCCATGACATTCTCCCCGGCTCATCCATCCAGCCGGTGGAAGAGACCTCCCTGCGCCTCCTGGACCATGGGCTGGAGCTGGTGTCGCGCGCCAAGGCCCGGGCCTTCTTCGCTCTCGCCTCGGGGCAACCGAAAGCGACGGAGGGCGAGGTGCCGGTGCTGGTCTACAACCCGCATCCGTACCCGGTGGAGACCATCGTCGAGTGCGAGTTCCAACTCGCGGATTTCAACTGGAGCGAGACTTTCACCATCCCGCATGTCTACCAGGGCAACCGCCTTCTGCCCGGGCAGTTGGAGAAGGAGGACGGCAACCTGAACCTGGACTGGCGGAAGCGCATGGCCTTCCGGGCCGAGCTGAAGCCCTCGCAGATGAACCGCTTCGACTGCCGCTTCGAGGTGCTTCCCGCCCGGCCCGCGCCGCCGCAGTTCCCCGACGATGGTGACACCTTCACTTTCCGCACCGATCGGCTCAGTGTCACCATCAACCGTCGCACCGGGTGGCTGGAGGAATACGCGGTGGACGGGGTCAGCCATGTCAGCGGCCCCTGCGAAGCCCTGGTGATGGCCGACGACGAGGACCCGTGGGGAATGCTGGTGCACGGCTACGGCAACATCGTCGGAAAATTCGAGCTGCTCAACCCTAAGGACAGCGCTCGTTTCGCGCGAGTACGCGCCAAGACGCTGCCGCCGGTGCGCATCATCGAGGACGGCGAGGTGCGGACCGTCGTGGAGGCCGGCTTCCGGTACAACCACTCGTTCCTGCTGCTGCGCTACAAGCTGCCCAGGCACGGCACAGAGATCGAGGTCGAGGCGCGGGTGCAATGGGCGGAGAAGAACCGGCTGCTGAAGCTCGGCTTCCCGGTGGCGGGTCAGGAACTGCGGTATGTGGGCCAGGTGGCCTATGGCGTCGGCGAACTGCCCGCCAATGGTGACGAGGCGGTGGCGCAGAAGTGGACTGCCGTCATCGCTGACGGCGAGCGCGCCCTGACCTGCATCAACGATGGGGTCTACGGCTCCGACTGCTCACCCGCAGGCCTGCGCATGACGCTGCTGCGCTCCCCGGCCTATGCTGCCCACCCCATCGGCGACCGGCCCGTGGTGCCGCAGCACCGCTTCACCCCGCGCATGGACCAGGGCGAGCGGCTATATCACTTCTGGCTGAACGGCGGTCCGGTGGCGGAGCGTCTGGCGGCGGTGGACCGCGAGGCGCTGGCGCACAACGAAAAGCCAATGGCCCTGTCCTTCTTCCCGTCGGGTCAGGGCGAGGCACCGCTGCCGCTGGTGACGCTGAGCGACAAGACGGTGCAGGTGACAGCGGTGAAGCGGTCACAGGACGGCCAGGCGCTGGTGGTGCGGCTCTTCGAGCCAACCGGCCAGAAGCGCACCACGACACTGAGCCTCCCCGCGCTGGGCCTGAAACAGAAGGTCGCCCTCGGCGCCTTCGAGATCAAGACCCTGCGGGTGGACCCGAAGGAGAGGACCGTGACCGAGGCTAACCTCCTGGAGGAGCCCCTGTAACGAGGAAGCTCCCCGTCACGAAGCTTGATGTGAACTGCGCCAGCGGTTGCCCGCCGCCGACGGCGACTGTGAACTTGCCGGGTTCGACAAAGGGCCGCCCGTCGTCGTCATAGCAGACCATCTGACGGGACTGCAGGGCGAAAACCACCCGCCGGCTTTCACCGGGCTCAAGGTGAACCCGCTGGAAGCCCTGGAGTTGGCGCAGCGGCACCGGGACTGACGCCTCCACGTCGCTGAGATAGAGCTGGACGACCTCATCGCCCGCCCGCTCGCCGGTGTTGGCCACGGTAACGGTCACCTGCACGGACTCGCCTGCGGCGATGGTGTCCGGAGTCACCTCCAGGTTGCTGTAGGTGAAGCGGGTGTAGCTCAGGCCGTGGCCGAAGGGGTAGAGCGGCTGGCCCGCAAAGAAGCGGTAAGTCCGGCCCGCCATGGCGTAGTCGCTGAAGGGCGGGAGCTGGTCCAGGCTGCGGTAGAAGGTCACCGGCAGCCGCCCCGAAGGGTTCACATCACCAAAGAGCACTTCCGCAAGCGCCGTCCCAGCCTCCTCGCCGCCGTACCAGGTGGCGAGGATGGCGCTGACGTGCTCCGCGGCCCAGTTGACCGCCACTGCGCTGCCGCCGGTGAGGGCCAGCACCACCGGCTTACCGACGGCGGTCACTTCTCTCAGCAGGGCCTCCTGGATCGGCGGCAGGTCAATGTACGTCCGGTCGCCGCTGCGGTTGAGGTCAGAGTCGCCCTCTTCGCCCTCCAGGCGTGGCGAGAGGCCCAGCACCAGCACCACGACGTCGGCCTCGCTGGCCACCCGCAGGGCCTCGGCGAAGCCGGAGCGATCCTCGCCCACCAGGTCACAGCCGCGGGCGTAGGTCACGCGCATCGTGTCGCCGGCTCGCTCGATGAGGCCCTGCAAGGGTGTCACGGCCACTGACGGAAGGCCGTTGTAGTTGCCCAGCAGCACGTCCACGTCATCGGCGTTGGGTCCGATAACCGCCAGGGTCCTCACCTCGGTGGTCAGCGGGAGCAAACCATCGTTCTTCAGCATGACTATCGACTCTCGCGCCGCCTGACGCGCCAGTTCGCGGTGGGCCGGGCAGTCGTTGACCTCCAGCGGGATGCTCGCGTAGGGCACCATCTCGGGCGGGTCAAACATCCCCAGCCGCAGGCGAGCCTCGAGCAGTCGCTGCAATGAGACGTCAAGCTCCGCCTCGGTGATGAGCCCCTGTTGCACGGCGGCGACCAGCGACCCATAGGTGCAACCGCAGTTCAGGTCACAGCCGGCACGCACAGATATAGCCGCCGCCTCCTCCGGGCTGGAGGCCAGCTTGTGGTGCTGATAGATGTCATCAATGGCTCCGCAGTCCGAGACCACATAGCCCTGAAAGCCCCATTCCCCGCGCAGGATGCGCTGCAGCAGGGTCGGGCTGGCAGCGCACGCCTCGCCGTTGGTGCGGTTGTAGGCGGGCATCACCGAACAGGCTCCGGCCTCGACAACACAGGCCTCGAAGTGCGGGAGATATGACTCGCGCAGATCGCGTTGGCTGACTACCGCATCAAAGCCGTGGCGCTCCGCCTCGGGGCCGCTGTGCACCGCGAAATGCTTGGGAGTGGCGACCAGCTTGAGATACCTGGGGTCCTCCCCCTGCAACCCGCGGACAAACTGCACCCCCAGCCGGGCGGTCAGGTACGGGCACTCACCGTAGGTCTCCTGGCCTCGCCCCCAGCGCGGGTCACGAAAGAGGTTGATGTTTGGCGACCAGAAAGTGAGACCGTAATACCACAGCGACCCACCGTCAGCCGCCAGCGCCGCATGGTGCTTCGCCCGCGCCTCGTCCGAGATGGCTGTGGCCACGCGGAACATCAGGTCGGTATCGAAGGTAGCTGCCAGACCGATGGCCTGCGGGAAGACAGTGGCCACCCCCGCCCGCCCGACCCCGTGCAGACATTCATTCCACCAATTGTAGGCAGGGATGCCCAGCCGAGGGATGGCGAAGGCGTCGTGCACCATCTGCGACACCTTCTCCTCCAGCGTCATGGCGGCAATGAGGGCCTGTGCTCGTTCCGCGGGTGGCAAGCTCGGGTCACGGAACGCCGGGCAGGGATCGCTGTCAGTCATGATCGGCACCTCGCAGAAGCCTGGCTAGATGCGCCAGTTGACGTTTACGGCCTCGCCCGTGCGGGCGCTTAGCTCGATGTGGGCAATCAGTTCGTCCACGTCGTAGCCGGTCAGGCGCGACTGCGCGCCCTGCTCGCCTCGTTCGATGTTGCAACAGAAAAAGGCCAGCGCGCGGTCGAAGGGTGAGACTGCCGGATAGCGGTACTCGGTGGCCTGCCCGGTCGCGTTGTCGTAGTGCACCAGCAGCGAGGCCTTGTGCTCCGGGTCGTCCCACAGCGAGCTATAGATATCCAGCCGCCCCTTGCGGCCATTGATCTCGATGCGCTCGTCCCAGCCGTCGCGCAGGAAGCCGATGCCGGTCAGGGGGTGCGCCAGGGCCTCGTAATGCACCACGCCGTTGTCGGTCTCCAGCAACGCCGCTGCCTGAACGTCATAGTCCCCGCCCTCGGGCCAGTGCATGTGGGCGAACAGCCGTCGGGGCCTCCCCAGGAAGAAGCATACCAGATCCAGGATGTGGCTGCCCCCGCAGACGAGTATGCCGCCGCCGTAGAGCTTCCTGAGGACCGAGGTCCCGTCCGGTCCGACGGCCAGAAAGCCCTCGGCGGGCGCCGCGTCCCACAGGTCGCCCCACGGCTGGTAAGCCCGGATGTAGGTGGAGACGAGGGTTCCCAGGGAAGGCAGCAGAGCTTTGGCTTGCTCCACCGCCGGGATAAAGCGCTTCATGTAGCTGGTGTAGAAGATGGTCCCGGCGGTCTCGGCGGCCTGCACGATCTCCAGGGCGTCATCGGCGCTGGTGGCCAGGGTCTTCTCACAGACCACAGGCTTCGCCGCGGCGATGGCGGCCAGACAGATCTCCTTGTGGGCCGAGGAGTAACTGGTCACATCCACCAGGTTGACTTCGTCGTCGGCGATGACGTCGCGATAGTCTGCCGTGTAGCGCGCCCCGAACTTGTCCGCCCAGGGTCGGGCGGTGGCCTCATTCAGGTCGCAGACCCACTTCACCCGGGCCCCCGCTTTCTCCAGACCCGAGAAATGGAAGCGACTGATGTTCCCGCAACCGATGACACCGGCGGTAATGGGCATGGCGTTCCTCCTCAATCGCGTGGGTCGGGCATCCTCGCCCGACACGACGGCTCTCAGGCAAGAGTGCCCGACCTACAGCGGAGCGCGCCTCGCCAGCCTCGCGCAGAACTCGCGGTAGACTGACAGCATGTACTCGTAGTGCTCCAGCGGCATCCCCGGGAAGATGGTGTTGCTGGTGCCGAAGATATAGCCACCGCCGGGCGTGGCGTGCTCCAGGCAATACAGCGCCGACTGGCGGATGGCCTCTTGCGGACCATCCTGCAACAGACTGCACTGCACGTTCCCCATCAGCGCCATCTTGCCCTGGGCACGCTGCTTGACCACAGCAATATCCATGCCCGCCTGTGGGTCTACCGACTGGTAACAGGCTGCGCCCGTACCGATGTAGTCGTCGAGGAAGGGCATGATGTTGCCATCCGTGTGGATGAAGGGGATGATACCCAGCGAGCGGATGTGGGCGACCTGCTCGGTCAGGTAGGGGATGATCAACTCGCGGATCTGGTCCGGGGCGATGAAGGGCCCGGCGTTGAAGGCGATGTCATTGACGACATGGATGAAGTCCGGCTCGGCTTCCGCCAGCTCGTTGAACTTGGCAATGGCGACCTCGGTCTTGCGCCGTGCCTCCTCGTGGAGAGCCTCCGGGCGCTCCACCAGGTCCAGTGAGAACTGCATCCAGTCCGACACGCCCTCAATCGCCCACGTCGTGCCCCCCACTACCGTCCCAATGAGGATGTCGTCGCCGAAGGTGCGCTTGGCCGCTTTGACGCCGTCGGCGTCACTCCACGGCCAGAAGACCAGCAGGGCGTCCCACTGGTAGCGCTCAACGATCCGCTCATAGATCTCCATGCACTGGCCGATCTTGGCATCCTTTTCGGCCCGTGAGATGCCGGCCCAGGAGTTGCGGTCCGGGAAACGGAGCCCAAAGGCCTCGTACTCCAGCTCGAACATGACCTCGAAGTGCGGAGGGCGGTCCGGCTCTTCGAAACGCAGCGTCTGGAGCATCCGCTGTTTTCCGGTCATCCGGGTACTCCCTCCGGGAAAGCGGCGATCAGCGCGTCGGCCCACAGCCCAGCCATATAGGCCATTCCCTCGACGTTAGGGTGCACCGGATCATCCCCGTACCACCTGGCCCGGTCCACTGCATAGGCGGCAAAGAAGTCTGGTCCGGCAGCAAGCCCCCTCCGGGCAATGAGCCGGTCCAGTTCGGCGATGTAGGCGCGTTCCATCTCCGCGCAGCCCTCGGCGTAGTCGTAGCACGGACGGGCGACCAGCACCCGACCGGGCCGGGCGTCATAGTCGCTGATGAGCAAGTCGGCGATGGCCTCGATGTTGGCCGCGAAGGCGGCAGGAGTGACGCCGGCGCGTTCGTCATTCACGCCCAGGTGGATCAGCCACACGGACGGTCGCAGCAGTTCCATGCGCTCCTGCCAGCCCCTGTCGGTCTGCATCATGTGCAGGTAGCCGCCACTGGTGATGCCGCCCCAGCCTTCGTTGGCAATGAACACCGGCTGCCCCCAGCGCTCGGTCAGCAGGTCATTAAGGTCAGTCATCCAGCTTTGGAAGCAGTTGACCTCGGGCCGGTGGGCTGGCGTGGTGGGCGCGTGTTGCGGAAAGTTGCGCCCATCGCGCGAAACCGCCTCGGCGGGAAAGACATCACTCCGCAGATCGAGGTCGTCGCGCCAGAAAGCGTGTCCGTGGTAGCCCTCGGTAATGCTGTCGCCGATGGCGCAGAGGACCGTGCCGATGCCCAGGCGCTCGTGGCGAGCGACGCCCACCGATGCGCCGTCATCGCCAAGGGCGGTCAGCTCCACCGAGTACTCAGCCGGTGTCAGCTCGTGGAATTGCACGCGCGAACAGGCCCGCGTGGCAGTAATCGTGCCCTTCACTGTCTCGCCCAGCAAGAGCCGCACGTGGCAACGCAGCGGCCCCGTCGGGCTGAACTGAAGCTGCAGGCTCACAGTCGGCGGCGACTGGATATAGGGGATCGTGTAGCGTCCCTTCGTGTCCGCCACCGTGAGGGTCAGAGTGCCTTGCGGCGACATCCCGGGTCGCGGAACGGGCAGGTTGATGACTGGCAGGGCATGAGGCGTCGAGGCCATGTCTTCCTACGGCTCCACGATCACCTTCACCGCTCGGCTCGGGTCGCGGGCCACCGCCATCGCTTCGCCGATCCGGTCCAGCGGGAAACGGTGCGAGATGAGAGCCTCAGCGTCCACCACGCCCTCGCGGAGATACTGCAGCGCCCGCGGCGTGTAGAGCGCCGGCGAGGCGAAGGAAGCGCGCAGTTGGAGCTTCTTGAAGTGGAAGTCGTTGACATCGAAGCTGCAGCGCGCGTTCTCCCCGTAGCCGATGCCGATGAAGCTGATGATGCCGCCCTTGCCAGCTACCTGGAAGGCATCGTTGAGCGTTGGCGGTGGCGAGGTGACCAGAACGCGGTCTATGGTGCATCCGAAGTCCACTTCCCCCAACGGCGCCTCGGTTGGGTCAAAGAACCCTTCCAGGCCGATCCGCTCGGCCACGGCCAGACGGGCGGCAGAACGTCTGTGCCCGCTGACGAAGACGCGACGCGCCCCCATGCGCCGGACGATGGCCAGGGCCATCAGCCCGATGGGACCAGGGCCCAGCAGCAGCACGTTGGACTCCGGCCGGATGTCGGCGAGCCGCACCAGGTCAATGGCTACCCCCAGCGGCTCACTCAGACAGGCAATGTGGGGTGGCAGATCGTCGCAAGGGATCGCGGTGATGGCCGGGGTGATCATCTCCTCGGCGAAACCGAAGTAGCCACTGTGCCAGAAGCTCTTGATGTCGGTGCAAAGCTCCTGCTGGGCGTTCTTGCATTGCTCGCAGAAGCCGCAAGGGGTAGCGGACTCGATCACCACGGGCTGACCCACCTCAAGGCAGGTCACTCCACAGCCCTTCTCAACCACGACACCAGCAGCCTCGTGGCCGAAGGGGCTTTCCTGGTCGGCCTCATCGGGGTTCAGGTGCAGGTCCGTGCCGCAGATGCCACAGGCCTGGACCCTCACCCGGATCTCGTCCGGGGCCAGGTCCCGGAGGGGGATGTCCCTCAGCGTAACCGTCGTCCCGCGCTTGAAGGCGGCTTTCATGTTGGCTCCTCATTCGGCGCGTCGGCGCAGGGGACCGCCCGGATGATCTCGGCAAAGTCGTACACGCCCTGGGTGCACTCGCCGGGCTGCACGACCAGGAAGTCCTCCGGGCTCCAATCGCCGTTGATAAGGTCGGCAATCAGGCGCAAGCTACCCGCGACAGAGCGGTACGCCACCCCCTCGGCCGCGGCCAGCTCCCGAAACCTACGTTCATGGTCCAGGTGCGCCAGCTCCTCCAGAGCGATGAAGACGGCCTGTTTGCTGCCATCGTCTAGGCCTGGTGGGTGCATGGTCTCCCAGATATACCGGGCATTCTCTTCGCCGTACTGAGCTACCATCTCCGCATAGGCGTCGCCGTAGTGGACCTTGTAGTCACCCTCCTCGACCCGGATGAAGTAGTCCCCACGCTCCATGTACCCGGCCGAGGAGAACGGCGTACTCGGCGCGTCACCGAACAACTCCTCGAAGCGACGCTTGTCACCCAGCAGGACCGTGCAGCAGTCGTGGGCCCGAGGAATCACCAGGGGGATGGAGCGCGCCTTCAGACCGGCCCCCGCGTTTCCGCACAGCCCAAAGAGCAGACAGATGGCGTCATAGGGGCGGGGGCTGGTCTCGCAGCGATCTATGGCCTCCTGGATGGCCTCGCGGAGGGTGTCCGGCCGCACGTGCACCCCCAGTTCCAGGAACTCGAGGTCAAACACATGCGGCGAGCGGGCCACGCACAGGCAGGCCTCGCGCAGGAAGACGTTGCAGGCGATGAGCTTGAGGTTCATGCAGACAGCCTTTGCAGCGAAGTGTCCCCACGGCGCTGTTCCCCTGATGCCACTCGAAGACCTCCCCAGAGCCATTCGCGCTCGCGCTGGCCATTGATAGCGCTAAGCTACCATGTCTGGGGCTTGTCACAGGAGCCTAACTGGCGCATACTTCACAGGGTCAGCATATCCTTGTGCTTGGTGGGAGGTGTAGGTGGCATGGGACGCAAGCTTGCGGCGGAGTTCATCGGCACGTTCTGGTTGGTTCTGGGAGGTTGCGGCAGCGCGGTGCTGGCGGCAGCTTTCCCGGAGGTGGGCATAGGACTGCTGGGAGTGGCCCTGGCCTTCGGCCTGACGGTTCTCACGATGGCGTATGCGATTGGTCACATCTCTGGCTGTCACCTGAACCCTGCGGTCTCGCTCGGTCTCTTTTTCGGCGGACGCTTCAGCGGGCGCGAGCTGGTGCCATATGTGGTCGTCCAGGTACTTGGGGCCATTGCCGCCGCCTACATCCTCCTGATCATCGCCAGCGGCAGCCCGAACTTCGAGTTGTCCGGGGGGCTGGCCTCCAACGGCTACGGGGCCCACTCTCCGGGCGGCTATACGCTGGGTGCCGGCTTCCTCGCCGAGGTCGTCATGACGTTTATGTTTCTGGTGATCATCATGGGCGCGACCGACAAGCGCGCTCCGGCCGGGCTGGCTCCCATCGCCATCGGCCTCGCCCTGACCCTGATCCACCTCATCAGCATCCCGGTCACCAACACCTCCGTCAACCCGGCACGCAGCACCGGCCCGGCTCTCGTGGTTGGTGACTGGGCCCTGGCCCAGCTCTGGCTCTTCTGGCTGGCGCCACTGCTCGGCGGGGCCCTGGGCGGCGTGGTCTACCGGATGGTGTTCGCCGAGCCATCCGCGAAGGCCACCTGACCTGGATCGTGGTCTGCTGCCCAACGGAAAGGGGCCGCCTCGCTCGAGGCGGCCCCTGAGGGTACGACCACGACAGGTGGCTACTCCACCGGCTCTGGCTCCGGCTCCGGTTCCACCCACGGCTGGAGAGTGTAGTTCTTGGTGAGCGTGGTCTTCGGTTGCAGGGCAACGCGCTCATACACGCCCTCATACCCCTCGGCCCAGACGCTGATATTGATGTAGCCGCTGGGGACATTCAGCGTATACTTGCCCTCGGCATCGGTCAGTGTGGCGAACTCCTGGAACCAGTAGTCCGGAGGGATGAAGCCGGTAGCGGCCTGCAGAGTTGACATCAGTTTCGAGGCGGCATGCGCCGGCAGCGCGATGGGGTCCTCGATGCGGGGTGGCGACCAGCGGGCATCGGTGTAGATGGTCACCATGGCCCCTTCCAGCGGAGCCGTGCCGCCGGCGGAATCAGCCCCCAGGACCGTGCCGGTGACCGTGCCAACGCCTTCCTCAATGGCCTCTTCCAGTTGGAAGTCTGCCACTGCAGTGGTGCCCGGCGATACCCAGACCCACTGGACGCCCTGGGTCAGACCCGGGACGTTGACCGTAACGATGTAGCTGCCCTCGGGGACGGCGGGGATGATGTAGCTTCCGTTGCTGTCGGTGATGGCCTTGAACTGCAGGGCGTCGCCGTCTTTCTGGGGCGGGTCGGTCACGCTCCCGTCGTCGCCGTTGAGAATGTAGACGGGTTCATCCGAGTCGGCCAGCACCTCCACGCCCTCCAGGGGCGAGAGGTTGCCGTCCATGTCCCGCTTCATGACCAGACCCACAATCTGCCCGCCCAGGCCCGGCGTGACAGTGCCGACATTGGTCGTGGTCCCGGCAACGACATTGGCCTCCACGTAGGCCCCCATCATCCCCCCGTCGCCCACCAGGGCGACGGTGTGCGTCCCGGCGGGCAAGTTCCGCACGACGAACTTGCCGTCAGCGTTCGGCTTGGCGCTCAACGGCTGCCCATCCACGATGATGCTGTAAGTCTCTGGGCTGGTGGCCCCCGACAACGTTCCCGACAGCGTACCGACTTCGGACGGCGGCGTCAGTGAAGACCCCCCACCACCGCACCCGCACATCAGCACAACGCACAACAGCCCCACGGTTACCAGCGCAGTGTACTTCATCACTGTACCCTCCAACTGCATTCTGGCAGTCTAGCCTAGCTGCACTCGTAAGACTGTCGTACCCTATCTGAGGTTCCACGCCGCACCCGCGAACCCCTGTCACCTCCTTGCGCAAGAACCAAAAGGGGAACCGGCTGCATCTGGCACCGGTTCCCCCGCAGGGCTCGCTCAGATTGCTGCTGGGCGGCTAGACCTTGACTTCCTTGCCCTTCACCGCCGACTTGTAGATGCCGTCGAGAATGCGCTGGGTGATGAGGGCCTGCTCGCCGGGCACGGGGGACGGCAGACCCTTCTTGATGGACTCCACGAAGCGGCGGATCTCCTCACTGTGGGAAGCGATGCCGGCGTCCGGGTTAACCTGCACCGTGGTGTTGGTCAGCAGGCCCGCCTCCTCGCGCACGAGCGTCAACGGGTTATTCTGCATGCCACCCTTGGTGCCCGCCAGGAAGACATTGTAGGTGCCCTCGGGAGCATTGATCGCCCACGAAGTCTCCAGGGCAATGCAGGCGCCGTTGGCAAAGCGAACAAAGCCGGCCGCCATTTCGTCGGGCACCGTATAGCGTTTGGGGTCATGGGCCATGAGGGACGGCTTGTTGCTGATCTCCAGCCAGTAGTTAGCCGAGACCGATACCGGCTCCGGATGGTTCATCAGATAAAGCGCCAGGTCCAGAATGTGCACCGCCAGGTCGTAGCACGGGCCACCGGCCGACATCTCCTTGACGATGAAGTCGCCCCAGGCCGGCACGCCGCGCGGACGTAACAGGCTCAGGCGGCCGTAGTAGATGTCGCCGACCATGCCCGCATCCACCCACCGGCGCATCGCCAGATGCTCGGGCGTGAAGCGCAGGGACTGGGCCACCATGAACTGCTTCCCGGCCTTGTCCCGTGCGGCTATCATCTTCTCGACCTCGGCCACCGACGTGGCACAGGGCTTCTCCACGATGACATGGCACCCGGCGGCAAAGGCGGCCACCGTGGGCGCGCAGTGGTAGCAGTTGGGCGTGCAGACATCCACGATGTCCAACTCCACCTTCTTGAGCATGTCATCGTACTTCTTGAACCGCATCTCGGGAGGCACGTTACACAGCGCCCCCGCAGCCTCCAGTGCGCTGTCCCGGATGTCGCAAAGCGCCACAACCTCGCAGTCATCCAGCGCCTTCCAGCCGGGCCAGTGGGCGCCCTGGAATATGCCTCCGGCACCGATTACACCAACACGCATCTTCTTGGCCATGAAAGGTCCTCCCTCGTACCATGCCGCCCCAGGCGGCTGCAGCGCTGACGCAGGATGCTCCCGCGGATCAGGCAGTGTTGAGTGCTGGGGTATTCGCGCCGTGTGGACATGCCACCTTCTTGCTGCCGCCGGGTCTCACCCTCCCGGCCCCCTGGCGGGGCCGACGCCCTGCCGGGAGCGATCCCCGGCCGGCTGCTCCCACGCCGCCACGTAGCGCCCCACGTCGCTCTGCGGTTTGGAGAAGAGCCACAGGTAGTAGGAACCCTCATCGTAGGTGACCACCTTCACGCACGCCATCCCGGCCGCCAGCAGGCGGCGGTGCAGGCCAGGCTCCCAGGGCCAGGTCGGCTTGTACTCCGCTGCGCTTGACGATC
This sequence comes from Armatimonadota bacterium, assembly GCA_013178155.1. Classification (GTDB taxonomy): domain Bacteria; phylum Armatimonadota; class Zipacnadia; order Zipacnadales; family UBA11051; genus JABLXH01. Next base: position 38,933 of record JABLXH010000012.1, on the reverse strand, counting down.
CGATGATCACCAGGTCGGGGCGTCTCCCCAGCACATAGTCCGAGTAACCCGGCTCAGCCTTGCCGTGCAGAGCAATGGTCGCATCATTCAGGCCCCACAGGTCCAGGCCCCGCCAACGGGAGAAGTACGGGATGGCTCCGGCGTCGTTGAACCCCACCAGCGGACGCGGGCCCGGGAAGCCCGCGAGGTACTTGCCGAGGGCAACGTGCGCCGCGTTCAGGCAGAGGCCGTACGCCTGCTTCCTGGCGATGGTGGGAGCCACTCCACGCTCGTAGTGGTCAATGGTCCGGGCCGCGATCAGCGCTATCAGGGTGGCGAGCATCAGGGAGCGCTCGCGGTGGGAGCGCATGGTCAGCCACGGCTGCATCAGCCGCAAGGTCTCGCCCACGCCGGCCATGCCAACGGCCATCAGGGCCGGGGTGAGCGGGTAGAGGTAGCGCGACTCGTAGCCCATCAGGTGTTTGGGGAGCACAAAGAAGGCCATCAGCCCCGCGGCCGGCACCATGGCTGGCAACAGCAAGCGGAGGCCCCGGCTGCGCAGGCCAGGGGCGGCGAGAAGCCCCACCGGCAGCACGAGCGACCACAGGTAGTGGACCACATGCGGCCACCCGGCCATGGTCTCGCCGACCGTCTTGACGTAAAAGGGCAGCGGGAAGGCATGGCCGTAGTACCAATAGCGCCAGACGTAGTAGGTCGCCCCCGGAAGCAGGTACGCCAGCAGTAAGGCACGCAGCAAGGGCCCTCGGCGCTCCCGCGGTGTCACTGTCCACAGCGCCCCGCACGCCAGCAACAGCGCGAGGTTGCCTTCCGGGCGCGTCAACCCGGTCAACAGGCCGACTGCAGCCAGCCCGTAGGCGCGCCGAGGCGTCACCTCGCCCGCGCAGAGCGTCACTGTGTACAGCAAGGCTGTCAGCAAGAACGTGAAGAGCGCGGTCTCCATGCCCGAAACCGTGTGCACCGCGGTGGCCGGGAGGACTCCCAGCAGCAGTACGCTCACTGCCGGCCACACACCGCTGGCGGAGGTGTGCCAGGTCCGCTGCAGGTGCCGGGCAAACTGGTAGGTGAGCAGGAGAGCGCCGACTGTGGACAGGAGGCCCAGGACTTTGGCGCACAACACCGGGTCCGCCGACAACAGATGCGGCCCGGCCATGACGAGCATCCACAGGAAGGTGGTGTATCCCTCTACCGGCGGCTCCCCCGCGTTCCAGACCGGTCCCCAGCCCGCCGCCAGGTTGCGGCTGTACTGGTAAGTGATGTACGAGTCATCCGCTGTGAAGACCCAGACGGCAGCGACCTGGTAGCCCAAGGCCACCAGGCCGCCCGCCACGAGCAATGGCCGCCAAAGCGTCTCCCGGGACATCGTCACCTCAGTAAGGCCTCCGAACGCGGCGCCCGAAGCCCTTCAGTACCGTCCCTCCGCTGCCACCACCTCGACCATCGCCTTCATGTTCTCGACCTTGGCGTCCACCGGCACCTCGTCGGAGGTGCTCATGATGTAACTGCCGCCCTCTTTGGCCGCTTGCAGGCAGCGACGTGCCTCGGCCCGCGCCTCCTCGGGGCTGCCGTAGGCCAGCACCACCGGGCTCACGTTGCCGATGACACAGATGTCGCGGCCGAAGCTGCGCTTGATCTCCGCCAGGTCGCAGTCGCCCAGCACGTCAAAATGCTGGATGCCGTGGGGCCGACACGCCACCAGGTCCGGCACCACGGCGCGGATCCGTCCGGTCTGGAAGAAGACAATGAACTTGCCCGGCCCGGTGATCGCCACCGCCTGTTGGGCGCGAGGGATGACAAAGCGCCGTACCAGTTCCGGCGACAACAGACTGAGCGACGACCAGCAGATGTCGTAGACGAGGCACTCGATCTTGGAGGCGTTGAAGGACTCCAGGAGTCTCTGACTGTGCTGGTCGGCCGCCTGGAGGGTCTCCTCCATCAGATCGGGAGCCTCGATCAGGTCCATGATGAAGTCCTGGTCGCGCCGCTGGTGCGCCAGGTGGTAGACTGAGTCCGCCATCCAGCCCCCGACGAGGCCGTCGTCGCCGATGTAGTCGTAGGCCTCGGCAGGGGTCTCCAGCGAGGGCTCCGAGTTGGCGGCGGCAACCCGCAGGTAGTCGGCGTAAATCGCCCAGTCGTCGCGCTCCTTGATCAGGTACTCAACATGCTTGCTGACATGCGGGTCATTGGGCATGTACCCCACCACGTCCGCCGACGAGAGCTCGCCCTTGGGCGTGCGCAGGACGCGCCTGGTGAGTGTGCCGCCGGAAGGGGAGGGCTCGGAGGATTCGCTCCAACCGTAGCCCGCCGGCAGCCTGGTGTGCAGGCCCGGCCCAATGCCCTGGACGTTGAAGATAGACGAGCCGATGATCCGGTGCGCGTCGCAGATGCCTTTCCAGTCCAGCCGACCGGTCAGGGTGACAGCGAAGCGCCCCTCCAGCTCCCAGGTGATCGGCACCTGGTCGGGCACTCCGCGCTGCAGGGCAGTCACGAGGCGTTCCTTGTGCGTCATGCGGACCTCTCCTTCTTGCATGCGGATGTTCGCGAACCCGATCGGCCAATGCGCAGTCTATGCTATGTTCAGCATACGACAGTCAGAGTACATGCCAGAGGTGAGCCCGTGACCGTCGAAAGAGCCCTCCGCATCATTGCCGGCATCATGATCCTGATCAGCGTGGTGCTGACACACTTCCTAAGTCCCTGGTGGCTGCTGTTCACCGCCTTCATCGGCCTGAACCTGGTGCAGTCTGGCTTCACGAACTGGTGCCCGATGATGAACATCCTGCGCGCCTTAGGTCTGAAAGACCGCAAAGCAGAATGAAAGGTCAGTCCCCTGCCTCCGCGACAGGCAGTGGCCGCCAGTCCTCCAGCCGCTCCAGCACCCGGAAGGGCGCGCCGAGTCTGGCATACGCCTCGCGTGTCCACTCGTAGGCCGGCGGGACCGCGCCGACAAAGGTGATGGGCCGCGGCGCGAACAGCGCGAGGTTCTGCGGCAGGTCGCCCACGCGCAGAACCCCCAGCAGTTCCGGTGTCGTCGGGTGCGTGTGCGTCTCCGGCGGGTCACGCAGCACCAGCTCCTCCACGCGGCCGTCGTGGTAGTCTCCCACCAGCGCCGCGTAGATGGCCAACACCGCCGTGTAGCCCTCGCCGTAGAGCGCCAGGTGCGGCTCGCGCTGTACATGGTCGTAGATGAGCCGTAGACCTGCCAGCAAGTCGGCGACCTGCCGCTCGGGCAGCGTATGGCCGAGCATCTGGTAGACCCGCCGCAGCGTCCACAGATACCCCGGCCCGACCGAGGTCGCCCCGGTACTACGCACCTCAACCACGCCGGTGGCGATCCCCGGCCCAACCCACGGCCGTGACGGCCCGCCGCCGAAGTAGCCATGCCTGGCGTCGGGAGACATTGCGCAGACCAGCATCGGGTCCATGGCCCCGCCGGCAGCGCTCAGCGTGCGCAGCCGTAGCCGCAGACCGTCGCCCGTGTCGAAGACCCAACTGGCGGCACTACGCCGTCGCTTGGGGTCCATCTCGTCAGCCCCGTCAGCGCGGAACTCCACCAGTGCCGGTCGGCAGTCACTTACCTGGCTGCCAAAGGTGCTCAGCTTCAAGTCCATCAGGCGCCCGTCCAGTGTCCTGCGGAGGGTCTCCGCGTCATCCAGCTTCGGCGGAACGGCGGCCCTTACCAGCAGCTTGTCCACCTCCGCCATGCGGTCATCTCTTGGCGCCTGGCCGCCGTAGACCGAGAGGTTCTCCGCAGGTTCGACATAGTCGGTCACACCCTCGGTCACCGGGCTGTCGTCGCCCTTGAGGTGCCGGTTGAACCAGCCGAAGATGGCGGCGTCCAGCTTGGGCGTGTAGCCGTGCGGCGTGCGGTCCTCGACCAACTCGAAGTTACCCGAGGCACCCAGGGCATCGTATTGCTGCGCGATGCGATGGCAGGCGTCGCGGAAGGCATAGGGGCGCCAGAGACCATCTTCGGTCCCGGCGGTCACCAGCAGGGCCCGCGGCGCGATCAGAGCGCCCAGGTCCGGGGTGCACCAGCGATAGTAGTTGATCCAAAACGCGCAGTCGCAGTGGCCGTCCGTGGCGCGGTCCACGGCGATCTGCTCAACACTCCCCGTCTGGCACGTCGGCGCAACGACCTTCACGCGCTCGTCCGCCGCCCCCAGACACCAGGAGATAACCCCGCCCCCGGACAGACCGGTGACGCCCATCCGCTCGGCGTCCACGTCGTCGCGCGTCTCCAGGTAGTCCAGGGCCCGCATGGCGATCCAGGTTTCGGTGCCGGCAGGCGTATAGCCCCGGCTCATCCAGTCCCAGCGCCCGTGGGTGTAGGTACCGTGGTGGTCGCCCTGGTTCTCGCCCTGCTCGATGGTATCGAGCACCAGGGAGACGTAACCGTGCTGGGCGAACCAGCGAGGCCGAGCCTGGTACGTCGGCGCGGCCTTACCGGTGGTATGGCCGCACAGGTACAGCACTGTCGGGAGCTTCCCGCGCACGTGCTTGGGGCGATACAGGTTCCCGGCCACGTAGACCTTGGGCAGGCACTGGAAGTGCAGCTTCTCGACCACGTAGTCGCCCCGGTCGAGGGTGCCGGTGACGGTCAGGTGCATGTCGGTCCGGCGCGGCAGCGGGTCCAGGCCGAGCATCTCCAACCACATCTTCCGCCGGTCTCGCAGCGAGCGCTTCCACTCGATGGGAGATAGTGGCCGAGCCAATGAGTGGCTGGAGATGGCGCGAGCCTCACGGCACACAGACTCGTAAATCATCGCTGGCCTCCCGACGAACTGGCGACTGCGTACAGACCCTGGGCCCAACCTATGAACTCACCGATGTCGGTGGCCAGGACCGAGAGCTCCTGCCCCGGTGTCCCCACGTACACGTCGCCGCGGCCATCGTCCCTCCCGGTCCAGACCGCGACCTGCTTGCCGTCGGGCCGGAACTGACAACGACCATACCCGCCGGCCACCATCATCTCCCAGGGCTTCTCGGTTTCTCCGCCCACGGTAGGTTGGAGCCGCACCGTCGTCTTGGTGGTCATCTCGCCTTGCTTCTCACCCGACTGAAGCCAGATCAAATCCCCCGATGGCAGCATGTCGAACTGGTCCACATCACCTGTGACCAGAGCCGCTGGCTTGCCGCTGGGCGCGCATTGGAAGACCCCGCGCACGGTCATCTCGTCCTTCAGGGCCAGGTAGACGACCGCGGAGCTGTCGGCTCGCCACACCGTCGGTCCGCCGCCGAAGTCCAGCCCCTTGCGGTAGCCGCTGCCGTCGGGGCGCACGAAGCACAGGCCCCCGCCCTCCCAGGCGTGCCAGAACGCAATCCACTGGCCATCGGGCGAGAAGACGGGCCATGAGGCCGCGAAGATGTCGCCCGAGGGCGGGGCGATGCGCCTCGGCTCACCCCCGGAGGCCTTCACGATCCATAGCCCGAGGTCCTTCTCGTCCTCGCCCCGTCGCCCATAGGCAATCACCTGGCCGTCCGGCGACCAGGCCACGTCGGTAACGCGTGGCGTGGTGACCAACTCCCGCCGCCCGCCGGCTCTGTCCCAGACGAAGAGCTTCCCCTCCTCGACAAGGGCCAGGGCCTCGCCATCGGGCGACCAGGCCATGGCGCCGCGCTGGCCGGTGTCCTCGGCGTAGGCCGGCGCGATGGTGTTGGCTTCACCGCTGACCAGTGAGCAGACCCGCAGGCTGTGATCAGGGGCAACCAGCGCAAGCCGCTTCCCGTCGGGGCTGATGGCGACTTCGGGAGCCCCACGGTCCGCCGGATAGGCCTCCACCGGCACAGGACTGGCCGGGCTGTTCTCGGGCACGAAGACCAGTCCACCCACTCCCAGGGCCAGCACCCCCCACGTCGCTTGCGGGGGCGGCGGTGGAGGCGCTGCCTTCGGCACCGTCGAGCGGCAACCAAGGGTCAGAGCGATGCTAAGCAGGGTCAGACCGACGCTCGCGCGAGCCGCCATCTCGCACCTCCCATGGGCCAGGCTCCGGGCGCACCGCTACCAGGGCGGCAGCGGCAGCGTCCCCCCGTCCAGGACCAGGATCGTGCCATCAATGTAGCTGGCCCCGTCGCTGATCAGGAAAGCCACCGCGTTGCCGATGTCCTCGGGCTGACCCAGGCGCCGCACCGGGATCTTCCGAGCGACCTCGGCATAGATCTCCTCCTTGGGCTTATCCCAGCCCGCGCAGGTGGCGGCCAGCATCGGCGTGTCAATGGTCCCCGGCGACACGCCCACCACGCGCACCTTGCCCGCGTGGTCGTTGCACATGCAGCGGATCATGGCCTCCAGCGCCGCCTTCGACGCGCAGTACAGGGCGTGCTGGGGGAAGCCGATCTGCGCCGCCACCGAGGTGGTGATGACGATGGTCCCCATACCCTCCTGGGCCTCCATCACCGGCACCACGTGTTTGGCGACCCAGAAGTTACCCTTCACGTTGATACCCATAACGAAGTCGAAGTCATCCTGCGTGAAGTCGGTCACCTTGCCCTGCCGCCAGACCCCGGCGTTGGAATGCACCGCGTCCAGCCGTCCATGCAGGTCCAGCACTCGTTGGACCATCGCCTTCACGCTCTCCTCGCAGGCCACGTCCACGGCCACGAAGTCCACCGTATAGCCCTGGGCCTTCAGTTCTGCGGCGAGCGCTTGCCCCTCGGCCTCCTGGTTGGAGGCACAGACCACCTTGCAGCCCAGTTCAGCCAGTCGTCGGGTCACACCGGCGCCAATGCCGGAGGTGCCCCCGGTGACAAGTACAACCTTGTTGGCAACGGTCATTGCAGACACTCCCTCAGATAGGCCCGTCAGTCGGTGACGGACACGCCGCTGGTTCCTGGTACGCGCAACAGCCCTGTCGGGCGTACGGTCCTAGTGGTCGCTGGTGCCCCAGTCCACACCCTCGGCGAACTCCATGAACTCAAAGACCGCCCCGTCCTTCTGGACAAAGACGACTCTCAGCCCTGGCATGGCCTCAAAGGGGCCGAGCAGCACCTCCGCGCCCTCGATCTCCGCCTCCAGGTTGTCACACGCAAAGGCGAGGTGAGGCATCTCACGCACGGGCCCGGTCACCGGGCTATCAGCCTCAAAGCGCAGGAACTCAATCTTCTGGGGGTGCGCCATGGGATCGGTCACAAAAACCTTCGTCGCCGGGACGTAGGTCTCCCCTGGCTGAACCTGATCGGTGGGCAGGCCGAAGTGGTGCAACTGGCGCATCAGGGCTCCTCCTTGGCAGGTAGCTCGTTGCGCTTCCTTTCCCCGGAAGTTGCGGTTCTCCTGCAAAGCGACGGGACCGGCTCAGATGAGCCGGCCCCGGGGCCCTCTCGCGGTCATTGCTGTGCCCTCAGGCCGGTACCCGCTCGTATCGCGGGGCCTCGCGGAAGGCCTTGTCCACGGCCCGGCGGACCTGTGCCAGGTGGTAGGACACGTTGGCCGTGGTGCACCCCAGCTTGTCAGCCGCGCTGGTGCAGCTATCGCCAGCCATCAGCATCTCCATCACCTGCCGCTGGACCGGGGAGAGTTCCTCGGCCACGTCGCCCAGCGTCACGCGGAGGTCCACCTCGCCCGCCGGGGAGCCGGTGCTGGCGCCGGCAAAGGTCTCGTCCAGCGGGGCCATCTGGCGGCGCAGAGACCACTTGAGGTAGTCCAGCACCGCCCAGCGGGCTCGTCGCAGGAGGAACTGCTCCGGTTCGCCGATATGCAGCTTGGTCTCCGGTAACGCCTCAAAGACCGCACACCAGGCCTCCTGCAGCAGGTCCTCGTACTCCAGGTTGCCGCGGCGAGAGTAGTACCTCGCCATGCTGCACAGGCGCGGGCGGAGAGCGGCGGCCAGTTGCGCGCGCGCCTGGGGACAGCCTTGCTGTGCCTTGCTGATCAGCGACTTCATCGGAACTCCTCCTACCGGCGTCACGACAGAATGGCGACCAGACCGACAAAACGAAAAAGCCACGAGCTGGCATTGCCTGCTCGTGGCCATTTCCCGTTCGGATTGCTGACTAGTCTATCCCGGGGGACGCTCCGTAGGAGGAGCCGCCGGCGAGCAGGTCTCGCGGTGGTCACGGTTAATGACCACGCGAGTAGCATGAGTATCCATGAGCAGGCATGTGTGGAGGCTGGCGTCCAACCTCAGACTGGCGCAGCCACACTGTCGGCTCATGCTCGCCGTGCAGGTCTTCATCAGAGTAATCGGCAACATAGAATGGCCCCGAAGGGCGGCGCGTAACGCGCTTTTGAGTATTATAGTCCAAAGGGGCATGGTTGTTAAGGGAAATCGGTGGCCCGCCGTCGATTCCGGGGCGCCAGTGACGGCGCTCAGCGCTTTGTGCTATACTCGACCCACTGTCCAGGCCCGCCGTACGTGGGTCACCGTTGACCAGGAACGCCCGGCATTGCGCTTACATCTACTCCCCATCTGCGTGTTGGTGCTGTCCGCGCCGCTGCTGGCCGCGGGAAAGAAGCCCGTCATCACCATAGCCATCCAGGGCGACCACGTGGAGCTCGATCGCGAGGCCGGGACGCTCGCCGTCCACGGTGATGTCACGATCACGGCCCAAAGCGACCAGCCAGGCATGCCCACGGTTGCCGTGGCCTCCGGCGAGCTGGAAGCCGACCTCTCGCACGGACTGATCATTGCCCATGAGGGTGTGCGTCTGCGCAGCCAGCAACTGGCGATGCGGGGAGAGAGGGCCGAGATCCGGTTCACCCGCGATGAGTTCATTCTCCACGGCGGCCGGGTCAGTGTGGAGATGCCCGCCCCCGGCTGTCCGGATCGCCCGGTGAGGGGATACTTCTTCGGTGACGAGATCCGCAAGGAGGCTGACGTGGTCTACGTGGTGGAGGGGCGCATGACCACCTGTGACCGCGTCCACCCTCACTACAGTGTCGGGGTCAAGGAGTTGACCTACGACACGCGCACCACAAGGTGGACGATCCGCGAGGGCCGGCTGAGCCTCTACGGCCACACGCTCCGCATACCGGGCGCGTACTCCGCCCTCTTGCGGGGCAGCGGGACGCAACGGCGACAGACTTTCCTGACTCCGGGCTACTCCAGCTACGACGGGCTCTACGTGCCTGTGAGCTGGGACCTGTCGGGACGAGGCAGCGAATGGGAGGTATCCGCCACGGTCCGCCTGGGCACGGAGCTGAAGTTCCCGGGCGAGGTTGCCGCCCGGCGGACCTCCGGGCGGGAGACGTTGACGCTCGCCGCCGCCCGGCGGCAACTGGTGGCGTGGGACGTGGACCAGTGGTCGCGCATCAACCTGCTGCCCGAACTCAGCTTGTCTCGGCCTCTGTCGGCCCCGAGCGCCTGTGGCGACTCCGCCGAACTGAATCTGTCTTTGGCTTCCATCAGGGAAGAGCCGATGACCTCTCCGGCGCGCGAGGCCCTGAAGGCTTCTGTGTCTGTGGGCTATGCGTCCGACGCGCAGGCTCGGCGCCAACGCCAGGGGGCATGGTGGGCCGTCAGCGGCGAGCAAAGCCTCTATGACACCGGTGAGCGTCTGCGCGACCTGCAACTCGAGTTGGGCATCGGCTCGGACCAGAGTCGCGCCACCCGTGGTGCCTTGTGGTATGTGCGCCACCAGGCCTCCGGCAGCACCCCGTTTCTGTTTGATGACATCTACGCCGAGAATGAGCTGTACGGTCAGTTCACTCTGGGCCTGGGACAAGACTGGTCGCTTGACAGCTACGCCCGACTGGACCTGGACGAAAGCCGGCTTCGCCAGTGGCAGATCGGCGTCTACCGCCGGCTGCACTGTCTGACCTGGGGGCTGCGGTGGGACCGCGCGGGCGAGACGCTGAGCCTGGAAGTCAACGTAAACGGCCTGACTGGCGACACTTTCCCGTATGACTCGCGTCCCGTAGTCACGGCAGACGAGGTACCGCCGCTGCCCCCCATGGTGCCAGCCGCCGCTCCCGAAGCGCTGACGAAGCCGGCGGGGAAGGATTGACGTCCGTCCCGCCGGACCGTCAGGCACGCCTGGACTGGGCAGCGAGGCCAGCGGCGTGTGGGACCACGGCCAAACCTTTCCCTGCGGTGTGACGTTATACTATAATGAACTCGGCCGGTTCGTGGCGCGAAGCGGCCCGTGTTTGCTGTCCGCCCGATGCCCGGCCGCAAGGTCAGCCGGGGCCCCGAGCAGATGTGCTATTGGATGGTGATTGCTGTCTATGGTCGCACCCCTTGCCGCAGTCAAGAACATCGTTGATCCCAACGCCCGCGAGATCGCGCGCTACCGCCGGCGGGCGGCCGAGATAACGGCCCTGGAACCCCAGATGCAGGCGCTGTCAGACGAGGAGCTGGCCGCCAAGACCGTCGAGTTCCGCCAGCGCCTGGCTCGGGGCGAGGACCTCGAGGACATGCTCCACGAGACCTTCGCCGTGTGTCGCGAAGCGGCGCGGCGGGTGCTGGGTGAGCGCCACTATGACGTCCAGCTCATTGGCGGGATGATCCTGCATGACGGCAAGATCGCCGAGATGAAGACGGGTGAGGGCAAGACCCTGACGGCCACCCTGGCACTCTATGCTAACGCCTTGCCGGGGCGCGGCGTTCATCTGGTAACCACCAACGACTTCCTGGTGCGCTGGCAGGCCCAGTGGATGGGGCAGATCTTTGAGTTCCTCGGGCTGACGGTGGGCTACATTCAGCACTCCATGAGTGACAGCGAACGCCGGGCCATGTACGCCCGGGACATCACCTATGTCGAGAACAGCGAGCTGGGCTTTGATTACCTGCGGGACAACATGACCGTCAACCCGGCTCATCTGCGCCAGCGGGAGCTGTACTACGCCATCGTGGACGAGGCCGACAGCATCCTCATTGATGAGGCCCGCACGCCGCTGATTATCTCCGGAGAAACCGAGCAGGAGGCCCAGAACTACCGTCGGGCCGACGACCTGGTACGCAAGCTGCTGCGCGCCCACACCGAGGACGAGCCCCTCTACACCTGGGACAAGAAGGACCACCAGGCCGCCCTGACCGAGGCGGGCCAGGAGTTCGTGGAGCGGGAGCTGCACCTTGAGGGGTCACTGGTGGACCCCGAGAACATTGAGATCGCCCAGCTCGTGGACAACGCCCTGAAGGCCCACAAGCTCTACGACCGCGATGACGAGTACGTCGTCATGAACGGCGAAGTGGTCATCGTGGACGAGTTCACCGGGCATCTCCAGCCGGGCCGACGCTACTCCGACGGCCTCCATCAGGCCATCGAGGCCAAGGAGCGCGTGTTTGCTCCCCGGGTGCGCCAGACCGTCGCCAGCATCACTTACCAGAACTTCTTCAAGCTCTACAAGAAGCTGGCGGGCATGACCGGCACCGCCAAGACCGAGGAGCAGGAGTTCACCAAGACCTACGGTTGCCGCGTCACTCAGGTACCCACAAACCGGCCTGTCATTCGCAAGGACTACCCCGACACGGTCTTTAAGACCGCGGAAGCCAAGTACCGGGGCATTATCAACGAGATCATAAACTGCCATCTGCGCGATCAGCCAGTCCTGGTGGGAACCCGCTCGGTGGAGGTCTCCGAGCACCTGGCTATGCGGCTGGAGCACACCTGGCTGCAGACCCACATCCTGGTCCAGATCCTTCTGCACCGGATCCACAGGGGCGGCAAGGAGCTCAGCAAGGATGATCGGGAGAACTACCTGCGTACCCTCCGCCAGCCGATCGCGCAACTGGTGGACCAGGCTCGCCACCTGAAGCGCCGGTCGGCTGCCGCTCCCGCCGCCAAGGGACGTCGCCGTGGGAAGGGCAGCGACGACCAGCCGCAAGCGACGTTGGGCGATATCGTGGCCGTCCTGGGCGTGCCTGAGGACCTGCAGGATCCGACCAACCTGGACGCCTTCCTGGAGATCATTGGTCTGGCTGACAACACTGACTCCGGCGCAACGAACGAGGTCCTGCGGCAGCGACTGGCGGCTCTCATCGCGGATGGCCTGAGGCCAGGTGATGAGAACCATGACAGCAAGCTTAACGTTCTCAACGCCAAGCGCCATGAGCAGGAAGGCATGATCATCGCGCGGGCGGGCGAGCCGGGCATGGTGACGATTGCCACGAACATGGCCGGGCGCGGCGTGGACATCATCCTCGGCGGCCGCAACCCGGCCAAGGGCCAGAACTTCTTCCCTGAACGCTACGAGTATGTTAAGAAGTGCGGTGGACTGCACGTCATCGGCACCGAGCGGCATGAGAGCCGCCGCATTGACGACCAGCTCCGTGGTCGTTCGGGCCGCCAGGGCGACCCGGGAAGCTCCCGGTTCTTCGTCTCGCTGGAAGACGAGCTCATGCAGCTCTTCGGTCCCGACCGGTTTGGCGCCTTCCTGAACTCGTGGCCTGAGGAGGAGGCCATCGAGACGCGGATGGTCAGCCGGGCCATCGAACGCGCCCAGGAGAAGGTCGAGACTCGCAACTTCGGCATCCGCAAGCACACCCTGGAATACGACAACGTCATGAACCGCCAGCGCTCGGTGATCTATGCCCAGCGGCGCCGAGTGCTGGATGGCGAGAACGTCCAGAGCGTCATCCTGCGCATGATAGACACGACCGCCGAAAACATTCTGGAGACCTATGCCAGCCAGGTACGTAACCCTGACGACTGGGACCTGGAGGGGCTCTACCGCGAACTGGTGCGAGTGTTCTCCACTCCGCCCGAGGATGAAGCGAGGCGAAAGGTCCGCCGCCGGTCGTCTGGCAGCGGTATCGCTGTGGCTCTGGCGGTGCGCGACCTGGAGGCGATGGCTCAGGCCGATGAGGACCTGGCGGCCTACCTGCGCGAGAAGACCATCCCACACGGGACGCTGCGACGGAACGTGGACCAGGAAACTGCCCGCGAGATGCTGCAGGACGAGGTGAAACGGACCGTCGCCAAACTGCTTTCTGAGCACTGCCCCGCCGACCAACCCAGGAACACCTGGCGACTCGCTGACCTGGTACGCAGTCTGGACGACGAGTATGAGGGTGTCGCCCATGATCTCGGGCATGAAGGGCTACTGGCCATTCCGCGCCCGGACCTTCACGATGAGGTCCGACGGCTGGTTCGCGAGGTCTATGTGGGCCGCGAGCGACTGCGCATTGAGCTGGAGATCGAGACGGCTCTGCGCCACTTCGCACCGGTCGGCAAGCCGCTGGCGGAGATAGACTTCCTGGGCATGCTGGAGTACCTGCACGGCCACTTGCACGATATGCTGTCGCGGCTTGCCGTTGACGCCCTCGACTCGGTGGAGCCCGACCGGCTGGTCGCTGAGGTCGAAGCAGCGGCCTCGGCGGTCGTGGCGCGGCTGAACGAGCGCGAGGCCGAAGCCGGCAAGCGCAAGGCAGACGTCGAGACCGAGCAAGCAGTGGCCAATCGGAGCGCCGAGCTGATCAGGCAAGCGCAGGCGGTCGCGGAGGCAGCGCTGACGAAAGACCGTAGAGACGGTGTCAGCGTGGACGTGGTGGGCCTGGTGCAGGCCCTGGAGAAGCAGGCGCCGGTAGCGCTGATGGGCCTGGCCATCAGTCGGGCGCGCGAACTGGCGGCGACGGACCTGCGCTCCGGGTTCATTGCGCTGCTTGATGAAGAGCCCCGACCCGGCGAAAACACTATCGGCCACCGCGAGTTCCGCCATCTCGAGCGCTACTGGCTCCTGTCGTCGGTGGACAAGAGCTGGATGCAGCACCTGCTGAACATGGACGAGTTGCGGGATGGTATCCATCTGCGTGGACACGCCCAGCGCGACCCACTCATCGAATACCAGAAGGAGGCCTCCGAGCTGTTTGAGCACCTCCTGGCGCAGATCGCGCTGCGCACGACCCAGAAGGCATTCAGCGCCACCGAAAGCGTGGAGCAGGATGCGGTTATCGTGCGCGACCTGCGCGAGCAGGCCACGGAGTGGTCGGGGGGCATCGGCTCCGGACCGGCGGCAGGCACCCGCTCCGCGCCCAAGGTAGGCCGCAACGATCCGTGTCCTTGCGGCAGCGGCAAGAAGTACAAGCTTTGTTGCATGAAGTGAGATGTTGGCTGGGCCCGGGCCAGACTTTCCAAGAGATTCCGCAAGATGGGGCGTCTAAGAAGATGATGAACGAGGTAGTGGACAGCATCAAGCGTTCCCTGGCAAACCTGCACGAAATGGGGGATCGTCTTTGACCTGGCCGGCAAACGGCGGGAACTGATTACCCTGCAGGAGGCAACCCAAGCTCAGAACCTTTGGGATGACCCTGAGGTCGCGCGCAAGCACCTGCAGAAAGTCTCACAGTTGGAGGACTACCTGGCACCCTGGGAGGGGCTTGAGAAGGACCTGCAGGATTTGCTCGAACTGGCTGAGCTGGGAGACGCCGACGATGAGGCGCTCGAAGCCGAGATCCGCGACGAGTTCCAGCGATGCGAGAAGCGCCTGGCGGACCTTGAGTTTCAGACCATCCTGGGCGGCAAGTACGACGCCAGCAATGCTATCCTCTCAGTCAATGCCGGAGCCGGTGGCACAGAGGCCTGTGACTGGGCGGAGATGCTCCTGCGCATGTACGAGATGTGGGCCCACCGGCACGGTATGGAGTTTGCGGTCGTCTCGGTGGTGCCCGGCGAGCAGGCCGGTATCAGCAGTGCCACGGCGCGGGTGGTCGGTAACTTGGCTTACGGCTACCTGAAGGCGGAGAACGGCGTACACCGGCTGGTCCGGTTGTCACCCTTCGACGCCAGCAAACGCCGGCACACGAGCTTCGCCTCCGTGGACGTGATCCCGGAGATCGGCGAGGACATTGAGATCAGCATCCCGCCCGAGGACTTGCGTGTTGACACCTTCCGGTCCAGCGGGGCCGGCGGGCAGCACGTGAACAAGACGGACTCGGCAGTGCGGATTACCCATCTGCCGACGGGGATCGTTGTGAGTTGCCAAAACGAGCGCTCGCAGCATGCCAACCGTCGGACAGCGATGGCTATCCTGCAGGCAAGACTCCACGAGATCGAGCGACGCAAGCGTCAGGAACGCTTGGCTGCTCTGCGGGGCGAAAAGGCCAAGATCGAGTGGGGAAGCCAGATCCGATCCTACGTCATGCAACCTTACACGATGGTCAAAGACCATCGGACCAACTACGAGACGGCCAACGTCATGGCGGTGCTGAACGGGGAACTGGACGAGTTCATCCGCGCCTGGCTGCAGACAGCGGTGGGAGAGGGTGATGAGGATGATGAAGAGACTTAGGCTGGCCCTGTTGCTGGCAGGGGTGCTGGTCATCGGCCTGGGGGTCGTGCTGATCATGGTGCCGCGGCCAGCCCAGGCCGAAGGGCAGTCGACCACGGCGCTGTCCAATGAAAACTGCGATGCCCAGGAGACCAGCTTCGGCGACCTCGCCACGGATGCCCTCCGCGATGCCTCCAAGGCGAATATCGCCTTCATCGCGGCCATCAGCTTCATCAAGGCGGGCTCGCTGGCTCCGGGGCCGCTGTCGCGCGACCGCATCGCCTCCATGTTGACCAACCCCGACGAGGTTTGGGCGGTGTCGGAGCTGTCCGGAGCCCAGGTCCGCGACACCCTGGAGCGTTCGGTCCACAGCGCCCCCTTGCCCAGCACCTCCTTTCTGCAGGTGTCCGGGGTGACGTTCCAGTACGACCCCACCGCGCCGCGCGGCGAGCGTATCACCAGTGTGCTGGTGGGACTGGACCCCTTGCTGAATGATGCCACCTACCGTGTCGCCATGCCGCTCTCGCTGGCGAAGGGCGGGTCGGGCTACTTCAAGATCTTCACGGCCAAGCAGATCAAGGTGCAGAGCCAACAGGGCCTGGCAGAGACGATTGTCGAGTACGCCCAGAGGAAGGGCACTGTGTCCCTGACGGGGTTTGGGCGGATCTCTGTGCGTGAGTAGCTGCTCGCACAACTGGCGACGCACGGGCGGGGAGGCCACCGGCCTCCCCGCCCTGGTTCGGAAGCTGCTTGAGACGGGCTTCCCCCTACGCCAGCACCACCAGTTGGTGCCCCTCGATCCTGGGGATCGTGAACCCCACCCGGCCGTCCCTCAAAGTGAACTCCAGCGGCTCGCCCTGTGGCTCCAGCGTCACGCGCTCCACCGGCCTTTCCGCCCTCACCGACACCTTCACGTCATAGACTGGCAGGATGTCCTCGATCGTGTCCAACTCCTGCCCCCGGCGCTCCGGCACATAATGCAGGGCGTGCAGCACCAGCCGCCCGGCCTGGGGCTGCTCATTCAGTGTCAGCAGCAGCGTGCTGGGGCCTTGGGCCTCCACCAGCGGCTCGGGCAGCAATAAGGCCAGGGCCCCGGCCACCAGGTCCTTGCACCACCTGGGCGCACGGCGGGCATAGAGCGAGAATACCGGATGCATCAGGTAGATGCAGTTGCCGTTGCGGACCGCGCCCGGGTAGTCCGCGGGACCCGCCGCCGGCGTGTGGCCGTGGCTGCAGAAATGGCGCCAGGTCCGGTTGAAGTAGGGCAGCACCATCGTGCTCAAGATCTCCGCCCCCGGCTGCGGTCTGGTCTCCACCCCACGACTATACATGACCACCGGGGTCTCCGGCCGTGGCCCGCCCAGTTTCCCCGCCACGATGAAGTCCGGTGAGTACCGCGCCTCGCCCACGAACTCCACACCCAGCTCTCGCAGCGCAAAAGCATTACCCTCGGGGTTCAGGCCCGACTTGTGGGTGGCCAGGACCGCCCCACCCCCTGCGATGTAAGCCGACAGCTTGGCCGTCAGCGCCTCATCCAGCGGAATCTCGTCCGGCAGCACTACGACCTTGTAGCCTGACAGCTCCGACTGGCTGTCCACGATGTTGAACTGCTGGCGCAGTTCCTGCAGGATACGCGTGGCGCCGATGGTTGCTGGCGGCATCCCCGCATGTCCGCCGCCCACCCACTCCTCGCTCGTCATCAGCGCGATGTCCACCAGCGGCCTGGCGCCCTCGCACCAGGGCTCCGCCGCCTTCACCTTCGCGTAGACCCCACCGATGAGCTTGTAGGTCTCGGCGCAGATGCGGCCCGTCGGGTGAAGCTGGTCGCCGATGGAGCACTTGGCGCCCAGAGCCAGCATGTGCAAACACTCAAACTCCAGCGCTGCTGGGTTCTTGAAGCTGCTGAAGTCACCCCAGGTGGTATGGAACTTCCCGGTCATGCCCATGGTGTCCACGCCCAGAGTGCGGGCGAACCGCTGGGCAATGGGGAAATGCATGTAGCCCCACCCGCCGCCGGGCAGGGACTCCAGCTCCAGGTGGGTGAAGTTGTGCAGGATGGGCCGGTGGCGTGGGCCGACATGCCCAGAGTTATAGAAGATCGTTGCTTCAGGATGATGCGCACGTACCGCTGCTGTCATGCGCTCCTGGAACCGCTGCAGCACTTGGTCGGCAAAGAGCGCCCGCTCCTGGGGGTTCGCCGGATCCATGCCCGCGGCCAGCATGTCGCGCTTGCAGTCCTCGCAACTGCACGGAGTGGAGAAAACGATGTCAAAGAAAAAGCCATCCGTCGGCAACGTCTCGCAAACCTCCACGGTCTGCGCCTCAAGGAAGTCCACGTAGGGGCTGTTGAGGCACAACTGCCGGTAAAACCCCGCCTCATAGGGCTTGGTTCCCACGAAACAGCCGTTCTCATCCACCACCAGCCACTCGGGGTGTTGGCGCGCTGTGAAGTGATCCCAGCGAACTGTCACATAGATCGGCACGCGGATACCGCGAGCATGGCAGGCCTCGATCTGCTCTGCCAGCAGGTTGCAGGTGAGGTGGGGGTGCTTGCGCTCCGGGAACTTGGCTGTCTCGTGGTAGATCCAGCCGTGGTGGCAGCGCGAGAAGCAGGTTACCGAGTTGACATTCGCCTCCGCCAGGGTGTCGGCGAACTCATTGGCATCAAAGGCGCTGCCGATGCCCGGTATCTCCTCGCTGGTATGGAAGTCCAGGTGAATCTGGCGAAAGCGCAGGTTGGTCATGCAATGGTCTCCTGAAACGTAGGTGTCTGCCTCTATGGGGCGGGGTACAAACCCCTCCGAAACGCTTGACAGCTCTACGGCCGGTGGCGTGGCCACTCGTCCCTGAAATTGCCCAGGGAGCGCCAGTGGGTGGGTGCGGCCAGGTCCACCTCGGCCACAGCCAGCGTGCCCCACTCCTTCGCCACCGCCAGGGTCTCACCGCTGGGGCCCCACACCGCCGACTTCATCCAGTTGCTCTCGATGGGCTCGTAGGTGCTGCTGACGATATAGAGCTGGTGGTCAATGGCGCGGGCTGCCGCCAGGTCGGGGTTGCAGCCCCAGACCGGCCAGGCGATGACCTCGGCCCCGTTGATGGCCAGCTCGCGCGTCACTTCCGGGAAGAAGCCGTCGTAGCAGATCATCATGCCGACACGGCCGAAGCGGGTCGTAAAGACCGGGTACTCGCTGCCCGGCGCTGTTCCGCCCGCGATCTCATCGCGCGGCAGGCAGACCTTGCGGTACTTCCCGGCCAGCTCGCCGTCCGGGCCGATGAGCGCCGCCGTGTTGTAGACCACATGCCCCGCGCGCTCCATCAGGCCCACCACCAGGTACAGGTCATGCTGCCGAGCCAGCGCGCCGAAGTACTGGGTCGAGGGTCCGGGGATCGGCTCGGCGAAGTCGCTGGCAGTCCCGCCGAGGCCGACGGTGGTGACACACTCACCCAGAACCAGCAGCTCCACTCCCTGGCGCCCGGCCTCGGCGATGAGCGGCTCGTACATGCGGCAGTTGTCCAGGGGAGACTTCCCGCTGCTGGGGCGCAGGTGCGCCGCCGCGAGCTTCACCCGGCGCGGCGCCACCGGCGGACACTCCGCGAAGTTGACCTCACTCCAAGTCACCCTGCCCCCCGGCGCCCACAGCAGCGCCAGCTCTACCAGGGCCTGCGTGGCCTTCCCAGGTGCGCGGTAGGCCCCCCTGACCTCGGTCCAACCGGCGGCGTCGGTCGCCCCGTCCAGGGGGTGCTCCGCCTCGGCCTGCGGGTCATGCCAGTCGGGCAGGTAGCGGTCCACCACCGGGCTATCCAGCGGCACCGGGTTGCCGTCGGCGTTCTGCCACAACACCCGCGCCACCACGCTGCGCCGGGGGTTGGCCACGCCCTCGGCCTTCCGCCACGCGCTGAACCGGTACCACTGCCCGCCGGTCACCGGGAACACGCGCCGCCAATAGCCATGCAGCCCTTCCCGCTGGTCCATGGTGATCACCAGCGCCTCGCCGCCATTCCGCCCGCCGGTGGCGTCGCGAGCAAAGTCGGGTCGGATCTCGTCACGCGGTGCGCCGGGTGTCCAGTCGGCAGACGCCGAGGCCAAGACGCTGACCAGCCCGAGACCGACGAGGGCCAGTACTGTCAGATGATGGACAGCCAAGATCTCCACCTTCAGCCTCCCGGGCTACTTCTTCGCCCGCAGTTCCGTCAACGTCTTGTTCACATCCGCCGCCGCCTTCTTCAGACCCGCCGCCACGGTGGTCTTCTGCACCCAGATCAGGTCAAGCTGATTCTGGATCAGGTCCTTGACCTGGGACCACTCCGGGATGTTCTCGGGCTGGCGGCCGTAGGCTATCGCGTCTACAAAGACCTTGCGGTCGAAGCCAGGGCTTCCCTGCAGGTATGGGCCCTGCAGCACCGAGGTCCGCGAAGGCATCTTCTCCAGCCGTTCCGCCATCTTGGTCTGGACCTCGGGACTCATCAGGAAGGCAAAGAGCTTCCAGGCCTCATCGGGGTGCTTGGTGCCCGACCAGATGCCGTAGTTCTCCGTGCCCAGCATCGTGGCTTTCTGCTTCTTGCGGGGCAGCGGGGCGACGTCCCACTGCAGCGTCTTGGCCTGCCGCAAGGTCTGGATATCCCACGGCCCGGTCATGTACATGCCGATGTGGCCCTGGGTAAAGGCGGTCAGGCCTGCGTCGTGATCGCTGTTACTGGCCGCGGCGGCCACCTTGTGCTTGTGGCGCAGGTCATACAGAAACTGCATGGCCTCGATGGCTTCAGGACTGTCCAGCGTACACCGACTGCGGTCAGCGTTCATCAGCGAAGCGCCGTTTTGCCACAGCCACGGGTAGATGCGCGCGCCCCAGAAATCTATGACACAGCCCCACTGGTCAATCTTGCCGTCGCCGTCCGTATCCTTCGTCAGTTTCTTGGCAGCCGCCAGGTAATGATGCCAGGTCCACTCTCCGGAAACGGGGGGATAGGCAACCTTGGCTTCGTCGAAAAGCGTCTTGTTGTAGAAGAGGCAGTATACCGACGTGTAGCGCGGCAGCGAATAGATCTTGCCCTCGTACTTGCACAACTCCAGCAAGGCCGGGCTGAAATCGGCGGCGTTGAAGGCCGGGTCTCCCGCCATGCGTTCATCCAGGCTCAGCAGGGCCCCCTTGGCCGCCAGTGGGATGAAGAAAGCGCCATGGATGCTGATGACGTCCGGGCCCTGCTGGGCCGAGATCATCGTCTGCAGCTTCTGCATCGCCGTCTGGCTGCCGCCGGTCTCGTTTTGCAGTCGCACCGTGATGCCGGGATTGGCCGCCTCAAACTCCTTGATGATCTCCTGGTTCACCTGCTCCTCGTCGCGGGCAGTCCAGGTGAAAAGCACCAGCTCTGTCGTGGGGCCCGTAGGAGCGCCGGGCTTGGACGCCGCCGAGGGCGCCGACGGAGCCTCGTCTACCTTTGTGCAACCGGCCACCAGCAACGCCACGAAAGCTGTCAACAGCAACACCAAGCTCAAACGCCGCATGGTCAGAGCCTCCCGCATCAGCCTAGCTGGCCGAAAGTGTACATCACCAGGGTACATATCACCAGGGCTGCGGTCTCCGTGCGCAGCACCCGCGGTCCCAGGCTAACTGGAAGCAGTCCGGCGTCACGCCCCGCCTGCGCCTCCTCCGGTGCGAACCCGCCCTCTGGTCCCACAAACCCAGCCAGTGCTCTGGGCCTCCCCAGCAAGGCCAATACGTCTCCGACCCCGTGTCCCGGCGTGGCGGCCTGGGTCTCGTCCAGCAGCAGACCCGGTACTCCCAGGGCGCACCAGTGGGCCAGAGCTTCCTTCCAACTGTGGGCCATCATAAGCTCCGGCACCGTCGGACGCAAGCACTGCTCGGCAGCCTCTCGGGCGATCTT
Organism: Armatimonadota bacterium; assembly: GCA_013178155.1. Taxonomy (GTDB): domain Bacteria; phylum Armatimonadota; class Zipacnadia; order Zipacnadales; family UBA11051; genus JABLXH01. The sequence continues at coordinate 17,911 of JABLXH010000012.1, read as the reverse complement.
GCGCCAGCGTTCCAGTTTGGACGCGGCCTCCCGCTCCCCCAGGTGTACTTGCGACCGAGCCGTCGTGACCGCAACGATCCGCGCCGCGCCCAGTTCCGTAGCCTTCTGAATGATGAGGGGAAAGCGCTTGCCACGGGGCAAGCCTTGATAGAGGGTGAACTCGACGGTCTGCATCGCGCGGGGGGGGAGGGTCTCAACAACCCGGGCCGCACACGGCTGGCCCGGCAGAAGATGCAGACGATACTCGGCTCCGGAACCATCCAGAGCCACAAACTCATCGCCGGCTCGGAGGCGCAGGACGTGGGACAGGTAGTGAGCGGTGTCCGGAGGGAGCACCACAGGATCGCCTGCAAGGCTCTCAGGAGGCAGAAAGACACGCTGCATGTGGTCTCCTGGCCGCGCCGAATCCCTCTACCGCGGTTTCCGCCCGTGCAGACAGCCCCACATCTCCTCGGTGCATTCGGAGATTAACTCCAGCCCCTCTTCGCGCATCAGAGCGGCGATCTCATCGTCCCAGCCCTCGTAGAACCCCGAACAGACGAAGATGCCACCCGGTCCCAGGCGCTCCACCACCCGCGGAGTCTCCACCTTTATGACAGCCGCCGAGATGTTGGCCACGATCAGGTCCCATTGCCCCCGCACCGGGCCCAGTCCGTCTGCCAGCACGACCTCGCAACCGTCCACGCCATTCCGCTGGCAGTTCTCTCTTGTGGCCTGCACAGCCAGGGCGTCGTTGTCCACTGCCAGCACCTGGGCCGCACCCAGCTTCAGCGCCGCCACCGTAAGCAGGCCAGAGCCGCACCCGAGGTCAATGACCCGCATCCCGGGTCGGAGGTGCCGCTCCAAAGCTACCAGGCACAGGCGGGTGGTGGGATGGGCTCCCGTCCCGAAGGCCATGCCCGGGTCCAGTTCGATGACGAGGTCGCCAGGTCGCGATGCCCCCGGGTCGTCATCCGGAGGCCACGGCTGCCAGGTGGGTTTGACCACCAGCCGCTGCCCCACCCGCAGGGGTTTGAAGTACGCCTTCCAGGCGTGCGCCCAGTCCTCCTCCTGGATCCAGCTCTCGCGGACGGTGGGCGGCCCCTCCTCCAGCAACTCGGGCGGCAGGTTCGCCAGCCACTGCCGGATCTCATCCAGCAGCCGGGGTAGGTCATCGTTCTCCGGCAGGTACGTCCGCAGAAGCTTTCCTACGGGGGTGTCCTCGATGACCGTGCCGCCCGTGAAACGGTGGAGCAAAGCCAGCACCGCCTCTGAGGCGGCGAGGGGGCACTCGATTTCCAACTGCTGCCAGCGCATGCGAAGCCAGACCTTTCGTCAGACCGACGGGCGCACTTCCGTTGCCGCGCTAGCCAGGTAGAATGGGGGACAGAGCCTGAGTTCTCGTCTCACCAGCGGGGTTCCGTGGTTCCCCGGACGGCAGCTACTCGCCGGTCAGTGTCTCCCGAACGCGGGCGAAGAAGCCCTTGCCGGCCCCACGGTCGCGGCTTGCGGGTGGCTCGTGGCCGAAACTCTGGGCCAGTTCCTCCAGCAACTCCCGCTGTTCCGCGGTGAGCTCCTCGGGCGTCACGACCTGAACTGTGAGAATGTGGTCGCCCCGCCCGCGGCGCCGCAGGTCCGGCAGCCCCCGGCCCTTCAGCCGCAACTCGGTCCCCGACTGCGTTCCGGCAGCCAGATGGAGCGTCTCCTCACCCTCCAGAGTGCGCACCGTCAGTGTGTCACCCAGGGCCGCCTGCCAGAAATGCACCGGCACCACGGACCGCACGTGCCAGCCTTCGCGGGTGAACTCCTCATGGGGGCGGACCGTAACGCGAACGTAGAGGCTGCCCGCCAGTCCGGACTCGCTCACATCCCCCCGGCCCTCGTACTCCAGGTGCTGGCCGCTCTCGATACCCGGCGGCACCGTCACTGTGAATTCCTCGGTGGTGCGGACGACCCCACGACCTTCGCAGGCCTCGCAGAACTCACGGATGATCGTGCCCTGCCCGCGGCACTGAGGACACGTCACCACCGTCACCATGTTACCCAGCAAGGTCTGGCGCATCTGCCGGACCCGCCCGTGGCCCTGACACTGGGTGCATCGGTCGGGCGTTGAGCCGACCTTGGCGCCGGAGCCGCCACAGGTCTGACAGCGCACCTGTCGGAGCAACGAGATGCTGCGAGTGGCCCCGGTGAGGACCTCCTCAAGCTCGATCTCGAGCTCGTGGTGGATATCGGCACCGATGCTGGCACGCGCACCACGCCCGCCACCAAAGCCGAAAGCCTGCTCGAAGATGCTGAAAAAGTCCGGGAAGCCATCGGCAAAGCCGAAGTCGGCGGGGCTGTCACCCCCGTAGGTGTCATAGCGCCGACGCTTCTCAGGGTCGCTTAATACCGCGTAAGCCTCGCCGACCTGCTTGAACCGTTCCTCGGCTTCCGGATCGCCGCCGTTGACGTCGGGATGGTACTCTCGGGCCAGGCGACGGTAAGCGCGCTTGATCTCCTCTGCCGAGGCGTCAGGCGAGACACCCAGGATAGCGTAATAGTCCTTGGACACGTGCGACTAGCCTACTTCCGTACCAGGGTGGGGCAAGTAACACTATCGGACACTGACGGCGAAGAGTCGGCACATTCCCAGGCGCACATCGCGGGGGTGGGGCGACGCCTTACCCTTCATCCCAGTCGTCGTCCCCGTCCGTCTCATCCTCCAGGTCCTCGTCCAGGTCATCATCCAGATCCGCTTCCAGGTCCTCCTCCTCGTCCTCGTCGTCTTCCTCTTCCAGCGCGGCCTCCTCCTCCAGGACTGCCTCGCCGAGAGTGTCTGACAGGTCAAGAAGTGGCAGGTCAGGCAGGGCCTTCTCCGTGCTCAGCGTGGGTTCCGGTTCGGCAGCAGCAGTCGGCGGTTCTGGCGACGGAGCCACCGGCTCGGTGATCTCGACGAGGCCAACCGCGATCTCATGCAGCGCGATGGTCAGCGGATTGCGGGAGTCTACCTGCACCAGCGGCGGTGCGCCGTCCTTGATCTGCTTGGCACGCTTGGCGGCCGCCACAACCACAGAGTAGCAGCTACCTACGCGATCCACCAGTTCTTCGATCGGGAACCGTCTCACGGCACGCCTCCTTGGGGCTGACCTGCTGAAGATGCCGGGTACACACACAAAACCGGAACTCATAGTATAACGATCCACTGTCTGGAAGTCAAAGGAAAAGCCCTTACTGTCTGGAAGGCGACCGCGGGCTTGCTTGACACCGGTCGGGGCGTGCGCTATGCTCGCATCACGGCGCAGCAGTTGCCCTCGCTGACGGGGCGGACAGCGGGACTTGGTGCGGAAGCGAAACGGTGATGTGGTAGTGCCTACTCTTCTGGAACGCCTCGGTCACGCGATCTGGGGCAAAGACGATCAGTGCTGCTGTGATCCCTCCTCTCCAGCGCTTCAGATCGTGGTCCGCTGTTCCCACTGCGGTGAGGTCATCCGCACCCGCGTGGAGAAGGCCTACGAGCTGGAGGCCGAGTACGAGACCAGCAATGGCCACCGGGCCCATGAGCACGAGGAACCCCGGCCCACCGGGTACACCTTGCACAAAGAGATGCTCGGTGCCCGCTGTCAGCAGCTCATCAACGTAACCATGCATTTCGATGCCAACCGCTGCATCCTCCAGCGCCAGATTGAGGGTGGCGAGTTCCTGGAGATCAGTGACTGTCTGTAAAGCCCACTCTCTCCTCAGTCCCCCGGCGGGCCCATGACTCCCGGATCAGCCTCCCCCTCGGTCCCCAACCAGCGTCCACCCCTCTGGCGAGCCTTGGTCCTCGTGCTGCTGGCCTATGGCCTCTTGGCCGGCGTACCCTATGTGCGGGGCATCCCGCCGGCCGCCGGCAGCGTGCTGGCCACGCTGCTGTTCCTGTTCCTGTCCCTCCTGGTGGTGGCCGAACTGGCCAAGTACCCTCTGCGGCCTTGGCGAGACGCTGCGGGCCTGGCGATCTGCCTGGCGGTGTGGTATGCGGTTGGCCTGTCTGCCAGGAGCCTCGAGGCTCTCCGGACGGTCGTCTCGGCGGCCTCCGGCGTCAGCTTCCTGCTCGCCTGCATCTTCGCGGGGCGGCTGCTGGCGCTGATCGTCCGGGAGCGCAACATCCTGCTGCCCGTCGCTCTGGTGGCCGGCCTGGCCGACATCTTTACCGTCTTTGCCGGCCCGACGGGCAAGGCCCTGGAGAAGGCCCCAAAGCTGGTGGAGAAGCTCTCGGTGGCAATCCCGCAGGTGGGGTCAGCCGCCGGCCCGGCGGGCGCCCGGGGCCTAAGCCATGTGGCCACTGCCGGTCTGGGCGACTTCATCTTCCTCGCCTTCTTCCTGGCAGCGGTCTGGCGCTTTGGACTGCGCCACCGGGCCACGTTTTGGGGTGTCCTGGTGGCCATGGCCACGGGGATGCTCGCGGTCCTCTTGATGCCCCGAATCCCGGCCCTGCCACTGCTGCCCTTCATCGTCACCGGCTTCCTGGTGGCGAATATCGGTGCCTTCAACCTGAGCCGGAGCGAGAAGCTCCAGGTGACCGCCGTGGTCCTGGGCGTAGGCATCGTGCTGCTGGCGGTGGGCCTGCTCCACGGTCGCTAGCAGCGCCCCTTGCGCTGGGTCTCGGCCATCGTGTAAGCTACCGGACAGGCGCGGTCGCCCCTGCAGGGCCGAACGCGCCTGTTGCGCCTGCTTACTGCTCACACCATCGGCAGGGGCGATGACTACTCTCCGACGCCGCGAGGCACAGCATCCAGCCATGCAAGACTTCTACGATTTCGTCCGCATTGAGCGCAAGTGGCAGGAGCGATGGCGCGAAGCCAAGCTCTTCAGGGCTGAGATTGACCCCAGCCGCCCGAAATACTATGGCCTTGAGTTCTTCCCTTACCCCAGCGGCGCCGGGCTCTCGGTGGGCCACTTCAAGAACTATGCCCCCACGGACGCCTTCCTGCGCTACAAGGCCATGTGTGGCTACAACGTGCTGCATCCCATGGGCTGGGACGCCTTCGGCCAGCCGGCTGAGAACGAGGCGATCAAGCGCCAGCGCAACCCGCGCGAGATGGTCGAGGAGTACGCCGCCAACTACCGGCGCCAGCTCGAACTCATCGGGTGCTCCTACGACTGGGACCGCGAGATCAACTCCAGCCACCCCAGCTACTACCGCTGGACCCAGTGGATTTTCCTCCAGCTCTACAAGGCGGGCCTGGCGTACCGGGCCACCGCGCCGGTGAACTGGTGCCCTGTGGACAACACAGTACTGGCCAACGAGGAGGTCGTCGGCGGGCGCTGCTGGCGCTGCGACCACCTGGTTGAGAAGCGCCAGATGCCGCAGTGGTTCTTTCGCATCACGGCTTATGCCCAGCGACTGCTGGACGATCTGGAGGGTCTGGCCTGGCCCGAGGGTATCAAGGCCATGCAGCGCAACTGGATCGGCCGCAGCGAGGGCGCGGAGGTGGACTTCCCCGTCGTGGGGCAGGATGAGAGCCTGCGTGTCTTCACTACCCGACCTGACACGCTCTGGGGCGCCACCTTCATGGTCCTGGCCCCCGAGCATCCGCTCGTGGCGTCCATCACCACGGACGCCCAGCGGGACGAGGTTGAGGCCTACGTTGCCAGAAGTCAGCGCCTCAGCGAGATAGACCGGCTGGCAGAGGGCAAGGATAAGACCGGTGTATGGACTGGCGGGTACGCCATCAACCCGGTCAACGATGAGCGCATTCCCATCTGGGTAGCGGATTACGTCGTGATGGGGTACGGCACCGGGGCGATCATGGCCGTACCCGCCCATGACCAGCGCGACTTCCTCTTTGCGCGGAAGTACGGGCTGCCCATAGTCCCCGTCTACCAGGACCCCGATAACCCGGTGCCAGGCGACCAGATGACGAGTGCCACCATCCATCAAGGTGTGGCGGTCCGCGGGCCCTTCGTCGGCGACCCGGACGACGAGGCCATCGTCGCCAAGGTCATCACCTGGCTGGAGGAGACCGGCCGGGGCAAGGGTGTCGTCAACTACCGTCTGCGGGACTGGCTCATCTCGCGCCAGAGGTACTGGGGGGCGCCAATCCCGATCGTCCACTGCCCGCGCTGCGGGGAGGTGGCCGTTCCCGAGGACCAGTTGCCCGTGCTCCTGCCGGAGGTTGAGAACTACCAGCCCACCGGTACAGGGGAATCACCGCTGGCGGCGATCCCGGAGTTTGTGAATACCACCTGCCCGGCGTGCGGCGAGCCCGCTCGGCGGGAGACCGACACCATGGGCGGCTTCGCGTGCTCGTCATGGTATTTCCTGCGCTTCGCCGACCCCCACAATGACCGGGAGCCCTTCTCCCGGGAGGCGGTGGACTACTGGCTGCCCGTTGACATGTATGTGGGCGGCGCCGAGCATGCCGTCATGCATCTGCTGTATGCCCGCTTCTGGACCAAGGCCCTCTATGACGCCGGTCTGCTGGGGTTCACGGAACCCTTCACCCAGCTTCGGAATCAGGGCATGATGCTGGCCTACACCCCCGGCCGCGCCGTGACTGCCGACGAAGTCACCGACACCGGCGAGGAGGACGAGGCCCCCATCGAGGATTGGAAGGTGCTGCGGCCCGAAGAGCGGGAGACCATCCCCCAGGACCAGTGGGTCTGGCGCTGGGTGAAGATGAGTAAGAGCTACGGCAATGTTGTCACCCCAGACGAGGCCGCCGAGCAGTACGGCGCCGATGCCCTGCGCGTCTACGAGATGTTTGTGGTGCCTTTCGAGGACACGGTCCAATGGTCGGACGAGGGCATCCGCGGCTGTGTGCGCTTCCTGGGTCGAGTGTGGCGGCTCGTGGCCCGTCACGCTGAGGGGTTCAGCCCCCAGGGCTGGCGCGACGCGGTGGGCGATTGCTCTGGCAGGGACCTGGAACTGCGCCGCAAGACCCACCAGACCATCGCCAAGTTCAGCGCGGATATGGAAGACTTCCGCTTCAACACCGCCGTGGCGGCGCTGATGGAGTGGGTCAACGCCATGTACGAGGTCTCCAACGCCCTGCCCGAGGGGCAACGCTCACCGGCGCTGGACGAGGCGCTGGAACACCTGCCGCTGCTTCTGTCCCCGCTGGCGCCCCACATCGCCGACGAGATGTGGGAGGGTCTGGGGCAGGAGGGCTTCCTGTACCGTCACCCGTGGCCGCAGGCGGATGCCGCGCTGGCCGCTGCCGACATGGTGACCATCGTCGTCCAGGTCAACGGCAAGGTGCGTGACCGGCTGCAGGTCCCCGCTCATGCCGACATGGCTGTCGTCCAGGAGCAAGCCCAGGCCCTCCCCGGCGTCCAGAAGCACATCAAGGGGAAGCAGGTCGTCAAGGTCATCACCGTGCCGGGTAAGCTGGTGAATGTGGTGGTGAGGTAGGGGACCAGACACCGCCGTCACCGGCCAGAAGTCGGTACCCATGGATAGCCTCAAGGTCCTTCTGTATGCGGCTGTCGTAGTTGTGGCCGGCGTGCCCGCCGTGGCTCGGGTGGTCTTCCCCCGCGAGATCGACGAGCCCCTCCACAACCCGCACATGGGCTGGGGTATCGTTGCCTATCTGAATAGCCCGCTGCCGGGCGACACCGACCCCTACCTGTGGTATGACAACGTTCAGGTTCTCTTCACCTGGGCCGCCGTCGAGCGGGAGCCAGGGGAGTACGACTGGTCCACCGTAGACCGCGTCGTCGAGGCCTGGACGCGGCTGGGCAAGACGATCCACATCATCGCTTCCACTGAGTACTACGGGCAGGCCCCCGGCATGGAGGGATGCCCCGACTGGCTCTACGCGCTGGGCGTGCCTTGCCATGCGCCCCAGGGCTCGGACGGCCCGCGCTACCCCGACTACACCCACCCGCTCTATCAGCAGCGCCTCCGGCTGTACCTCAAGCAGTTCGCTGACCATTTCTGCAACGACCCCCGCGTCGAGCTTATCGCCCTCCGTGGCTACGGCGCCTTCGGCGAGTGGCACAGCGGGTATCCCTACCGCACGGTGGCGCAGCGACGCCACGCGCTGCGCACCGTCTTTGACCTCTGGCGGGAGGCCATCGCCGGCAGACGCATCCTGACTGTCAGCGTAAGCTACGAATGGGAGTTCCCGACGCTGGCGGGTTCCCCCGGCACCATGCCGCCGGGGACCTCCATCTATGACGAATACCGGCCCTCCTATCGCCAGTACCTGGAGCGCAGCCTCTTCGACGAGGTCTTCGATTACCCGGCCATCGCCGCGCGGCGCGACGGGGTTGGCGGCGCCGTCTTCCAGGAGTGGGACGGGCGGCTGCTGGCCAACCTGTCCCAGCACTGGCGGCGCCCCATCTGGGCCGAGCCCTTCGGGGGCTATGAAGCCTACACCGGCCCCAGCCCGGTCGGATTCCCCAACACCCGGCCGGGTGATGACTTCCTCGAGAATGCCGTGGATGAAGCACTCTCTCACCATGCCAACTACCTCACCATGCACTGGGGTGACCGCTTCCAGGAGACGCACCCCGAACTGGTAGCCAAAGCTCAGAGACTGCTGGGCTACCGATTTGTCCTGGTGCGGGCGGAGTACCCGGAGACAGTCGAGCCGGGCGGCCAACTGGTGTTGGGGCAGACGTGGGAGAACCGGGGCATGGGGCGCTGCTACCGGCGCTACCCGCTGGCCGTGTACCTGATGCAGGGCGACCAGGTGGTCTGGCAGGGCATTGACGCTGATTTCGATCAGACCAACTTTGTGGCCGGTGAGAGCTACGAGGTGCGGTCTTGCCTCCCCTTGCCGGCAGACCTGCCGGAAGGGGCCTATGACCTGCGCCTGGCGATGGTGGACCTCAACGGCACTCCTCGTCTGCGCCTGGCCGTGGGGGGTGGTGACGCCAGCCAGCGGTACCTCTTGGGGCCGATCCGCATTGGGCGCGGGCGGGCTCGACGTTCCGGCAGCGCACAGCCCCTGCCTTCGGCACTAGTGCGCCCCGGTCAGGCGCTGGCGCGGCCTGGTCTGCTGCGGCCCTGGCGAACCTATCTGCTGTCCTTTCGCTATGACGTCACCGCTAACCCGGAACGTGACCTCAACAGCGACGACCCCGGCTACTTCGCGTGCTACGCGGAAGGCGGCGACGGCCTCCGTGTGGGTGAAACGCGATGGTATGACAAGGCGGGGCAGGGCCCGGCGCGCAAGACGATCCTGTTAGCGCTCCGCGAACGTGATGACTATCAACTGGTGTGGGAGGCCCTGGGAGGGGGAGCCATGGTCGTGGATGACGTGCACCTGGAAGCAGTGCCCGACTCTCGGGTGCGCCGCGTGGCTGCGGGGCCCGACTTGGGCCGGTCCGTGGCGGAAGACCTGCTGCTCTTTGGCGGAGCCACTGCCTTTGACCGCCGTCGGCCGCCCTGTCCACTGCCCATCGTTGTTGCAAGCCGAGATGCCTCGCAGGTGCGGCTCCCGGCCGATGACTACGACTTCATGGCCACCAACCCCGCGCATGTGCTACTCGAGCCGGACACCGTCTACACCGTCTGGTTCACCTGCTCCGCCCGCCCGCAGGTGGGCCAGGGCGACCATCTCTATCTGCGATTGGTCAGCGAGGGTCACGAGGCGGAGGACGGTCCCCGGTTCATGTGGACCCAGCGCCACACCGCAGGCCCCGTTCGCCGCGCCTACACCTTCCGCACCGGCGCCGGGGCCAACAGCCGTCTGGTATGGGGCCTCCGCAACGGCGGGCATGCCGAGATCTCAAACGTGGTCATCCTCCGCCGCTAGCGCCCTCGGATCGCGGCAGGAGTCCTCTCCTGAACCCCGAAGGGTAGACTGTCGCTGTTCGTGTAGGGGGGCGATTCGCCGGGGCCAACTCAGGAGGTGTGGCGTGATGAACATCCTGGAATACCTTAACGAGCAAGGCGTTGACTTCACGGTCAAGCACCACGAGGAATCCTTCACGGCCCAGGAGGAGGCGGCGGCGCAGCACGTGCCGGGCCAGATCTTTGCCAAGACGGTCGTCGTGAAGGCCGACGACGACTTCGTCATGCTGGTCCTGCCCGCCTGTTGCCGGGTGGACATGGACAGCGTGGAGCAGCTACTGGGTACCGACGTCCGCCTGGCCACCGAGCCCGAGCTGGCGACGCTGTTCCCCGACTGTCCCCTGGGCGCCGAGCCCCCCTTCGGTTCGCGGTACGGGTTGCGAACCTACGTGGACAGCCAGCTTGCCGATCAGGAAACCATCGCTATCCGGGCATGCAGCCATAGCGAAGTCATACTGCTCAAGTACGCCGACTTTGCCCGTCTCGAGCGGCCCCAGGTTGCGTGTTTTGGCACCCTGGAGACCTGACAGGCTGTTCGGTCTCTCGTTGAGGAGGATTCCCTTCGCGGCAGGCGAACACCCCGCTGTCGTCAGCCACTGCCCGACCAGGGAGATAGAACCTCGCCTTGGAGTTTTCGCGCCCGCAGAAGCTACTCATCGCCGTTGGGCTCCTGGGTGTGGTGGGGGGTGTGGTGCTGCTCAGCCTGCAGCGTCTCGCACGGCCTGCAGTCCCCACGCCTGTGGTCTACACCCCGCCTCCGGCTCCTGTGGCCGCCGGCCGTTCCCTGAATGCCGTTCACGTGGCTGGTGAGGTCCGCACGCCAGGCCTGTATTGGCTTCCGCCAGGCGCGCGGGTGGGCGACGCCATCCGCGCTGCTGGTGGCCAGACGGCGCTCGCCGACATGACCTCCGTCAACCTGGCGGCCCCGGTCCAGGACGGGTCCCAGGTGATTGTGGGCCGTCTTCGCACGGCGGCCGAGCTCAGCCCGGTGAAGCCGGCACCCGTGTCGCCGTCCCAGCCCATGCCCGCGCCTCAACCGCGCCCTGCGACCCCTACCAGCGTGACGCGCCCGGTTAGCGCTCAGCCCGCCATCGTCAGCCTGAACCAGGCGACTCCGGAGCAGTTGGAGGCCCTGCCGGGCATCGGCCAGGAACTGGCTCGCCGCATCCTGTACTACCGCTACGAGCATGGCGGTTTCCGGTCAGTGGACCAGTTGGCCGAGGTAGAGGGTATCGGTCCCCAGCGCCTGGAGCAGCTACGCCCCTACGTGCGGCCCTGAACCCGGCATGAGCACCCCGCCCCCCTCCGCTGCCACCTGGCCTGGTCTCCTGCGCGATGTGGCTGACGCCCTGCGCTTCCGTCCGCTGCTCTGCTGGACGCTGGCGGCCCTGGCGGGCATCGCCTGGGCAGACTGGGCGCGACCGCCGCTCATGGCTCTGGGGGGACTGGCGCTGGTGGCAGCGGGGGGCGCACTGGCCTGTCGCCCCGTGGCAGCGGGGGCCGCGCGGGCCTTTACGCTGGCCTTGGCCTTTCTCGCGGCCGGAGCGCTGCACACCTACCGCACGACGCCGCGGACCACCGACATTGTTCACCTCGCCGGGACCACACTGGAGCAGGCAGAGGCCACCGTCCTGCGGCCCTGGGGGGGCTACCTGGGGCCGCCCGTGGCCCTGGTCCGGCTCTCGGCACAGGGCCACAGCGGCCTGGCCCTGCTGCGCCTGCCCCGGGTTCCAGAGGACGAGGCCCTTCGCGTAGGGGAGCGCCTTCAGTTGGCGGATGTGGCGCTCCGGGAGCTAGCACCCGCGGGCGACAGACCAGGGCCCTTCGAGCGGCGCGCCCTGCGCCAGGGGGCTCACACACGGGGTCAGGCGACCACTGTCCTGGCCCGTGAGCGCGCTTCCGGAGTAGCCGGCCTGCTGCGCGATCGGACCGCCTTCTTTGGGCACCGCGTGCTGGATGCCCTGACCCGAGCGATGCCAGGCAGCCACCCCCAGGTCTATGCCGATCTGCTGGGGAGCATGGTCTATGGACAGCAAGCCGTGCCCGTGGGAAAGGATATCGAGGACCTCTTCGCGCGTAGCGGTACCATGCACCTTTTGGTGGTATCCGGAGCCCAGGTCTCCGTGCTCGCGGTCGGTATCCTTCTGCTCTTGCGCGGGCGGCGGCGAGCCCTGCCGCTGTGGGCCATTCCCCCCGCCGTCGCCGGTCTACTGCTTTTCGGCCTTGTGGCCGGGCTGGGCGTCTCCATCGCCCGTGCCATCGGCATGCAGGTCCTCATGCTGGTCAGCTTGGCGATCGGTCGTCGCTACGATTTCGCCACAGCCTTGGCCCTCGCCGCCTTGTGCCTGTGCCTGAGCGATACCTCGGCGGTTTTCGAACCGGGGCCTCAACTGACCTTCATGTGCACCCTGGGCGTGTACCTGGCGGCAGTGCCCGCGTGGCGGTCTCCGTCCGCCGGGCGAGTCTGGACGGCGTTCCGGTTCGCCTTGCTGGGCACGGCGGGTGCCTGGCTGCTCGCGGTGCCCATCCTGTCGTACCACTTCGGGCAGGTAGTGCTCCTGGGGACACTGGCGAACGTGGTGGCCTTACCCCTGTCGGCGATCATCCTGTACCTGGGCCTACTGGCCATTGGCCTGGGACTGGTCTGGATCCCCCTGGCTACCCCCGTCTGTCTCGTGGCTCGCCAGTTGCTGGACGCCCTGTTGGCCAGCAACCGCCTGTTCGCCGGGCTCCCGGGGGCCGCACTCGAGGGGGTCAGCATGGCGCCAGGACTGATCATTGCCTGGTACGCAGCGGCGTCCTTGCTGCTGGTGGGTTGGCGCACCCTCGGCTTGCGCTCCGCCTCTCGACGGGTGCCGCGCCCGCTGCTGGTCATGGCTGTGCTGCTGGCCGCGATGCCGCTCGCCGCCCTGGCCTTCGGCCGCTCCGCGCCGCCGGCGCTGGAGTTGCATCTGTTGGATGTGGGTGCCGGCCAGTGCCTGCTGATCCGCAGCCCGACCGGCGCTCATGTGATGGTAGACGCTGGAACTCAGGTGACGGGCGGTGATCCGGCACGGTTTGCCCGCCGTGAGTTTCTGCCTTACCTGGCCCTGCGCGGCGTGAGCAGTCTCGATGCACTCGTCATCAGCCACGCCCACGCTGACCACTGTAACCTCGCGCCAACGCTGCTGGCTTCACTCCCCGTGCGACAGCTTCTGGTGGGCCCTGACGCCGACCCCGACCCGGCCTGGCAGGACCTCCTCCGGATGGCCCAGCGCGTGGGAGTGCCGCTTGTGCCCGCCCAGGCTGGCGGACGGCTTGACCTGGGCGGCGGAACTGTCCTGGATGTCATCGGCCCCAACGGACTGCTCCACGGCACCCCCGACGACGCCAATAACAACAACCTCGTGCTGCGCCTGACCTACCGTCAGACCAGTGTTCTAATCCCGGGGGATCTGCAGGAGGAGGGCGAACGGAAGCTCATACGCGACCTGGCGGCCCAGCCGGAGGCCCTGCGCAGCACCGTGCTCATTGCCGGACACCACGGCAGCAAGCACTCCAACACGGAAGCGTTCGTGCGCGCCGTCGCGCCGCAAGTGGTGTTACTTTCCAGCGGACGGGGCTATCAGGGTCCGCGGCGCGAGGGTCTGGAAGTCTTCACCCGCCAGGGCCTGGAGGTGTGGCAGACGGGCGAGAGAGGCAACCTGCTGCTGCGCTCGGACGGCCGCAGCGTCAGTGTGCAGGCCAGCCCCTAGGGCCAGCAGAGGCCGGCAGACACTACAGCGGGCGGAGGTGTCGGTGCAGTCGGCGGATGCGAAACAGGTCCAGCACCATGCGCAGACCATCGCGCACCATGTGCACCTTGCTCGCCGGATCGTTGATCCAGGTGACGGGCACCTGCGCGATCTTCAACCCCAGGCGACGAGCGACGTAGAGCAGTTCGGCGTCGAAGGCCCAGCCACTCAGGCGCTGGTGGGGCAGCAGGGCGTGGGCGGCTTCACGCCGAAAGGCTTTGAAGCCGCACTGGCTGTCGGGAATGCCGGGGAGCAGCACCATCTGGTTCACCCAGCCGAAAGCGCGCCCGGCCAACTCCCGGTACCAGGGCTGGTGCACTGCCAACCGCGCTCCGGGGAGCTGGCGGGAGGCGATGGCAACGTCGGCGCCGGCCTCCAGCTCCGCCAGGAGTCGATCGGCCTCCTCGATGGGTGTCGACAGGTCGGCGTCGGAGAAGAGGAGCACCTGGCCGCGGCCGGCCAACAGCCCGCGCCGGACGGATACCGCCTTGCCTGCGTTGGGTTCATTCCGGAGCACCTGATAATCCGCCCGGCCCTCCAGGAGTTGTCGGGCCAGATCGCCCGTCCCATCCGTACTGCCGTCGTCCACCACGACGATCTCGGCGGCAAAGGGGCGATCGGCGAGATAGGCCAGGATCCGCTCCAGGCTGGGACCGAGACGCTGAGCCTCATTGTAGGCGGGGATGACAACCGATAGGTACGGGGCAGGCGGTAACTCAGGCATGCTGGCAATCCGGGCAGAACATGGGCTAGGCGCTGACCTCACTAAGCAACGATTCCCGGGCGGAAGTTCCCCGCGAAACGTGGTTACTGTACCGTGACCGGAAGACAAAGGCTAATGGCCATCCTTGCAGGGCAACCGCCCGACCGCCCCTGCTGGACCACGCTCGTGGATGACACCACCCGTTCCGTCATGCCCGACGAGTGGCGGAACCTCCCCCTGCTGGACTTCTATCGCCGCCTGGGGTGCGACATTCTCCAGTTCGGCAGCTACGGCCTCCCGCCCGACCTGCAGGTTCCCGCGCCCGTCTCCCATCATTGCCCGGAGGCGGTAGTCAGCCATGAGCTGTTGCCGGATGGCACGCTCGTGCAGACCACCCGCACGCCCTGGGGCGACCTGACCGCCACCTTCCGCAGCGGGCACCCGCTGCAGCACCCCGTCGCGAGCGCCGATGACCTCCGCGTGTTCACACGACTGTGGGAGCACAGTTCCCCCACTGAGACGCATGGTGCAGCCGAGGCCTATGGGCGCGTGGACGCCGCCCTGGGCGACGACGGCCTGTTCCTGCCCACCATGACCCCCTCGCCGGTGCAGCAGCTCCTGCAGCTTGACATGGGGGTCGTAGCTTTCTACCGGTTCCTGCAGGACCAGCAGCAGGAACTGCTGACGCTGCTGGACGTCATGCAGCAGGCGCGGTGCCGGGAGTACGAGGCGATGGCGGCGCAGGTCCCGGCGCCAGCCCTGATTGCGGTGGAGAACACCAGCACGCGGCTTATCAGCCCTGCTCTGTACCGCGAGCTATCGCTTCCCCAGATCCGCCAGTATGCCGACATCTGCCACCGCCACGGCAAGCGGCTGGTGCTGCACATGTGCGGGCACCTGCGGGCCCTGCTGCCGGTTCTGTCCGAGACCGGCGCCGACGCCATCAACGCCCTGACCCCGCCACCGGTGGGTGACACGACCGTGGAGATGGCCCTGGACGCCCTGGGTGACGAGTTCCCGCAGCTTGGCTCGGTGCTGCAGGAAACGGCCTTCCAGGCCCCGGAGACCACCCGTGAGCGCATCTGGCAGGCTCTGGACGAGCTCTACACGCCCCGCGTGCGCGCCGCCCCACTGCTCCTCTGGGCCGCAGCCGACGGCCTCCCCACCCCCATCGAGCGCTTCCTGGTGGTGCGGGAGTGGATGGAGAGACAGGGATAGCCGCAGCGAGCCAGTGCCCCCGCGCCGGAGGCCAAAGTGAGGCCTCCGGCGCGGAAAACCGGGGACACCAAATGTAAAAGCGCCGTCCTGGCCGTCACGCTTCACCCGAGGTCGTTCGCGGTCCCCCTCCGGACTCTTCCCGCCCGAAGCGGTGGCGGACAGGAAACATGCATGGTGTCCCTAGGTTTTAGGTCGAACTGCACCTTCGGGTCAAGGGTGACACCATCGCTCCGTCAGTTCGCGTGTGGAGTGCCGTCTGGCCTGGGCTCGACGCTGCCAGGCGCAGACCCCGGCGCGAAGGCCTCAGGCGGTGGGCTCCACCGAGTTAGCAGCACTCCTGATGACGCGTCCACGCCCCAGCTGAACGAGACGCTTGAGGGCGGCGCATTGGTGGATGCGTCGCGGTGATGTCCGTTGACACCGACCACATAGACCGGTCGACCATCCGGCGCGAAGAAACTACGTGTGCTGAGGTTGACGACCCAAACCTTGTCCACGGTGAGCCCTGGCTTCCGTGCAAGCTCACGCTGCGCCACCGCCAAAGCCTGCTCCTCAGTTAGCCTGACCGGTGCGGTAGGAGCCGGCTCCCGCGGCGACTCAGCGACGCCATAGAACTCAGGGCGGGCCGCCATGTCTAGGGCGACGTAGATGAAGTACACCGTATCCCCTGAGGGGACCGCCTGCCTGACCACGTAGCGAGGCCGATTAGTGTCGCCCAGCATGTCCACCGTGAGCCGCACGCCCTCGCGATAGAGCGGCGACCGGGCAGCGAGGAAAGCGCGCCCGGCGCGCTTCGCATCGTCAGTCGAGGCTCTCCTCGTCGGTTGGTTCGTGTACACCCATGAGGCATATGAGACGTACTTGGCGTCGGGGCCCACCCTGGCGCAAGCCGCCTTCAGTCCGTGCCTACTCGGATCCGTGAGCTCGAACAAAGAGCTAGTACCCCCCGTTACTGCCCTTGGGGTGCGGCTGGCAGACAAGCGCAACTCCGTGGCAGGTACACCAAGGAGGGCGGCAGCTAGCGCGCGACTGTCGTTCGCGTGAGAGCTGAGGCGGAGGTGAATCACAATGACCAGTGCCGCCAAGGCGCAGGCAGTCAAGACGGCCGCCCGGGGCCGTGGCACGCTTTCTGTCCAGCTGGGGGTTTGCATGTTACATGGCTCCTCTCTGCGGGTCTGCTTCGGGAAGGCATCACTGGCCGTAACGCGCAGGCACGATGTCACACATGCCGCCAGACACCGCAACGTCAAACAGCCGCCAGTCAGTGTTCCCGCCCAGCAAACCCAGAACCTCGTCGAACGCCTCCGCATGGGCATCGGAGACGGTGCACCCCATCTCGCAGGCATAGTACCAGAACCAGTGTGTCCACAACCCCGACTGGTCCATAAATATCGGCTCGTTGAAGCCCAGTGAGGCGTCAACCCCAGCGTCCTCGGCCGCACTCACGAGGCTCGGGCCCGTGAACGGCGGGGACATCGCGCCCGTCTCGCAGCCATTGAAGAGAATGAATCGCAACTGCGAGAGGTCACCCTGGTAGTCCGACAGCGCGACGTCCCTGCCTGGTGTGTAGAAGCTGTAGTGCATTGCACAGAAGTTCGCTGCGGTCTCGTTGCCGTTTTGGTCTCGCGCGATGATGTGCGTGTAGCCCGGACCGGAGTGTGAGTGTAGGGAGATGACGGCATCACTGAGTAGGTGATCCACTAGTTCGGAAGCCACGGGCAAGGAATGGGCAGCGTCTGCGGCGTAATGAGAGCCCCCATGTGGTTCACCCTGCATCTGAGCACCATACTCGCAGCAACATGCGAAGTCGGACGCCCACGTCGGAGAGTGCCAGTTCATGGCCGGCGGCCAGATGTCCACGCTGGCGCCCTCGGGCACCGTCGGCTTGGCCTGTTCATCGCGGTTGCCGGCACCGCTGGCCTGGTCACCCGTGATCACAAAGCGGTAGGTGCCACATATCTGCGGGTCCACGGCGAACTCCACCGTGACGTTGTGTGCCCCGCCCGTTCCGGAGAGGGCTCCGTTGGCCGGGACGTGCACTGCAGTGGTGCTGAGGTCAGGCTTGTAGGCGGTCACCACACAGTTGGTGAGTGCCTCCGAGAGTGTGTAGTGCAGGGTCACCTGCGCTCGTGTGGGGTACTGGCCGGTCACCCACTGGAAGCCATCTACCGAAACCTCGCTGAGGACATCGGTCTTGTCGCGGTCGCTACAACCCCCTGCCCCCTGGAAGTAGTGGGAGGTGTAGACCCGCGAGATGTACAGACCCTTCGCTGCGTCCACACCGTTGATCTTGCCGTCCCAGGTCCAGCTTCCGCTGCCCGGCCCGACCTGGGTCTCGCTATGGGTCACGACTACGCCACCACTCATGTCACAGACCTCGACGGTCACCGTGAACGTGGGGCCTTCGCGGGCAGCGTGGGTGATGCTCCACGGGACGTTGTGGGTCTGGGGCGGGTTGTGGATGATGATCAG
>JABLXH010000119.1 GCA_013178155.1 Armatimonadota bacterium | reverse complement strand
CGACGGCGCCGTATCTGTTAGGGTTTGTAGGGATTTTGGTGGGTATGTCTCAATCCCTTGTTCATCAGGGCTGGGTTTACGACTTACCCCTCTCAGAAACGCTCCGGTGGCACTTCATTGGCCACCAGCACCATACACTGCGGAAACCCCCTTGTCAAGGGCCTTGTCGGGGCTTTCCGCCCACCGGGCCACAACCCCCCAGATGGCCCCAGGAAGCCCCCGGCGGCCCCTCAGCGGCCTTGCGGAAACCTCCCCCCGTTTTGGCCCTTCCAGGGGTTTCCGCAGACCTCCCACGGGCGCGCCGCCCCCCGAAGGCTCTCCCCGCCCGGTCCGAACCCCCTCCCCCGGTGACAGTTCTGTCACCCCCGCGACCGGTGTGTTGTCATCGGCGGCGGCTACCATCACCCTTGCCATGATCGCACCCGTGGCCGGTGGGCGCCAGACGTGGCTTCCACCGGCCTCCGGCCACGGGGAAGGAGAAGGGTGATCGCCATGAAAGCCCGACTGTGCAACACACTGCTGGGGAGCGCCCTGCTGCTGTTGCTGGCCGGCGCGGTGACCTGGAGCATGCTGCTGCGGTCCAGCCCCGAGAAGACAGTGAAGGACTACCTGAAGGCCGCAGCCAGGAACGACGCCCAACGCGCCAAAACCCTCCTGTCCGCCGAGACGCTGAAACAGATGACCGAGATGGAGAGCGCCATGTCCCAGTTCATGCCCATGGGTGGCATGGGGGACGGTGGCGGCATGGCCACGAAGATGCTGCCCAGCGGCTGGGGCATGAAGGTGCGGGTCGGCAAGGCCAAGGTCCAGGGCGACAAGGCCACGGTAGACATCAAGGTCAAGGCGGGCCAGAGCGCACAGGGCAAGGCCATGCCCTCGGTGCCCTGGCCGCCGGTGCGCTGCGTGCGCGAGGGAGGCAAGTGGCGGTTGGACTTCACCGCCGAGTTGCAGATGGGCAAACAGATGATGGCCATGTTTGCCCAGAATGCCCCGCGGAGCACGGCCTCCCGCGGCACGCCGCCGAACGCCCCCTCCACCGCCCGCACTGCTGGCGCCGGCCAGGCGGCCGAGCTGGTCGCCAGGGGCCTGGAAGCCAAACGCGCGGGACGCCTGGAGGAGGCCGCCCGCCATCTGCGGGAGGCGCTTCGCCGAGACCCGGTGAACGTGGAGGCGCACTGGGCCTTGGCCTGGGTCCTGGCCGACCTGGGGAACAAGAGCGGGGCCGTTGCGGAGTTTGAGGAGGTCGTTCGGCTGGGCGGCGATCCCAACCGGGTTGCCGACGCCCAGGCAGCCATCGCCCGCCTGCGTTGAGCGCCTTAGCCTGGCACCAGGCGGCGGTAACGCGGCACGTACATTTGCCGACGGATCACCTCCCCTAGCTCGGCCTCGGGCCGCGCCGCCCGCGCGACCCCCTCGGCCCAGGCCCGCTCCGCCACTGCGGCAGCGACGTTGCCGGCAACCTCACGCAGGTCGCGGGTCGGCGGAAGCACCAGCCCCTGGCGGTAGTCGTCGGGCTCGGTCAGGGCGTGAAGCGCCTCCGCCGCCGCCGACAGCATGCCCGGGGTGACGGCCTGGGCCCGCGCCAGCAGCGCTCCCACCCCCACGCCGGGGAAGATGGCCACATTGTTGGCCTGTGAGAACCGGTATTCCCGGCCCTGGTAGGTCACCGGGGCGAAGGGACTGCCGGTGGCAATGATGGCCCGCCCGCCACTCCAGGCCAGCAGGTCGCTGGGTGTGGCCTCGCAGTTGGCGGTCGGGTTGGACATGGGAAAGATGATGGGGCGCGGACAGTATTCGACCATGGCGCCCACGTGGTCGGCGGTGATGGTGCCCGGCCGCCCCGAGAGCCCGTAGAGCACCGTGGGGCGCGCGTTGCGGATGACATCCAGCAGGGTGATGGTGTCACCTGCCAGCGCCCAGTTGCTGACTTCCGCCGGGTCACAGGCCAGCGGGACCTTGTAGGCATCCAGACCGGGCCGGTTCTTGAGCACCAGACCGCGGGAGTCTAGCACATAGATGCGGCTCCACGCCTCGGTTTCACTCAGCCCGTCCTTCATCAGGGCCTCCGCCGTGGTCTGCGCGATGCCGGTGCCGGCGGCTCCGGCACCCAGCACTGCGAACACCTGGTCCCGGTACCGCTGGCCGGTGAGACGCAGCGCTCCCAGCGTCGCCGCGTGCACCATCGCCGCCGTGCCCTGGATGTCATCATTGAACGACGGGTGGCGGTCCACGTAGCGCCGGAGCACCTCGAAGGCCCGGTCGCGGCTGAAGTCTTCCCACTGCAGGATGGCGTCCGGAAAGCGCCGCTGCACGGCGGTCACGAACTTGTCCAGGAAGGGGTAGTACTCCTCGTCGCTCAGCCGCGGGGCGCTGTATCCCAGGTAGAGCGGGTCATCAATCAGCGCCTGGTTGTCGGTGCCCACGTCCAGACAGATGGGCAGGGTCCGCGCCGGGCAGATGCCCCCGGCCGCCGTATACAGCGCCAGCTTGCCGATGGGAATCCCCATGCCGCCGACCCCCATGTCGCCGATCCCCAGGATGCCCTCGTTGTCGGTCGCCACGATGATGGCGATGTCATGGCCGGAAGCATTGGCCAGCACCTGGTCCACTTCGTCAATGTTGTCCGGGCTGAGGTAGATACCGCGAGCGGCCCGGAAGATGTGGGAGAACTCCTCCACGGCCCGGGCTACCGTTGGCGTGTAGATGATGGGCATGAACTCATCGAGGTGGGCCTGCAGCGCCGCGTAGAAGAGGGTCTCATTGCGGTCCTGCAGCGACCGCAGATAGATGTGCTGCTCCAGCGGATCGGCCTTGCTGCGGAAGGCGCCATAGGCCCGCTCGATCTGCTCCTCCAGCGTGGCGATGTGCGGCGGCAGCAGCCCTTCGATGCCCAGCTCGTCTCGCTCCTCGGCGGTGAAGGCCGTCCCCTTGTTCAACCTCGGGTTGTTGAGTAGTTGGGCCCCGCGCTCACGCACGGCCACACTTTCCAGCTCGCCACAGAGAGCGCACGTCTCACTGGCTGTTGCCATCGCTGCCTCCTCCTGTACCGATGGTACCTGATGCCAGGGCCATAAACTCCTTCACCCCGCGCGGTGCTCAACCCTTCCCGGCGGACTGTCTGACGCGACACATCCGCGGGCTTTCCATAATACAGGGTAGACCAGAGGCCCCGTTGTCGGTTATCTTCAGGACCAGCCCGGATCACGTCGCCCGGGCATGGGCGCTCGCGACGAACGCTTTCCCACCCGAGGTTGCCCCGATGGCCGGCTCGGACTCTCCCCAGCAAGAGGCTATGCCGCGTCGTGAGGTGATTGCCGCCGCGGGCGTCATGATGCAGACACTGCTCGGCACCGTCTACGCGTGGAGTGTGTTCAAGAAGCCCCTGATGGCCGCGCATGGCTGGACGAGTGGGCAGGTCGGCTTGACCTTCACCCTCGTGATCTTTTGCATCGGCGCGGCGGCCGCCCTGGGCGGGCGGTTCGTGGACCGCACCGGGGCCCGTCGGGTGGCGGCGCTGGCGGCGGCCATGTTTGGGGTAGGCACGCTCCTGGCCGGCGTGGCCGCGCACTGGGGCCTGCTGTGGCTCCTGTGGCTGGGCTATGGCATCATCGGCGGCCTGGGCAACGGGCTGGGCTACGTGACCCCCGTGGCCGTCCTGGTCCGCTGGTTTCCGGACAAGCGCGGCTTCATCACCGGGCTCACGGTGATGGGCTTTGGCCTGGGAGCCGCCATCACCGGGCAGATCGCGCCCGTGCTCATCGAGAGCATCGGCCTGAGCGCCACGTTCTTTCTCATGGGGGCCGTGGTGACGGTGCTGCTGAGCCTGGCCGCCACCCGGATGACCAACCCACCCGCGGGGTGGCAGCCTTCCGGCTGGCAACCCGGGGACGGTAAGGCCGCCGAGGCTGCGCAGCCCTGTGACCTGCGCGGCGCACTCGGCATGTACCAGTTCTACCTCCTGTGGGGCACGCTGTTCATCAACGTGACCGCGGGCATCGCTCTGATCAGCAACCTGTCGCCGATGGCCCAGAGTCAGATCGGCTTCACTCCGGTGGCAGCGGGCACCGTCGTCTTCGCGGCCTCGTTGTGTAACGGCCTGGGGCGCATCTTCTGGTCCTGGATCTCCGACCGCATCGGCCGCAAGCGGGTCTTCCTGCTGATCCTGGGCACCCAGGTGCCGCTGCTGCTTCTGCTGCCCGGTGTCACCAGCCCCGTGGCCTTTGTGGCCATCTGCTGCTACATCCTCCTGTGCTACGGCGGCGGCTTCTCGACGATGCCCGCCTTCGTCGCCGACACCTTCGGGGCGCAGTGTCTGGGGGACATCTACGGCAAGGTGCTGCTGGCCTGGGGGGCAGCCGGCGTCGTCGGCCCGCTGTTGATGGAGTATGTGCAGCGGCAGTCCGGCAGCTTCGCCTCGGCGCTGTACATCGCCGCCGGCCTGCTGCTGGTGGGCTTTGGCCTGGTCTGCACCTACCGCCGCCCACAACTGGCGGTGGTTCCCGTGACGACCGACGCCGGCTAAGGCACCGTGCGGCCACGGCCTTCAGCGCGTGGCGATAGACATGAGCCATGCGGCGGTCGTGGAGAGCAGCGCCAGCACCGTGGCTGCGACCAGGCCGGTCTTCAGCGCCTCCCGCCAGGCTCGCGGTGGATAGAGGTGCCGCCGCAGTTCATGATAGGTGATCAGCGCCGCCATGGCCCCGCCCAGCAAGGCGAAGGGCAGGCTGAGCAGGATCATGGGGCCGCCCTTCTCCGCTCTTTCTCCGCCGCGACCTGTGCCTCCAGAGCTGCGCGGGCCTCAGCCATGAGGCTTAGCATCTCCTGGTGCAGGGATAGTAACTGCTTCTGGTCATCGGTGGGCTGACCATACCGCCGCATGCGGTCGGGATGGAGGCTGTCTATGGCTGCCCGGGCCTTCTCCAGCAGGTTGGACAGCCAGACGCGGGTATTGTGCGGCCCCTGTGCCCGCTCGAAATCCGCCAGTTCGTCCGGAGCCAACTCGGCCACAGCCTCCCGCAGGCACTCCTGCAGGCGTTGCAGGGGGCCGCATACAGCGGCGACCTCCTCCGCGGGCAGGGGCGTCAGAGGCGACCCTACACCCGTGGGGGAGCGGCCCTCCAGCGCTGCCTCCTCCATCTGCCGGAGCATGTGGCCGAAGGTCGCATAGGCGGACACCAGGTGCCGCCGCTGCCCGCTACTCAGCGCCATCGAGGGGATAGCCTCCTCCGAGCTTGCGGGCGGCTCGCCGCCAGGCCGTGCCCTCTCGCCCCAGCGGCTCTCCGGCCCGCCGGTAGTCTGTCTTGGCGACGAACTCCGCACATTCCGCCGCCAACTGTCGCGTCCGCTGCTCCTCCACCTCCAGCAGTTGCTGGCTGGCAGCAGACCGATGGCTCCTCATGGCCTCATCCAGATGTCTGCGGCAAAGGCCACCGCCCGCCCGGTAGGCGGCAGCGACGTCGGGCTCCAGGAAATGCTGCAGCAGGCAGCGCTCTGCCCGTCGCGCCGCCTCGGCCCCGGCTTGACAGGCCGGACAGGGCCCCGGTGGCTGCTTGCCACCGCGAAGCAGGTCACCGAACAGCAGGGAACTGCCCAGGGCGTCACCCGCCTCCAGAATGGCCTGTGTATGGCGGCGACAGAAGCCCCCGGTCTCCCGCAGCCTCGCCCGCACGTGCCCATCGTTGATGTGCTCGTAGAAGAGCACCTCCAGGAAGCGATGCTCGGCGCGGTCGGCGAGACGACAAACCGGGCAACCCGGTCTAGGGAGCTCCTCCATCAGGGCGAAGAAATCCAGGTGTCGTCCTGGCTTAGCCATGGACCATCGCCTCGGGCTGCATTGCCATTAGCTCCGCCATCAGGCCCTGAAGCTCAGCACTCTGCGCGCCGACGCACTCAGCGGTCTCGTCCGCCTCTTCCAGGGTCCGCTGCTTCTGCGCCAGAGCCCGCTCGATGGCGCGGTCAATGCCGGCGATAGTCTCCGTGAGGCTTCGGCCCACCGAGCGCACGTAGTCATCAAACGCGGCTTGCGTGCGCTCCGCAAAGTCGTAGCGGAGGCGTCCGCAAGCGCTGTCATGCTCGGTCAGCAGGTTTGCCTCCAGAGCCCGTAGTGTCCGCTCCCGCGCGCCAGGAAGCAGACTGCCAAGGAAGGAGCCGCTGAGACCCGGCCGCGTCTCCCAGCGCCAGTCCTGCCAGCGAAACCGTGAGGGCGCGGCCAGGTAGCCGACGGTCTCCACGGACCGGGGAGCCAACTCAAACACCTCCCGAGCCAGGTCGTAGACCTCCGTCAGGGCCTTGTTAGCCCGCTCGGTGAATCTCTGGAGGATGTCGGTGAGCTGGTGCTCCAGTTGGCGCTCCTCGGTCTGACGCCAGTTGGTGAGGACCTCCACCAGTGTCTCCCGGATGAACTGGTTGCCGCGCTCCAGGAGCTCGACCGGTGACAACTCCGACTGTTCCGCAGCCCAGGCCGCAAACCGCTGCTGTAACTCCGCGGGGCGCTCCTGGCGCTCCTGCTCATAGTCCCGCTGCAAGGTCTCGGCAATCAACTTGCGCGCTGCTGCGCGGATCAGGGTGGTGTCGTCCTCGCGCTGGGTGAGCAGGGCATCCCGGCGGCGGCGGAAGTTCAGGGACCTTGCCTCGATCTCCTCCAGGCTCATGTTCATGGCCTGACGCTCCAGGTCCAGGCCGAGGTGCTCGTCCTCGGCGACTTCCTGGGCATTACGCACCACCGAACGCAGCAGCGTGTCGGCCTGCTCCTGCTCTTGAAAGCGCCGCAGTTCCTCCAGGAAGACCGGCAGACCGCTCTCTTCCAGACGCCGGGCGTCGCCAGCCAACTGTGCCTCCAGCGCCTCCCGGGCGGACAGGGCGTATACCTGCACACCGTCACGTCCCAGCACGTCGCACAGCACCCCTTCGGTGAACTCCAGCGACTCCTCGACCTCAGGCGGTCGGAGCTGGTCAATCTTGTTCTGCACCACGAACAGCCGGGCCACGTGGGGCCACATTTCCCTCAGAAACTCGCACTCACCGCGACTGATGGGCGGGTCTGAGGCTACCAGCAGGATCGCCCCGTCCACGTGCGGCAGGAACTCGCGGGTGGCCTCTGTGTTGTGGTCGTACACCGACCCGACCCCGGGGGTGTCCACCAGTTGCAGGCCCCCGCGCAGCAAGGGGCTGGGTACGTTGACATACACCACCTTCACCTGGCGCCGGTTCTCTGGATTGCTCCGCTCCGTGACATAGTCCGGGAGGCGTTCAACCGGTACGTTCTCGCTGTGACCGTCCAGGAACTCCACAGTGACCTGCCGCTGGAGGCCAAACCGCAGAATGGTGACCACCGACGTCAGTGGCACGACGGCGGAGGGTAGCAGGTCCTCGCCCAGGAGAGCGTTGATGAAAGTCGTCTTGCCCCGCTTGAACTCGCCGAATACCACGAGGCTGAAAGTCTGGGTCTGCAGCTTCTCCAGCAGTTGTTCCACCCGCTCGGCGTTGCCGTCGGTTGCCCGCCGCCGGGCGAAGTCCGCCAGTCGGCGAAGCGTATCAGCCAGTACCTCAACACGATCCTCGCTCATGGCACAACACAACTCCTAGGGTCGCAGACTGGCCACCAGCCGCGCCGGCGTCAGCAACGCGTCCAGAGCGTCGGTGACCGAGGCAAACACCAGGTCGGCCCGCTGGAGCGTGGGCCAGAACGCCCCCTCCGCCTGGATAACCGCAATGCCCAGGGCGGCAGCCTGCAGCATCAGCTCGTCATTGCGCCCGTTGCCAATGGCCACCGTCTGCTCCGGTCCGAGTTGCTCGATCAGTCGCAGCTTCTGCTCGGCGCCCCGCTCGGGTTCGAGGCGGGCCAGCTCGGCCCCGAGCGTCCGCGCCACGGCCTCGGCGGTTCCCATGGTGTCCGCCGTCACCAGTACCGGCGTTAGCAGCGCCCCCAGCGCCTGCACCCGCTGTGTGACCCCCGGCAGCAGATGCCCGTCCACCGTGAGCGTCCCATTGATGTCCATCAGCAGATGAGTCAGACGCAGTGCTTCGGCCCCCGGAAGCTGGATCTCCACCATGGCGTGTCTCCTGCCGTGCTCAGATATTCTCGTTGCCAGCCGTCTTGAGGATCGCCCGCCGGGCGGCACGCGACTCATCCTGCGTCCGGGTCTGCTTGAGGGCGGGCGTGTTCTTGTCGAGAAAGCCCTGCAGATGCTGCCGGAGCTGCCGCGCGTATCTGCTCTGGGAACTCAGCAGCAAGTCACGCAGCGACGCCGGCAGGTCTCGGCCGAGCAGCTCTCGCCAGTGCGGATAGCAGAGACCGAATAACTGGGCAAACCGCTCTTGGTTGCTTTGGGACTGCAAGTGCTCAACCAGCGCATCCAGCAACCGCTCGGTGAAAATCGCCTCGAGGCGACACACTGCACAGGGGCCCGTCAGCAGCGGACCGTGCTCGCTCAGCGCCGCCATTACATCCACAAAGACCAGGGCGACCGCCGCCTGACTCTGCATGTTGGCCAGCCGCCAACTGTGATGATTGCAGAACCCCCCGGCCTCGATCACTGCACGCTGCAGATCCGGTTCCTTCGGCCACCGCACAGGCAGCCTGGAGAAGAAGTCAAAGGGCACGTGCGCCAGGACCTCACACACAGGGCAACACACATACTCGAGCGCCGCAGCGACAGCAGCCGCCGGGTCCGGCAGATATGTCGCCACTTCCTCCTGCCAAAAAGCCTCAAGCGTTTCGTCCATCTCTCTTCCCTTGCCGGGGAACCAACAACGCCCTGCCGACTTTCACCGGCAGGGCGTGATAGTAACCCCTACACACCTGCTGGTGGTAGGAGTCATCAGTCTCGCGACTGTTCAGACAAGCCAGGGGCTCGTCTTGGCGAACTCCATCGCCTAGTGGCCACCATCGCGACGCGGTTGCCACTGCTGCTGACCGCTGTACCCTGGTGATTATACCACCGAAAGCCCCACGTGAAGCCCCCTTTTCCCTTCCGGGCGCGTCGAAGCGTGCGCCCGAGCGCACTCGCGGCGGAACCGGCACCCCGTCTCACCAGTCGCGCCACACCGAACCGCCCGCCGGCACCGTCAGTTGCTCCGCCGCCACACCCTTGGCGGCCAGCGGGTCGAAGCGCGGGTTGACCTGCACCGTCGCGGTGATCGCCGCGTCGGTGGGATTGTGGATCTCCACCCGCCAGGAGTTGTCGCCGGTCTGTGTCACCTGCAGAGTCAGCTCCGGGCTTGTGGCCGTGACCGGATGCCCCACGAACAGGTCCAGAGCCCCCCGCAGGCACACCGTGGCCCAGGCCTTGCCCTCAAACATGCCCACCGGCCGCGCCTGCTTCCGCTCGCGGTCATACAGGTAAGCCGACCAGTGGTCATGGAGCCCGCTGACGGTGACGGGCAGACTGGAGACCAGGTTCCCGGTCAGGCGGCCGGACAGGCATTGCTCCGCCGACCCGTCCACCGCCAGGATATACCGTTGCCCGGTGAGGGTCCCGGCCGTCAGGTCCGCGGTGTAGCCGGTCTTGCCGCCGTCCAGACCGAAGTCCCGATAGAACCGTTCCACCACCTCCGTCGAGGCGGCGGGCAGTCTGCGGGTGAGGTCCGTCAGACGCGGGATGCCCACCAGCAGCAGCTCCACCCGGCCGCTCTCGCCCTGCCGCTGCGGCGCACGGCGAGGGTCCAGCACGAACTCGCAGCGGTTCCGCCGCGGCAGCGGGGCGATGACCTGCAGGCCGTCGGTCAGCGGGAAGACGGCGGCGCCCCCCAGCGGGGAGTCCAGGAAGGCGGCATAGCTGCCCGGCCCCAGGTCAGCCGTCAGGTACCGCTCCTCGGAGCGCGCCGCCTCCTCCCAGTTCCCCGCCCGCACACCGCCGGCGCTGTCCCGGTAGACCCACAGCCGCGCCTCGCCGGGGTACATGTGCCCCACATGGAAGCTCTGACTGGGCAGGTCGCGCAGCAGGTGGAAGTCCAGTTGCCACAGGAACACCGCCAGCGGGCTCTCCGGGTCAATCTGGAAGAAGTGGTTGCGCTGGGTCAGGGTGTAGTCGCGGGCCGGCGAGGTCCGCCAGAGAGTGTGCCAGACGTTGTGCACCGCGATTCCGTCGCTGAAGCTGTGCTCGCGCCGGCTCTCGCCAATATGCACGTCGCCGCTGTGCATGAGCCGCACGCTCTCGGAGACATCGGGCACCTGCACCGGCTCGGGAGTCCCCTCCGGCAGCACGCTGGCAAAGACCTCCGGCTCGCCCCCGGCGGCGCCATCGAAGGCCGGGGCGCCCAGCCGCGGGTCATTGCGGAAGGTTCCCGACGGAGAGATGTTACTGTTGGCTACCCGCTTGTTGGGGGTGGCCAGGGTCTGGTTGCCGCCAGTCATCAGCCAGGTGCCGTCCTGACGGACCGTGTAGCCGTAGGAGAGCTGGTTGTTGCGATCCGAGCACATGAACTCCTCGGCCCGGTGATTGCGGTCCCACTGCTCGCCGCTGATGGCCTTGCCCCCCTGCGTATCGGTCGCCACGATGACCAGGTTATGCTGCTGATCGTGGGTCAGATCCAGAGTGAACTCAAGCACGCGGTCATCCGGGGCGTCCGGGCGGTAGCGGCGGAAGACCCGCGGCCCGTCGTAGACCACCACCTCCCGCAGGCCCACCGGTGAGGTCACCCGACCCCGCAGCACCCAGCGGTAGTTCTGCCACACGAAGTCCCCCGGTGAGGAGCCCTCGTAGTCCCGGGGACCGACATAGGCCCAGCTCTCGATCTGCGGGCCGCTGCTGACGCTGATCTTGGACGGGTTGTCCGGGTAGAAGTGCCAGAGACTGAAGTAGTCGCGCAGCTTGCTGGCCGCCTCCAGCTTGCCCGCGATGAGATTGCCCCCCGCCTCGGGCAGGCGCAGCACGGTGCGCCAGGGGCTGGCGGCCAACTGGGCCGGATCGCTCATCAGGTGCAGGGCCAGCGGCTGGGGACCCTGGCCGGAGTCCACCAGGCGCAGGTAGTCCCCGGTGGCGTCCTCCAGCAGTTGCCCGTCCCGCACCGTCACCACCGCCGTGGCGTTCCAGTCCGAGAAGAAGTCAGCAAAGGGTGCCGCGTCCTGGCTGAAGAGGTAGTTGCCGGCGGTCAGCTTGAAGGCGCAGGTGGTGTAGGCATAGTCCAGCGTGGTCATGGCCAGTTGCCCCGGGATGTGGGGGTCCGTCTGGCTCAGCTCGCGATCGCGGGACCGCAGGACGCGGCCGTCCTCGGACAGAAAGCTCGCGTCCGGGTATGGAAAAGCGGGGCCGAAGTAGAAGTAGTGGTTCCCCACCTCGTCGTCAATGGTGAAGCCCGGAATCGCGGCGAAGTCCGGGGACGAGAGCCGCTCACAATCGGCCTTCAACTGATTGAACTCCTCGGCACTGAGACTCGGGAAGTCCTCCAGGAAGACCAGGAAGGACAGCCCCTGGGCCCTGGCGGCGGCCACCCACTGCTCCGGCGTCGCGCGGCCCGAGGAGTAGACGGTTCGGGCGCCGATGACGCCGGCATAGGCCGGTTCGACGGCCGGGAAGGAGAGCTCCGCCGGCCAGGCATAGGGCGTCCCCACGGCCGCCTGGTGCGGGTCAGCCAGCAGGGCGGGATCTCCCTGCGCCCCACCCAGGTTCGAGTTCTCCAGCGCCGGAGCGGTCAGCCAGCGCAGGCCGTTCTCCAACAGCCGATACCCGCCCGAGGGCCGGTCGCGCAGGCCGCGCTCCAGCACGATCCCCTCCAGCGTCGTGTGGGCATGGGCGCCGATCAGATACTCGGCCGTCACCCCCACCACCATGAGCCGCCCGCGGCCCACGGTCCGGGTCGCCACCAAGGGCACCCTTGCGGTGTGGGTGCCCGGAGCGCTGAGGTCCGCGATGTTATCATTCAGACTGGCCCGGCGGTGAGTGGCGGAAGTCGCACTGCCCTGCACGGCCACCTCCCAGCTCCCATCGGCCACGAAGCTGGTGGTGTGGTTTTGGGCCCCGATACGCATCGCCGGCACCGGGTACCACAGGCCCGCTACCCTCTCGGTCACCGGCCCCGGTTGGATGGCATCGGTGTAGGCAAAGGGCACCCGCCAGGCGGTGCTCACGGTCGTGTCGCTGTCGCTGGGCGTCTCCCCGAACAGGGGTGTCAGCCCCAGGGGCTTGAGGAACTCCTCCTGCGGGGGGGCCTCCGCCGCCATCTGCCCGAAGTTCAGCAACAGCAGCACTCCGCCGCCCTCGTCCAGGAAGCGGCGCAGGGTCTCCAGCGTTGTGGTGACCGTCTCGGGCAGGGTGCCGTCAGCATTGGCCTGTCCCAGACCCACGCTGACGATGGCATGGTACTGCCGGGCCTCGTCCCAGGTCAAAGCCCGGCCGGTCAAGCCGGAGCCGGCCCGCAAGGCCAGTCCGGCGGCGTCCAGCCGGCGCGCTACCTCGTAGTTGCAGCCGCCCCAGTAGCTGCCGGTGAACAGCACGGCCGGACGCGGCGCCGGCTCCTGGGCGTAACCGCACAGGCAGCCCAGAAGCAGCAACCCTGTCAGCGCGACCAGGAATGTCCGCATGATGAGCCTCCCGATGAGCGTCGCCCCTGGCGGGCGCAGGCGGATCAATCTGCCTCAGGGGCGACCGGGTTATCGGCATTCCCGGCCTGTCGCCCCTCCCGCAGCAGGATCACACCGCGGTGGGCCGGCAGGTCAAAGCTCTGCACCAGCGGGGTCTGCGCGTGGTCCCGGAGGTTGGCGTGGTTCAGGACCCGGGCGCGGCCCTCGGGAACGGTCAGCCCGGCGGCCGCCTCGGCTGTGCCGTTGACCACCACCCAGCCGTCCGCAAACTCGCGATAGTAGCAGGATCCCTGCTTGACGAAAGGTCCCCTCGCCGGCCCCAGGTGCAGATACCGCGGATCGAACTCGTCAAAGAAGTGATACTCGCCGGTGTCCCAGACGCTGAAACCCAGGAAACCGTTGCGGGTCACGTCGTCAAAGCCCAGCAGGAAGCTGGTCAGCGCGAACCACAGCGCGTCCCAGCCGGTCATGCCATTGGCATCGGGCAGGTCCATGGCCTGCAACCCCGGCCCGCCGAAGCCGCCGTGGTTGTACATCAGGGCCTTGGTCCGGCGCAGCGCTGCGAAGGGGGCCAGCTTCTGCTCCCAGTCCCAGAACTTGAAGCTCTTGCCGTCACCACCCCACGGGCAGACGAAGCCGCCCTCCTCCATGGCGGCATAGGGCGGGTTGGGCAGGGCCTCGAGGTCCTGCCAGTACTCGGGATAGCGGCCCAGGTAACCGAAGTTGACGATGAAGCCCACGTCCTGCTGAGCGAAGAGCGGGACGGCCAGGCGGATGAACTCGCGGCAGTCCGCCTGCCACTGGTCGTTGAGCCATTGCCCATCGGCGAAGTAGCGCGCCGGCTCATCGGGCTGCTCCGGATGCCCCTCGGCATGCCACTGCCCCTGCCAGATGATCCGGTACTGCACATTGTCGGCGAAGACGGCGTCGGCGCCGCTGAGGTCAATGCCCTTGCGCCCACCCCAGTAGTCACCCAGCACCCCGTCACACCAGTAGCGCTGCCAGTTGCGGTTCCCCAGGTCCATCAGGCGCTCATTGGGGTACGGGATACCCTGCAGGTAGCTCCCCGTCCGGCGC
>JABLXH010000118.1 GCA_013178155.1 Armatimonadota bacterium | reverse complement strand
TGAGCCTGGCTCGGAGCGTCTGTACGCCTCCCACATCTATGGCGGCGACACACTGGACATCGTGGCTACTGACCCCTTGACCGGAAAGACTGATGTCTTCTCCAGCCCGCTGCCCAGCGAGTGCGGCGCGTGGGCGCTGGTGAAGGGTCCTGACGAGAGGGTCTACGTGGGCACACTGCCCATGGCCCATGTCATGGTCGTGGACTGGGAGCAGAGGAAGCTGGTAGACCTGGGACGCCCCAGCGACACCGAGTCCTACATCTGGCAGCTAGTTGTGGGCAGCGACAGTAAGCTCTACGGCTGCACCTACGGCAACGCCAAGCTGGTGCGTTTGGACCCTGCCACCGGTCAGGGTGAGGACCTGGGGCGCATGAGCGAGACCGAGCAGTACGCCCGCTCCGTCGCCGCCGACGACAAAGGCTTCGTCTACGTGGGCATTGGCATGTCACAGCAGGATCTGGTGGCGTACGAGATAGCGACCGGCAGGCACCAGAGCATCCTGCCCGCCGATCTGGTGAAGCAAGGTTGCGTCAGTGTCTACCGTGGAGTCAACGGCGCCGTATATGCCAACGCTGGACGGTGGCTGAAATGCGACGGTTTCAACCCGCCCGCCGAGGTGGCCGCCGCCGACCTGTCCCCGGCGCCGCCGCTGGTGCTGCGAGACGGACGCGGGGTCGTCTACGGTGGGCGGACCGTGGGTGTACGCAACCCCGACGGCACTGTCACCAGCCACGAGACTGGCTACCGCGGCAAGAGCCAGTCGCTGTTTCGTATCGGCCTGGGGCCCGACGACCGCATCTACGGCAGCACCGCCATGCCCATCCACTTCTTCTGGGCCGACCCGGACAGTGATCAGTGGGGGGAGATCGCGGAGGCTGGTGGGGGTGAGTTCTACAGCTTCCTGGCCTGGCGCGACAAGCTCATCGGCGCCGCGTATAGCGCCCCCTCGCCGGTCATGCTTTACGATCCCACCAGGCCCTGGGCCCCGGGACCAACAGCCGCCGACAACCCCTGGCAAGTCACCTACGAGGGTGCCAACAGCGGCTGGCGGCCGGGAGCCATGGTCAACGGGACCGACGGCAAGGTCTACATTGGTGCCGTCTCCGGCTACGGCCTGCTGGGTGGCCCGCTTTGCGTATACGACCCGGCGCACGGCACCATTGATGAGTACATGCACGTTGTCAAGGACCACAGCGTCTGGGCGCTGGCAGTGTTGCCCAACGGTCTCATCGTCGGGGGCACTACGGTCGGTGGAGGGGGCGGCAGCCATCCCACCCAGACTGAGGCTAAGCTATTCCTATGGAGCCCCAGGACGCGCAAGAAGGTCTTTGAGACGGTTCCCGTGCCTGGCCACGGCAGCATTGATGCCTTGGCCGTGGGCCGCAACGGCCTGGTCTATGGCTTTGCCGGGGACACCATGTTTGTGTTTTCGCCGCGCGAAGCGAAGGTTCTCTTGACGAGAAAGAACACCCTGGGTGGCGTCATCTACAACGCTGTGGGCCCTGGACCAGACGGCAAGCTCTACGGCCTGTACTCCCGCGGCATCTTCACTGTAGACGAGCACACGCACGAGATGAAGCTGGTCGCCGAGTACCCCGACGGCGTGCACGGGGGCTTCGCCATCCGCGGCCGGCAGGTGTTCTTCACCTCCGGCCCAACCATAGTGAGCTACACTCTGCCTGGCTAGACCAAGCTCATAGGCTCAACTGGCGGACACCCTGGCGGCGGCTGTTGGCACGGCCAGAGTGGCTAGCTGTTGCACCCGTGGGTGAGACCAGGGGTGCACAGGGAGGCAACCATGGAATACCGGATCGGCATCATCGGCTGTGGCGGGCAGGGCAAGGCTCATGCTCGCGAGTGGGAAATGCTGCCCAATTGCCGCGTCACGGCGGTGGCGGACCAGCTTGATGAGCCGCTGGCCTACATGGCCGAGCAGTTTCCCGCCGCGCGGCAGTACCGGACCTATCAGGAGCTGATCGAGGCCGGCGATGTTGATATTGTCTCTGTGGCCACCTGGCCTGACCTGCACGCGGCTCCGACCATCATGGCCGGCGAGCGCGGCATCCATGTGCTGTGCGAGAAGCCCATGGCCCTCGATCTCGCCGAATGCGATGAGATGATCGCGGCCTGCGAACGGGGAGGCGCCAAACTGGTCATCAGCCACAACCGCCGCAACGACCCGCGTTTCTTCAAGGCCCGCCGGATGCTGGAGGAAGGTTTCCTGGGGCGCGTGTGCCGGGCCCATGCCGCCGACAAGGGGTACGAGGCCGGCTACGGCCTGATGAATATTGGCACCCACATCTTCGACGGTCTACGCCTTCTCTTTGGCGATGTGCAGAAGGTCTTCGCCCACCTGACCGTGGACGGCCGCGACGCCACGCCCGATGGCATCGTTACCGAGGGCCCACGTGGCACCGGCTGGGTCTGCGGCAAGGAAGCGACGGTGCTCCTCCACTTCGCCAACGGCATGGACGCCACTGTCGAATGGGACACGAACGTGGATCGCTTCCACTTCGAGGTCATCGGCACCGAGGGCCGGCTGGTCTTCACTCGTGACGGTGAGATGCACCATTGCCCGAGCGCCGCGCTGCTCGCCGAGACCCTGAGTGACTGGCGCCACCTACCACTGACACCCGAGGAGAACCCTGACGGGTACCCGGCCGTCTCCACCCGGCAGCGTATGCTGCTGGACATGCTGGCGTGGATCGAGGGAGGCCCACGGTCCAACTCCTGCGGGCTGCAGGGCCGAGCCGCCATGGAGATCATCGCGGCGGTCTACTGGTCGCACATGGGCGGCGGCTGGGAGGAACTGCCCCTCAGCGATACGCGGCATCCTCTCAAGGTGTGGCGCGGGGAGGCCTGAACGCCGTTGCGCCGCGGCAGCAGCGGGTGCGGACCTTAGCGGTCGCCCCGCGCCTGGTCCCAGCGCCGCAGTTCGGCGATGTGCGCCAAAGTGAGGCCCTTTTCGTCTATCTCGGCGTGGTCGCGCATCTCCCGTTCGACCACATCCAGCGCACGGTTTGCGATCTCCACCGCCTGCTCCCTGGGCACACAGATCACCCCGTCGCCGTCAGCAATGATCCAGTCGCCGGTGCGGACCGGAGTCTCGCCGATCTTCAGGGGCACCCCGATCATGCCCACGCCTTTGGGTTCACCCGCCATGGGTGCGGTCATGGAGGCAAAGGCCGGGAAACCGAGCTCGATGATCTCCGTGGTATCGCGGATGCAACCGTTGATGACCACGCCGGCCACCTGACGGGCCATGCAGCTCTTGCTGGCCCCCTCCCCCCATAGCGCTGGTCCTTCGTTACGGGCGTCAATGACCAGCACCGTCCCCGGTTCGCACTCGTCAATGGCCTGAACCGGCTTGCTCCAGTCACCAGGGTAGGCCCAGACAGTCAGCGCCGGGCCGACGCACTTCATGCCACGGGCCAAGGCGTGGATGCCGGGCAGCCAGCCCCTGTGATGCATGGCATCGGAGATGTTGGCGGCTGTGGCGCGCATGAACGCCTCGCGGATACGTTCGGGACCCACGCGCTTGAACAGCTCGGTGGCCACTCCCTCGCCGGATTGCATCGCGGCCAGAAGAGTCTGGGCCGCGGCCTTGGCGTCCGGGGCCTTGATGATGGCCCCGCCGACGATGGGGATGCTGGCGCCCGCGGCGATGGCTTGCGGAACGGTCTCGCTGTTGAGTCCCCCGGCGACAGCGATCGGTATCGAGACCGCAGCCGCAACCTGGCGCAGGGCTTCCAGCGGATCGCCACCGCGCATCTGGACGTCTATGGGGCAATGCACGCCGACAATGGCTGCGCCCAGCTCCTGGGCCTGTCGGGCTCGTGTGGCTACATCCTGCACCTCGATCAGGTCAACCATGATCTGGGCGTCGTAATGCCTGCCGGCCTCAATGCATTCGGCGATGGTGGCGTCAGACGCGGCACCGAGCACCGCCACAACGTTCGCGCCGGCTTTGGCCGCCATCTCGACCTCAACGCGGCCGGCGTCCATGACCTTCATATCAGCGACGATCACTGCTTCGGGGAATTCTGCCCGGAGCCGTCGCACCGCCTCCAGCCCCTCGCTCTTGATCAGCGGCGTGCCGGCCTCGAGTCGCCTCACCCCTCCCTCCCAGGCCTCGTGAGCGACGCGGAGCGCCTGGGCCAGGTTGGCGAAGTCCAGGGCGAGCTGCAGTTGCGGATAGGCGATCTCCATGGGTACACAACCTCTCGGCAAAGCCTGTGCCAACGACGTGATGTAACCCTAAGTCTACCTGTCGCGCCCGCCGGTGCAAAGGGGGAATCGTTTCTGTGGTCCGCACGGGCCTCGCCGGGGCAGGTGCGACTACCGGAAGGTGGGCTGTGTCAGGGATGACAGGATTGCCGTGGCAGCGCGGCGAACTTGCGCCGACCACCACTGCAGGGAGTAACGATATGGACCTGGCCCACAAACACAACTGGCCCGAGACACGGGAGCGTATGCAGGCGTACTGGGCCATGGAGGTGCTCGACCGCCCGTGCATCGCCGTGACGGCCCCGGCCGGGCCGGCGCGACGGCTAGACCCACCGCCTGACTACAAGACTCTCTGGACCGACCCGGATTATGTGGCTCAGAGCTACGACATCGCCCACGAGGCCACCTACTTCGGCGGCGAGGCCATGCCGGGCACCTCGCTCATGGTCGGATATGCCTTCGGGTACGGCGCTCCCCTGCACTACAGCGAGCAGACGATCTGGCAGGAGCCGATCATCAGCTCCTGGGATCCCGCACCGCGCCTGGAGCTGGACGAGAGCGACTGGGCCTGGCGTCAGGTGCAGGCAGTGGTGGCCCGTTGTGCAGAGGTGGCGGCCGGGAAATGGATGGTCGGATGGCCTAACATTCACCAGCCCAACGATCATCTTCCCCTGTTGCGGGGCAGCCAGGTCTTCTGTCTGGACCTGTTGGATCATCCTGCCGAGGTCAAGCGCGCTCTGCGTAAGCTGCTGGACAACTGGTATGTCATGTATGAGCGCATCTCCGGCATGCTCTCGGCGCAGGAGGGCTCGATCACGTGGCTGCCCGTGTGGTGCCCCTGGCGGCGATGTGTGACGCTGCAAAGCGACATCTCCTGCACGCTGTCACCGGCCATGTTCGAGGAGTTCATCGCGCCGGAGCTGGAAGAGCTGTCAGGCTGGCTGGATGCCTGCATCTACCATCTGGACGGCCCCGGCGCGCTGCAGCATCTGAACCGGCTGCTGGCGCTGGAACGGCTGCACGCCATCCAGTGGACGCCCGGCACCGGCAATGAGGAGGGCCTCGCGTGGCTGGAGCTTTTCCGCCGCATCCAGGAGCGCGGCAAGGGTGTTGTCATCTGGCTGCCGTACGACCAGGTAGAAGCGGCGGTTCGCGAGCTGAAGCCGGAGGGTCTGTTCATCCTCACCAGCGCGGAATCACCGGAAGCGGCCGAGACGCTGCTGGAGCGGGCTGTGCAGATCACCCGTAGCAGGCCTGCCCGGGTGCGCGGACAGGGCTTCGACCCTGCCGCTCGCTAGGGAGCGATACTATCGGAAGAGGTCAGGAGGTGGTAGCCAGCGAACCCGCCGCAGAGCCGCATGCGTCGCCTCAGCCATCGGGGGGTCGGCGCAGCAGCCCCAAAAGGACAACGGAGGTGGACCATGTTTCGGCTGCAAATGGCGTGGTTGGCGATGCTGATGCTGTTGATGGCGGGTGTTGGGGTGGCCGAGGAGGACGAGTTCGGCGAGGATCCGGCGGCGTCCGACACGGAGCTGGCCGACGAGGAGCAGCCCCGCCTGCCCAAGACAATGGAGGAGTTCGAGGCCCGCGTGGCCGAGAAGGCGCTGGACCCCAAACAGGCCGCGAAGCTCTGGTTTGACGCAGTCTTTGTCTACCTGAACGTGGACAAGGAACTGGGTTCGCAGATGATCACCCTCATGACCAAGGACAAGGAGTGGCAGAAAAAGACCTACTTCATGGCGGCACTGAAGGAACGTCCCCACATCTTTCGGAGCTACGCCAAGGGCACCACGCCAGAGAACAACTACGAGATGGACCCCAACAAGTATGTGCTGGCCATCGAGAGAGTGGACCGCAAGCCCTTCGATGACAAGGAAGAAGACGAGTACGTCAAACTGTTCATCAAGTCCAGCGGTGCTGACAGCCCTCGACCGCTGACCTTCCAGCGCAACCTCCGTGGCGAGTACAAGGTCTACGAGTTTAGCTCGATGTACGTCGGCGTCCGGCCGCCGCAGAGTCAGGCTGACGCTGAAGACGACTTCTGAGCCGCCCTGCGCCAAACAGCGAGGCCGTCGCGCCCAAGCGGCGGCCTCGCTCCGCGATCGCTTGCGCCTCCCGACGACCGCCGAAGAGACGACACATCTCGCCTGGACAGGCCTGAGGCTACCGTCCCTGGGTGAGGCGGCGCGTTGCGGCAATCAGTCGCCGCGATGTCCAACGAACGGCACCCGCAGGCGCAACACACACGCGGTGGCCGCGACGCAGGAATCGCTTCCCCTCCCGCCGAAGGGGCCCCCGCATGGCCGGTGCACACGATCTCTGCCGAGGTGTCTCTCATGTGCCCCTCGCTGCTCCCATTGGCTGCTCTGGTCGCCATCGCCGCACTGTCCCTCGTCACCATGCGGAGTGAGGCCGACGGCCCCGCGCCGAACCTGCTGCCCAACGCCGATTTCCAGCATGGCGAGATCGGCCAACTGCCGGAGGGATGGGAGGCGCACACCTACCGGCCGTCGCTAGCGCCGAAGTTCGCGCTTGAGGAGCTGGACGGGCGCAAGGTGCTCAAGCTGTCCGGGGGAGGGGTACCCGATTGCGTGGGCTACGTGTCGGCCAAGGCGCCCATCAAGCTGGGTCAGACGTACCTGTTCCGTGTGGTCTTCCGGGTGGCGCCGAACACCAACCCCGATGAGAATCTGCTGCTGCAGTGCTTCGGGCCGGGGGCCAATGACGGCATCCACCAGTACAGGCGTCAGGCCGACGGCTGGATTGTGGGTGAGACCAAGATCACCTATGCCGGTCCGAACGCCGACGGCAGTGAGGTCGTGCCCGAAGCCGAATGTCGGCTGATGTACCGCTTCAACCCCCATGGCGCGGCCTGGATCCGGGAGGTCTCGCTGACGGAGAGCACGCCCGACCCGCCTAGGTGGGTCCGTGTGGCCTGCACTTCGAAGAAGACGGACCTGGCGAGTTGCGAGGCGGTTCTGGATGCGGTGGGGAGGGCAGGCGTGGACCTGGTGCTGCTGCCGGAGTACATGCAAGGCGATCGGATTGAGGAACCCGCCGACGGGCCGTCGTTTCAGCTCATGTCGGCCAAGGCGAAGCAGTACCGGATGTATGTGGCCGGCGGCATCGTGCGACACGTGGCGGAGACGGACCGCACTTACAACACCTGCCTGCTCGTGGACCGGCAGGGGCAGCTCGCCGGCATGTACGACAAGGTCCATCCGTACAGCCCGGAGGTCAATGACCAGGGCATCACGCCCGGCAGCGCGGTGCCCGTCTTCCAGACGGACTTCGGCACCGTCGGCATGATGATCTGTTACGATAGCTGGTTCACGGATGTGGCCGAACTGCTGGCCCTCAAGGGCGCGGAGATCATCTTGTTCCCCAATGCCGGTTACTACCGGGCCCTCATGCACGCCCGGGCGGCGGACAACCGGGTCCGGATCGTGTGTAGTAGCTGGAACAGCGGGAGCGGGGTCTGGGACACGGTCGGCCGTGACCTGGGCAACCCGGAGGTGGACACGTCGCACGGCAACCCGCCCGGCGTCACGCACAAGGATGTGCGTCGCGAGCAGGTTGGTGAGGTGGAGGTGCTCTATGTCACGTTGGACCTGAACTGCTCTCCCTCGCCACACTGGAACGGCGGGACCATGTTCGAGGCCCCTGGCAACCGGCGCAACCGCCGCGACCAGACCCACTTCCTGGAGGATCTGATCCGCCAGGAGCGCGAGCGTTGGTGGCAGGAGTAGGGAGCTCATCGGCGGAAGCCACGAGGACTGCTCGACCGGCATGAAACCCCGCCCTCAGGAAGGCCGGCCACGCCACGGCATTCCCGGTAAGGCATTCCTGCTGGGCCTGCTGCTCATTCCGCTCAATGTCTACTGGGTCGTGACCGCCGAACTGCGGTGGTACATGATCCTGACCCTTAATCCCCTGTTTGTGACGCCACTTTTCTTCCTGGTGCTGCTGGTCGGTCTGAACGTCCTGCTGGGACGGCTGCGGCCATCCTGGCGCTTCACCATGGCCGAGCTTCTGACGGTCTACATCATGCTGGCCGTCTCCTGCACCGTGGCCACGCTGGATTATGTCGTCAACTGGATCCGCATGATCGGCTGGGGGGCATGGTTTGCCAGCGATGAGAACAAGTGGGAGCAGGTGGTCTTCCCCCACGTTCCCCGCTGGACGCTCATGTGGGACCGGGACGTCCTGCGCGGCTTCTTCGAGGGCGGGACGCTCTACCGGGGTGACGTCCTGGCGGCCTGGGCGGGCCCGGTGGCCGTGTGGTTGCTGTTCATGCTGCTCTGCTGCGGGCTCTTCCTATGTCTGACGGTTATGGTGCGCCGGGCCTGGATCGAGGAGACCAAGCTTAGCTTCCCAACGGTCCGGTTGCCGCTCAGCGTCTTGGGCCTGGATGCCCCCGGGTTCTGGCTGTCGCGGGCGATGTGGGCCGGGGCGGGTCTCACTCTCATCAACGGGACGCTGAATGGTCTGGCGCAGCTCTACCCGTCACTTCCCCACCTGCCCACGGCAGCCCACCCGCTGAACTTCGTCACCCCGCCCTGGAACGCCATCGGGTGGACTCCCGTGTCGGTCTACCCCTTCGCCATCGGTCTGGCCTACTTCGTCCCCCTGGACGTCCTGTTCTCCTGCTGGTTCTTCTACCTTTTCCAGAAAGCACAGGCGATCGGCGGCACGGCTGCGGGACTGCACAAGGTCCCCGGTTTCCCCTTTGGTCCGGAGCAGGCCATCGGCGGCTGGCTGGCCTACGCTGGGCTTCTGCTCTACTTGACCCGCGCGCACTGGGCGCGCCTGTGGCAGGCTCTGTCCGGAGCAGAGAGAGGCGGTGAAGGTGACGAGTTTCTGCCGCGTCGCACTGCGGCCGTGGCCGGCCTGGCGATGCTGGCCCTGCTGCTGGCCTTCTGGCGGCTGGTGGGCATGAGCTTTGCCGGGGCGGCGGTAGCCCTGGTTGTGTACCTGCTGGTCTCGCTGGCCATTGCCCGCGTCCGGGCCGAGGCCGGAGCCCCGCATGATGTGGTCTCGCCGGAGCCGATGAACCTGTTTCGCCTGGTGAGCAGCAGCCTGGTGACAAAGGGCGACGTGGTCGGCGCCGGCCTGAGCCACTGGTTCTGGCGGTTCAACCGCAGCCATCCCATGCCGACGCAGCTTGAGGCCCTGCGTCTCTGGCACCAGACGGGCCTCTCGCCTCGGCGGCTGGCGGGGCCACTCATTGCCGCGACGGTTCTCTCCTGCGTGGTCGCCCTCTGGGCGGTTCTGCATGTGGCTTACGCCGAGGGGGCGCTGGCCAAGTGCATGGGCTTCAAGCCGCTCACAGGCCAGGAGATGTGGGGTTACATGGCGCTGGCGCTGACAGAGCCCCACGGGATGGACTGGCCGCGCCTGCTGGCGGTGGGCACAGGCGCGGCGATGGTGGGCCTACTGTGGAGTGCGCAGGCGCGGTATACGTGGTTCATCCTCTACCCGCTGGGTTACTGCGTGGGCCCGAGCCTGAACTGGGTGTGGTTTCCGTTCCTGGTCGCCTGGATCATCAAGGCCGCGATCGTGCGCTACGGCGGCCAGCGCGTCTATCGCAACGCCGCCCCCTTCTTCCTCGGCCTGGTGCTGGGGGACTACCTGGTGGGCGCAGCGTGGGCCATCATCGGCCCGGTGATGGGGTTCCAGGGGTACGGGATATTCCACTGATGAGGAGCCTTCAGACTGCCGTCCCGCGAAGCGATATGGCCAGGTGTACACCGACCCGGTAAGGTGCCCGCAGGTCGCCCTCGCAAGGTTCGCGAACAAAGCAGGCCACAGCGGGTTGCGGCCAGGTCGAGAGGAGGGTCACGCGTGACGCCAGAGTTCGGCCCGATAGCGATAGTCGGTCCGGGGGCCATGGGGCTCATGCATGCCGCCTACCTGGCGCGCCAGGGCCTGAACGTGGCCCTGGTGGACCACCGGTCGGACCGGGCACAGCGTCTCACTGCCAACGGCTTCATCGTTGAGGACGAGACCGGGCAATGGCAGGCCCATGTCCCTTGCCACGCGACGCCTGACTTCGGGCCAGTGGACCTCCTGCTGGTGTTCGTGAAGGCCTACGTCACCCGCGAAGCCCTGACCCGTGCGCGGCCGCTCATTGGCCCGCGGACCAGGCTGCTGACCCTGCAGAATGGCCTGGGGAACCTGGAGGTTCTGCAGGATTTCCAGACTCCTGAGTACGTACTGGCCGGCACGACGTCCAGTGGGGCCACCTTGATAGGGGAAGGCCGCGTCCGCGTGGCGGCGGTGGGGCAGATGGTGGTCGGCGGGACGGAGGCCGCGGCGCTGGCGGAGGTCTTCTCGGCGGCTGGCCTCCCGGCGACCACCACGGATGACGTGCCGACCGTGCTGTGGCGCAAGGCGGTAGTCAACTCGGCCATCAACCCGCTGACGGCATTGACGGGCCTGCGGAATGGGCAACTCCTGGACATCCCGGCCCTGCGCAGTCTGCTGCGACAGGTGGCCCAGGAAAGCGCGACGGTGGGCCGCACGCTGGGCCACGG
Source organism: Armatimonadota bacterium (assembly GCA_013178155.1). Lineage (GTDB taxonomy): Bacteria > Armatimonadota > Zipacnadia > Zipacnadales > UBA11051 > JABLXH01. The sequence goes on along the minus strand of JABLXH010000118.1, from coordinate 12,662 downwards.
ACTCTGCCCGGCGAGGATGCCGGATGAGGTGGAGGAAATCTGTCGGTTGACAGCCAATAACCGCTCTTCTATGCTGCAAGACCTGTCGGCGGGCCGTCGCACGGAAGTAGAGCAGATCAACGGCGAGATTGCCGCTGCCGCGCGTGAGGCTGGCCTCTCCGCGCCGCTGAACGCAACCCTGGCGGCGCTGGTGCGCGCAGCTAGCCAGAGGTAGGGGCGATCACCAGACGGCGACCACCTCTCGTCCGGGATCGCGCTCAGGGGAGCGTTCCTGCCACCGACCAAGAGGCAAGGAGACCTTTCAGATGATCATCATTGGCGAGTTGATCAACGGAACCCGCAAGGCCGTCAAACAGGCCATTGCGGACAAGAACGCGGAGTTCATCGTGGACCTGGCTGTCAAACAGGCGGAGGCCGGGGCGGACTTCATTGACTGCAATCCCGGCACCACCGGTGAGGCCGAGGTCGCGGACATGGAGTGGCTGGTGAAGCTGGTACAGGGCGCTACAGACAAGCCCATCGCCTTCGACAGCCCCAATCCGCTGGCCCTGCGCCGAGCCTTCGAGGTCTACGAGGGAAAGCAGACACCGATGATCAACTCGGTGACCCTGGAGGCCGAGCGGATCGAGAACACCCTCCCGGTCATCGTTGAGAGTGGGGCCAACTGCGTCGCTCTCGCGTTGGGCGACGACGGCATGCCCTGCATGGCCGGACAGCGCGAAGCGACGGCGAGGAAGCTCATTGACCTGCTGCTGGAGAAGGGGCTGCCCCAGGAGCGCATCTACCTGGATCCGGTCATCGCCCCGCTGGGCACGGACAACAGCGCCGGGCTGCAGGTCGTGCAGGCCATCCAGGCCATCAAGGCCGAGTACCCGCAGGTGCACATCACCGCCGGCATGAGTAACATCTCCTACGGCCTGCCCGTGCGCAAGCTGCTGAACCGCGTGTTCATGACCGTCTGCATGGCGGCTGGGCTGGACTCGGCGATCTGCGACCCGTTGAACCTGGATCTGATGGCCGAGATCACGGCCGCGGAGGCGATCCTGGGCCGCGACGAGTGGTGCATGAACTACATCCAGGCCTACCGCGCGGGCAAGCTGGGGGAGTAGACGGCGCTGGAATCATGGGAGCGGCGCTGCCGGCAAGGCAGCGCCGCTCTGTGTGTCAGGGAGAGCCTCTTAGAGCGTCGTTAGGGCGCGGTGAGGGGCTGGGTCTGTACCGGGCCGATCGCCACTTGGAACTCAGTCCAGTTGCCCCACTGGGGTGGCGGTGGCCCCATCTGTCGTTTCGCCCGTGCCCGGTACACCCCTGTCGGTCTCTCGGCTATCGTCCGTGTCTGCACACCATCCACCAGACTCGTGTTCCCCAGATCGACAGCCTGCCAGTCCCCGCCCACCAACCTCTGAAGCTCAACCTGGCAGGGTGTTGTGCCGGTCGCGAGTCTGAGACACAGCAATAGGTTCAGGTTGGCTGTGATCGTCTTCGTCTCGGCGACAGGGACATCGAACAGTCCAACCTGGCCCGGGTTGTAGTGCATACTGCCACCCGTAGCCGTCCACCGCCAGCCTTTCGCGAGCTGGACGGTACACCTCCCCAGGTCGGGGCCCTGACCCGGAAAGGTCAGTGTCTTCGTGGTCTCCATGGGAGGTGGCGGTGGTACCGGTGTCCATGCGGTGTCAGCCTTGACGGCGCTGCCGTTGCCGCCGATGAGCCCTGGAGATGGCGACGGCGCCGGTACAAGGTCGCCGTACAGCTCGAAGGTGACCGGAGCGGTGAGAGGCTGTGTGGGCAACGAGAGTGGCCCTCCGTTAGCGCTGCTCCGCAGTCCCCAAAGGTCGCCAACAGCAACCGGACTCTGGATCTGGTACCTGATTCTGTCTACTCTGCTGAGAGTGATGCCAGCTTCCAGTGCCCAGGCAACTTCGGAGTGCCCGACCCCGACATTGCGGAAGTTCCCGAGCATCCCCCGGACAGCTGGGGCGATCTCCGCCTTCCGCGATGTCAGCCCTTTGTACGGGCAATACAGGATCGATCGGATCTGTCCATACAGCTCCGCCGGGAAGTGCGAGACGCCCTGGCTGAAGGGAAGCAACGCTAACTGGCCCAGGTAGGTCTGGCCATTGAGGTAGTCTTGTCTGGCAGCGGTAAGTGCGGCGTTCACCTCGTCACCCACCTTGCCGCCCGTACCGGTGGGGTCAAAGTTCACATTCTGCAGGAGCTTGTGGTTCAGGAGGTTGTACTTGGGCGTCACCACTCCCTGCTGTGGTTGGTCGTTTGTGTACGCCGTGTTGCCGCAGCAGGCGGGACGGTTCTCTTCGACGGCTGCCGTGCTCACCTTGCCGGCATAGGTCTCGGGGTTGCCCCAAGGCGGGCCGAGGTAGGTCTCGGCGCATGGGGCGTGCTCGTCGCCTCGGTTGGGTATCCAGCCGTAGTAGAACGTCACCGCGATGCCGTCCTCAACTCGCGGATTGATCACCTGGAACTTGGCCATGGTCGTGCCGCTACCTTTGGCCTTGAGTTAGAGGCGGAAGGCCTCTCGCGTGGGATCAACAGTGAGTGACCCGCTGATGCTCGAGCCCTGAGCATTGGCGGTTAGTGTGCCGACCGTCGCACCCGTGTAGCGGTCAGTGACCACGACTTGCCCCAGTCGGTTCTGTGTGTCCGCCACCATGACATGGAGTGACATGGGTTCTGTGTCTACGGCACTGAAGAAGGTCCATCCACTGGGACTGGGAGGGTCATTGACCTGGTGGTCCACCCAGATGTCGGGGTCGTCGGAGACCTCCTCATTTGGCGCAAAGACGCCGAGCGCATCCTCTATCTCTGCCTCTTCGGCTTGACCGACGTCATATCGGTACCACGTTCCATCATGTCCCACGTAGATGGAAAGCGCCGTGTCGAAAGGCACGGTGTGCAGTTGCTGGACCATTGCGGCCCCGGTCAGGCTCACGAGAGCTACGGCAACGGCCAGTACCATCGAAGCGCTTGCGGTTCCGCCTGACATGCCAAACACCCCCGTCTGTTGGTGTGCTCTCATCGCTTCCGATACTTCCCGCCCGTAAAGGCGCGGTACTCCGGCGACGCCGCGGCTAGTGGATCATCGCCCATCTCGCGATCAGGCACGGCAGTTGGACGTGTGGTGCACCGGCGGACTGCGGCTGTGGTCGGTGGATGGACAGGTGACTAGCTCTGAAGGGAGCAGACGTGACGATGCCCCCCCCTTGTTTCAGGTGAGGCATCGCGTGTCGGGTGTGGATGCGGCGGTTGAGGCAGCGGTGCGCCATTCTGGCCCCCGGGTACAGCCACCGACTGCTGTATAGCAGCATGAACTTCGCCGAGGACATTGTCAACTCCTACCTGCCAACGGGTAATCAGAGCAGGTCCGGGGGCCAAAGGTGGTGAACTGGCAGGTAGTGCAACGCATGTGGCAGCAGGTGATCCTCATGGGCCGGCTGGATGATGTGGACCTGACACAGCAGTTTGCGGACAAGGACGAGTATGAGGAGCACCTCAAGAAGTGGCAGTTGCGGCTCCTGAAGCTGGAGCAGGCGCTGCGCAACAAGGACCTGGCGGTGCTGGTGGCCTTCGAGGGCTGGGACGCCGCCGGCAAGGGCGGGGCCATCAAGCGCCTGACCGAGGTACTGGACCCCCGCGGGTACAAGGTCTACAGCATCTGCGCGCCGACCGAGGAGGAGAAGAGCCGCCATTACCTGTGGCGCTTCTGGTCGCGGGTGCCCAGGGACGGTGAACTGGTCATCTTCGACCGTTCATGGTATGGTCGCGTACTGGTGGAACGAGTCGAGGGTTTCGCAACGGAAGACGAGTGGCAGCGGGCTTACGATGAGCTGAACTGCTTCGAGGAGCAACTGCGGACCGATGGCACGGTGGTCATCAAGTTCTGGCTACACATCAGCAAGCAGGAGCAGCTCAAGCGCTTCCGCGAACGCCAGGCCAACCCGTTCAAGCAGTGGAAGATTGGTCCAGACGACTGGCGCAATCGGCGCAAGTGGGACAAGTATGTGGTCGCCGCCGAGGAGATGTTCGCCCGCACAGATACCCCAGGCTGCCCATGGCACATCGTCGCAGGCGAACACAAGTGGTGGGCGCGGGTGGAAGTGGTCAAGACGGTGGCACAGCGCATGGAAGCGATGTTGCAGAGGGGCGCGTAGGGCTCACGGGGCTGCAGACAGGGCGATGTCGTCGAAGTAGGCCTCGCCGACGGTCGCGCTGCCGCCGTAGACGAGGAGGGTGGCGCTATCCGCATCGGGGGGCGCGGTGCCATCAACCCGGAGTTGTGTCCATTCGCCCGCCCGAGTGGTGCTGACCGCCGTGTCCTGGATGCGCTGGTCACCGCGCCAGAACTCCAGGTAGAGAGCAAAGCCGCCGGCCTGAAGCTCAGTGACTCGGACCCACGCAGTGGCGCTGTAGGCGCTGCCGGGGGCAATGGGCACGCGGGGACTGCGCAGGCCCTGGGAGACCGTGCTGCTGGTGTCGGTGACACGGGCACAGGCGACGCCGCTGTGGGCCATGGCCAGGGTGAAGGCGCAGGTGTTATTGGCCGCCCAGGCCGTCCATCCCAGTGGCAACCCGGTCTTCTCGTCCACGTCCTCAAAGCCGGCGTTGGGTACGGCGACCGCCCCATCGGCCAGGGTCGCGGTAGCCGGTCCGAGCAGCAAGCAGCTCAAGAGCCAACCGATTTGCAGCAGGTCTCGCATGGTCGCCAGTTTCCCGCTCGCGGGCGGCCGGACCTGCCGGCACACTGATAGAGCGAGTGGCCCATGGTCCGACCGGTGTATGCTGTCCTGGGAGCCGTGGTGCTGGTGCTGGGCTGGCTGGCCCTGGTGGGCTATCAGGCGCAGTGGGAGCCAGCAGCAGCGGTGCAGCTACTGGCGGACAGCGCTGAACGGTGCCGCCTGGTCGGGATTGCGGCCAAGGGCTACCTGCTGGCCGCTGACCTGCGCCGTAAGGAGCTCGACAGGCACGGGCGGCGATCGGGGGATGAGACCAGTCGCCGACTCATCGCCCAGATCGTAATTCTGAGGACCAAGGCCGCCCGTGTTCTGCTTGACAGCGGCTACCGGGAAGCGGCGGAGGCGGTGGCGCTACAGGCAGCGCGGGCAGACTACGGGGATTTGCAGGCGCGGGCGCTGCTTCTCGAGACGCGGCTGGACAGCTCGGCCGGGTCCACGGCGCAGCGAGAGCTGATGCTGATGCTTCTAAAGGGCGAGCATCCACAGGTCCTGTACGTGCTCGGCAAGGCGCTGGCGGCAGGCCCCCACGCCAAAGAGGCGGCCGGATACCTGCAACGGGCGCTGGAGCTGGACCCCTCTCACTTCCCTACTTACGTGGCCCTCTGCCAACTCGCCCTGGCCGAGAACGATCGGGTCTCCGCCCTCCATTGGCTGGACAGGGCTGCGACTGTGGCCAACGGCAGAGCGCAGAGGGAGCTCCTGGTGCGGCTCAGGGGAATTGCGGACCCACGGTACCAGCCGTTGCCGGCTCTGCTGGTCCTGTGGTGGTGTGAGCACTGGGTTGGCGTTGCGACGGCTCTGGGTTACCTCGTCTTCGTTTTCTCGCCTCTATGGCTGGCGCCCCTGTTCGGTCGCCGATAGCGCTTTCTTCTCCTGTTTCCCTTGGCCCGCCCGTCTGTGGTCGCCTCGCCGGCCCCCCCCTGGAACGGCATTGCCTCGGTATTTCCACAAGAGTGGCTCAAGAAAGGGGTGGACAGGGCACACAAGGGCATGTAACATGTTGCTGTAACCGAGGCACAGACCGGACCCACGTCCCTCGCCTGGCCGGTCATCGGACACAGGGGATGCGATTGCGCACCGCAGCACTAACCGCAGCCCTGATTGCAGTCGCTCAGCTCTCGACGGCCTGGGCCGACCTCAGCACGGTCTGGGTCGAAAGAGACTTCAACTCCACCGCGTCTAACGTCTCCGTCGCGGTGCCCATGTTCGACACCGACGGGGGCCGCTTCTGGCTCACCTCAGTCACGATCAGCATCTACGAGGACTCTTACGGATACTTCGCGGTGGAGAACGAGAGCCGCGGCAATCACCAGTGGATCGTGAATCCGCGGGAGGTGCGCGCCTGGGACCTCAGCGGTCCAGGCTTGGCCGCGACCTCCAACACCGCATGGGATGGCGATCCGGCTATGTTGCTGGACCGTGACACGCCAGGCCCACCTGAGCCGCCCGATTACCAGCCGCCCGATGGCTACACCTGGGGCCGGGTGGGCTACTCGGGCGCTGACCGCGGAAGCACGTCAGTTGGGTCGTCGTATTTCAGCCAGTATCAGGCCTCGGGTGGGGGTACAACGGACTTCACCCTGAATGTGACGACCATTGAGAAACTGCTGAACTGGGTCACCGGCCCACCGCCGCAGTGGTCGGAGCAGATCACGGATGGGAACCCGAACCTGCGCATCCATCTGCGGGTGGACTATGAGTGGGATGCCGTGCCGGAGCGCGGGACGTGGGTGTTGATGGTGCTGGGGCTGGGGGGCCTGGTGGCCTGGACGCGCCACCGGCGACTGCGCGCTGCCACTCCGGCTGGGAGCCAGGATCCGCGGCAGGTGGCTTGACGCCACAGACGGCCGGACCGTAGAATACGAGAGCCATTCCGCGGCGGGCGTGTGTCCGCCGCAGCCGGGAAGCCGGTGGGAATCCGGCGCTGCCCCGCAACTGTAACCGGGGACGAACGCCACAGACAGCCACCGTCGGGACGCGGGTGTGACCCGATGGGAAGGCGTGGTCAGTAGGACGATCCGGAAGCCAGGATACCGGCGTTCAGAGCACGTCTCCTCGAGGGCGGGAGCGGCCAGAGCAGACCTCTTCGGACTGCCCGAGCTTCATGCCCCGGCAGTCCGCTTCAGTGCGGGGCCGCGCCGCGGCGATCGGGGACAAGTAGGTGAGCATGAGACACGTGGGTCCCCTGGTCGTGGCTTTACTCCTGGCCATCATTCTGGGCGGCTGCCGTCCGGCCGCAGCCCCGCCGGTTCAGCCACCGGACAGCGGCGTGGGAACCAGTGACGGGGCCACCGGCTATCCCCTTACGGTCACCGACGACCTGGGCGCAGAGATCACCCTACAGTCTGAACCTCGGCGACTGGTGAGCCTGGCGCCCAGCCTGACGGAGATTGCCTTCGCACTGGGGCTGGCAGATCGGGTGGTCGGAGTGACCTCCTACTGCACCTACCCCCCGGAAGCACGCAAGAAGCCGCAGGTGGGGGGATATGTCAACGCCAGCGAAGAGAAGATCCTCGCCCTGAGCCCCGACCTGATTCTGTGCACTCGCGGTACACCAACCACCTTCATCTCGGGACTCCGGGCTGCGGGTCTGACGGTGGCCGCCTTTCACGAGACCTCCTTTGATGATGTGGTGCGCGCTATTGAGACGATTGGGGTACTGTGCAACGTGCAGCCCAGGGCCCGGCAGGTCGCGGGCGAGCTGCGGCAGGGCTTGACAGACCTGGAGCGACAGACTGCGCACCTGACGGCAGAGCAGCGCCCTCGGGCGCTTTTCGCGGTCTGGCTGGACCCTCTGTTCGTATCCGGCCCGGGGAGCTTCCAGGACGCGATCCTGCGGGCTGCCGGTGCGCGCAACGTAGCCGGTACTGACAAGCCGTACTCTAACCTCTCGGCCGAGGCGGCCATCGCGGCCGACCCGCAGGTGTTGCTGCTTTCGAGCCAACACGCGGTCGTCGGGACGGCGGAGGCTGACAAGACCATCGCCAGGCTGCGCCAGGACCCCGCGTGGCAGGGCGTCTCCGCCGTCAAGCAGGGGCGGGTCGTGGTCCTGGACGCAGGCCATGTCGCGGTCCCAGGTCCGCGACTTGTGCTGGGGATGCGCGACATCGCCGCAGCGGTCCATCCGGACCTCTTCGATGCGAGAGGAATGCAGTGAGTCCGCTGATGCTTGACGTCCGTGGCTTGCACGCCGCCTATGACGGCGCGGATGTGCTGCAGGGGGTGGACCTCGCGCTGCGGACCGGCGAGATGATCAGTCTCCTGGGCCCCAACGGGTCGGGCAAGAGCACTCTCCTGCGGGTCCTGGCGGGGCTGCTGCCTGCGCGCTTGGGCAAGGTGCAGCTACTGGGCCGCGACCTGCGGGCCTATGCGCCCCGCGAGCGAGCGCGCCTGGTTGGGCTGGTACCGCAGTACGCCACCCTCCCCTTCGCCTTCTCCGTCTACGACGTCGTAGCCATGGGGCGGCATCCTTACGTGGGCTTGTTGGGGGCGCCGGGGGCCCATGACCGTGAGGCGGTCGGCCTGGCTCTGGAAATGGCGGACATCGCGCACTTGCGCGAGCGACTGGTGACTGAACTCAGCGGCGGTGAGTTCCAGCGGGTGCTGATCGCCAGGGCCTTGGCCCAGGAGCCCCGACTGCTCCTGCTGGATGAGCCGACCGCGCACCTGGACCTGAACCATCAGGTGGACATCGCCGCGCTCATGCGCCGCCTGAACGGCGAGCAAGGCCTCACCGTGCTCTGGGTCTCCCACGACATGAACCTCTCCAGCGAGTACTGTGACCGACTGATGATGCTCAAAGAGGGCCGCGTGATTGCCGACGGCTCTCCGGCTGAGACAGTCACAACACCTCAACTGCGGGAGGTCTACGGCATGGACTTCGCCGTGGCACCCAGCCCGGTGTCCGGGCGGCCGCAGGTGGTTCTCAGCCGCGGGGGGGACAGTCTGTGACCACTACCGCCCGGCGCGACGGACGGGTTTTCGGGGTAGTGCTGCCGCTGATCCTGATCGCCGGGGTTGGCGCGGGACTCATCTCGCTGTTTGTGGGCGCCGCAGAGCAGTCACCGGCCCAGGTTGTCGGTGCCCTCCTCGACGGGGGCCGAGCCCTGGTGACGGGGCACCCGTACCCGGTGGATACGCTCCACAGTATCGTGTTGAACCTGCGGTTGCCCCGTTTGCTGCTCGCGGCGCTGGTGGGTGTCTGCCTGGCGCTGTCGGGCAGTGTCATGCAGGCCTTGTTCCAAAACCCGATGGCTGACCCCTACATCGTCGGCGTGTCGTCGGGCGCCGGCCTGGGAGCCGTGGTGGCGATGATGCTCGTGGCGCCGCTGGCCCCGTTGGGTCTGGTGACCGTACCAGCTCTAGCCTTCGCTGGCGGTGCCGCGGTCGTTCTGCTCGTCTACATTCTGAGCCAACGCGCCGGACGCGTCCACACCGCCACGCTGCTGCTGACTGGCATCGCGGTCGGCTCGCTGGTGGCGGCTGCGACCTCGTTCCTGCTGCTTGTCATGGAGCAGGACCTGCGCGGCGTCCTGTTCTGGCTCCTGGGAGGGCTGAGCGGGCGTGGCTGGACGCACGTAGCTATGATCGCGCCTCATGCCGTGGTGGGTTTCGTCGCCTGTCTTGTGGCGGTGCGACCGATGAATCTGCTCTTGCTGGGCGAGGACACCGCTGCCAGTCTCGGGCTTGACGTGGGCCAAGCCAAGCGCTGGCTGCTGGCGCTCTCGTCGCTGCTGGCGGCGGGGGCGGTGGCTGTCGGGGGCATCATCGCCTTTGTCGGTCTCGTGGTACCCCACATAGCGCGGCTGCTGGTGGGGCCTGATCACCGCCACCTGGTGCCGGTTGCCGCGGCCAGCGGCGCATTGCTGATGATCCTCGCGGATGTCGCGGCGCGCGTGCTGGTGGCGCCCAGTGAACTACCCATCGGCATCATCACCAGTGCGCTGGGATGCCCCTTCTTCCTTTACCTGTTGCGCAGACAGGGCGGGCGAGGACTTTAGGCGCGCCTGGCGAAGGCTGGAGTTGACGGGGGAGACGAGACAATCCACAAGGAGGAGCACCATGTCAGAGATACCCGATCGGGTTCGGTCCGTGATGAGCGCTGTGCAGAACTTGCACGTCCTGGCCACCGTGGATGCCGACGGCAAGCCGCACATGCGCTGGATGGGCGCCCTTGTCGAGGACCCGAAGCAACCCTGGACGTTCTATCTGGCGTGCGGCAAAGGTTCGCGGAAGATGCAACAGTTGGCGGCAAACCCACACGCCGAGCTGCTCTTCACCCAACAGGATACCTGGGAAGTGGCGACCCTCGATGGGATCGGGGAGAGCGTGGACACGCCGGAAATCCGGCAGCTCCTGTGGGAAGCGTGTCCTGCCATGCGGCAGTACTACAGCGGCGTGGACGACCCGGGCATGGGCATCATCAAGTTCACCACGCGCTGCATGGAACTGCTGTCCATGCAGGAGGGGCATGAGCCGTACTGCTTCGACCTGGAGTAGGGACCGCCCCCAGCCGCCAACCATCGGCGAACGGATGGTCCGGGCGTTACGGGCCTGACACGCTCACGCCGGCCTCGTGGCGAGCACGACCAGGCGCTGAGCCTGATGGTCATAGGGCGCTCCGGATAGCGCGCCGAAGGCGGCGCAAGCGGTGAAGCCGGCGTCCTGCAGCAACCGCTTGAGTTCCACGGCTGAGTAAAGCCGGTGGCCGACCGACCACTCCCGGGTCGTTCCCTCGCCGACAAGGATCCAGCGGTTCTCGATCCAACCCCAGTCCTGGCAGACAGCACGCTCCTGCAGCAGGATGACGCTGTCCGCCTCCTCCCAGCCGCGTGGCTGGAAGATGCGAGCCAGGACTTCCTTCCCCATCAGCTCCATGATCAGTCTGCCGCCCGGCCGGAGGCTGTCGTACAGGTTGCGCGCCACGCGGAGGTCATCCGAGGGGTCCGCGAAGTAGCCAAAGGAGGTGAAGAGGTTCAGGGCCAGGTCGAAAGCCGCCGGGCGAGCGAACTCGCGGGCATCAGCGAGGACGAACTCGATGTCCAGCCGCTCATCCGACGCCGCGGCCCGCGCCCTCTGCAGGTGGGCGGCGGTGCGGTCCACGCCGGTGACGCGGAAGCCTCTCCGTGCGAATTCGAGCGCGTGCCGTCCCGGTCCGCAGCAAAGGTCCAGAACGGCGGCACCGGGCGCAAGACCTGTGAGCCTGAGGATGCTGTCCACATCACCAACCGCGGCGGCCACACGTTGCGGAGGGAACATGTGGGGAGCCAGCAACTCCCAGAAGCTATCATCCTCATGCCAGGGCTGCATGAGCCTCACCTGAAATGCGTCGAGTCAGAGCCTCTATAGCGTGGGGAGGGACCGGCTCAAGGGCGGCGCGGGAGGCGAACGTAGAAGGTGCTCCCCTCGCCCACCTTGCTCTCGACCCAGATGCGCCCGCCATGCGCCTCGGCTACCATGCGACAGAAGGTGAGGCCCAGGCCGGTGGAGGGGAGATCGGTCTGGCGTCCCTGGACCTGGCCGAACTTCTCGAAGATCCTCTCCCGGTACTCCTCCGGGATGCCGGGGCCATTGTCGGTGACGGACAACAGCAGGCCATCGTCGTCGCAGACAGCGCTCAAAGCGATGGTGCCGCCGTCCGGTGTGAACTTGATGGCATTCGACAACAGGTTGACCAGCACGCGGCGGACCTTCTCAACGTCAGCGATGATTCCCGGGCACTCCTCCGTCACCTCGTTGCGGAGGTCCTGCCTTCGCGAGCGCGCCAGGTTTTGCACCTGACCGACTGCGGCGGCAGCGGTCGCAACGATGTCCAGAGGGCCCAGGCCAAGCTGCATCTGGCCACTCTCCATCTTGTTGATGTCCAGTAGAGTGTTGACCATCTCCACGAGGGTGTTGGCACTGCTGAGGGCGGTGGTCACAAACTCCTGGGTCAGCTCTGGCTCGTAGGCTGCGTCTACGACCGTCTGCAGGCCACCGATGATGCTGGTCAGGGGTGTGCGCAGGTCATGGACGATCATGTGGATGAGGGCGTCGCGCAATTCCTCCAGCTCGAGGACCTGACGCGCGCGCAGGCTATCGTAGGCGGCCTTCGCGACGAGGCTGGCCAGCATCTGCAGCAGCGCTGCCACCTGGGCGACCCGCTCGCGCGGCATGATGAGCGCAGCCCTGGCCACCGCCTCGCCTTGTTCAGGGGGCATGCCGCCCTCAACGGCCAACTGGCGAAAGCGAGCCAGGTCTGGCTCTTCGGTCAGGCTGCGAGCGAAAATGACGAACCCAAGGACCTGGTCTCCGACGAGGATAGGCACCGCCATGTCACGGAACCCACCACGGCAGCGGTGGGCAACGGGCTTGCCCTCCACGCCACGAGCTAGCAACTCACGCTCGATCTCCTCCTCGGGAAGATCCCAACGAGCGCGACGGAGGCATAGGGCCCCCGGAACGCCCTGGATGAGCGAGCCGCAGAAGCGCAAGGGCTCAGGAATGGGGGTAAGCGGCCTGCCACGAGCATCCGTAATGGCCATCGGGATCCCGGTCACGCTCGCGAAGCCCTGTTGGAGGCTGTGCAGCAGTGCACGCGGGACGAGGTCCTCCAGTTGCAGTGTGCTTCCATCGTCCACGCCGGTTAGCCTCCCGTTGGCGGGCAGTCATTGTCAGAGACGTGCACAGCGTGGTATCCTGCAGCAAGTTCGGATGGCCCACTGCACAGGTAACAAGCTCTCACGTACAACTGGTTCCCAGGAGTGAACGTCATGGCGTGCAGCTTTCGCCCCAATGACCTGGCTCTCCTCGGTGGTGCTTCCGCCGTCACCGGTCAGCCTCAGCCCTGGCCGCAGGTCGGCGATGAGGAACTCCACTGGATGGAGGAAGTCGTGCGTAGCGGGAAGTGGAGCTGGCTGGGGCCCCATGAAC